>DASZGB010000008.1:0-285543 GCA_035939185.1 Solirubrobacteraceae bacterium
GTAACAAAACTGTCGGTCCCTATCTGCCGTGGGCGTTGGAGAGTTGAGAGGATTTGTCCCTAGTACGAGAGGACCGGGATGAACGCACCTCTGGTGTATCTGTTGTCCTGCCAAGGGCATAGCAGGCTAGCTACGTGTGGATCGGATAACCGCTGAAAGCATCTAAGCGGGAAGCCGACCTCGAGATGAACTCTCCCATCCCCTTGAGGGAGTAAGACCCCTGGTAGACCACCAGGTTGATAGGCCGGATCTGGAAGGACGGTGACGTCTGAAGGAGACCGGTACTAATGGTTCGAGGGCTTGACGGATTTTTTGTGCCCCCGTATGGGGTACTTGATCCAGTGTTGTGATGCTCGTTGTGGCGCTGTGCAGTTTTGAAAGACTCTGGAAGGCGAGGTCTCTCGACTTTTTCCGGTGGCTTTAGCGA
Source organism: Solirubrobacteraceae bacterium (assembly GCA_035939185.1). Taxonomy (GTDB): domain Bacteria; phylum Actinomycetota; class Thermoleophilia; order Solirubrobacterales; family Solirubrobacteraceae; genus Palsa-744. The sequence goes on from DASZGB010000008.1 coordinate 428, forward strand.
GGGGGAAACACCTCTTCCCATTCCGAACAGAGCAGTTAAGCCCCTCAGCGCCGATGGTACTTGGCTCGCAAGGGCCTGGGAGAGTAGGACGCCGCCGGTTTCTTCAGCACACGGGCCGCCCTCGGGGCGGCCCGTCGTCGTAGGATGCACTTCGATGCCGAGCCTCGCCGATGTCTACGCCAAGATCAGCCCCTACCTGGCGGAGAAGCCCGGTGCCGCGGCGGCGACGCGCCTGCACGCGCGCATCCTGCGTGCCACTGGCGGCAGGATCAGCGGGCGCGTGCTTGGCGTGCAGACCGATGTGCTGGTGTTGCGCACCATTGGGCGGCGCAGCGGCAAGCCGCGCGACGCGCCCATGTTCAGCCTCAAGCATGGCGATGGCTACGCCGTGGTGGCGTCCAATGGCGCCGCCAAGCATACGCCTGCGTGGTGGCACAACCTGCAGGCCCAGCCCGATGCGGAGGCGTTCGTGGCAGGCAAGTCCTATCCCGTGCGCGCTCGTGCGGCGAGCGCGCAGGAGGTCAACGAGCTGTGGCCGCGCTTCGTGCAGATCTACAGTGGCTACGAGTACTACAAGTCGATCGCCACGCGCGATCTGCCTGTGGTGATACTTGAGCCGCGCTGAGATCGGCGGGGCCAGCGTCGAGGCAGCTGTCGGTGCAGCTGCTGCACCACACTGCGCCTGAGGCCGCCGGAGCCGGCGGACGCCGCATCCTTGCGGATGGACGCCCCTCCCAGCCGGCTTCGCGACGGGGCTCTTCGCCGTCCTCGAGCGTCAGAAAGGCGACGGCGAGGTCTTTGGCGTTGCGCAGAAGATGGGGTGCATAAGAGAACATATGTTCGTAGAGTAGGGAGGTCGCCGGACGCGATACATACGAACATATGTGCGTAGCGATCTCGCGATCCAAACTTGGCTTCGGCAAGCCAAATTATGCCGCATTCCCTGCAAGGGGAATTGCAGGAAAAGCTCCGATTTTGCGAGATCGGGACCGCTGCGTGACGGGCTTGCGCCGGACTCGGTCTAATCCGCGCGGCGGCTTCGAGCACAAACTTTCTCACTCCAGGCAGGTCCCTAGCAGTCCCGCGCGAACTGATCCAGCGATGGCTGTTACGCTAGCCAAGCGCTCTGTCGACGGGCCCCTGTGGGGTCGGCGACGGCGTATCCAGCCTATGGAGAAGTTCGTCATCGAAGGCGGCGTCCCCTTGTCCGGCACGATGGTTCCGGCCGGAAACAAGAACGGCGCGCTGCCCATCCTTGCTTGCGCCATCCTCACTGAGGACGAGGTGGTCGTGGGCAATGTTCCCCGCATCCGCGACGTGGAGGCGATGCTGGCGATCCTCGAGGCCATCGGCGTGCGCACCAACTGGCGCGGGCCCAACGAGATCGCACTATGCGCAGCGGGCGTGCACGATGTGGTGCTCGCCCCCGAGCTGGCTGAGCAAATCCGCGCCTCCTTCCTGCTGGCCGGACCGCTGCTGGCGCGCTTCCGTCGCGCTGTCATGCCTCCGCCGGGGGGGGACGTGATCGGCCGCCGGCGCCTGGATCCCCACCTCGATGCCTTTCGCGCTATGGGTGCAACCACGGTCTGCGGGCGCGACATCGTACTCAGCGCCGCCCGCGGGCTGCAGCCTACTGACGTCTTCATGGATGAGCCCTCGGTGATGGCGACCGAGAACGCTCTCATGGCAGCTGCCCTCACGCCGGGCGCGACGGTCATTGGCAACGCCGCGTGTGAGCCCCACGTACAGGACCTGGCGCGGATGCTCGTGAAGATGGGCGCCGACATCCAGGGCATTGGCTCGAACCTGCTGACCGTCAACGGCGCGCAGCGCCTGCACGGCTGCCACCACCAGGTAGCTCCAGACCACATCGAGATCGGCAGCTTCATGGCACTCGCCGGCGTTACCGGGGGCGAACTGCTCATCAAGGACACGGTCCCCGCCGATCTGCGCATGATCCGCCTCGTCTTCGAGCGCCTCGGCCTGAGCAGCGAGCTGCGGGGCAACGACGTGCTCGTGCCCGGCGGCCAGCGCCTGGTGGCGCAGTCAGATCACGGCGAGTACAAGAGCAAGATCCAGGATGGCCCTTGGCCGGCATTTCCTGCCGATCTCACCTCTATCGCCGTGGCCCTTGCCACTCAGGCGGAGGGCTCGATCCTGGTGCATGAGTGGATGTTCGAGAACCGCCTCATCTTCACCGACAAGCTGATTCTGATGGGCGCTGACATCGTCATGTGTGATCCCCATCGCGCGATCGTCACCGGTCCGCGCCGGCTGCGCGGTGAGCGCGTGGAGTCGCCTGACATCCGCGCTGGCATGGCGATGCTGCTTGCCGCCCTCTGCGCCGAGGGGCGCTCGGAAATCGGCAACATCCGCCAGATCGATCGCGGCTACGAGCGCATCGATGAGCGTCTGCGCGAGCTGGGCGCGAACATCGAGCGCGTGGCCACCGAACCGGCGTTGCACGCATAGCCACCGCGCGTCTCCCCGGGAACGGAGGCATAGCTGGATAGGCTGCATGGGCTCCACTTCCCCGACCGTCCTCCTGCCCAGGCCATGATCCACCGCATCCCCAGCGGCACCCGCGACGTCCTGCCCGATGAGACACGCGAGGTGCACGTCATCACCGAGGCGCTGCGCAGCGTCTTTGACCGCCACGGCTACGGTGAGATCTCGACGCCCGCGCTCGAGTATGAGGCGGTGCTGGCGCGGGCCGACATGGCCGAAGCGCGACCCGCCTACCGGGTATTCGACGAGTCTGGCGCTGTACTGGTGCTGCGCTCGGACATGACGGTGCCGATCGCGCGCGTCGTGGCTACGCGTTATCCCACCGTCGAGCCGCCGCTGCGCTTCTGTTACGTGGCGCACTGCTACCGCGGCGTGCGCCCCCAGCGGGGGCAGCCCCGCGAGCTGCTGCAGGCGGGCATCGAGCTGATTGGCTCGCCCGCGCCGCAGGGCACGGCCGAGGCGCTCACCATCATGTGCGATGCGCTTGATGCGGTCGGCCTGAAGGGCTACCGCGTGGGCCTCGGCGATGCGTCTTTGTTCGGCGCACTAATGGCCAGCCTGGAAGTGCCCGAGCAGAGTCGCTCCGAGCTGCTGGCAACGCTCGCCAGGCGTGACTTCGTAGAGCTCGAACGGCTGCTGGCGGCGTCGGGCCTGCCGGATGAGGCATCGCAGCTGCTGCTGAGCGTGCCGCAACGCCGTGGCGGCCCCGAGGTTCTCATCGGGCTGCCCGAGCCGGCGGCGCAGGCCGCGAGCGGGATGCGCCAGGTGCACGGGCTACTGGCGCCGCAGGTCGCCGAGCGCGTGATCTTCGATCTGGGCCTGCTGCGCAACATCGGTTACTACACGGGCGCGGTGTTCGAGGTCTACGACCCTGCTCTGGGGGCGCCTCTGGGCGGGGGCGGACGCTATGACGAGCTCCTGGGCCGCTACGGCCGGCCGCTCCCCGCAGTGGGCTTCGGGTTGGGCATCGACCGCCTGCACATCGCCCTCACCGGCGAGGAGCGGGGAACGGGAGCGCTCGCCGATGACCCGCCGCAAGGCGCTGGGCGCGAGGACGGGGCGGCGCGATGACGCCGATCAACGGCCTGACCATCGCAGTGCCCCGGGGGGCGCTGTTCGAGGAGACGGTGGACCTGCTGAGCGGTCTCGGCCTCGATACGGAGGAGCTGCGCAGCAACGACCGCAAGCTGTTGTTTGAGGACATCGGCGTGATCACGATGCGCCCATCCGATGTGCCCACCTATGTCGAGGCGGGCGCTGCCGATCTGGGCGTTACCGGCAAGGATGTGCTCTCCGAGCAGGCCCTTGGCCAGGGCGCACCGGGCGAAACGCAGGCGGGAGGGCGCGAGGTGTACGAGCTGATGGATCTCGGCTATGGGCGCTGCACGATGGTGCTTGCCACGATCGCCGGCCCCGATCCCGCCGCGCAGGCGCTGCGCCGTCTGGGGGTGATGCGCGTGGCGACGAAGTACCCCAACATCGCCGCGCGCCACTTCGAGGAGACCGGCAGGCAGGCGGAGATCGTGGAGGTCAAGGGCAGCGTCGAGCTCGCGCCGCTGACGGGCATGGTGGAGGCGATCGTCGATCTCACCGCCACGGGCACGACGCTGCGCGAAAACAACCTCGTGATCCGCGAGCAGATCCTGGAGTGCACCGCCCGCCTGATCGCCAATCCCGTCGCGCACAAGCTCAAGGCCAAGGCCATCGACGGGCTGTTGGAGCGCCTGCGTGGAGGTTGAGCGCTGGGACGAAATCGCCGTGGAGCGTCGCGGCGGCCTGCAAGCGGCGGCTGCACACCTGCGTGCGCGCGTACCCACGGGCGCCTCCGTGGAGCAAACGGTGAGCGAGCTCCTCGACAGCGTGCGCGAGCGCGGCGACGAGGCTGTGATCGAGGCCACGCGCCGCTTGGACACTCAGGGCAACGAGCCCCGCCCGCTGATCGTCTCTGGCGAGGAGTTGGACGAGGCCATCACGCAGTTGCCGCTCGATATGGTGGCCGGCCTCCAGGTGGCGATAGCCAACGTCGCCGAGGTGGCCACGGCGAGCACAGGCGAGGACGTGCCGGTGAGACTGCCCCAGGGCCACCGTGTGACGATGCGCGAGATCGCCGTGGGCAGCGCGGCGGTGTATGTGCCGGGCGGGCGCGCCGCCTATCCGAGCACGGCCGTCATGGGAGTTGTCACAGCCCGGGCCGCAGGGGTACTCGATGTTGTTATCTGTTCCCCACCCGGTCCAGACGGGCAGGTCAACGCAGCGATTCTCGGCACATGCCGCCTGCTGGGGGTGGAACGGGTGTACCGCATGGGCGGCGCCCAGGCCATCGCGGCGTTGGCCTACGGCACGGAGACCGTCGAGCGCGTCGATGTCATCGTCGGGCCGGGCAACCTGTATGTGCAGGAGGCCAAGCGCCAGCTTTCGGGCTCGGTGGGCATCGATGGCTTTGCCGGTCCGAGTGACCTGTTGGTGGTCATGGGTGAGGACGCAGATCCTCAGTTTGTGGCGCTGGACCTGCTTGCGCAGGCAGAGCATGGTCAGGGCAGCATCGTAGTGGCGATATCCCCTTCGCTGGCGATGCTTGACGCCGTGGAAGGGCATTTACAGTCATATGCGGGGGACTCCGAGGAGTTCGCGGGGTGCACCTTGGTTCACTCAGAAAATACCCGGCAGGCTGTCGAGCTGGCCAACGCTTTCGCCCCCGAGCATCTCGAGCTTGTGGGGGAGGAACCAGAGGCGCTGGCCCCGCTGGTGCGACGTGCGGGCTGCGTGCTGGTGGGCGCGTACTCGGCGACGGCTTTCGGCGACTACGTAGCCGGCTCAAACCACATCCTCCCCACGGGGGGCGCCGCGAGGTGGGCCTCGGGACTCTCCACGCGCCATTTCCGCCGGCGCATGGCGGAGGTGAGGATCGACGCGCAGAACGCGGCAAAGTTGGCCAAGGCGGGCGCGCCGATCGCCCGCATGGAGGGCTTTGAGTGGCACGCGAAGTCGATGGAGGCGCGGGTGCGCGAGAATCAACAGCCATGAGCCCACCTCCAGGCACAGCCGCCACCCGCTCGGCCACGATCGAGCGCAAGACGGGCGAGACCGATGTGAACTTGAAGCTGACCCTGGAAGGCACGGGCGCGGGCAGCCGCAGCACGGGCGTGGGCTTCCTCGACCACATGCTGGACCTGCTGGCGCGCCACGGGCACATGGACCTCGAGGTGCAGGTGAGTGGCGACCTGGAGACGGGCGCGCACCACACGGCGGAGGACACAGCGATCGTGTTGGGTCAAGCGCTCGATCGGGCACTTGGCGAACGAGCTGGCATCACACGCTATGGCGCCGCGACGGTGCCGATGGATGAGGCCAGGGCGACATGCACGATCGATGTTTCAGGGCGCCCCTTCACGCTCTTCGTGGCCGATCTCCCACCGGGCAGCACGGGCGGCTTCGAGCATGAGCTAACAGAGGAGTTCTTCCGCGCATTGGCCACCGCGGCAAAGCTGACGGTGCACCTGGAAGTACAGGCGGGCAGCAACGCCCACCACATGATCGAGGCGGCGTTCAAGGCGTTCGCGCGGGCGCTGCGCGCGGCGGTGGCGCTGGACCCGAGCGAGACAGGGGTGCCGAGCACCAAGGGCACGCTGACGGCATGAGCGACGGCGGCGCGCAGGCGGACCTGGCGGCGCGATTGGCGATCGTCGATTACGGCATGGGCAATCGCCGTTCAGTGGAGAAGGCGCTGGAGCGTGTGGGCGCGCAGGCGAGTGTCAGCCGCGACCACGAAGAGCTACGCGCAGCGGACGGGCTGGTGCTGCCAGGCGTGGGGGCGTTTCCGGCTGCCATGAAGGTAATCCACGAGCTGGGACTGGCGGCGTTGCTGCGCGAGCGCGCGCAGGCCGGCACGCCGATCTTCGGCAGCTGCATGGGCATGCAGCTGCTGTTCGAGTACAGCGAGGAGCACGGCGGCGCCGCGGGACTGGGCTTGCTCAAGGGCGAGGTGCGGCGCCTGCAGGCGCCGGGCATGAAGTTGCCCCACATCGGCTGGAGCGAAGTCAGCTGGACATGCGATTCGCCCTTGCGTGAAGGTGTCGGCGAGCCGACATTCCTGTACCACGTGCACAGCTTCGTGGCGCATCCACACGATCGGAGCGTGGTATTGGGCACGGCCGAGTACGGCGAGCGATTCCCCGCGATCGTGGCCAGCGGCGACATTTACGGCGCGCAGTCGCACCCGGAGAAGTCCTCCACGCACGGCCTCAAGCTGCTGGCGAACTTCGCGCGCATCTGCGCCGCCCGCGTGAGTGGCAAAGCGCAGGCGGCGTGAGCGTAGCGTGAGCATGATCCTCTACCCCGCCATAGACATCATGGAGGGCAAGGCCGTGCGCCTGGTCAAAGGCGACTTCGAGGCGAAGAAGGTCTACGACGAGGACCCGCTGGCTGCTGCGAGCAGATGGGTGGGCGAAGGCGCGGAGCACCTGCACGTGGTGGACCTCGATGGCGCGCGCGCGGGCGCGCCGGTGAACCTGGAGCACGTGCGTCGCATTACCGGCGAGTTGGACGTACCTGTGCAACTGGGCGGTGGCCTGCGCACCCTGGAGGCGATCGCGCAGGCGCTGGCGGCCGGCGCGGAGCGCGTGATCCTTGGCACCGCGGCCTTCACCGACCCCGAGCTGCTCGATGAGTCGCTACGCGAGTGGCCGGACCGGATGATGGTCTCGGTGGACACGCGCGGCGGCAGGGTCACAACGGCCGGTTGGACCGAGACGACGGAGTTGACAGCGCAGGCAGTGATCGCAGCGCTGCAGGAGCGCGGCGTGCAGCGCGTGGTGTACACGAACGTCGACCGCGACGGCATGCTCGAAGGCCCCGACGTGCAGGAAATCGAGGAGATCGCACGTTCCGTGCAGGGCAACCTCGTATACAGCGGCGGCATCGGCGCACTGGAGGACCTCGAACGCCTCCAAGCCCTTGGCCAGGCGAGCCTGCGGGGCGTGATCGTGGGCAAGGCGCTGTACGAGGGGCGCTTCACGGTCGCCGAAGCGCGCGCGGTCCTGGGGTAAGGATTTTTAGGAGGGGTTGTTCGCGTCGCGGCGGCCCCCACGCGCGACTCGCTACGGTGGGCGGATGCACCTCAAGCGCGTCATTCCCTGTTTGGACGTTGACGGCGGCAGGGTCGTAAAGGGCGTGGAATTCGTCGATATCCGCGATGCCGGCGATCCGGTCGAGCTGGCCGCCCACTACGACCGCGAAGGCGCGGATGAGCTGGTGTTCCTGGACATCACCGCAACGCACGAGCGCCGCGAGACGATCGTGCAGCTGGCGCGGCGCACGGCGGACGAGGTGTTCGTGCCGTTCACGATCGGCGGCGGCATCCGCTCGGTGCAGGACGCGCAGGCAGTGCTGGACGCGGGCGCGGACAAGGTATCGATCAACTCCGCCGCGCTGGCGCGCCCTGAGTTGATCGATGAGCTAGCGAAGGTCTTCGGCACGCAGTGCGTGGTGCTGGCCGTCGACGCGAAGATGCGAGTGGACGGCGTGGATGGGACGGGGACGGCAGATAGTTCGGGGGCGGGGATGGCAGGTGGTTCGAGGACGGGGGCGGGGATGGCAGATGGTTCGCAGTGGGAGGCGTATGTCGCCGGGGGGCGCAAGGCCACGGGCCGCGAGGTGCTCACGTGGGTACGCGAGGCGGTGGAGCGCGGCGCGGGCGAGATCCTGTTGACGAGCATGGACCGCGATGGCACCAGCGATGGCTACGACCTGGCGCTGACGGGCGCCGTGAGCGAGGCCGTGGATGTCCCCGTGATCGCCTCCGGTGGCGCAGGCGAGTTGGAACACCTGGCACAGGCCCTGCAAGCTGGCGCCGACGCAGCGCTATGCGCCTCGATCTTCCACTATGGCCGCTACACGATCGGCGCGGCCAAGGAGTTCCTGACAGAGGCCGGGATCCCGGTACGCACAGGCTGAGAGGCCGTGAACAAGGCAGCTATCGATCAAGGTGCCAGCGTGCTCGAACGTCTGCGCGACCAGCCCGGCGGCCCCGAGCTGCTGGAGTTGACGCAGGGCCGCGATGACGTGGAGCTGGTGGGAGGAGCGGTGCGCGACCTCCTGCTGGGACGCCAGCCCCGTGAGCTGGATGTCGTGGTTGCCCACGATGCTGCTGCACTGGCGCAGACACTCGGTGAGCGTCTGGCGGCCGAGGTAACTGTGCACGAGCGTTTTGGCACTGCGCTTGTGGAGCACGGCGCGACGCGCCTGGATTTCGCCACGCGTCGCGCCGAGTCCTACGCCAAGCCGGGAGCGCTGCCTGAGGTGCGAGCGGGCACTGCGGAGGAGGATCTGCTGCGTCGCGATTTCACCGTCAACGCGATTGCCGTGATGCTCGATGGCCCTGCACCTGGAGATCTGCGCGCGGTTCCCCACGCGCTCGAGGACCTACGTGAGCGGCGCCTGCGCGTGCTGCATGACGCGAGCTTCGCGGACGATCCCACACGCTTGCTACGCCTTGCCCGCTACCACGCGAGGCTCGACTTCGCGGTCGAGGATCACACGGCGACGCTGGCCCAGCGCGCGCTGAGCGAGGGCGCTCTGGACACGGTGTCCGGGGCGCGCACGGGGGCGGAGTTGCGCTTGGCCTTGCGCGAACAGCAAGCGCCGGCCGCACTGGAGGCGATGCACGAGCTGGGGATCCTGCCCGCACTGCACCCGCGCCTGCGCTACGACCCCGCACTGGCGCAACGCGCGCTCGCTCTGCTGCCCGCGGACGGCAGCAGGCAGCGTCTGCTGTTGGCGGCGCTGATCCTGCCGTTGGCTTTACCCGCCGATGGCCGACCGCAGGCGCAGGCGAGAGCGTTGCTCGATCGCCTGGAGTTCTCGCAGGGCGAACGCGATGGGGCGCTGGCAAGCGCCGTGGCAGCGGCGCGCCTGCACAAGCTGCTGCCGCGTTGCAAGCGCCCCGCCGAGTTGCACTCGGCGGTGGCGGACAGTCCGGTCGAGGGCGTGGCGCTGGCGGGGGCGCTTGGCGCCGCCGAGGCCGCCCGGCACTGGCTCGGGGATCTACGCCATGTGCATCTGCAGATCGACGGTGAGGACCTGCTCGCGCAGGGCGTGCCGCAGGGGCCGGAGGTGGGGCGACGATTGCGCGAGACGCTGATGTTGCGCCTCGATGGCGAGCTCGAGGAGGGACGTGAGGCAGAGCTTGCGGCCGCGCTGGAGCTGCCGTGGCCGAGCTGATCGCCAACCCGAGCACCGCGACGATCGCGGCAAACCTGGCGCAGGTTCGCGCTGAGATAGCGCGCGCCGCGCGCCGCGCCGGGCGCCGGCCCGAGGACGTGCAGGTGCTGGCGGCTACCAAGTATGTGGCGCTTGCGGATATGCCGGCGCTCGCGCGGGCGGGCATAGAGCTGGTGGGCGAGAACCGGGCGCAGGACCTGCGGGCCAAGGTGGACGCCTACGGCGACACGTTCACGTGGGACTTCATCGGCCACCTACAGAGCCGCAAGGTGCGTCAGGTGCTGGGGCACGTGCGCCTGATCCACTCGGTGGCGAGCGACTCGGTGCTGCGCGAGCTAGCCCGCCACAAACAGCTGGCGAGCCCTGAAATGAGGGTGTTGATCGAGGTCAATGTGGCCGCAGAGCCCGGCAAGGACGGCGTGGCTCCCGCAGAGCTCGCGGCCTTCATCGAACGCTGTCCAGTGCCGGTGGCGGGCCTGATGACGATGCCTCCACAGTCCTCGAAGCCTGAGCAGAGTCGGCGCTGGTTCGCTGCGCTGCGCGAGCTGGCACAGGCGCACGCGCTCGAGCACCTGTCGATGGGCACGACCCAGGACTACGCCGTCGCGGTTGAAGAGGGCGCGACGATCGTGCGGATCGGCACGAAGCTGTACGCTTAGGGCTCACGGGACAGCCCTTCAGGCGCTTTCGCCTGGCTCCTACAGGCGACTAGCATGAGCAGGGAAAGTCCTGGTTCCAACGAAAGACGGCTCTTAGACATGGCGTTCCGCGATTCATGGCACCGCGCTCTCGTGTACTTCGGCTTGGCCGAGGAGTACCACGAAAGCTATGAGGATGAGCCGCCGCACGAGGCTGAGCTGGAGGATCACTACCGCCAGCGTCCCAATGTGCGTCGCCTGTCCGCACGCCGGCGCCAGGACGACTACGAGGACATCTTCGCCGAGGACGAACCGCGCGGGCGGCCCACGACCGTGCTGCGTCCCGTGCGCGGCGGCAACGGCGAGGTGCGCGTGCACCTCGTGGTGCCCAAGTCCTTCAACGACGCCCAGCAGGTCGCGGACCGCTTCAAGGACTCGATCCCCGTGATCCTCAACCTGCAGAGCACCGACATCGATTTGTCAAAGCGCCTGATCGACTTCGCCAGCGGCCTCACCTACGCGCTCGACGGCGGCATGCAGCGGATCGCGGACAAGGTCTTCATGCTCACGCCGCGCAACGTCGAGATCTCCGCGGAGGAGCGCGCGCGCTTGATCGAGAAGGGTTTCTTCAATCAGAGCTGATCGGGTCGGTAGGCTGGTCGCCTCATGCAGATCGGTCTGATCGGTTGCGGCAACATGGCGCGCGCGCTCGCGCGTGGGTGGGCGCGTCCGGTGCTGTGCGCCGACCCCATCGCTGAGCGCGCGCAGGCGCTGGCACAGGACACCGGCGGCGAGGCGCTCGCGAACAACGCCGAGGTGGCGCAGCGGGCGGATCTCGTGGTGCTGTGTCACAAGCCCGCACAGCTGCAGGAGGTGGCAAAGGAAGTGGCGCCGCACGCCAAGGCGGTAGCCTCGATCCTCGCGGCCACGCCGCTGAGCGCGCTGAAGGCCGCGTATCCGGGGAGGCCGGTATACCGCTTCATGCCTTCGCTGCCGGTGGAAGTGCGCGAGGGTGCATTGGTACAGGCCGCGGACGTGGTGAGCGATGCGGCGCTCGATGAGGCCGTGCACGATCTCTTCGCCGGGCTGGGCACACTCGTGACGCTGCCCGACGCGCAGGTCGATGTGGCGATGGGCCTGATGTCCTGCGGCCCCGCCTACGTGGCGCTGGTGGCTGAGGCGCAGGTCGACGCGGGTGTGCGCCACGGCATCCCCGCCGCGCAGGCGGCCGCGCTCGTGACGCAGACGCTGGCGGGCACCGCGGAGTTGCTGCGCCGGCGCGACTACGACACGCTGGCCGTGCGCCGCGAGGTGGCCTCGCCGGGCGGACTCACCGCGCGCGGCCTAGATGCGCTCGAGCAGGCCGGCCTGCGGGGCGCGTTCAGCGATGCCATGGACGCCGTCTTGAGGCCCGTGCCATGACTGGCCTGGCGCTGGAGTCCCGTGCCATTACTGGCCTGGCGCTGGCGAGCGCGCGCACGGAAATCGCCAACTTCCTGTCGACGCTGATCTACGTGTACACGCTGCTGATCATCTGCTACATCATCGTCAACCTGCTGTTTGCTGTCGGGCTGCGCCCGCCCTACTCACGTGCGAGTGACGCCGTCCTGACCTTCCTGCGCGAAGTGTGCGAGCCCTTCTTGCGCATCTTCCGCCGCGTCATCCCGATGATGGGCGGATGGGACTTCAGCCCGATTCTGGCCATCCTCACGCTGCAGATCATCAATAACCTGGTGGTCCAGGGCGCCATCCACGGCTAGGTAGGCTCCTGAGGATGCGTTCCGCGCCTTTGGCTTGGCTGCGCGCCGGGCTGGTCATGGTTGGCGTGGTGGCGCTCGATCAGCTCACCAAGGACGCGGTCGAAGACTCGATCGTGCCCGGCGAAGAACGGGGGTTGCTGCCAGGTGTACAGCTGGTTGATGCCCGCAACCACGGCGTCGCCTTCGGCTTCTTACCCGGCCACCACACGGCCGTGACGCTCGTCATCGGGGTGGCCGTGCTTGGCCTGCTGGCCTACTTCCTGCGCCATTCCACCAAGCCGCTCATCTGGCTGCCTACAGGGCTACTTATCGGCGGGGCGCTTGGCAATATCCTGGACCGCCTGCGCGACGGCTCGGTGACGGACTTCATCAAGTTCCCGCTGGGTTGGCCTCCCTTCAATCTCGCCGACGCCTCGATCACCATCGGTGTGCTGCTGCTGGTGCTCGTGGTTGAGAGCCCGCGCGCCCATGACCGAAATGTTCATGATCGCCTACGAAGATGAGTACCTGCTGGTGGTCGACAAGCCGGCGGGCTTGGTCGTGCACCCAGCCAAAGGCCACCGCGAGGGCACGCTGGCGCAACTGCTCGCCGGCGCTGCAGCCGGGGGCGAAGATCCCACGCGCGCGGGCATCGTGCACCGCCTGGACCGCGACACCTCCGGCCTGCTGGTCGTGGCGCGCTCGGATGAGATCCACGCCAAGCTCCAGGAGCTGTTGCGTCAGCGCCGGCTGGAGCGCGAGTATCTGGCGCTCGTGCAGGGCCGCCCGCCCAGCCGCACGGGCACGATCGAGGCTCCCATCGGTCGCGATCCCAGGGTGCGCACGCGCATGGCCGTCGGCGGACACTTCCCCCGCGAGGCTCGCACCCGCTTCGAGCTAGAGCGGGCACTTGGGCGCTTCTCGCTGCTGCGCCTGCGCTTGGACACCGGGCGCACTCACCAGATCCGTGTGCATCTGCAGGCGATCGGCCATCCCGTAGCGGGTGACCCCGAGTACGGAACCGCCGGCCTGCTGGGCCTCGAGCGCCAGTTCTTACACGCCACACGCCTGGCCTTTCCGCACCCAGTCAGCGGTCAGACCGTCGATGTGCAGTCGCCGTTGCCCGCGGATCTGCGAGCAGCGTTGGCGCGTGCCGAGCTCGCGCAGCGCCCCTGAGCTATCCTTTTCTGCTCATCCAAACCCAACCCGTGGCGGATACGGATTGTGGCCCTGCCCGGAGCGCGCCAATGCGCCCAACTCCGGGTCCGCAGCCCCGCCACGGAGTCATCACACCAAATACATAAAGGGAGCAAACTCGTGGCTCAGGTAGGAATCGCGGAGCTGCTGGAAGCCGGCGTTCATTTCGGCCACCAGACACGCCGCTGGAACCCCAAGATGCGCCGCTTCATCCACGGCGAGCGCGGCGGCATCTACATCATCGATCTGCTCAAGACCTCGGCGCTGCTCGAAGCGGCGCAGGAGTTCGTGGACACGCTCGCGCGCCGCGGCGGCACGGTCCTGTTCGTGGGCACCAAGAAGCAGGCGCGCGACACCGTTGCCGGCGTCGCCGAGGAAGCTGGCATGCCCTACGTCAACCACCGCTGGCTGGGTGGACTGTTGACGAACTTCCAGACCATCAACCTGCGCATCCGCCGCCTGCACGATCTCGAACGCTATGAGACCGAGGGTCAGCTAGCGCTATTGCCCACGCGCGAGCGCATGGCCGCGCAGGCCGATCTCGCCAAGCTGCGGGCCAACCTGGGCGGCGTCAAGAACATGCAGCGCGTGCCCGACGCGATGTTCGTGATCGATCTAAAGACCGAGGCGATCGCAGTGCGCGAGGCGCAGCGCCTGCGCATCCCCATCATCGGCCTCGTCGACACCAACTGCGACCCCGACGGCATCGACTATGTGATCCCCGGCAACGACGACGCGATGCGCTCCTGTGCGCTCATCACGAAGGCCATCGGCGACGTCGTCTCCCAGGGCTATGCGGTGTTCCGTGCCGAGGAGGAGCGCGCACGCAAGGAAGCTGAAGAGAAGGCACGCCGCGAAGCGGAGGAGCGCGCCAAGCGCGAGGCCGAGGAACAGGTCAAGCGCGAAGCCGAAGAAGCGCAGGCACGCAAGGAAGCCGAAGAGCTCGCCGCGCGCGAGGCGGCGGCGAGGGCAGCCGCGGAGGCGAAGGCGGCCGCCGAGGCGGCAGCCGCCCCCGCGCCACAGGCGCCTGCGCAGGCGCCTGTGCCGGAGGCTCCCGCCGCGCAGCCCGCGCCGGAGAGACCAGCTGAGCCCGAGCCCAGCCCTGAGCCAGTTGCTGAGGCTCCAACAGCGGAGGCGCCCGCGGCGCAGACGCCGGCCCTCGAGGCGCCAGCCGAGCCCAGCCCAGAGCCAGTTGCTGAGACCCCGGCGGCGCAGACCCCGGCAGAGCCCACGGACACCCCGGCAGAGCCCGAGCCTACACCTGAGACCGCAGAGGAGGCCAGCGCATCGTGAGCACCGCAGAGATAAGTGCGAAGGACGTGAAGGCCCTGCGCGACCGTACTGGCGCGGGGATGATGGACTGCAAGAAAGCCCTCACCGAGGCCTCCGGGGATCTGGAGAAGGCAATCGAGATCCTGCGCGTCAAGCAGGGCAAGAAGATCCAGGATCTCGGCGAGCGTGTGGCCAGCGAGGGGACAGTGCAGGCCTACGTGCATGCGGGTGCCAAGGTCGGCGTGCTGATCGAGGTTGACTGCAACACCGACTTCGTGGCCAACAACGAGGACTTCACAGGCTTTGCTCGCGACGTGGCGATGCAGATCGCCGCCTCGCCCACTGTTGCCTACGTCAGCCGCGAGGACGTGCCTGCCGATGCCCGTGAGGCCGAGTCGCGCGTATATGAGCAGGAGGCGGCAGATAAGCCGTCAAACATTCGCGAGAAGATCGTCGCGGGCAAGCTCGATGCGTGGCTGGGAACGATCGTGCTGCTGGAGCAGGAGATGCACAACCCCAAGTTCGAGGGCAAGACCGTGCAGCAGCTGCGCGACGAGCTCACGGCGAAGACCGGCGAGAACGTAGTCATTCGCCGCTTCACACGCTTTGCGGTAGGCCAGTAGGCTCTCGCCGCAGTGGCCGACGAACCTGTCTTCAAGCGCGTCCTGCTGAAGCTCTCCGGCGAGGCCCTGATGGGGGAGCTTCAGTACGGCACCGATCCCGAGCGCGTGGCTGCAGTGGCCAGACAGGTCGCGTCCGTGCACGCGCGCGGCGTGGAGGTTGCGATCGTGGTGGGCGCCGGCAACATCTTCCGCGGCATGACGGGCGTGGCCGAGGGGATGGATCGTGCCACTGCCGACTACATGGGCATGCTTGCCACGGTACTCAACGCGCTGCCGCTGCAGGATGCGCTGGAGCGTACGGGCACGCCCGTACGCGTGCAGTCGGCGATCCCCATCTCCGAGGTCGCAGAGCCCTACATTCGCCGTCGCGCCATGCGCCATTTGGAGAAGGGCCGGGTGGTGATTTTTGCGGCAGGCACGGGCAACCCGTTCTTCACCACCGATACCGCCGCTGCGCTGCGCGCGGCGGAGATCCATGCCGACATCATCCTGATGGCCAAGAATGGGGTGGAGGGTGTGTTCACCGCTGACCCCGCGCGCGATACCTCAGCGACCTTCATCCCGGCGATCACCCACATGGAGGCGATCGAGCGGCGTCTGAAGGTGATGGACTCGACCGCACTGGCATTGTGCATGGACAACAACATGCCTCTCAATGTGTTCAACATGGACGACGAGCAGGGCATTGCACGGATAATCTCTGGTGAACGGGTGGGCACGCTGGTGAGCACCACATCGGAAGGAGACGACGGTGGAGTCTGAGTTAATAGACGGACTGCTGGTTGACGCGCGCGAGCGCATGAAGAAGGCGGTGGAGTCAAGCCAGCACGAGTTCGCCACCGTGCGCACGGGACGCGCGAGCCCCGCGCTGCTGGAGCGCGTCAGCGTCGACTACTACGGCGCCATGACTCCACTGAACCAGCTCGCCACGCTCTCGGCGCCAGAGGCGCGCCTGATCACGGTGCAGCCTTATGACAAGTCTTCGATCAAGGCCATCGAGAAGGCGATCAACGAGTCTGACGTTGGCCTCACGCCGTCTAACGACGGCAATCTCGTGCGACTGGTCGTGCCCGAGCTGACCGAGGAGCGACGCAAGGAGCTCGTCAAAGTCGTGCGCAACCTCGCCGAGGAGGGCCGCATCAAGATCCGCAACGTCCGCCGCGACATCATGCACGACCTGCGCGAGCTCAAGGAGGCCGGCGAGGCAGGCTCCGACGATGAGCACCGCGCCGAGGTGGAGCTGCAGAAGCTCACCGACTCCAGCATCGGCGAGCTCGACGGCGTGCTGAAGGCCAAGGAAGCGGAGATCCTCGAGGTCTGATGGCGGATGGCGAGCCGGCGGGACGGAGCAGACGGGGCGGAGCGGGACCGATTCCACGCTACGTCGCGATCATCACCGACGGCAACGGCCGCTGGGCGCGCGCGCGGGGGCTGTCGGTCAACGAGGGTCATGACGCCGGCGCGGATACCGTCAAGGCGCGTCTGCGCGACGCCGCCGAGCTGGGCATCGCGGAGCTGACGGTCTACTCGTTCTCCACCGAGAACTGGTCGCGCCCGCCGGAGGAGGTGCAGGGTTTGATGGCGATGTTCTCCCGTCGCATCGCTGGTGAGACACCGGAGCTGCACGAGGAAGGCGTCAGGATGCGCTTCATCGGACGTCGCCAGGGTCTCTCTGACGACCTCGTGAAGCAGATGGCCTGGGCGGAAGGGCTCACCGATGCCAACACCCGCATCACGCTGTTCGTCGCCTTTAACTATGGGGGTCGGGCCGAGATCCTCGATGCGGCGCGGGACTTCCAGGGCAACAGCGAGGCAGAGTTCCGCCAACGTCTCTATGCACCGGAGATGCACGACCCCGACATCATCATCCGCACCAGCGGCGAGCGGCGCCTATCCAACTACCTGCTCTGGCAGGGCGCCTACTCCGAGCTGATCTTTCGCGACGAGCTCTGGCCCGACTTCACCCGCGCCGCTCTGGAAGAGTCGCTCGCGGAGTTTTCCGCGCGCCAACGCCGCTTCGGAGGGCGATGAGCGCCACACGTATGAGCACACGTTCTGACCTCGCCGCGCGCGTGCTTGTCGCTTTACCCGCGATCGCCTTCGCGCTGTTCATCGTGATCGAGGGCGGCCTCATCTTCACCCTCGGCGTGATGGCGCTCGGGCTGCTCTGCCTGCACGAGCTGTATGCCATGTACGACCGCGCGCACCCCGTGCGCCTCGCCGGCTTCCTCGCGCTTGCGGCACTCCTGCTCGCGGCGCTCTACGGCGGGCAGTACCAGATCCTGCTCGTCGCGGTCTGCGCCTTGCCTGTGCTGTTCGCCTTCACGCTGCTTGCGCCCCACCCCAGCGTCGGGGGCCTGGCGCTCACGCTGCTCGGCATCTACTGGGTCGGCTTCGGCCTTGCCCACGCCGTGCTCCTGCGCGATCTGCCTCACGGCCTGGGGATCGTCATCGACGTCCTCGTCGGCACTTTCCTCGGCGATACCGGCGCCTATCTCGGCGGGCGCCTCTTCGGCCGTCGCCCGCTTGCTCCTTCGATCTCCCCCAACAAGACGATCGAGGGCCTGCTCATCGGCATGGCGACCGCCGTCATCGCCGTCTGGTTCGCCGGTCGCTACCAGGACTGGCTCCCCGGTAACCACGCGCTTGTACTCGGCCTGGGCGTCGCCCTTGCCGCGCCCGTGGGTGACCTCTTCGAGTCCTTCGTCAAGCGCCACGCCGGCGTCAAGGACGCGGGCAGCATCTTCGGCGCCCACGGTGGCGCGCTCGATCGTCTCGACGCCGTGCTCTTCACCGCGGTCGTCGGCTACTACATCTGGTCGGCCTACGTCTAAGTAGTCTCCGAGGCGTGCCCAAGCGTCTGCTGATCCTCGGCTCCACCGGCTCGATCGGCGTGCAGGCGCTCGACATCGTGCAGCGCAGCACCGAGCTTGAGTTGATTGGGCTCTCAGCTGAGCGCTCGTGGGAGGCGCTCATCGAGCAGGCCCGCGCGCATGGGGTCAAGCGCATTGCGCTGGCCGATGCCGATGCCGCCGCGCGCGCGGGCGAGGCGTGGACCGACGGGGAGGTGCTCGGCGGAGCGGAGGGGCTCGTGCGGCTCGTGGTCGAGTCCGGGGCCGAGCTCGTGCTCAACGCGCTCGTGGGTTCTGCGGGTCTCGGTCCGACCGTGGCCACGTTGGGGGAGGGCATCGACCTGGCGCTGGCCAACAAGGAGTCATTGGTCGTGGGCGGCGAGCTGGTCACGGCGCTCGCCGAAGCCACGGGCGCACAAATCGTGCCTGTCGACTCCGAGCACACCGCCCTGCACCAGCTGCTCGCCGGGCAGCTGCCCGGCGCCGTGGAGCGGCTGACCATCACGGCCAGCGGCGGCCCCTTCCGCGGCTTTTCTCACGCGCAGCTCGAGGGCGTCAGTGTCAGGCAGGCGCTGGCGCACCCAACGTGGGAGATGGGGGGCAAGATCACGATCGACTCCGCCACGCTCATGAACAAGGGGCTGGAGCTGATGGAGGCCCACTATCTGTTCGGCACTCCCTACGAGCGCATGGATGTGGTCGTGCATCCGCAGTCGGTCATCCACGGGCTCGTGCAGCTCGCGGACGGCGCCATGCTCGCGCATCTCGGTCCACCCGACATGCGTGTGGCCATCTCCTACGCCCTGCACGGGGCCTGCAGCGTCAAGCTGCCGATCGAGCCGCTGGATCTCGTCGCGCTCGCGCGGTTGGATTTCGAGGCGGTCGATATCGACGCCTTTCCCTGTCTGCGCCTCGCCCGCGAGGCGGCGCTTGCCGGCGGCACGGCGCCGTGCGTGCTCAACGCCGCGAACGAGATCGCCGTACATGCCTTTCTCGCCGAGCGCCTGCCCTTCCTCGGTATTCCCGCCGTCATCGAGCAGACCTTGGAGCGCCTGGGCGCAAGCCCCGTGCGCGCCTTCGAGTCGCTGTACGAGTCCGACCGTGAGGCGCGCGTAGTGGCGGGTGAGGCCGTCGCGGCCTGCCAAACTGGACCTCTATGAGTTGGGCGCTGACCCTGCTGGGGTTCATCACGTTGATCGTGCTGCACGAGTTCGGGCACTTCGCCGCCGCCAAGGCGGTGGGGATGCGCGTGGAGCGCTTCTCTTTGTTCTTCCCGCCCAAGCTCGTGGGCATCACGCGCGGGGAGACCGAGTACATGATCGGCGTCATCCCGCTCGGCGGCTATGTGCGCATCACGGGCATGAACCCCAATGAAGAGATCCCCGCTGAGGTTGCCGATCGCGCCTACTTCCGCCAGCCCGTCTGGAAGCGCCTTGTCGTGATTGGCGCCGGGCCGGCCATGAACGTGCTCGTCGCTTTTCTGCTGCTGTGGGGGGTCTACGCCTTTAGCGCCCAGCAGCCGCGCAGTGATCGCGCGCTCCTCGCCGCCGTGCAGCAGGCCCATCCCGCCAGCGGGGTGCTGCGCGCGGGGGATGTGCTGCTCGCCGTCGACGGCAAGCCCGTACGGGTCGACGCCAATGGCAATGCCAACTTTATTGCTCAGATCTCCTCTCACCACTGCGCCGGTAGGCCCGTTGCGGGCTGTGCCGCCACCACGCCGGTGCGTCTCACCGTCCTGCGCAATGGCCGCGTATTGAGGTTCAGCCTTACCCCTCGCTATGACACCAAGGCGGAGCGCACGCTTGTGGGGATCCAGTCCCTGCCGGTCTATCGCGGAGAATCAGCCGGGCAGGCGATCTCCTCCAGCGTGAGCGAGATGTGGCACGTCACCACCCTCACCGTGTCGCGTATCTCGCAGATCTTCGTCAACGAAAAGGCGCGCAAGGAAGTGCACTCGATCGTCGGCGTCTCCGATGTAGCCAGCCAGGCCTTCAGTTACAGCACGCCCGCCGCGCTCTTCCTGCTGGCGATCGTCTCGTTGTCGCTGGCGATTATCAACCTCTTTCCCTTCCTGCCGCTCGACGGCGGGCACATTTTCTGGGCGCTCGCCGAGAAGGTGCGCGGGCGGCCGATCCCCTTCGCCGTCATGGAGCGCGCCAGCGTCGTGGGCTTCGCGCTGGTGCTCGTGCTCTTCATGGTCGGCTTCACCAACGACATTCACACCTTCTCCAACGGCGGCTTCCACGTACGGTGAGCGATTACGGGCGGGACGCGATCCTCCTCACGCTGAGCCAGCTCTTCGTAAACCGGCCAAACCTCTCCCTAAAAACGGGCCCTCCGAACAGCTCTTCCAGCTCGCCTTTGCGCAGCAGCGAGATGTCTTCCCAGCTGCCCGCTGCGCCGAGCTTCCAATAGTGCTTGCGCCAGCGCACCGGCAGCCACTGCGCGCCTGGCAGCAGTGCGTGCGGCTCGATCGGGAAGCTCCACGCCGGCGTCTGCACGTACCAGCCGCGCGCCACGCGACGCAGTTCTGCGGCGAATGCCTGACGACGCTCGGGGGGAACGTGCTCGATCACGCTGTTGCAATACACCAGGTCGAACTCTGCGTCCGCGAATGGCAGGCCCTCGGCGGGATCGGCCTGCACGAACGGGCCCGGATAGGCCGGCTGGGGCGCTACGTCCACGCCCGTCACATCCAGCTTCGGCTCCAGCGCCCGCAGACCCAGCGCTCCGCAGCCGACATCCAACACCCTGGCGCCTGCGTGGATGCCCGTCATCGCGAAAAAGCGTGTGTGCCTGCGCCTGCGTGCGCGCGTCGCCAGGGGGGAGGCCAGCCGTGCCAGCGGGCCGCGGGCGGTGGCATAGACGTGGGGGGATTCGGTGGGCATCGTAGAATCTCCTCTAGAGAGTGGCGCAGGCGGCCGCAGGCCGGCTGGCCGAAACGGGGATGCGAGCCGAAGGCGAGTGTCTCCCGGCTTCGGTCGGGCCCCTCTTTTTCAATCACATGGCTTCTGAGCGACAGATAACTGTAGGCGCCGTCCCCATCGGCGGGGGCGCCCCGGTCGCGGTGCAGACGATGACCAAGACCGAGACCGCCAACCTCGCCGCCACCATGGAGCAGATCCGTACCGTCGCCGAGGCCGGCGCGGACATCGTACGCGTCGCAGTGCCGCGCGAGCAGGACGCCGAGGCGCTGCGCGCGATCGTGCGCGACTCGCCGATCCCGGTCATCGCCGATATCCACTTCAACCACACCCTCGCCCTGAAGGCGATCGAAGCGGGCGCGCACTGCGTGCGCCTGAACCCCGGCAACATCGGTGGACCCGAGAAGGTCGCCGAGGTCATCGCCTTGGCCAAGGAGCGCTCCACGCCGTTGCGCGTCGGCGTCAACTCTGGCTCGCTGCCCAAGCATCTGCGCCAGCTCGAGTACGACAACCCCGTCGAGGCGCTCGTTACCGCTGCGATCGAGACCGTGCGGCTGATGGAGAGCCTCGACTTCTACGACTTCAAGGTCTCGATGAAGTCCACCTCCGTGCCCAACACGATCGCCTCCAACCGGCTCTTGGCCGAGCGCATTCCCTATCCCCTGCACTTGGGGGTCACCGAGGCCGGCACCAAGTGGTCGGGCTCGCTGAAGTCGGCTGTGGGACTCGGAACGCTCCTGGCCGACGGTATCGGCGACACGATCCGCATCTCGCTCTCCACCTTCCACGCCGAGGAGGAGGTCAAGGTCGCGTGGGAGATCCTCAAGGCGCTCAAGCTGCGCGAGCGCGGGCCGGTGCTGATCGCCTGCCCCACCTGCGGGCGCTTGCAGTTCGACATGGATACCGTCGTCGCCGAAGTCGAGCGGCGCCTGGAAGCCTACGAGGACCCGATCGAGGTCTCCGTGCTCGGCTGCGCCGTAAACGGCATCGGCGAGGCCCGCCACGCCGATTTCGGCATCACCGGCGCCAAGGACATGGGCATGATCTACTCCAAGGGCGAGCCGCTGAAGAAGGTCCCCACCGAGCAGCTCGTCGATGAGCTCTTCAAGGAGATCGATCGCTACTACGCCGCCGGCAAGACCGTTCAGCGCGACGAGGTCGCCGCTGCCGATGCCCGCGCCTGGCTTGCTGCCAACGAGGACGCCACGCAGATGACGCCAGAGCGCATGGCGGCGCTGGAGGCCGCCGCGGCCGAGCACGACGAGGAGGCGGACGCGGTACTTGAGTCGATGCTCACGCCGGCCTCGGTTGCGCCAGGCCCTGCGGTTGCGCCGGTCCCCCCAGTTGCGCTGGACGAGGAGGCCTCGCCCAGCGCGGGGCGCCGCTTTACACGGCGCTGAAGCGCGCCGCTACCGTCGTCCAGTTGACCGTGTTCCACCACGCGTCCAGGTAGTCCGGACGGCGGTTCTGGTACTTCAGGTAGTAGGCGTGCTCCCACACGTCCACGCCCAGCAGCGGCGTCTTGCCGGCGGAGATGGGGTTGTCCTGATTGGGGGTGCCGACGATCGCGAGCCCTGAGCCATCGTGCACGAGCCATGACCAGCCCGAGCCGAACTGGTTCACGCCCGTTTCCTTCAGCTTCGCCTGGAAGTCGGAGAAGGAGCCGAAGGCCGAGTCGATCGCCTGCGCCAGCGCACCATCGGGTGCGCCGCCTGCGTTTGGAGCCATGCTCTCCCAAAACAGCGAATGGTTGTAGTGCCCGCCGCCGTTGTTGCGCACCGCCGTGCGCTTGTCCTCAGGCACCTGACTCAGGTCCTTCAGCACGTCCTCGATCGCCGCATTCTCAAGTGGTGTGCCAGCCAGCGCCGCGTTGACCTTGTCCACGTAGGCCTGATGGTGCTTGTCGTGATGGATTTCCATCGTCTGCTTATCGATGTGCGGCTCAAGCGCGTCGTATGCGTATGGCAACGGCGGAACGGTGTAGGCCATGAGGGCTCCTTGTCGTGTCGATTTCTCTTTGCAGGTGGTTGGCTGCTGTTCTATCAAAGGGACGACTAGGCTCTGCATCCTCAATGACCAGACTCTCGGAGTATCTACTGCCCACTGAGAAGCAGGCGCCCGCCGACGCCGAGGCGATCTCGCACAAGCTGATGGTGCGCGCCGGGCTCATCCGCCAGATGGGCACGGGCATGTGGACGTGGCTGCCCGCCGGCTGGCGCGTACACCAGCGCGTCGTTGCGATCATCCGCGAGGAGCTCGATGCGATCGGCGCGCAGGAGATGCTCATGCCCGTGCTGCAGCCCGCCGAGCCGTGGCGCAAGACCGGGCGTCTGGAGATCGAGGAGCTCTTCAAGCTGCACGACCGCAAGGGCTCGGAGCTGGTGCTGGCCATGACTCACGAGGAGGCCGTCACCTTCCATGTCGCCCAGACCGTGCGCTCCTACCGCGACCTGCCGTTCATCCTCTACCACTTCCAGATCAAGGAGCGCGACGAGCCGCGCCCCCGCGCTGGCGTCTTGCGCACGCGCGAGTTCGTCATGAAGGACTCCTACTCCTTCGACCGCGACCAGGCCGGGCTGGAGGCCAGCTATGCGCTGCACATCGGCGCCTACGATCGCATCATGACGCGCACCGGCCTGCGTTTCTACCGCGTGCAGTCCGATGTCGGCATGATGGGTGGCCTTGGCGCCGACGAGTACATGGCGCCGTGCCCCGCAGGGGAGGATGAGATCGTGTTGACGGACTCGGGCTACGCCGCCAATGTCGAGGTCGCCTGCGCGCAGTTGGGCAAGCAGGAGTTGTTGAGTAGCGAGGAGATCAATGGCGAGCAGATCAAGCTCTTGACGGCCATCGAGATCGGCAACATCTTCAAGCTTGGCACCCGCTACTCCGAGCCGCTCGGCGCCAACTACCTCGACGAGTCCGGCCATGAGCAGCCGATCTGGATGGGCTCCTACGGCATCGGCCCCGCCCGCATTGTTGCCGCCGCCGTCGAGCAGTTCGCCGACGAGCATGGCATCTCCTGGCCACGCGCACTTGCGCCCTTCGCCGTGCACCTCGTCGCACTCGGCAAGTCCGGCACACCCGAGCGCGAGGCCTGCGACGCGGTATATGAGACCCTGCACGCAGGAGGCGTCGAGGTGCTCTACGACGACCGCGAGGGACAGCCGGGAGAGAAGTTCGCCGACGCCGAGCTGCTCGGCTGCCCTTTGCGCCTGACCGTTGGACGCAAGTCGCTTCAGTCCGGCGAGATCGAGGTCCAGATCCGCCGTGGGCGCCAGCAGGCGCCGGGATTGCCGCTTGGAGACGATGGACCTGCGCTCGTGCGAGCGGTGGACGAGCTGTGGCAGAGCCTCCCCTGAGCGTCCGCCGCCTCTTCGGCCTCGACCGTTCCGGCCCGCCACCACCCCAGACTCTCTCCGGTCAGCCGCTGCGGCCCTGGACGATCCCTAACGCGATCGGCTTCCTGCGCTTGGCGCTGATACCGGTATTCCTCGTGGTGGCGCTCTCCAGTGAGGATGGCGTGGATGGAGTGTCGGCAACGCTCTTCGCCGTCATCGGCTGGGGTGACTACGCCGATGGCATCGCCGCGCGCGTGACGCGCCAGTACAGCCGTCTGGGGACCCTGATGGATCCCATCACCGATCGCCTGCTCGTCATCTCCGGCGTGATCGTCTGCTGGCACTTCGAACTGCTCCCCCGCTGGGCGCTGGCAGTGCTGGTCGCGCGTGAGCTTTTCATGCTCTTCCTCGGGCGCTACGGGCAGACCCACGGCGTCGAGCTGCGCATCAATTGGCCCGGACGCCTGGGGGTTGCGCCGGTGATGGGCTCGTTCTTCTTCGCCATGGTCGGGCTTGCGACGCTGGCGGAAGTCCTCCTATACATCGGGCTTGCCTTTGCGCTGACGGCGACCGTGCTCTATGTGCGCACGGGCATCGCCACGACGCGGCGGCGGCGCTCCCATGCTCGGCGTCCCAGCAGCCATCCCCCTGCCGAGCCGTAGGCGAGCAGCAGCGGCATCAGGCTGACGTTGTAGCGGGGCTGGTCGTTGAACAGGGTGGCGAGACCCGAGATCGCGAGCAGCGTGACGCTGGCCACGATCAGCTCCCAGCGGCGGGTGGCAAACGCGCCCCCGAGCAGACCGAGCCACGCCAGCAGCACGTACAGCGTGTGCTGCAACTGGCTGGTGGAGGGATGGTAGGTGCCGTTGCCTCCGCTCCACACCGTCTTCCACATCTTCCAGAACTTTTCCCCGAGCATCCCCGCGAACGCGAACGGCTGGCCGAGCGCGTACTTGCGCACGTTTTCCAGATCGGCCGCTCTGACGGCGGCGTCGGCCGACTTGCCCGGGTGCTGTGCCTGGATCAGACGAAACAGCGGCGCTGCGCTCTTCTGCCAGTAACGCCCGCAATCCGTGGGGAAGTGTCTGCACACTTCTGGCGCCAGCTTCTCCTCGGTCGGCACCAACAGGCCCCTGCCCGGCAGGTAGCTGCCGATGAAAAAGGCGTCGGTGCCGGCCGTCGTGATCGGCACGAAGCGTCGTTCCACTTCCGCGGCATACGCCAGCCAGGGCAGCAGCGTCAAAAGGACCGCGCCGAGGTAGATGGCGCCCCGCAGCGTGCTCACGCGCCACCCCGGTCGCCCGCTGAGCGCGAGCGCCAGTGCGATCACCACCATGCCCACCGCGAGGTCCCCGCGCGTCAGGCACGCCAAACCGCCAATGACTCCCGCGCTCACAAGCGCCAGCCACCAGCGCTCGGTGGCCAGCCGCGCGCGCGCCAGCACCGCTGCCGTGATGCTCGCCAGCAGCGCCAGCCCGCCGAGCGGCTCGGACAGGAACGTACGCGTAGCGTCCACCAGAGGCCAGTACGTCGCGCCCAGCGTCACCGCCAGCACGGCCGCCCACGGGCCGGCGGCCCACCACGCGAGCGCCGCCATCAGCAGCAGCGTCAGCACGCCCGCGAGCAACTGCACGTACTGCGCCGGGCCGCTTGCGTGCGTGGTCAGGCGCAGGGAGCGGTGGCCCGAGAGCCGCGTGGCCGCGGCGAAGGCCAGCGAGGTGCCCGGGGGCCACTTGAAGGTCGCGTAGCGCCTGTGGGCGAGGATATGGTTGGTGTTGGCTACATAGCCGTTCTCATCGGCGGAGGTGTGCGTGTTGCCGCCGATGGCCTGCGCCCGCAGCACCCCTCCCACAAGCACGATCACGAGGATCAAGCCGAGCGCAAGCCGCTGCGTGGCGGTGGGAGCGAACCGCGACATCCTTCGCACTCTAAACCTCAGCTTTACCTTTTGATCTCAGCTGTCTATACTGACGCCGTTCGCAGTCCCACATGAGGGTGGCGAGCTGGGCCCCTCTTATTCCCGATCAGGAGGAGATCGCCGGATGGACACCTTTCCCGACCTCGGCGCTTTGAGCGATACCGAGCTGAAAGATCTGATCAAGGAGCTGACCGAGGAAGAGGTTGACATCTCCTACAAGCGACGCATCCTGCACGGCAAGATCGACATCCTGCGCGCCGAGCTCGTCAACCGCCTGCGCAAGAAGCATGACGGCGGCGAGGCCATCATCACCGGCGATGACGTGCAGCAGCTCACCGACATCCTCGCCCGCCGCCAGATCGGCGAGCCCAGCGACGTGTCTTAGGAGACGCTGGCGCGATGGCTGTGCACTGCACCGAGTGTGGTTTCGTCAACACCGAGGGCGCAAACTACTGTCAGCGCTGCGGCGCCCTGCTGCCGCGCGCTGAGGGCGCAGGGGGGGAGCCGGTGACCGCCACCTATCGCATCGATGAGGCAGGCGAGCTCGTGCCGATGGAGATCGAGCCCGGCAGCGCCCGCGGCCCCGCGCTCGTGATCCGCGCCGGCGGCGGGCGCGTGGGCGAGAGCTTCGCCGTGCAGGGCGAGCGCATGAGCATCGGCCGGCGCCCCGACGCCGACGTGTTCCTCGATGACATCACCGTATCGCGCGATCACGCGCTGCTGATCCACCGCAACGATCACTGGCACCTGGATGACTGCGGCTCGCTCAACGGCACGTATGTCAACCGCCAGCGGATCGACTCCCAGCGCCTGGAGGAGGGCGATGAGGTGCAGATCGGCAAGTACAAGCTCACCTTCCACGCGCGTTGATGGCGACCCAGACCCCCACTGAGGCGGACGTCGCCGCTCTGGCCGCCGCTCCCGAACCAGAGGTCTCAGGTCCGCCAGGGCAGCGCCAGAAAGCCCTCACGATTGGCGCTGTCTGCAAAGCCCTGGGGCAGGAGTTCCCCGACATCTCCATCTCCAAGATCCGCTATCTGGAGGATCAGAAGCTCCTCACCCCCCGCCGCACCCCCGGTGGCTATCGCTTGTACACGCAGGGCGATGTGGCGCGTCTGCGCACGATCCTGCGCATGCAGCGCGACGAGTTTCTGCCCCTGCGCGTGATCCGCCAGGAGCTCGCGGCGGGTCGCGCCGGGGACACGCCCATCCCCGGTCAGGCGGGGCGTGATGGGATTAGGGCCTTTCGTGGCGGTGTCAGCGTGCGCGAGTCAAGCGGCGCGCTGTATTCGCTCGAGGAAGTGTTGGAGGACACCAAGGCGGATGCCAAGCTCGTCTCCGAGCTTGAGGAGTACGGCGTCGTCAAGGGTGAGATGCGCGGCGGCGTGCGCTACTTCGATGAAACCGAACGCGAGATCGTGGGCGCCGTCGCCGAGCTCGCGCGGTACGGCGTCGGCGGGCGTAACCTGCGCGTGTTTCGCTCCTCAGCCGATCGCGAGGCCACGCTGTTGCAACAGATCCTCGCGCCCGCGCTGCGCTCGCGCAATCCGCAGCGACGCAAGGAGGCGCTCGAGGCGCTCGAGAACCTGGCTGCCGTCACCACGCATCTGCGCCACCTCATGCTCGTGCGCGATCTGCGCAAGATCGTGCGCTAGCTACGGCGGCCGTGCACACCACGCGCCGTCATCGCGTCATCCGCGCCCCGGCTGAGGAACTGTGGGATGTCGTGCGCGATCCCCACCATCTGCCGCGCTGGTGGCCGCGGGTCAGCCGCGTGGAGGCGGTCGCGGGGAACGCTTTCACCGAGGTGCTCAAGAGCGACA
The DNA here is from genome assembly GCA_035939185.1 of Solirubrobacteraceae bacterium. Lineage (GTDB taxonomy): Bacteria > Actinomycetota > Thermoleophilia > Solirubrobacterales > Solirubrobacteraceae > Palsa-744. Next base: position 28,481 of record DASZGB010000008.1, read on the forward strand.
AAGGCAAGCTGGTGCGCGCCGACTTCACGCTGGTCGAGGCCGACGCCGTACAGCGGCGCCTCGTGTGGTCTCAGGAGCTTGAGAACAGCCCCTTCGCGCGTCTGCTGGCAAGCGCTGAGACGGAAGTGCAGTTGGCTGCCAAAGGGCAGGACACCGATGTGACGATCGAGCTGCGTCAGTCCCTGACCGGGTTCTTTCCTCGTTTTGGGGGTTTTCTGGTGCGCCGCGCCGCGTCCGCCACGCTGGAAGAGGCTCTGGATGGGCTGGAGCGAATCGGTGCCTGAGCTGCCCGCGATGCGCTGGTGGGGGTGGGGCGAACCGGGGCATCCACCCGCGCTGGGGCTCGATGCGCTCGCATTCCTGCGCGAGCATGTGGGCTTGGCGCAGGCGCCGCGTCCGCCGGTGGCGCTGGGCGCGGTACACCTGGAGCCCCCAGGGCTCGCCGACGGCGCGCACCACGCTTTGCGCGAGGTGGTGGGAGAACAGGGTTTGCGCACCGATCACGGCGAACGCGTGCTGCACGCCGCCGGCAAGGGTTATCCAGATTTGGTGCGACTTCGCGCCGGCACGCCCGCGGGAGCCCCCGACGCGGTGCTGCACCCACGCGATCGCGCGCAGGTGCGGGCCCTGCTCGACGTATGTACTCAGCACGCGCTCGCCGTCGTGCCCTTCGGTGGCGGCACCAGCGTCGTGGGGGGTCTCGCGCCCCTGCGCGGTGAGCGTCACAGCGCCGTGGTGGCACTCGACCTGGGTGCGCTGAGCGGGATCGTGGACCTCGATCGCGAGTCGATGACCGTGAGGGTGCGAGCGGGTATGCGCGCCCCGGCGCTCGAGCGCGAGCTCGCGCACCACGGCCTCACGCTGGGCCATTTTCCGCAGTCCTTCGAGTACGTCTCGCTTGGCGGCTGTGCGGCCACGCGCTCGGCCGGACAGGCATCCACCGGCTACGGGCGCTTCGAGGAGCTCGTCAAGGGGCTCGTGCTGGTCGCGCCCGCCGGAGACCTCGAGCTGGCGGCGACCCCTGCCACCGCGGCCGGCCCGGAGCTGCGGCGCGTGGTCGTGGGCTCGGAGGGAACACTGGGGGTGATCGCCGAGCTCTCGCTGCGCGTGCGAGCGGCGCCGGCGCAGCGCCTCTACGAGGGAGCGTTCTTCCGCGACTTCGCCGCCGGCGTGCAGGCGCTGCGCGCGCTTTCACAGGAGCACGTGGCGCCTGCCGTCGCGCGCCTCTCCGACGAGGCTGAGACGATGATGTCGCTCGCGCTGGCCGGGGGCGGTGGTTTGAAGGGACGCCTGGGACGCTCCTACCTGGGGCTGCGTGGCTACGCCGCAGGCTGCCTGGCGATCCTCGGTTTCGAGGGCTCCCGCGAGGAGGTCGGGCCTCGACGCAAGCGCGCGCTCGCACTGCTACGTGCTCACGATGGCCTGCCGGTGGGCAGCTCCCCCGGGGAAGCATGGCTCGCGCAGCGCTTCGCGGCGCCATATCTGCGCGATGAGCTGCTTACGCACGGCGTGCTGGTGGAGACGCTTGAGACCGCCACGCGCTGGTCTGAGCTGGAGCGGCTGCACGACGGGGTCGGGGATGTGATCGCGCGCGCGCTCGCCGCACAGGGCACCCCCGGGCTTGTCATGTGCCACGTCTCGCATCTGTATGAGACGGGCGCGTCGTTGTACTTCACCTTCCTCGCGCGCCAGCGCGATGGAGAGGAGATCGCGCAGTGGCAGACGGTCAAGCGCGCTGCCTGCGAGGCGATTGTGGACGGTGGTGGCACGATCACCCACCATCATGCGGTCGGGCGCGATCACGCACCGTGGCTTGAGCGTGAGATCGGAGGAGAGGGCGTTGGTGTGTTGCAGGCGATCAAGCAGCGGCTGGATCCCGCTGCGATCATGAACCCGGGAAAGCTGCTGTTCCGCTAGTGCAAGCTGAAAGGCCCGTTGAGCACGATCGGTCCGGGATGGCTTGGCTTCGTGGTGGTCTCGCGGGTGATCAGCATCTGATGGAAGTGGCCTGCGTTTGAGGGCAGCGAGCCGACCGCCTGTAGTTGCCCGTTGGAGCTGACGTTGGGTGCGCGGCCGAGGACGCGGGCATCGCTCGCGGAGTTGTACAGCCAGGCCGCGTAAAAGGAGCCGTTTTCGCTGGGGGGCAGGTGTTCGGCGGTCACCAGGAAAGCGCGCTTGCTGCCCTGGGAGAGCACCTCCACGAGACCCACCGCCTTGCTCGCTGGATCGGGGGAGATCAGATTGAGCTGCTTGTCGATGTGCGGTTCCCCAGCGGCGGTCGAGGTGGTCGAGTTGCCTGTCGTCGTGGAGCTGGACGAGCTCTTGTGCGCGCTGCCGCCTCCCGATACCAGCAGGACCACGACAACGATCACGACGACGATTGCGCCCAGCAGCAGCGCGCCGGCCCGGCGCGAGGCGGTGGAGGAGGACGGACCCGCGGTGCTCCGTGCGGGCGGGTACACGCGGCCGGCGCGTGGCGGACGCTCAGCGAGCGGTGGGTTGCCGGCGGGCGGTGGGCTGCCAGCGGGCGGTGGTGTGGCTGGCGCCCGCGATCGAACCTCGGACCGAGGTCTTGACGCTCCTCCCGCGCTGACCGGCCCGCCAGCCAATGCCTCCAAGCCCGCGTGGGCGCGTTCGCGTACGGCGCTCTCGGGGATGGCGAGCATGTCGGCGATCTCGGCATGGCTCTTGCCCTGCTGCACCAGCAGCAGCAGCACAGCGCGCTGATCGGGGGGTAGGTCGTCCAGTCTGCTCATGGCATCGGCGCCCACCGCCAGGACGGCGACGCACGCTCATTAGGCTATCGTGGCGTCCCGATGGCGAGCCCCACCGCGGAGCAGATCAATGAGGTGCTGGTCGGCTTTGACCGCCTCTATGGCCTCGAACTCTTGGAGTACTCGGAGGACCAGGTGCGTGCCCGCGTGCAGGTACGCGAGGAGCTCAAGCAGCCGATGGGGCTCGTGCATGGCGGCGTCTATGCCTCGATCGCCGAGTCGATGACCTCGTTGGCGACTGCCTTTGCGGTGCTCCCCAGCGGCCGCACCTCGATGGGCCTCTCCAACAACACGAGCTTCCTGCGCCCAGTCACGGAGGGCTATGTGCACGCCGAGGCAACTGCGTTGCACAAGGGGCGCACGACGTGGGTGTGGGAGGTCCGCTTCAGCGACGACCAGGAGCGGCTGTGCGCGCTGACGCGGATGACTATTGCCGTGCGCGAGATACCGGCTGGTTAGCCAACCCGGGGATGTGCACCGCCCGCGGTTCCTGCGAGGCCAGCGGTGCTGAGGCATAGCCCGTATCGGGCGCGGGCGGCGCCAGCGTCTGATCCGGCACGCCCACGCGATTGATCGGCACCATCGTCTGCGCCGCTTCGCGCGCCTGTGCAGCGTTGGGAGCGTAGATGCTCACGACCACTACACCCGTTGGGATCACGATCGTGGCTCCGTGCTGCGCGAGCCGGGCGCGCACGCCGCGTAGCTCGACCGTGGCGTAAACGCCGGCGCCTCCCGGTATGAAGCTGTTATCCGGCGAGGTCACGATCGAGACGGGCGAGACGCATGTGTACTGTCCGCCCTCGGTGCAATCGCCGTAGTGGATCGTGTATGCGCCGCTGGGGTCGTGCGCGGCTTCGGTGATCGCCAGCCGGCGGAATTCGCCACCCAGCCAGTAGACCGGGTAGGCCTGCTGCAGGACGATCGGCTCCAGCGCGCTGCGCGAGGTCGGCTGGTCCTGGATGGTGTCGCCGCAGGCGCCCAGGGCAAGGGCGGCGAGACATGCAAATGCAGCGGACAGACCGAGGCGCACCGGCCGCACCTTAGCCGCGATAGCGGTTGGTGATCGGCATCCGCCTGTCACGTCCGAAGGCGCGCGTTGTGACCTTGATCCCCGGCGGAGCCTGACGGCGCTTGTACTCGGCCAGGTCCACGAGGCGGATGGCGCGATCGACCTCGGCGGTTGGCAGGCCCTGAGCGATCAGCTGCTCGCGGCTTTCATCCAGCTCGATATAGCCGCGCAGAATCCTATCCAGCAGCTCATACGGGGGCAGCGAGTCCCTGTCGGTCTGGTCGGGGCGCAGCTCGGCGGAGGGCGGGCGCTCGATGATCGAGGGGGGAATCGGCGCCCCCGAGGAGTTGCGCCACTCACACAGGCGGTAGACGAGCGTCTTGGGGACGTCCTTGATGACCGCGAAGCCGCCGGCGAGATCGCCGTAAAGCGTGGTGTAGCCGACCGACATCTCGGACTTGTTGCCGGTCGTGAGCACCAGCCAGCCGAACTTATTGGAGAGCGCCATCAGCAGGTTGCCGCGGATGCGCGCCTGTAGGTTCTCCTCGGTTGTGTCGGCCTGATGCGCGGCAAACTCGCCTGCGAGCGCCTGCTCGTAGGCTTCCATGACAGTTGCGATTGGCAACTCGTGCAACCGCACGCCGAGGTTAGCGGCCAGCGTGCGCGCGTCGTCTTGGGTAGCCGCCGAGGAGTAGGGCGAGGGCATGACGGTGGCACTCACCCGCTCCGCTCCAAGGGCGTCGGTCGCCACGCAGGCCACGAGCGCAGAATCGATGCCGCCGGATAGGCCCAGCACCACGTTGGCGAAGCCGTTCTTATCGACGTAGTCGCGCAGGCCCAGGCACAGCGCGCCGTAGACCTCTGCCTCGACGGGTGCGATCGGCTCCGGCGGCCCTACGGGGCTCTCGAGATCGGGCGGGCGGCTATTGAGCTCCAGGTCGCACACAAGTAACTCCTGCGCGAACTGAACGCCCCGGGCGATCGTCTTACCGGTGGCGTCGAGCACGAAGGAGTGGCCATCGAAGACGAGCTCGTCCTGACCACCAACGAGCCCGCAGAAGGCGATGGCGACTCCGTGTTCGCGGGCTCGCGCGGCGAACAGCTGCTCGCGTTCCAAACCCTTGCCGGCATGGTAGGGCGAAGCCGAGACATTGACGATCAAGCGGGCCCCCGCCTGCGCCTCTGCGGCGGCAGGCGGGCCAGGCAGCCACAGGTCCTCGCACACCGTCAGGCCCACACAGCAGTCACCCACCTCGATCGTCGCGCCTTCGTGGCCAGCGGTGAAGTAGCGCTGCTCGTCGAAGACCCCATAGTTGGGGAGGTGTACCTTGCGGTAAATCGATCGTACATGCCCGTCAGCGAGCACGGCGGCGGCGTTGTAGACGGCCTGCGCCCGCTCGGGGAAGCCGACGATCGCAGTGATGCCCTGCGTCTGGGCGGCCAGTGCGTGCAGCGCCGTGCCGGTGTCGGTGAGGAAGTGCTCGCGCAGCAGCAGATCCTCGGGCGGGTAGCCGGTGAGCGCCAACTCCGGGAACAGCACCAGCTCTGCTCCCGCCGCCTGCGCCTGCGCAATGCCGGCAGCGATGCGCTGTGCGTTGCCGTCGATGTCGCCGACGGTGGCGTTCATCTGGCAGAGAGCCAGGCGCACGAAAGTCAGGTAGTCGCGGTGATTTGTGTGGTGCCCGCCCGACTGCGCGCGCGGGTGGGGCGTTTGCGGATGCCGGCGGCGCGAGCCAGGAGGGTGACGGCCTGCTCGAGCTCGCGCGCAATCAGCTCGAGCTCGGGGATGGCGTCGTAGTCGGCGAGCAGGCCGAAGCCGAGGTGGCCGTTGTAGCTCATCACGGCAATGCCCAGCGCCTGGCGGCGCGCGAGCGGGACGACGGGGTAGAGGGATTGCAGTTCGCAACCGAGCAGGTACAGCGGGAACTGGGGACCGGGCACGTTGGTGACGACGAGGTTGAAGAAGCGCTGACGAGCCTGCAGGCGGGCGGCCTGGCTGAGGATCGTGGGCGGCGCGAAGCCGGCGAGATTGGTGATCATCTGCGCGCCCACGGCCTGGCCTGAGCGCTTGAGGTCTTCCATCGCCAGGCGGATCTGCTCAAAGGTCTCCTTGGGATCCTCGACGCCAACCGGCAGGGGCGCCCAGATGGCGGCCACGCGGTTGCCGAGCGCCCCACGCTCCGCATCAGCGCGCACGGAGACGGGGACCATGGCGCGCATGATGAGACCCTCGGTGTCGTAGCCCAGGCTGCGCAGGTGGCGCCCGAGCGCAAGGCTGACCGCCGCCAGCACGACATCGTTGAGCGTGCCGCCGAGGGCGTCCTTAATGGCTTTGAACTGCGCCAGCTCCGCGTCCACCCAGGTGTAGCGCCGGTGTGGACCGATGTCCACATTGAAGGGCGTATGCGGCGCCGGATGTCCGATACCGGGGAGCGTGGTGGCGCCGAGGCTTGTAAGTCCCTCGCGCACGCGGCCCAGTGCGCGGCGGGGACGGCGCAGGAGTGCACGCGCGCCGCGCGTCATCTCGCCGGGCACGGTGGTGCGCTCCAACAGCGCCTCGCCCAGCAGCTTGGCCTGCCCGGGCAGCGGTCGCGCGGTCCACGGCTCCGGTGGGCGCGAGGACGGCATCGGCTCGGAGCTCGTGTCGAATAGGACAGTGGTGATGTCAACGCCAGAGATGCCATCCACGAGCGCGTGGTGGGTCTTGGCGATCAGCGCGAAGCGCCCGCCGGACATGCGGTCCACCAGCCAGATCTCCCACAGCGGCTTGGAGCGGTCCAGGCGCTGGGAGAAGAGCCGTCCCGATAGACGCTTGAGCGCCGCCTCGTCTTCGGGCTGGGGCAGCGCCGTGTGGCGAATGTGGTAATAGGGGTTGAAGTGGGGGTCGTCCGTCCACACGGGTCGGCCCTGCCCGAAAGGCACCTCAGCGAGGCGCTGGCGGTAGCGCGGCACCAGATGCAGGCGACTGAGCACATGCTGCACGAGCTCTTCCGGCGTCGGCGCGGTGCCTTTGAAGACCATCACCGAGGCGACGTGCATGTGCGCGGTGGAGTCATCCTCCAGGTGCAGGAAGGCCGTGTCCAGCGCTGTCAGGCGATCGGGGTTGGCCATCTCGCTCGATTCTCGCAGGTCGGCCACGATCCCGAAACCCGCCCGGTCTGATTTGGGCGGTGCTCGCGCAGGCGCCGCCGGCAAACAGATTCGGATGAGTCGGAAACACGGCCAATTGGCCAAAACTGCGGATATGCACGGCTTTTTCGCCCTCTGTGATGCCCCTCACACTGGCTTATGTAGCGAACCCCGTAGGGTCTGGACGGATATTTGAACTGCCGAGTCGTCTCCGTGGATGGAGGCGAGCGGGGGACCCACTGCCAGAGCGCTTTCAAGGAGTGCGCTCTGGATGGGGCGAATCGGCTGCCTCTGCAGCCGTAACGCCCAGCTGGCGCGTGACCGTTTCGCGCGTCCGCTGGCCGTGAGCCCGACAGCTAACCCCGTAGGCGGAGACCTTAGGAGGTCATCGCGAATATGTTGGTTGCTGTTCCACCTGCGCAGCCTGCCGTGCCGTTGGCGGCGGATGCGATTGTTGAGAAAGTCCACGTCAGGCCCTCACTGCATGGTCCGCGAGCTCGCGCCGGCCACCGCCGTCACGCCCGCCACGACGGCGCCTATCATCTCGCCGGCGCCTCGTGGTACGGAGGCGGTGGCAGTCTCGCCTGCGGCGGCACACTCACGAGCTCCACACGGGGGGTGGCGAACAAGACCCTGCCCTGCGGCACTGTCGTCTTCCTGCGCTACCACGGGCACAAAGTGGAAGTGCCCGTGATCGACCGCGGGCCATTTGTGGCCGGGCGCGAGTTCGACCTCACCGAAGCCACCAAGCGCGCGCTCGGCTTCGGAGATACCGGTGAGGTGTGGTGGCGGGTGCGTTAGCGCATAGAGTGCTCCCCGTCGATGAGCGACGCGATCCCCTACGCCAACTACCAGTACGAGATCTACCTGCGCGGGATGGCCAACCAGCGTCCCGCGCGGACGCTCGATTGGCGTCAGCTGGAGCAGGACGCTTACAACCTGCTGCGCCGTGGCCCGCATGGCTACATCGCCGGCGGCGCGGGCCTGGGGGAGACGATGCGGGCCAACCGTGAGGCCTTCGACCGCTGGCGCATCCTGCCGCGGATGCTGCGCGACGTATCCGAGCGCTCGCTAAGCCGCACGGTGCTTGGCGCCGTGCTGCCCGCGCCCGTGCTGCTCGCGCCGATCGGCGTGCAGACGCTCGCGCACCCCGAGGGCGAGCTGGCGATGGCGCGCGCGGCCGCCAGGGTCGGGGTGCCGCTGGTGGCCAGCTCCGCCGCTGCGCACACGATCGAGCAGATCGCAGGCGCCGCCGGCGAGCTCACCCACTGGTATCAGCTCTACTGGCCGCGCGACCGCGGGCTTGCACGCAGCTTCGTGGAGCGCGCCGAGCGGGCCGGCTATAGCGCGATCGTCGTTACGCTCGACACCTGGCTGTTGGGCTGGCGCCCCGCCGATCTCAGCGAGGCCTTCCTGCCCTTCCTGTGGGGCGAGGGCAATCGCAACTACCTGGAGGATCCTGTCTTCCGCGACCTCCTGGATGTCGCACCCGAGGAGGATATGCAGGCCGCCATCGGTCAGTGGGCCTGGCAGTTCGCCAACCCCTCCGTGACGTGGGATGACCTCGCCTTCCTGCGCGAATGCACCCAGCTCCCGATCGTCCTGAAGGGCATCCTGCACCCGGACGATGCCCGCCTGGCGGTCGAGCACGGCGTCGAGGGTGTGCTCGTCTCAAACCACGGTGGCCGGCAGGTCGACGGCGCTGTGGGAGCGCTCGATGCCCTGCCGGGCGTCGTACAGGCCGTCGACGGGCGCTCAGAGATCCTGTTCGACTCCGGCATCCGCTCCGGCGCCGACGCGCTCAAGGCGCTCGCCCTGGGCGCCCGCGCTGTGCTGCTCGGTCGCCCCTACATCTGGGGCCTTGCGCTGGGCGGCGAGGAGGGCGTGGTGGAGGTCCTGCGCAGCTTCCTCGCAGATCTGGATCTGGCGATGGCCCTCAGTGGGTACGCGAACATCGATGAGGTTGACGCCAGCGCGCTGGTTGCGCATCAGCGCGCGTAGACCGCGAAGAAGTCCCTGTCATCCGGCGTGAGGTAGCGGCTGGAGGAGCGGTTCATTTCGCTCAAGAGGTTCGATGGTTCCAGCGCTCCCGGGTGGGCGTAGGAGATGAAGCTCACCCAGTAGGAGTTGATATCGAGCTCCATCGCGCGCACGGCGCCGGCGTGGATGAGGATCTGGGCGAGGCTTGAGACCGTCTGGTCGTTGGCCGCCGCGTAGAGCAGGTTGCCGTGGCGATCGACGCCGATGCCCGAGCGCCACACCTGGATCGCGTTGCCAAGTGTGGCGCCCCATTCGGGACCGTCGTTGAGATTGGGGTTGGACCTGTGGTGATCCACGATCAAGGGCAGGTTCTGGCGCGCGAACACGACGTCGTGGGGAGCGGTGGCGGGGCCCCGCCAGGCGCGGATGTCAACGCGCCCGTCGGCGTAGCGCACGAACGTGGCGCGGCCGGGCAGCAGCGGAGCGTAGGTATGGCCATGCAGGGCGAAGCCACCGCGCGCGTCGGCGAGCTTGAAGCCGCTGTTGAAGGTGGCGAGCAGATGGTGGCGGTAGCGTTCGGGGACGTCCATGCTGCCGCGGGGGATTGACACGGAGGGCTCCTGGCGTCCCGGGTAAAGCGAGACGGTCGCGCGGTGAGTGTCGATCCATGCGACGCCGGCCACAAGCCGTGGATATTCGGAGGGGTCGCTGCGAAAGGTGCTCACGAGCAGCGGCGGGTCGGGGCCTGCGCCAGGCTGTGTGGCGTGCCACACGCCCTCGCCGGGAAGCGCGGGATAAGCCAACGGCTCGATGCGCGGCGGACGGTAGGCAGGCAGCACTCTTGCCGGTGTGCTCCCCACGCCCACGTGCGGCAGCGCCCGCAGCGCAGGTCCGCCCTTGGCGGGCGCCGTGAGCTGGTAGTAGATCGACTCCACCTTCGAGACCAGGCCGGCCGCTCCGTGGTCGCGCAGCCACTCCACCGAGCGGATGCCCATGCCCGAGTTCGACGGCGCCAGCAGCGCGCCGGTGTAGGAAATGAGCGCCGGGAGCAGGAGCAGCAGGCTGGCGATCCTCGCCACCCGCCGTGCGCGGAATGAGAGCATCTTCACGCTTTGCTCATCTGGGATTCACCTGGATATGATGCCGTATGTCGGAACTTATCCCGGCCAGGGAGCGAGCCATACGCTCGATTGAAGCAGCCCGCAACGAGGAGGTCGCAGGTTCTCGCGACGCAGCAGAGCTCGGCGCCGCGGTGGGGACGCGACCGGGGCGCGGACGCCGATCGGTGGGCGCTCACGCGCACATTGCCCGTGCCCTGCTACGCGCCTGTCGCCCGCGCCAGTGGGTGAAGAACGTGCTGGTGGCGGCGGCGCCGGCCGCGGCGGGCATCCTCACCCATCCCGAGGTGCCCGGCGAGGTCGCGGGTGCGTTCGTGTGCTTCTGCATGCTCTCGAGCGCCACCTACCTGCTCAATGACGTGCACGACCGCGACGAGGACCGCGCGCATCCGCGCACCCGCACCCGGCCCGTGGCCACCGGGGAACTGCCCGTGCGCGTGGCTGTGATCGCCGCGATCGCCCTCGCGCTCTGCGGCCTCGCGCTAGCCTTCGCCGTGCGCCCTGCGCTCGCGGGCGTGGGCGCCGCCTATCTGGCGCTCACAGCCTGCTACTCGCTGTGGTGGCGGCGTGTGGCTGTGGCCGACATCGCCGCCGTGGCAGGCGGCTTCGTGCTGCGTGCGCTCGCCGGCGGTGCTGCCACTTCGGTCGGAATCTCGCGTTGGTTTCTGATTGTCACCTCTTTCGGCGCGCTCTTTCTGGTGGCCGGCAAGCGCTACGCGGAGCTGCGCGAAGCCCGCTCGGGGCAGAGTACGCGGGCATCGCTGCGCGCCTACTCCGAGCCCTATCTGCGCGGTGTGCTCACGCTGACGGCCGCCGTCACGACCATGTCCTATTGCCTGTGGGCCTTCCAGCGCGCCCCCCATGCAGGGCTCTCCTGGTATGAGCTCACGATCGTGCCCTTCGTGCTGTGGCTCTTGCGCTACGGGCTGTTGCTCGACCAGGGCGCGGGGCAGGCTCCAGAGGAGCTCGTGCTGCACGACGGCTTCTTGCTGGCGATGTCCGCGGCCTGGTTGGTCGTGTTCATGTGCGGTGTGTATGTCGGCGGCTGACCCGACCGCGGCGGGCGAGTGGCGCGTGCTCCATGGCTGGGGCCGCACCGCGCCCAGCAGGGCGCGCGTGGTGCGACCGCGCACCGCTGCGGAGGTTGCGCAGGCGCTGAGCGCCGCACCAAGCGATCGCGGCGCGATCGCGCGCGGCGCGGGACGCAGCTATGGCGACCCCGCCCAGAACGCCGGCGGGACCGTGATCGACACCACGAGCCTGCGCGGAGTCCACGAGCTCGACGCGAGGTGCGGGCTCGTAAGCGTGGGCGCTGGCACGACGCTCGCCGAGCTGCTGCGCTACCTCTTACCCCACGACCTCACGCTTTCGGTGCTGCCCGGCACCAGGCACGTCACCGTCGCCGGCGCCATCGCCGCGGACGTCCACGGCAAGAACCACCTCCGCGACGGCAGCTTCGTGCGGCACGTCGCTTCGCTCACGCTCTGCACTCCCACAGGGGAGGTACTCGAGGTCTCCCACGAGCATGAGCCCGAGCTGCTGCTGGCCACCGCTGGAGGCATGGGCCTGACGGGCGTGATTACACGTGTCACGCTGCGCACCTGCGCGCTGCGCACGCCCTGGGTGGCGGCAGACATCGACCGTACCGCGGACCTCGAGCAGGCGCTCGCGCTGATGGACGGTCAGCGTAATCACCGCTACGCAATCGCTTGGGTCGACCTCTGCGGCCGTGACGGCGCGTGGGGTCGCGCGGTGGTGACGCGCTGTGACGATCTCCCTGCCGAAGGCTCCGCGAGCAGCGGCCCTCCGCCAGGTACGCCGCGGCCCCGGCACACTCCTCACGACCCTCGGTCCTCGCAGCTCGCGGCCAAACCTCTCCTCTCCATCCCCGCAGGTATGCCGGGCTGGATGCTGCGTCCTGCGAGCGTGCGCGCATTCAATGCCTGGCACTGGCGCTCAGCGCCGCAGCGCGAGCGCGGGCGGCTGCTGGACATGCGGGCCCATCTCTTTCCGTTGGACGCCGTGGGGTCGTGGAACAGGCTCTACGGTGCGGCCGGGCTGATGCAGTACCAGTTCGTCGTCCCGCACGGGCAGGTGCGCACGCTGCGGACAGCGGCAGAACACCTGCGTCGCCAGCGGCTGCCCGTGTACCTCGCCACGATCAAGCGCTTCGGCGAGGCTTCGGGCGGACCGCTGTCCTTCCCATTGCCGGGCTGGACGCTCGCGATGGATATACCCGCGGACGCGCCCGGTCTGCACGCTGCGCTGGATGAGCTCGATGAGCTGGTCGCGCAGGCCGGAGGGCGTGTGTACCTCGCCAAGGATGTGCGCTTGCGCCCGCAGACGCTCGCCGCCATGTACCCGCAGCTTGCGCGCTTTCAGGAGCTGCGCGCGCGCGTGGATCCGCGCGGGGCGATGCGCTCGGATATGGCGCGGCGGCTAGGGCTGTGTGCCAAGGACACTGTGAGCGCCAAGGGCACGCCGTGAGGGCCGAGGGGGCGCGGTGAGCGCCACGCGGGTGCTGGTCCTGGGTGGCACCTCGGAGATCGCGAGCGCGATCGTGGAGGAGTTGGCGCGCAGACGTGCCGGGCGCTGCGAGGTGGTGCTGGCGGGTCGCGACCGCGCGGGCCTCGATCGCACTGCGGAACGGCTGCGCGGCGCCGGGTGCGAGCGCGTGCTGACGCTCGCCCTCGATGCCCTTGCGCGTGAGCAGCACGAGGCGGTCCTGACGCAAGCTTTCGCGCGGTTTGGCGGGGTGGACGTGGCAATCGTGGCCGTGGGGCAGCTTGGCGAGCGCGGGGGCTTGCCCGCGGACATCCCGGCGGCGCTCGAGCTGCTCGATGTGAACGTGGTGGGCGCGGGCTCACTGCTGCTGCACAGCGCCAAGCTCATGCGCGAGCGCGGCGAAGGCGGCACGCTCGTGGTGCTCTCCTCCGTCGCGGCGCAACGCGCGCGTGCCAGCAAGCTCGTCTATGGAGCCTCCAAGGCCGGCCTCGACGCGCTCGCGCAGGGCCTCGCTGACGCGCTCCACGGCAGCGGTGTGCGTGTGCTGCTCCTACGTCCCGGCTTTGTGCGCACGCGCATGACACGCGGATTGCCCGTGCCGGCGCTTGCGAGTACACCGCAGGCTGTGGCGCGCGCAACCGTCGACGGGCTCGAGCGCGGTGCACGGGTCGTATGGGCACCCGGCGCCATGCGCTGGGTGATGGTGGCGCTGCGCGCGCTGCCGCGAAGCATCTTCAGACGGTTACCGCTGTGAGCAGCGAGGACTCGCGCGAGGATCTGGGTCCCTCGGCGCGGATCCTACGCCGCCGCCAGGAGGCCGCGCGGGCCAGGCGCAAGCGGCTGCTGCGCATCGATCTGGGCGCGGCGCTGCTGTTGGCGTTGCTTGTGCTTGTGCTCGCCCCGGGTCTTGCGATCGCGGCGCTGATCGCCTTGGCTCTGCTCGTGGCCTGCGCTGTCTGGGGGGTGCTGGCGCGCCGGCGCGCCCTGGGGCGGCGCGAGTCAGAGCACCCGCACCTCGCCGCGGGCGCGACGCGATACCGTGTCGGACGCCATCGCCATGAGGGCGCGGGCCAGGAGGAGCAGGAGCCGCAGCGATGGACCTGACATTCAACGAGCGTGAGCTGGCATTCCGCGAAGAGCTGCGCGGTTGGCTGGCGGCGAATCCGCCCGACCCCGAGCCCTCGGAGGGTGGCGAAGATGCCCATTACGCCTGGCGGCGAGACTGGCAGCGGCGTCTCTACGACGGCGGTTGGGCCGCGCCCAGCTGGCCCGCGGAGTACGGGGGACGCGGGGCGACGCTGACCGAATCGGCGATCTACTTCGAGGAGATCGGCCGTGCGCGGGTGCCGATGGCGGCGAACGTCCTGGGCCTGCTGCTGGGCGGGCCCACGCTGATGGTGTGGGGCAGCGAGGAACAGAAGGAGCGCTACCTGGCGCCGATCCTCTCCGCCGAGGAGATCTGGTGTCAGGGCTTCTCCGAGCCCGACGCGGGCTCGGACCTGGCTGCATTGAAGACACGCGCGGTTAGGGATCCCGCCCACCCCGGCGAGTGGGTCGTGACGGGCCAGAAGGTTTGGACGAGCGGCGCGCAGTACTCCAAATGGTGCATGCTCGTCGCGCGCACTGACGGCGATGCCCCCAAGCACAAGGGGCTCACCTACTTCCTGATGGACATGGAGCAGGAGGGCGTGCAGGTGCGCCCGCTGCGCCAGATCACCGGTGAGTCGGAGTTCAACGAGCTCTTCATCGAGCAGGCGCGCATCCCCGAGGAGAACGTCGTCGGTGGCGAGGGCAACGGCTGGAAGGTCGCGCTCACCACGCTCATGAACGAGCGCGCTGGCCTCGGCTTCGCCCTGCAGGTGCGCCTGCGCCAGCTGCTCGATGACACAATCGACCGCGCCCGCGAGCGCGGTCTGCTCGAGGATCCTATCTACGCCGATGCTCTCGCCGAGCTGCACATCCGCTGCGAGTCCATCCGTCTGCTCGCCTGGAAGGGCCTCACCGACGTCGAACGCTACGGCCAGCCCGGTCCCGAGGGCTCGCTCGTGAAGTGGCTGTGGTCGGACACCAACCAGCGCCTCACTCAGCTTGCCGCCGACATCGTCGGCCCGCAGGCCCTCATCGCCGGCACCAGCTGGAGCTACGAGCTGCTGCGCGCCCGCGGCAACACGATCGAGGGCGGCACCACCGAGGTCCTCAAGAACATCGTCGCTGAGCGCGTGTTGGGGTTGCCGCGTCTGAAGGCAATGGCCTAGATCCCAATGGACTTCGGCCTGAGCGAGGACCAGCGCGAGATCCAGCGCACCGCGCGCGAGCTGCTCGCGGAGCGCTCGCGCTGGGAGCGCGTACGCGAGCACGCCGAAGCTCGACGCAGCGACGAGCCGCTGTGGCAAGAGCTGTGTCAGCTCGGCTGGCCGGGGATTGCCGTCGCCGAGCAGTACGGGGGGCAGGGCTTGGGCGCCGTAGCGCTGTCCGTCCTTTGTGAGGAGCTGGGGCGTGTCGTGGCGCCGGTGCCCTTCCTGCCGACGGTGATGGCGGCTGCCCTCATCGAGCAGGCCGGTTCTGAGCCCCAGCGCGAGCAGTGGCTTCCGGGCCTAGCCAGCGGGAAGACGTTGGGAGCCGTAGGAGCGGCACGCGATGGTGTCGCCGAGCTGGTCGTGGGCGGCGGCGAGGCCGGAGTGATTGTGCTGCTTGACGATGCGGGCGCGCGTGTAGTAGCGGCAGCCGACGCCGAGGTGGCGCCCGTGGAGGCGATCGACCCCACGCGTTCCGCCGCGCGCGTGAGCGTGAGCGAGAGGGCGGGGGAGCCTCTGGCTGGAGATATCGCCGCCGGCTTCGCCCGCGCCGTAATCGCCGTGGCCGCCGAGCTCGTCGGCGTGAGCGAGCGCGCGCTTGACATGACCGTCGCCTACGTCAAAGAGCGCAAGCAGTTTGGCGTTCCCGTCGGCTCCTACCAGGCCGTCTCGCACCGCTGCGCGCAGATGCTGCTCGACACCGAGCGCGCCCGCTCCCTCACAGCTTTCGCCGCCTGGACCGCCGACGCTGAGCCCGCCAGCCTCGCTGAGGCTGCCGCCATGGCTAAGGCCGCCGCCAGCGATGCCGGCCGCGAAGTAACCGCCGGCGCCATCCAGGCCCACGGCGGCATCGGCTTCACCTGGGAGGCCGACATCCACTGGCTTTACAAGCGCGCCCAGATCGACGCCGCCCTGCTTGGCGGCGCCAAGCACCATCGCGCGCGTGTGGCGGCGATGCTGGGATCATTCGGCGTCTTCTAAACCGCACGAAAGGAACGCAAAGATGGAGGCTACGGCGGCAGGGCAAACTGGGGCGGCGGGCGATCCACTGCGCCACCACAAGCACTACACCGAAAGCAAGCACGGGTCCTCCCCCTACGCCGGGGGCAGCAGCTTCATGGAGCGGCTATCCGAGGCGGTGGCCAGCGGCATGGGCACCGTCGGCTTCCTGCTAGTCAGCTCGGCTGTGATCGTCGCGTGGGTGCTGACGAATCACGTCGTGCACTTCCTCAGCAACTCCTGGCATGGCCTGCTAAACGGCAGCGGTTTCGACCCCGCGCCCTTCATCCTGCTGAACCTCGTCTTCTCCGCGGTCGCCTTCTATACCGGTGCGCTGGTCATCATCGCCCAGAAGGCCCAGACCCGTACCGACAAGGCCAACGAGGAAGCGGCCGCCAAGCATCGCGACGAGCTGGCCCAGCTGCAGACGGACCTGCTCCGGCGCAACACCGACCTCACCGAGCAGATCCACACTCTCACAGCCAAGCTGAATACGCTCACCGAAGAGGTGCATAAGGCCACCTGCAAAGGCGCCCTCTCCCCGACAGCCCCGTCAGGGACGAAATGAGGCAATGAGCATTCACTACGAGCACGACGGCGCGGTGGCGATCGTGACGATCGATCGCCCCGAGGTCGCGAACGCGATCGATGCTCCGACAGCGCTGGAGCTGGCAGACGCGTTCCGGCGCTTTGACGCGGAGGACTCCGCGCACGTGGCGGTGCTGACGGGTGCGAACGGCACGTTCTGCGCGGGAGCCGACCTGAAGGCGATGCGCTCGGGGGAAGCGGAGCGCGTGACGCGTCTCGCACCCGATGGGGACGGACCGGTGGGGCCGACACGAATGCTGCTCTCAAAGCCCGTGATCGCGGCGGTGGAAGGCCACGCGGTGGCGGGTGGGCTGGAGCTCGCGGCTTGGTGTGACTTGCGCGTCGCCTCGCAGGAGGCGGTCTTCGGGGTCTACTGCCGTCGCTGGGGGATCCCCCTGATGGATGGCGGCACGATCCGCCTCGCGCGCCTGGTGGGTCATAGCCACGCCCTGGACCTGATCCTCACCGGTCGTGGGGTCCACGGTGAGGAGGCACAGCGCATCGGCCTCGCCAATCGCCTTGTGCCTACCGGGCAAGCGCTGCCTGCCGCGCTCGCGCTTGCCCAGGAGATCGCCAGCAAGCCCCAGGCCGCACTGCGCAGCGATCGCCGTTCCTCCTACGAGCAGTGGTCATTGAATCTGGAGGAGGCGCTTGCCGGCGAGTACCGCCACGGCATGGACACACTGCAGACGGGCGAGATGTTCGGCG
The DNA here is from genome assembly GCA_035939185.1 of Solirubrobacteraceae bacterium. GTDB lineage: Bacteria > Actinomycetota > Thermoleophilia > Solirubrobacterales > Solirubrobacteraceae > Palsa-744. The sequence goes on from DASZGB010000008.1 coordinate 45,585, forward strand.
GCCTGGATAACTACGCGTCGGGAGGTTGGCGCGCCGAACGTTAGGGCTCAGGTCACGACCGGGGTATCGGCCTGCTTGCCCCACTCGGCCCATGAGCCGTAGTAGACACTGACGTCGGAGTAGCCGAGAAGATACTTGAGCGCGAACCATGCCTGGCTGGCGCGATTGCCGATCGTGCAGTAAACGATCACCTTGCACTCGCTTGTAACGCCCGCCGCCTCCAGCGCGCGACCCATCTCCTGCGCAGACTTGAGCGTGTCATCATCGTTGCGCAGCAGATCGATTGGCACGCTCACGGCTCCCGGGAGGTGCCCCGCACGGCCGGCGTCGGCGGTCGCACCCGAGGGCCAGAAACGCTCGCCGCTGTACTCCAGCTCGGCGCGCACATCGAGCAGCACGATCTCCGGGTCGCCAATGGCTGCTTCGACATCCGCCTGAGAGACGAGCAGGTCCTCGCTTGGGGGTGCGAGCGAGTAGGAGCTGACGGTCGCCTCGGGCACGTCGGTGCTCCACTGCTCACCCGCCTGCGCCCACTGCTCGCGCGAGCCAAGGAGCATCCGTACATCGCGGTGGCTGTGCGCCTTCATCAGCCAGAACCCGAGCGCGGCTCCGTAGCCATAGAAGACAACGGTCGTGGCGGGAGCAATGCCCGCGTGGCAGAGCAGGCTCTCAAGCTCTGCGAGCGCGATCGTCCGGTAGGCGGGGTCGCGTAGGTCGCCGTAGGCATTCCACAGGATCGCGCCGGGAATGTGCCCGGCAGCGTAGGCGGCAGGGCTGACATCGACCTCGATCAGCTGGACCTGGGGGTCCTCCAGATGCGCGGCGATCCAAGCCACATCTACGGTTGGATCGGTATCGGTGGCCGAGCTCACACCAGGCTCTGCCAGGACACCTGCGCCCTGCTCACATGGGCCTCCATGACGCTCATCATTGCAGACGTCAGCCGCTAGGCCGGCGTCTGCTCTCCAACCACTTCAGCGCGACTGCGCCGGCGGTTGCGCTGCCCACGAGCACGAAGCCCGCGAGCACGAGCCAGCTCAGCAGGCTGAAGGCTACGCCGATCGCTCCGTAGTGGCCCGCGGAGGAGCTGACCGAGTGAGGGAAGTAGATGAGCGATACGCCACCGAGCGCGGTCATGCCCAGCGCCGTGAACAGCGCGCCGGGAAGCAAGCGCTGCCACGCCATGCGCCTCCTGAGCAGGATGTACGGGGTGACCAGCCAAGCGAGCGCACCAAACGCGAGCGACCCGGCCACGTGCCACCAACCACCGGCTAGCTCTGAGACCAGCGGTCGCAGGGTGACGTAGACGGGGATAAGGGCGATCCACAGCAGGTGCCAGGGCGTCCCGCGGATTCCTGACGCTGGCATCTCATAGGAGACCTCGTACAACCGCTGCATCGCGCGCGCCAGCGAAAGCGCGGAGATGATGACCAGCGCGAAGCTGATCACGGTTACGCCCTGGGCGACCCCTGAGGGCGGAGCGAGCACTTCGCGCAGGCTCTGGGCGGCGGACCCCTTAAGCCCCAGGCGGTGGCTGACCTGGGCGGCAAAGACCTGCGCGTCCACCACGGGCACGACGGTGCCGTAGACGATCAGCAGGGGAATCAATGCGCCAAAGGCCTGCGCCCCCAGGGCGGCGGCCCGATCGGCCGCCTGGACCGCGAGGAGGCGCTCAAGCCACATGCCAATCGGCGTCGCGGGAGCGAGCAGCACGCGCATGAAGCGATCCATCATCGTGAGGGAGGGATGTTAGTCTATACATAGAAATCTATGTAGGAGGCTCTTGAGAATGGCGAGCAAAGGCCGAGAGAAAGAGATGCCGCTGGCCGTTACGCGCGGCCGAGCATCTGGTCGAAGTGCCGCGGCTCCGTGGGGTCCGACCGAGATCCAGCGCGACTATCGGACACTGTTGGATTGGGCTAAGGACAGGCCCCAGGAGGTCTTGGACTCCGATGGCGAGCTGCTGGTCATCCAGGGGAAGGGCGTCGCGGATTTCCAGCGACGCTTGCGGGAACAGATGGCGGAGGCGGGTCGATTTCTGGCTATCTTCAACGAGCATCGTGAGGTGCCACCGGGTCGATGGGCGATGCAGACCGCCTATCCGTGGCTTGCTGCCTTCTCGTCTAAGGAAATTGCAGAGTTTGCCCAGGAGCTTGTGGCCTACACCTTCGACGCAGCGCAGAGGGGCACACTGGATCAGGTCGAGGGCAATCTGCGCGCCTGGGAGTCCACCGCCGGCATCTACGGTCAGCCTGATGTGATGCAGGCGCTACGCGCCCCGGTGGATGTCGATGGGCTCGTGGAGGTCTTTCCTCCCTCTGAAGGGCAGGTTTTGGCGGCTCAGGCGTGACCAGGGAGGTCTATGCGCCCAAGGGGCGCTACAAAGGGCGTCACAGGGTCTTCTCGACGGTCTATCGTGACTGGAGGAAACTCTGTCAGAACCGGCCTGGGCCGATGCGCCGCTGTTACATCGAGCTCGCAGATAGACCATTCCCTGCGATGCAGACCAATCGCCACCATCAGCTGAAGGGCAGCCTCAAGGGATTCTGGGAGTACGAGGTCGATAGCGGCGCCCGTGTGCGCTACAAGCGCGGCCCCAACGACGAAATTGTCGTTCTCGTCGTCTATGCCGGCTCGGCCCCATCCGACACCCACCGCTGATCGCGGAATGCCGCGACCTACCCCGCTCAGAGTGGCGCACCTCGACGCAGACGCCTTCTACGTCTCGATCGAGCTGCTGCGCCGGCCCGAGCTTGTAGGCCAGCCGGTGGTGGTCGCGGGAAGTGGGCCGCGGGCGGTGGTGACGACCGCCAGCTATGAGGCCAGGCGCTTTGGGGTGGGTTCGGCGATGCCAGCATCCAGAGCGCGGCGGCTGTGCCCGCAGGCGGTGTTCCTAGCACCGGACTTCGCGTTCTACAGGGAGACATCCAGGCGCATGATGGATCTGGTGCGCGCGCATGTGGAGCGGGTGGAGGTGGTGGGACTGGATGAGGCGTATCTGGATCTCGCTGGGCTGTTCTCACCGCGGGCGGCGATGCGGCGGCTGCTGGTGGAGATCCAGCAGGCCGTGCAGCTGACCTGCTCGGTGGGGATCGGCCCCAACAAGCTGGTGGCGAAGGTGGCCTCCGATGCCGAGAAGCCGGCTGGCTTCGTGGTGCTCACACGCGAGCAGGCGTGCGCGCGCTTTGGCTCCGCGCCGCCGGGGCTAATGCCGGGGATCGGCCCTAAGACGGCTGCGCGTTTGGCGCAGATGGGTTTGACGACGCTGCAGGCGCTGGCGGCGGCGTCCGAGCAGCTGCTGGCCGAGCGCTTCGGCCCAAACCTGGGCCGGGAGCTGGGGCGCAGGGCACGCTTTGAACACGACGGCGAGGTTGGACAGGCACGCAAGGTCGTCTCGGAGTCACGCGAGCGCACCTTCGATTACGACATCCGTGAGTTTGCCCAGCTGTGTGAGGCGCTCGAGCGAATGGCGGCGGAGCTGTGCGCCAGCCTCATCGCGCATGGACGCCAGGGACGCACGATCGGCATCAAGGTGCGCCTGGACGATTTCTCGACCGTCACCCGTGCGCACACGCTCCCAGAACCAACCTCTGACAGCGCGCAGGTCACGGCTGTGGCATTGAGACTGCTGCGGGACTACGCGCCCACGCGACCCGTGCGACTGCTGGGGGTGCGCGTGGCGGGCCTGGCTGCGGCGGACGAGGATCGCATGCGCGAGGGCGCGGACGCGGGGACCGCGGAGAAAGACCAGCTGGAGCTACCGGTGTAGGGTTCAGCGATGCCCGTGGTCAAGGCCGGCAACGTGGAGCTGAGTTATGAGCGCAGCGGCTCGGGGCCGCCGCTGCTGCTGATCATGGGCCTCTCGGGCTCGATGCTGCACTGGGGCGAGCCGTTCCTGCAGGCGCTGCGCCACGACTTCGAACTGATTGCTTACGACAACCGCGGCGTGGGCGCGAGCAGCCGCGTGGAGGCCCCATTCTCGATCGCCGACATGGCGGCTGACGCCGCCGGGTTGATGGCGGCGCTGGAGCTGGAGTCCGCACATTTGCTGGGCATCTCGATGGGAGGGATGGTCGCCCAGGAGCTGGCGTTGGCCCACCCCGAGCGTATCCGCACGCTCACCCTGGGCTGCACCTACTGCGGCGGACCCGGCAACGCGTTGCCTGCACAGCCCGAGTTGGGCGCGGCCGTCATGTCTGGAGATCGCGAGCGCGCGCTGCGGGCCGCGTGGGAGGCCAATGTGTCTGCGCACTTCGCTCAGGACGCGGGCGCCTACGCGGCCTTCCGCGCGATCGGCCAGGAGCGCTCGGTGGCAGTGGCGGTGATGATGGAGCAGCTCTCGGCCATCACGCGCCACGACACCAGCAGCCGTCTAGGGGCCCTGAAGATGCCCACGCTGGTGGTGCACGGCAGCGAGGATCGCATCATTCCCGTCGAGCACGGACGCATCGTCGCGGGGTTGATCCCAGGCGCGCGCTTGGAGATCCTGCAGGACATCGGCCATCTGTTCTTCTGGGAGCTGCCCGAGCGCTCCGCTGAGCTCGTGCGCGAGCACGCGCTCGTTCACGCGTAGGCCGGTGGCGGACGCTTTCGAGGTTCGCAGCGACGGCGTAACGCTGTCGGGAGAGCAGGCGGGGGAGGGGCCGCCGGTCGTGCTGCTGCACGGCCTCACGGCGACGAGGCGCTACGTGGTAATGGGCTCGCGCCTGCTCGAAGGTGCGGGCTATCGCGTGATCGCCTACGATGCTCGCGGCCACGGGCGCTCCACGCCGGCGCCGACGTCCACGGCGTACGGCTACGAGCAGCTGGCCGGTGACCTGGAGGCAGTGCTGGATGCACTACAGACACCGCGCGCGTTGCTGGCGGGTGCTTCGATGGGGGCGCTTACGGCGCTGCGCTTCGCGCTGGCGCACCCCCAGCGCGTGGCTGCTCTCGGCGTGATCACCCCCGCCTATGACCCCGCGATCCGCTCGCCGCTCGTGCAGGAACGCCACGCACTGGCCGCGGGGCTGCGGGCCGCAGGCGTAGAGGGCTTTCTCGCGGCCTATGACTTTGCCGACATCCCTGAGCAGTGGCGTGAGACCGTCACGACGGTGATTCGTCAGCGCCTCTCTCTACACGAGCATCCCGCTGCGGTCGCCGACGCGCTGGAAGTGGTGCCCCGCTCGCGTCCCTTCGCCGCGATGCGCGATCTGGGGGCGATCGCCGTGCCGACGCTGGTGGTGGCCAGCCGCGACGAGGTGGATCCGGGTCATCCCCTGGCACTCGCCGAGGCCTACGCTCAAGCCATCCCGGGGGCTGCTTTGAGGGTGGAGGAGGGGGGCCCGCCCGTCCGCTCCCCGATCGCGTGGCAGGGAGGGCAGCTCTCAAAGCTGCTCGTGAAGCTTGCTGCTACCGTGGATTTCGAGAGCTAGCGCATACGTGATAGCGTACATATGTATGGCGGTGCGCGAGTGGAATGGGGCTAGCTACGACCGCGTCTCCGGGCCCATGGAGGCCCTTGGCAGGCAGGTGCTGGAAAGGCTGCGCCTGCGCGGCGATGAGACCGTGCTTGATGCCGGCTGCGGCTCGGGCAGGGTCACGGAGGCGCTCATCGAGCGGTTGCCGCGCGGCAGGGTGATCGCCGTCGACGCCTCCTCCTCGATGGTCCAGGCCGCGCACGAGCGTTTGGGGCCGGGTGCCGACGTGCGCCTCCTGGACCTGCTGGAGCTGGAGTTGCAGGCGCCGGTGGATGCGATCCTTTCGACCGCCACCTTCCACTGGATCGCTGACCACGAGCGTCTCTTCGCGCGTCTGCATGCCGCCCTGCGCCCGGGTGGGCAGCTGGTGGTGCAGTGCGGGGGAGAGGGCAACATCGATCGGCTGCGCGGTATCGCAAACCAGGTCCTGGCGCATGCGCCCTACGCCGAGCATTTCGTCGCTTGGCGGGCGCCCTGGAACTACGCTGCGCCGCAGGCTACCGAAGCGCGCCTACGCGCCGCCGGCTTCGCCCACGCGCACTGCTGGCTCACGCCTGCGCCCACCCAGCCCGAGTATCCACGCGAGTTCCTGCAGACGATCGTCCTGGGACCGCACTCGCAGCGGCTGCCCGAGCCCCTGCGCGAGCTCTTCATGGACGACGTCCTCGCCGCACTGGGGGAGCCGGTGATAGTTGATTACGTGCGGCTCAACATCGACGCGATCGCGTAGTCGCCGCTCAGGCCAGTGCCGCCGAAGGTGCCTCGCCAGGGGCGCTCCGATTCCTTTCGGGCTCGTCCACCACGGCACCCGCCAGCAGCGCCGCGTAGCGTCCGCCCAACTCCACGAGCTGCTCGTGCGTGCCGCGCTCCACGAGACGACCTCCGTCGAGCACCAGGATCTGATCGGCATCCCTGATCGTTGAGAGGCGGTGGGCGATGGCGATCGTCGTGCGCCCCTTGGCTAGCTCGTCGAGCGCCAGCTGCACCGCACGCTCGGTCTCGGTGTCAAGCGCACTGGTTGCCTCATCGAGGATCAGCACCGGCGGGTTGCGCAGGATCGTGCGCGCAATCGCGATGCGCTGCTTCTCCCCACCCGAGAAGCGGTAGCCGCGCTCGCCCACCGGCGTGTCATAGCCCTCGGGCAGCGAGGCGATCAGCTCGTGGATCTGCGCCGCGCGGGCGGCCTCTTCGATCTCCTCATCGCTCGCCTCAGCACAGGCGAAGCGCAGGTTCTCGAGGATGGAGGCGTGGAAGAGGTAGGTCTCCTGCGAGACCAGGCCCACGGTGGCGGCGAGCGAGGCGAGCGTGACAGCGCGGATGTCCACGCCGTCGATCTGCACGCTGCCGCGCTGGCATTCATACAGGCGCGCCACGAGATAGGCGAGGGTGGTCTTGCCCGACCCCGTCTCGCCCACGATCGCCGTGCGCGTGCCGGCTGGCATCTGCGCCTCGATTTCCTGCAGCGTCCACGGCGCCTGCTCGTCATAGCGAAACCACACATCGCGCAGCGCCACATCCCCGCGTACCTCTGCCAATACGCGGGCATCCTGTGCCTCCTGAATGTCCACAGGCAGGTCGAGGTACTCGAAGATGCGGCTGAACAGCGCCAGCGAGGTCTGCACTTCAAGACCCACCGACAGCAGCGACTGGATCGGGAACAGCACGCGCGTCTGCAGCGTCGTGAACGCCACCACGGTGCCGATCGACACCGCGTTGCCGTGGTTGGCCGCGTTCAGGCCGGCGAACCAGTACACCAGCGCGGGCATCACCGCGAAGCTGATCTGCACCGAGGCCATGCGCCAGCGCCCCGCCATGCGCGCGCGCACCTCCAGGTCCGCCAGTTCGCGCGACTCGCTGCGGAAGCGCCCCACGAGCTCGGGCGAGCGGCCCATCGTCTTGCCCAGCAGGATCCCCGACACCGACAGCGACTCCTCCACCAACGTGGATATGTCCGCCAGGCGGCCCTGGCGCACGGAGGTGATGCGCTTGCGCTCCTCGCCGACCCTGCGTGTGAGCCACACGAAGAACGGCAACAGCACCAGCGTAAACGCCGCCAGGCGCCAGTCGAGCAGCACCATCGCCACCACCACCGCCACCACAGTCGTCACGTTCTGCACGATCGAGGTGGCCGTCGATGTCACGACGTTGTCGATGCCGCCGATGTCGTTGGCGATCCTTGACTGCACCTCGCCCGTGCGCGTGCGCGTGAAGAAGGCCAGCGACATGCGCTGCAGGTGCGCATATACCGCGGCGCGCAGGTCGTGCATCACCTGCTGGCCGACGAGGTTCGAGATCCACGTCTGCGCCACGCCGATCGCGCCGGTGAGGATCGACAGCGCGATCATGCCCGCCACCAGCAGCGCCAGTTCGCGCGTGTCCCGGTGCGGCAGCGCGCTGTCGATGATGCGCCGTAGCAGGAACGGGCTGATCACACCCAGCCCGGCGGAGAGGAAGATCAGGGTCAAAAGGCCGCTGAGCCGCAGCCGGTAGGGCTTGAACAGCGCGGCTATCCGCCGCAGCGAGACCGGCGTGGCAGGCAGGTCCCGCGCGGCGGGCTCCCCGGGGCGGCCACGGCTATGGTCCTCTCTCGCCGCGCGTCCTCTCCCGTCAAAGCGGCTCCCCCCCTCAAAAAAATGGCTCATCACAAACGACTGTATCGGCCGGCCGCGGCGTTTCCCGGCCGCGCGTCATACGCTTAGGTCATGGATCTGCTGCCCACCGAGCTGCGCGTGCTGGGGTGTCTGCTGGAGAAGCAGCGCACCACTCCCGACGCCTATCCGCTGTCGCTCAATGCGCTGCGCCTGGCCTGCAACCAGTCGACCAACCGTGATCCCGTGGTGGCCTACGACGATGAGGTGTTGCGCGACGCGCTGCACCGCCTGGAACGGCGTGGTTTTACACGCCTGGCCTCGGGGGTAGGCTCGCGCGCGCCCAAGTACCGCCACTTGCTTGCCGAGGCGCTGCCGATGTCCGCGGACGAGCAGGCTGTCATGTGCGTGCTCATGCTGCGCGGCGCGCAGACGCCGGGGGAGCTCAAGCAGCGCGGGGACCGCATGCACGCCTTCGCTGGGCTCGATGAGGTGCACGGCACGCTCGCGCGGCTGATCGAGCGCGGGCTCGTGCGACGCCTCGAGCGCCGGCCGGGGCAGAAGGAGGAGCGCTACCTGCAGCTGCTGGGGGAGGGCGAGCGGTCCCCGGGCGATGGCGAGAGCATGGGCGCCTCCCCCGCGGCGGTCCCCGTAGTCCCTGCTGCCGGCGCGAGCTCCGCCGGCGCGAGCTCCGCCGGCGCGAGCTCCTTGAGCTCCTTCGCCGCCAGCCCATCAGTGGCCGGTCCATCGGTGGATGGCTTGGAGGAGCGCGTGGCAGCGCTCGAGCGCGAAGTGGCCGAGCTGCGCGCGGTGGTGGCGGGGCAGTGAGTCATCTGGGCCTGGCGCTGGCCGCCTCCGCGGCCGCGGACACTGCCACCGGCGTGGGCATCCCCGTGGCGATCCTCGCGGGGCTCGTGTCCTTCCTCTCGCCCTGTGTGCTGCCGCTGGTGCCCGGCTATCTATCGACCGTCATCGGGGTCAGCCCGGCGGAGCTGAGCAGCGCCGGACCGCGGCGCGTGCTCGTGCCCAGCCTGCTGTTCATCGCGAGCTTCTCGCTGATCTTCATCCTGCTCGGTCTCACCGCCACCGCCCTGGGCTCCTCGCTGAACACGCACAAGGCCACGCTCGAACAGGCCGGCGGCGTGCTGATCATGCTGATGGGCCTGGTTTTCCTCGCCACCCCCTTTGTCGATCGCCTCAATTTCCAGTGGCACTCGCAGTCGCTCATGCGCCTCGCCGGTCGCGGCGGTCCGCTGCTGGCGGGCGCGGCCTTCGCGATCGCCTGGACGCCGTGCACCAGCTTCACGCTTGGCGCGATCCTCACGCAGGCAGCGATCTCGACCTCCGCGGCCCACGGGGCGCTGCTGCTGGCCTTCTACGCGCTGGGGTTGGCGATCCCGTTCCTGCTGATCGCGCTCGCCTTTGAGCGCGCGAGCGCCACGCTCGACGTCGTCAAGCGCCACTTCCCGCTGATCATCGCCGCCGGCGGCGCGGTGATGATCACGCTGGGCCTGCTGATCCTCACGGGTGAGTTCACGGTGCTCAACGCCAAGGCGAACACCCTGCTTCAGGGCACCGGTCTCAACGTGTCCAACATCTGAGTGTCCTGGCCCTCGCCGGGACGCTCGCGGTAGCGCTTTTCCCAGGCGCGTTGGTTGCGCTTGGCGTCCTGTACGAAGGGACTGAAGGCGATCGCTTTGATGATCAGCTTGTTGATCGCCGACTCCGGGAAGGGCAGTGGGCGCAGGACGTCGACGAATAGCACTACGCGCGTCTCATCGGTGTCGTTCCACACCTCGTGGTTGAAGGTGTCATCGAAGATCATGCTCTTGCCCTCCTCCCAGTGGCGGATCTCATCGCCCACGCGGATGCGGCACTGCTCCTTCTCCTGGGGCACGATCAGGCCGAGGTGGTAGCGCAGCACGCCCTTATAGGGGCCGCGGTGGTCGAGGATGTGCTTGCGAGGGCTCAGAATCGAGAGCATCGCCGTCGTCATCCCCGGGATCTCGCGCATCAGGGCGGCCGTACGCGGGCACATTTGCACGCCGAGCTCGGCTTCGAAGCCGTAGCCGTATAGGAAGAACGTCTTCCAATGATCGTCGTCGGTGATCTCGATCTGGTCCTTGGAGATGTCCTGGAAGTTGGGCAGCGCCTCACGATCCTTCAGTACAGCTACGAGCTCCTCGCGGATCACCTCCCAATTCGCCTCCACGTGCTCGACCCACGGAAAGCGCTCCAGCGGGAAGAACTGCGCGTCGCCAACCAGCGAGCGTTTGCCGATGAAGCGCTCGACGGGTGCCAGGATGCGTTCGCCCACGGCGATCGTCCATTGGACGACGCGGTTCCACATACGGCTATTGATCTTACGCTGCCTCGCGCAGCGCCGCCAGCTCGGGCGACTCGGCGAGCTTCTTCAACGCGCGCTGCTCCAGCTGCGAAGCCCGCTCAGCGGAGAAGCCCAGGCGCTTGCCGATCGCGGTCAGCGTCTGCGGCTCCTCGCGCCCGGTGCCAAAGCGCAGGGTGAGCACCTTGCGCTCGGTATCGGGCAACTGCGCGATCGCGCGGTGCACGATGCGCTCGCGCTCGTTCTCGTAGGCGATTTCCTCGGGAGCCTCCTGTTCGGCGGGCAGCAGGTCGCCAAGCGCTGTGTCGCCGTCTTCGCCGACCTGCTGGTCGAGGCTCACGAGCGCATTGCGCTGATGGCGCACTTCTTCGACCTGCTCGAGCTCCAGGCCCGTCTCCTGTGCAAGCTCCTCGTTGGTGGGCTCGCGGCCGAGGCGCACCGACAGCTCGCGCTCCACGCGCCCGACCTTGCGCGAGCGCTGGGCGACGTGCACGGGCAGGCGGATGGTGCGGCCAGAGTTCTCCAGACCGCGCTGGATGGCCTGGCGGATCCACAGGGTTGCGTAGGTGGAAAAGCGAAAGCCCTTGCGCCAGTCGAACTTCTCGCTGGCGCGGATGAGGCCGAGCATGCCCTCCTGCACCAGGTCCGCCAGCGGCAGGCCCTGGTTCTGGTAGCGCCTCGCATTGGAGGCCACCAGGCGCAGGTTGCTGTTGATCATCAGTTCCTTGGCGTGCAGGTCGCCCTTCTCGATGCGCTGCGCCAGTTCGATCTCCTGGGCTGGCGTCAGCAGCGGGTAGCGCCGCGAGTGCGCCAGCAGCTGGTCGACGGACTCCGGGATGAAGCTTTCTGGTGTGGCCAACGACAGCGCCGGCGCGGCTGGGCGCTCAGGATGTGCCTCGGCGCCGGCGCGCGGCTCCGCGTCGGTCTCATCGGCGACGACCGCTAGGACGGGATCGCCCAGCTCAGGGGACTCCAGCGCCGCATTCTCAGCGGCGTCCACGGCGTCCACCGAGTCCAGTGGCGGGAGGTGGGGGTTGGGATGTGTGGTGGTGTCTGACATGGGAGAACCTTCTAATTCGTGAAGAGCCCGCCTTGCCGACTTATGGCCGGCTGCGGCACCCTCTAATCCGATGCTTGGAGTCGGAATTGTAGGCCATATTAGTTGCGTTGTCAATTATTCTCTCAGTAGCGGTGGCGGCGCTGCACTCTGCCGAAACGTATACGCGCGAATACGCCCTACGGACGCAAGTTCTTCTTCATCGGCCGTTGTCTGCAGCTACGTGATTTTCCTGGTGGATCTTTCGTACCCTGATCCCTTCGGCCTCTCACGGCTTTTCTCCTGCCCAGAAAGGCCCTTCTGCACCCAAGAGCTCAAATTGAGCGCGAAGTTGCGCTATCTTGCGCGCATCCTGGGGCTCATTGCGCGCGAGTGGGGCCGCATCGGTCGTGCCCACGATCCTCATCGCCGGGCTCGTGGGCGTGGCTGTGGTGCTCGTGGGCGCACCCGTCCCTGGCTAATCCTGTTATCGGATCGTGAGAGGTTCGTCCATCGAACGATCGTCCACTCTAGGCAAGCGGTTGGCAACCCGGTGAGGGGCGTGCCCGAACAGCTCATGTGGATACCTCGGGGACACGAACTGGCTCTACGGCCCTCCTCAGCACGCCGCTGCTCCCGCTGGGAGAGGCGTTGCTGGAGGCCGGGATGATCGACCGCAAGACGCTCGACTGGGCACTCGATCGCCAGGCGGAAACGGGCGTACGCATCGGGCGTATCCTGGAGGCTGCGGAGCGCATCCATCGCCTCGACCTGCACCGCGTGCTGGGGGCGCAGTGGGGTCTTGAGTTCATCGATCTGCTGCGCGAGCCGGTGGATGAGACGCTCGTACGCTGCTTCGACCCCGAGACCCTGCTCGGCGAGGGGTGGCTGCCCGTGGGCCGCGAAGAGGAGCGGTTGGTGATCGCCACCTGCGAGCCACCCACCGCGGCATTCCTGGAGCGCCTGCGCGAGCACGTGGGGGAGCCGGAGACGCTCGTGCTGCGCTGCACGACGCCGCTTGACATCGAGCGCACCGTCGCGCGCTGCTTCGAGGAGCACATCGTGAAGCGCTCCACCGGCGAGCTGCTGTTCCGCCGTCCGGAGCTCTCGGCCGCGGGCGGCTTTTCGCGCGGGCAGAAGCTGTGGGCGCTGGCGCTGCTGGCGTTCATGATCGTGGGCTTCGCGTTGGACTGGCAGTTCACCCTGTCGCTGGTGGTCGCGCTGGCCAATCTCGCCTTTCTCGGCGCGGTGGGCTTCAAGCTCGTGGCCTGCCTGGTGGGCACCATCGCCGGTGCGCGCGAGGATTGGGAGTCCGCGGGTGCGCGGGCCGAGCGCGATGATCGGCGCCTGCCCGACTACACAGTGCTCGTGCCGGTTTACCGTGAGGCCAATGTGATCGGCGGCCTCATGCGCAACCTGGCGGCGCTCGACTACCCCAGCGAGAAGCTCGAGATTCTGGTGCTGCTGGAGGCCGACGACGAGGAGACCATCCGCGCCGCCCGCGCTGCGCGCCCGCCTTCGACGGTGCGCCTGGTGGTGGTGCCCGACGCGCAGCCCAAGACCAAGCCCAAAGCGTGCAACGTCGGCCTCTTCCTCGCGCGGGGGGACCTGCTTGTGATCTACGACGCCGAGGACCGCCCCGAGCCTTTGCAGCTGCGCAAGGCCGTCGCCGCCTTCGAGCGCGCCGGCGAGCGCACCGTCTGCGTGCAGGCGCGCTTGCGGTACTGGAACGCCTCAACCAACCTGCTCACACGGATGTTCGCGCTGGAGTACGGCTACTGGTTCGGGATCATGCTGCCGGGCCTCGATCGCCTGCGGCTGCCGATCCCGCTCGGGGGTACCTCAAACCACTTCCGCACCGACGCCCTGCGCAAGCTCGTAGGCTGGGACCCTCACAATGTCACCGAGGACGCGGACCTGGGCCTGCGCGCAGCCGTCGAGGGCTACCGCGTGGGCGTGATCGACTCCGATACTGACGAGGAAGCGTGCGCGGAACTGCGTCCCTGGATCCGCCAGCGCACCCGCTGGATCAAGGGCTACATGCAGACAGCCCTCGTGCACACCCGCTCGCCCCGGCGGCTGGTCGCGCAGGTAGGCGTGCGCGACGCGCTCGGCTTCCTGCTGCTGATCGCCGGCACCCCCCTGACCTTCCTGCTCGCGCCCGTCATGTGGGTGGGCACCGCCGCCTGGTACGGCTTCGGCGAGCCGCACCTGCCACTGGTCGACTCCGGCGCCTTCTGGACGATCGCCCTCATCAACCTGCTCATCGGCAACGGCGTCATGATCGCCCTCAACCTGCTCGGCGCCATCCGCGGCCACGGCTGGCGCAGCGCCCCCTTCGCCCTGCTGAACCCCTTCTACTGGGTTCTGCACTCGATCGCCGCCTGGCGCGCGCTGGTGCAGCTGATCCACAAGCCCTTCTACTGGGAGAAGACCCCGCACGGGCTCGGGCAGGCGGAGGTAGGGCACGCCGGGCCGGAGGAGGTCTTCGAAGCCGGCGGGCTCGGGGGACGCACGGCGGTGCCGGGATGATGCTTGTATACCGTCATATGCCGATGCTCCCAGTCATCAACGACCAGATCGACGGTCCCGAGGACGCTCAGATGCTGAACCAACACGAGGCGGCAATAGCGCGAGCTATGGACGACCCCCAACAGGCGGCCTCCTATCGCGCAGAGTTGGATATCTGGGATGGTAGCCTGCTTGATGGGCTGAAGGATCTGACCTAATGCGGCTTCCTACTGCTAGGAACTGTGGGTCGGCTCCTCCACTGTTTCAGCGCCGGTCTTGGTAGTGAAGGCAGATCCCCCTCCACCGGAAAGCACGCGGCGGGTGAGGGCGGGGAGGAGCAGGCGGGCGGCGGCGGCGAGGAAGTAGGGGCGGGGGACGTAACGTTCGGCGTGGCCGCGCAGGCCGACGTCGAGGACCGCTTCGGCGGCGCGCTCGGGCGTGGAGACGATCCAGCGGGTGGCGGCGCGGGCGCGCAGCTCCTGCGCGGGAAAGCCCTCGGTGACGATGAAGCCGGGCAGGACCATGCCGACGTGCACGCCGTGGGAGCGCTCCTCGGCATAGAGGGCGTCGGTCCAGCCGACGAGGGCGAACTTGGCGGCAGAGTAGGCGCCGGCGCCGGGGCGGGCGACGCGGGAGGCGGTGCTGGCGACGTTGACGATCGCGCCCGGGGCGCTTGCACGCAGCAGGGGCAGCAGCACCTCGGTGAGGCGCACGACGGCGTCGAAATTTAGCGCCATGGTGCGCTTGATGTTGGCGTAGCCACCCTCGGCAAATGTGGCGCGCCAGGAGGCTCCGGCGTTGTTGACGAGCAGAGTGAGGCGACCGTCGTGGTGGGTCTGCACGTGATCGAGCACACGCGCTGGAGCATCATCGGCGGTGAGATCGGCAGCGATGCACGTGGCAGGAACCGGCAGTTCCCCCGCCAGACGCATCAGGCGCTCCTCGCGGCGGGCGACGAGCACCAACTGCATATCTGGCTCGCGCGCAAGTAGGCGAGCCGTGGCCTCGCCGATGCCACTGGAGGCGCCCGTGACAAGCGCCACCTGCGTAGGCACTGTGTCTTACTCCTGGCTCAGAGCGACCGCGCCCAGCGCCGCGGCACCGAGGGCCGTGGCGGTGACGAGCACGCTGGCGAACTTGGGCAGGTAGCCGCGCCGCCCACCGGCGATGCCGGCGACCGAATCGGCTACGTCGCAGGCCAGGCCCACGGTGAGCCACTGGCGCTGCTGCTCGCCCTCGCTACTGACGGCGCCGTAGGCCAGCGCGATGTCGCGTACGCCGAAAAGCCGCGCCAAATAGGGCGCCTGCGGGTTGCCCTTGGCGTCCAGGCCGAACAGCTTGCCGGCGGGACGGGGCACGAGCCACGAGAGTGCGCCGACGACGATGCGTATTCCGACGAGGGTATTGATGGCGTTGGTGCGGCTCATGGAAACCAGATTACACCAGCGCTGAGCTTGCCGTCGAGTCAAATTATCGACACAAGCGGTGCTCCCTGCGCGATAGGCTGCAACGGTGACACCAAGCACATCCAAGCTCCCAAGCGAGGGCTACTGCCTGACGGGCATCTCGCCGCGCGCGTTCCAGCATCCGGCGGACCGCGCGGCGACGGCTGCACTGGGGGCGATCCCGTATCTGGATCGAGTGGTGCGCAAGTTGATCGAGCTGGGGTATGAGCGCGCGCTGCGCCAGGCGTATCTGGGCTCGTCGGTGAAGCTCTCCGAGCAGCAGCTTGGGGATGTGTGGCGCGAGCATGCGCTGGCGTACGCGACGCTCGACATGGCGCAGGTGCCGGATCTGTACCTGACGCAGTACCCGCTGCCAAACGCGCTGGCGATCGGGGCCAAGCGGCCGATCGTGGTGATGCACTCGGAGCTGGTGGCGCTGCTGGGATCGCAGGAACGCAGGGCGGTGCTGGCGCACGAGGCGGCGCATATCCTCGCCGACCACCAGCTGTATCGCACGGCGCTGTACATCCTGATGCTGCTGACGCGCAGCTCGCGCCTGCCGTTGCCGCTGGCCCCGGTGCGCACGGCGCTGCTGGAGTGGGAGCGGGCCACCGAGCTCTCAGCCGACCGCGCCGCCGCGCTTGTGACGCGCGATCCGCTGGCGGTGTGCCGCACGCTGATGTGCCTGGCGGGTGGCGCGATGGTGGAGGAGCTCGACCTCGACGCGTTCATGAGCCAGGGCCTGGAGTACACCGAGGGGGGCGGCGGCCTGGAGCGCCTGACGCGGCTGTTGATCGACTTGGGCCTCGATCATCCGATGCCTGTGAAGCGCATCCACGAGCTGATGGCATGGGTCAAGACGGGCGAGTACGAGCGCATCGTCGGAGGCGAGCACGCCACGCGCGCGGACCCGGTGGACGCGCGCGCGGACGGCGGCGAAGCTGTCTCCTACTACGCCGAGCGTTTTCGCGAGGCCTTCCGCGATGCGGGGGAGTCGATCAACTCAGCCGGGCAGCAGCTGGCCGGCTGGCTGCGCGGCAGCAGCGACGCGGAGGAGTAGGGAAGGGGCTCCGCTGTCGCTCCGCCGTGTTGGCCGCGCGCGGCACAAGATCCAGGGCTCAGCCGGCCCACTTACCCTGCCCGTAGCGCGCGAGCTCCAGACGCGCGATGACGCCGCGGTGCACCTCGTCGGGGCCGTCGGCGAGGCGCAGGGCACGGGCGATGATCCAGGCCGCGCCCAGGGGGAAGTCGTCGCTGAGGCCGGCGCCGCCGTGCAGCTGCATGGCCATGTCCACGACGCGCTGGGCCATGTTGGGGGTGGCGACCTTGATCTGTGAGATCGCGCCAAGCGCCTGGGGGGACTGCTGATCGACGAGCCAGGCGGCGTGCAGTACGTGCAGGCGCGCCTGGTCGATCGCGATGCGTGCGTCGGCGATGCGCTCGCGGTTGCCGCCAAGGTTGGCGAGCGGCTTGCCGAAGGCGGTGCGCTCGTTGGCGCGACGGCAGGCCAGCTCGAGCGCCAGCTCGGCCAGGCCGATGAGGCGCATGCAGTGGTGGATGCGCCCGGGGCCAAGGCGGGCCTGGGCGATCGTGAAAGCCTCGCCGGGGCCGCCGATGATGGCGCTTGAGGGCAGGCGCACGTCGCTGAAGCTGACCTCGCCGTGGCCGCCGGGAGCGTCGAGAAAGCCCATGGTGGAGAGCATGCGCTCGACCTTCACGCCGGGTGAATCGAGCGGCACGAGCACCATCGAGTGCTGGTGGTAGCGGTCGGCCTGGGAGTCGGTTAGGCCCATGAAGATCGCGACCTTGCAGTTGGGGTGCCCAACGCCGGTGCTCCACCACTTGCGCCCGTTGAGCACGACCTCCTCACCGTCGAGGACGGCGGTGGCCTGCATGTTGGTGGCGTCGGAGGAGGCCACGTCGGGCTCGGTCATGCAGAAGGCCGAGCGGATCTCGCCGGCGAGCAGCGGGGCGAGCCAGCGCTCGCGCTGCTCGGGGGAGCCGAAATGCAGCAGCACCTCCATGTTGCCGGTGTCGGGCGCGTTGCAATTGAAGCACTCGCTCGCGATCAACGAGCGGCCCATGCGCTCGGCGAGGGGCGCGTACTCGACGTTGGCCAGGCCCGCGCCATGCTCGGTATCACCCTCGCCCGTACCCCCCATAGCGGGGGACGGGCAGGCCGGCAGGAAGAGGTTCCATAACTCCTCGGCCTTGGCCTTGGCCTTGAGCTCCTCGATCAGCGGAGGGACCACCCAGGGGTCCTGCAATGCGAGCTGCTCGCGGTGGTGGGCCTCCTCGCGCGGCGCGATCTCGCGCTCGATGAAGGTCTCGACTCGCTCCAGCAGCTCCTGCGCGCGCGGTGAGGGTGCGAAGTCCATTGCCTTGCTCAGCGTACGTCGAGCACTACCTTGCCGATGGCCTGGCGACGGTCGAGCAACTGCAACGCCTCGCTGGCCTGCTCCAGCGGAAAGCGCTGGCCGACGATGGGGCGCACGAAACCGGCTTCGATCATGGCGTGCAGGGCAGCGCCGATCGCGCGCGTGCCCTCGGGGTGGGACATCGCCCAGTGCCCCCAGCCGGCGCCGACGATCTCGGTGTTGTTCAGCAGCAGGCGGTTGACCCGGACCTCCGGGATGGAGCCGCCGGTGAAGCCCACGACGATGACGCGTCCGTTTTCGCGTAGCGAACGCAGGCTGTCGATGAAGCGATCGCCGCCGACGGGATCGAGCACAACATCGACGCCGTCGCCGGTGATCTCCTTGGCCTCGTCCTTCCAGGCGCCGTCGGAGCGCACCACATGGTCAGCCCCGGCCTGCTCGGCGATCTGCTGCTTCTGATCGCTGGAGACGACCGCGATCGTGCGCGCTCCCAGGCCCTTGGCGACCTGCAGCGCGGCGGTGCCCACGCCGCCGGCGGCGCCGTGAACGAGCACGGTCTCACCCTCCTTGAGGCGCCCGCGCATTGCCAGCGCGAAGTAGGCGGTGTGGTAATTGAGGATCAGCCCGGCGCCCTGGGCGAAGTCGAGCGCGGGGGGGAGGGGGAAGGTGAAGAACGCCGGCGCCACGGTGCTCTGCGCGAAGCCACCGAGCCCACAGAAGGCGGCCACGCGGTCGCCCTCTTTGACTGCGGCGCCGGCGGGGGCGCTGTGCACGACGCCGCCGACCTCGCTACCCGGCACGAATGGCAGCGGCGGCTTGAGCTGATACTGCCCGCGAGTCTGGAGTAACTCGGGGAAGGACACGCCGGCAGCGTGCACCTCGATCCTCACGCTCTCGCCAGGGGTCAGCGGGTGGACTCCATCGGGCTCGGGCACCTCCGCGAGGCGCAGGGCGCTGTCGGGACCGGAGAGGTCGACAATCTGAATTGCTTTCACGTGCGTGTGGTGGGCTCGGGCGGCTTAGTGCTCAGGCAGTTTGCCAGTCAGCAAGTGTCAGCAGGGTCTTGGTGCTGACCTTCGAGCCGACCAGTATGCACGTGTGCCCGGCGCGGCGCCACGTGACCACCGTTGAGCCGCCGGAATGGAGCACGTCAAAGCGCGTGTGGTCCCATACCGCGGCGTGTCCCCCAACCGGAATCGGCAGCGCATGGCCGGCAACGATCGAGTAGCCGATGCGCCGTCCGGCGGAGTTGGCGTAGAAGACCGTCGTCACCTTGCGCCCGCCAAGCTCATCCGCGCGCGCGCCGGCGGTCTGCCAGCCAAAGCGGCGGTTCCAGTAGGGGTAGGCAATGCCCTCGGCGGAGATCGCGAGCTGGCCCGGCGCTCGCGGGTTCTCCTCCGGCGCTGCGATGACAGCGGGGCGCAGGCCGAGCGTGGAGGCCTGCAGCACCGTCGGCGCGTCCGGCCCCCCTGAGCCCAGGGCGAGAACGAGCGCCACGATCAGGGCCGCCGCGCTGGCCAAAGCACCGACCAGCGGCGCTGCAGGACGGCGCAGGGCGACCCGTCGTGCCCAGCCGCTACGCGTGCCTTCCCGGCGGACAGCGGCGGTGGTCAGCTCGCGCACGGAGTCGTGCAGCGAGGCCGGTGCGCCGATCTCGATCGAGCGCATGAGCGCAGCTGTGCGGCGCTGTGTATCGGTGTCTATGGACTCGTGGTTCATGGCTTTGGTATTACACAAGACTCCCGTGAGGCCCCGGAGCTTCCCGCGGCGTGGTGGGGGCTTCGGCACGCTCGCTGGCCGCGGTCGGCTCGTCGCCGTTCATCTCGCGCGCAACCCGCTCGCGACCGCGAAAGACACGCGTGGCGATCGTGGCCTCGCGCGTACCCAGCGACTTGGCTGCCTCGCGGTAGGAGAGGCCGACGACATCCACGGCCACGAGCGCCAGCCGATAGTTCTCGGGCAGGTTCGCGATTGCGCCGAAGACTGCTTTTGCCTGTAACGCGTGCTCGGGACGCTCGCCCGTGCGGGGATCGGCGAACTCGATGTCATCGAGCGTTACTTGCGCGTTCTGCGGGCGGCGCCCGGCGGTGCGGCGCTGGGTGAGGAAAGTGTTGCGCAGCACTCGCATGAGGTAGGCCAACTCGTCCTGGCCATGCAGGAAGCGCGGGCGCGCGAGCACGCGCGTGAAGGTCTCCTGTACGAGGTCCTCGGCATCGTGGGGTGAGCCGCACAGCGCCCAGGCCGCGCGGTAGAGGCGGTCAACGTGCTGGGGCAGCGACTGGGGGTCGAGCCGGGCCATCAGTGGTGCGCGGTGCGGGGGCGCATCTGTGCAACGACTGTAGCGCCCGCCGGAACCCGCCGGAAGGTTCTGGACGCGATGGAGTCTGCACGTTTGAACGCAATCAACTCGACTCCCAGGAGGTCCGGGTGAGACACCCTTCCCTTTTCGCAGCAACGGCCCTCGCGGCCGCATCGATCGCCGCCGGGTGTGGCAGCAGTAGTAGCAAGAGCACCAGCAACGCCGGCGGCTATGCGCCCGTGAGCACCTCCTCCACGCAGAGCGCCGCGGCGTCCACGACCACTAGCACGAGCGCAACCGCGGCCGCCACAAGCGCAACGCCGGCGACCGGCGCCGGCACCGCCGTGGTGGTGAGCACCAAGCAGGCCAAGCTCGGCACGATCCTGGCAGCGGGCAGCAAGCACCTGACCGTCTATATGTTCGAGGGCGACAAAGGCGCAAACTCCTCGTGCACGGGCGCCTGCGCGAAGGTGTGGCCGCCGGTGACGAGCAGTGCCGCGGCCAGCGCGAGCGGCGCGGCGGTGGCGGCCGATCTCGGCACCATCAGGCGCGCGGATGGGACCATGCAGGTGACCTACAAGGGCCACCCGCTGTACTGGTTCGCGCGCGATGGCGATGCGAGCGACGCCTACGGCCAGGGCATTGTGGGCTTCGGATCCTCGTGGTACGTGATCTCGCCCAGTGGCAAAAAGGTGGATCACTCCTGAGCAGCGTGAATGGCGCCTGGGCGACCTTGCGTGTCGTCGGCCTGTCCCTCTCGGCGGGCCGGCGACGTGGTCGCCGATGGGCGTTCCGCGCGTTCTTGCAGCCAGGCGCTGAGCTCCTCGGGGGGCAGCGGTCGGGAGAGCAGATAGCCCTGCGCGGTGTCGCAGCCAAGCTCGGCCAGGCGATCCCACACCTCGCGCGTCTCGATACCCTCGGCGACGACGTGCAGATTGAGGTGGCGCGCGAGATCCACAGTGGCGCGCACGATCGCTTCCTCGCGCGGGCTCTGGCACATATCCGTGACGAAGGAGCGATCGATTTTCAGCTCGCTGGCAGGCAGGGTTGTCAGGTAGGCCATCGAGGCATGGCCCGAACCGAAATCATCGATGGAGACGCTCACCCCCAACGCGCGCAGTTCCCTGAGCACGTTCACGGCCTGCTCTGGATCGGCCATCGTGGCGCCCTCAGTGACCTCGACGGTGAGGCGATGGGCGGGAACGGCATGGCGGCCAAGCAGCGCGGAGACGCGCCGGGGCAGTTCAGGATCGAGCAGATTGCGTGCCGAGAGGTTGACCGACATCGCTAGGTGTATGCCGTGATCGCGCCAGCGCGCGAGCTGCTCGAGCGCGAGGTCGAGGACGCGCATGGTGACCGGTCCGACCAGGGCGGTCTGCTCGATCAGGGGTATGAACTGCAATGGCGGCACCAGGCCGCGCTCGGGATGCTGCCAGCGCAGCAGCGCCTCCACGCCGATGATGCGCCCCGTGCGCAGGTCGGCCTGGGGCTGGTAGTGCAAGATGAACTCCCCCCGCTCCAGCGCCGGGCGGACCTGGCCGAGCAGGGTGAGGCGGGCGGCATCGAAGTGGTCGTACTCTGGTGAGTACACCTCCAGGCGACTGCGATTGGACTTGGCGCGGTCGAGCGCCACATCGGCGCGGCGCAGGAGCGCGTCGAGATCGTCGGCATGCTGAGGCGCCAGTGCCAGGCCGATGCTGGCATCGACGTTCAATGCCACACCATCGAGCTCCACGGGAGCCTCCAGCGACGCCTGCACCTCGCTGGCCAGCACCAGCGCCTGCGAAATCCCGTGGGGGCCGATTGAGCAGGGATGCACGACGGCGTACTCATCCCCGGCGAGGCGGGCGACCGATTGCAGATCGGCCAGCGCGCGCAGGCGGCGGCCGATCTCGCACAGCACGATGTCGCCCGTGGAGTGTCCGAGCGTGTCGTTGATCTCCTTGAAGCCATCGAGGTCGAGCAGCAGCACGGCCATGGCTCCTCCGCGCGAGCGCTCGCGGCGCAGCACGGCGGAGGTTTCCTCCAGGAACAGCGTGCGGTTGGGCAGGCCAGTGAGGTCGTCGTAGCGCGCGAGCCGGCTGTTCTCGCGGGCCTGGTGGCGCAGCGTACGCGAGGCTCCGGCGACGATCCGAAACAGGATCGCCCACAGCAGAGCCAGACCGCAGAAGACGAGCAAGCCGATCGTGCGCTTGTCGCGCGCGATCGCCGCGGCGATCGGGCGATAACTGAGGTAGATCTCAAACGCGCCGGCGGGTGGGGCGTCGTGAGAGAAGCGCAACGGCACATAGACCTCGACGAGTTCGCCAAGACCGACCTCGCTGGCGGTCTCGGCGTGCGGGCTGGGATTGACGACCTGTCCGGTGCCGGATCGGCCCGCGAGCGCGTTGCGTAGGTCATCGCTGGGCGCGAAGGCGTGTCCGATCAAAGTGTGGTCGTCGGAGTAGATGACCACGTGGCGGGTGTTCCAGATCTTGATGCGTGCCAGGTCGCGTGTCGCGGAGCGGGCACTGAGCTGCCGATCGAGTACCCCCACCTCGCCCGGGGAAAGGCCGCTGCGCAGGTCCGCGGGCGTGAGTCGTGGCTGGATGCCGATGCGGGCCAGTAGCTGCGCTGACTGGCTGGCGTCAGCGACCGCGCGCGTGACGATCTGGGCCTGTAGGACCCGCGCGAGGACAAATCCAAGCGCAAGGATCGGGATCAGGCTCAACAAAGCGACCTGCTGAGTCAGGCTCAGGCGTGGCAGCCCCCGGCGCATATCCCAATAGTCGGCAGATCACTGGTAGATCTCAAGCGCTGGGAGCGTTATCGGCACGGGCGGAGCGGCGGTTGAAATTGCCAACGAGCAGCCCGATGACAGTGACGAGGTAGATCTGGCCGATGAGCATCTCCAGCACCGATACGGCCCGCCCGACACGCGTGGCCGGCGTGAGGTCGCCGTAGCCGGTCGTGGTCATTGTGGTGAAGCTGAAATAGACCTGCTGGCTAAGCGGCTGGGGGTTGCCCTGGGCGAAATATGCCGGGCCGATATAGGCGATGAAGCCGATCATGAGAGCGAATGTGAGGCCAACGAGCATGTAGATCGCCAGCGCGCCCGCGACCGCCTGCAAAGTCACGCCCTGCGCGCGAATCAGACGCCCCACGCCGCGCACCAGCTCCACGAGCACCGCGACGATGGCGATCCCAGCGAGGCTCGAACCCAGTTTGGGCGAGATGACCGAAGTGGCCACGCCCACGGCCAGGGCGAGTAGCACGCCGGCCGCGGCAATCGCCCTGACCCTCCTCACGGCGCGGCTCCCGCGCGCGGTGGCGATGACGACTAGCAGCACGGTCCCCTGTAAGAGCACGCCGATACCGCGGCTGAGGGGTGTGTCGGGCGCGATGATGACGTCTACCACTGCGATGACGGTGAGCAGCAGCACGAGGCCATAGCGGTGCTGCACCGACCGAGGTGCCGTGGCGGAGGACACTGCGCACAGCATTGCGCCGCGCGCGGCGGATCACAATCGTGCGTTTAGCGCGATCGTGCCGGGGCGATCGGTGCTGACACGTGTCCAACCCCCTGGGTCTTCGCCGATACTTGCGTTGCCGGAGGCCAGGCGCCAGTAGGGGGTGTAGTGGATGCGCACCAAGAAATTGCCGGGTGCGGCAGCATGCAGAGTGAAGCCGGTGGGTTCGATTGCCGTAAGTCGCCCCGGTCCCGTGGCCAGTGGTAGCGCACCCTGCACGGCGTAGATGCGCCAGTGCGCTGCTGTGAACACTTCGTGCAGATAGGGCAGACCGCGGCGTATCAGCGTTGCCTCTTGGCGACTTGAGAAGTCAAGGGGCGCGTCGCAGAGCGCGACGAAGCGCGTGCCGGTCTGTGTGAGCCACGCACGATAGGCGCTCGCGCTCAGCTGTGGACGGTAAAAGAGGCCGTCGTAGCGTATGTCGAGCTGGCGGTCCCAGCCCCGGGCGAGCTCGAAGTGCTGAGCGAGGATTGTGGCCTCCCAGTGCGACCGCGTGAAGGGCACCTCGATCCGCAGCGGCCCGCCGTCGGCGCGGGCATCGAGATAGCGGATCGCGGGCTGATAGTAGGCGAGCTGGGTGGAGGGATCGCTTGAAGCTTGCAGCGACTGCGCCACCGGACCGTTGAGCTGCCAAGACACCAGTCCCAGACAGAGCATGCCCAGCGCAAGGCGGGCGGCGGTGTGGCGCACATCCTGGATTCTCAGGCTGCCCACGAGGATGGCGGGCGTGAAGAGGACGCCGAGGCGCACGGCATTACTGCCCATCGGCGAGGGCACCAGGTAGGCGAGCACAAGCGCTAGTAGATACAGCGCGAGTCCAGTACGCAACAGGCGCTCGCGCGGGGGCAATAGCAACAGGACCAGTGCTGAGAGCCCGCCCGCAGCCAGCAAGGAGGAGAAAGCAAAGGTCTCTTGCCCCCCTTCGGGAAAAAGCGCAGCCAGCGCCACGATCAGCGCGAGCGCGGGCAGCGCGAGCGCGGCGGCGCGCGCAATGGCGCGATTGGTGATGAGATCCGCTGCCGCCGCCAAGGCGAGGAACAGGCCGGCCACGGGACTGGCCGCCGCGCAGGCCAAAGCGAGGAGGGTTGTCACCCAGCGTCGCTCGCGCGTCGCGGCCAGCACTGCGCCTAGCCCGAAGCTGACGCCCAGGGCAAAGGTGATGCGCCCGATATACAGGTCGCCAACGGCGCCTAACGCGAACAGCGTCGTGGCCGCTGTCCAGCGCGAGCCGAAGCGCATACGCGCGAGCTGCGCGAAGATCAGCGTGGATGCCAGCACAGCGCCGGCGCCCAACAGGCGCAGGCCCAAGAGCGCGGCCAGCGGTGGAAACAGCAGGCTGTAGCCGAGCAGGTAGTGACCGCCGTACCAGTTGTTGTCCCACAGCGAGAACCCCTCGATGGCGAAGAGGTGCATGCGATACACCTGGCCCGCCAGATCGGGGCTGGGGGGGAGCCACAGCAGCCACAGCGCGAGCAGGGTCGCAAGCAGCAGGGCAGGCAGAGCGGGGCGCGCCACCAGCCCTACGCTACCGGCGACGCTCGCTCGCGAATATCCCAAGCGCGTGAGTGCCGGCCGGATGAGCGCGCAATTCGCGCACCACGGAGGCAGCGTATGGTGGTATCTCCTCCGGCTGCGGCAGCGGTACGCCGTACTCGGCGGGCATCAGCATTGGCGCGGCAAGCGCCGCAAAGGTGAGGTCCGCGGCTGTGAACCGCTCGCCGCAGAGGTAGCGCCGGCCATCGGTTAGGCGCTCGCCGACCGCGTCGAAGATGGCACGCACCTCGATCTCCGATTCTGCCGCGCTCGCGGGGTTGACGTCTAGCACCTTGGCCACGATCGCGATGATCGCTGGATAGGCGCCGCGCAGGGTCGCCTGCTCCCAGCGGGGAATCCCGACGCAGCCGTAGCGCAGAGCGAGATCGCGGCGGCCGCGCAGGTGCTGGTACATCCAGCGTCGCGAGTGCGGTCCCAGACGTTCATCGAAGTCCGCTTCCAGCCGCCGTACTTCGCTGGCGAGCGTGGGGTCCTGCGGGTACAGCGCGAGCTCGGGCGGGGTCTGAGCATCGGCCCACGCCAAGATGTCGGCAGACTCAGCCAGCACGCCGGTGGGGGAAACGAACACAGGAGCGGTCAGGCCGCCTCCCGCGCGCAGGGTGGCGAAGCGGTGGATCGCCTGCACGTGTGCGTGCTCGCGATAGTCAACACTTGCGCGATCCAGCGCCCAGCGCGCCTTCTCGCAGTAGTGGCTGATGGGAATTGTGATGAGCCGGTTGCGCGTTCTCATGTGCTCGTGCGCTCAGCGGCCAGACTACTCTCCGCGCGATGCACATCGTGCAGAGCGCTCCGTCCGCGGAGGTGCGCATCGTGCAGAGTGCTCCGCGGGTGCGCAGTGCACGCACCCGCGGAGGTATCTGGTGCACGGCTGTGAACGCTCACTGCCGTGACGTGCGCTGCGACTACATCACCTGGATGGTCTCGTACACCTCGACGCTGCCACCGCCGGCGATCACCGGCGAGCCCTTGGCGAGCTCGGCCGCGGCGGCGAGATCGTCGGCGGCGATGACCGAGTAGCCGCTGAGGCTGCCGGCCTGGCCGCTGCTGCCGTTGGCGCTCACCGACGTGGAGGCGCCAAAGGGGTTGCCGGCCTCCACGACCGCCTGGCCGAGGCTGCCGAACCAATTGCCCCATGCTGCCATCGCCGCTTCACGCTCGGCGTCCGTAGCCGCCATCGATCCACCCTTGTATGCGAACACGTAATTGGCCATCGTTTTGCTTCTCCTCTGGTTGGATGGTTGGTCTTCAGGGAACGGTGTTGCTGAGCGTCGTCGCGACGTCGCTCACTGTGACTCCAAGGCTCCAGCGGAAATTCCACGGGCCTGGAGGTTCTGCAAGCACGCGATCCAGCCCTCGCGGTGCCGGTCGCGTGACTCCGAAGAGGCAAGATTGGTGTGCTCGAGCACGATCGTCGTGCGCTCACCCTCGCTGAGGAACTCGACGGTCACCGTGCTCGTGTGCTCCTCAGGCTGTCCGTCGCTGCCCTCCCAGCACCAGCTGTAGACGAGCCGCTCGGGGCGCCGCACCTCGCGGTATTCGCCGCTCACGGTATGCGTAGTGCCGGTCGCGGGATCTTCCATCGAGAGGCGGTAGTGACCGCCAACGCGCAGATCGACCTCCACAACCGGTGTCACCCAGGTGGGGTTTGCGGCCCACCAGCGGCGCAGCACCTCGGGGTTGGTCCAGGCGTCGAAGGCTTCCTCGACGGAGGCGTCGATGGTGCGCTCCAGCCGCAGGTCTGTGGCAGACAGCTCGCTCACTTTGGCTCCTTTGGAGTGGGTTTCATTTCGCGCTGCTCGCGCAGGTAGCGCTCGACGGTGTCCAGCTTGCGCTCCCATAACTCACGCTGATGGGTCATCCAGGAATAGGCGTCATCGAGGGAACCCTCCTCGAGGCGCAAGCGATGCGTGCGGCCATCGATGACGCGCACGATCGCGCCGGCCTCCTCCAGGACCTTCAGGTGTTTGCTGATCGCCGGCTTGGACACGCCGAAGTCACGGGTGGCCTGCCCCACGGTCATCTCGCCCGCTGCCAGCCGCTCCAGGATCCCCCGCCGGATCGGATGCGAGCACGCCGCGAAGGTGCGGTCGAGGAGCATGTTGTTAGCCATCAGGTTAACAATAGCACCGGGCTGGGGGTGTGGCATCGCTCAGGCGCAGCGTGGCGCTACCCCGCGCGCTCGGCTGCGCGCAACCCTCTCAGGGTCCAGATCGCGGCCAGGGCGATGAAACCCAGTGCGCACGCGAACGCCAGCGCTGTGTGATCGGGCACGCCGGAGATCAGCCCGCGGCCGCCGTCGAGAAACGCGGTCGCGGGATTGATGCTTGCGACCGCATGGATCCAGCCGCTGAGCAGACTGAGCGGGACATACACGGGCGCCAGGAACAGGATCAGGAAGATCGGGGTCTGCATCAATGGACCGGCCTGGATCGAGCGAAAGCGAAAGGCGACGCCAGCCGCCCAGCCATAACCGATCAGCGTGAGCAGCAGCGCCAGGCCGTAGAGGCCGAACATATCGATGCCGCTGCCGGTGATGCGCATGCCTGTGATCAGCGCCACCGTGGTGACGAAGGTGAGCGTGATGACAGTGCGTGTAAGCGCGACAAGGGCGTAGCCCAGCGCGATGCCGCGGCGATCGCCGGCGGCGAGCATCAGGCGCCGCGCAAAGCCGCTCTCGAAGTCGAAGGCGAGGCTGAAGCCGGTGAAAAGTCCGCCGAACATGGCCGACTGAATCAGCACGAACACGAACTGAAAAGCCGTATAGCCGGCGGGGAAGTGAAATCCCGGGATTGAGCCCACGGCCGAAAGGCCGCCGGCGAAGCTGGCAAAGAAGACAAGCGGAAACACGAGCGAGGGGACGAACAGGTCGGGACGACGCACATAGGTATGCAGACTGCGCCAGGCGATAGCCAGGGCGATCCGCCAGATCCCACCACGCGCAGGCGAGGAGCCGCTCATGTGCGCTGAAGCCTCGTGCGCATGGCGGCTGTGACACCAACCAAACCAAGGATTAAGAGGCCAATTGCCACGGCGAAGCCACGCAGCAGCGCAGTGCCATCCCAACCGAAGATGAAGAGGCTGCGAAAGCCCTCGATCAGATAGGAGATCGGATTCCAGGTGGCCACGGTGTGAAACCAGCCGGTCTTCAGCAACTGACGGGGCAGGTTGCTGGAGGAGAGAAAGATGAACACGAAGAAGAGCGGGAACAGGCCCTGCACGGCCTCCCCCGAGCCTGTGCGCAGTGCGGCGACGCACCCCCATGCGCCGAAGGCCACAGCGGCCAGCGAGCCCAGCGCCACGACCACGAGCGCACCCGCGAACCCGGCCTGCAGATGCGCGCCGGCGATCAGGCCGATGAGGATGTAGACCAGCGACTGGATGGCTCCCAGCGCGGCTATCCCGACAAGCAGCCCTCCGATCAGCGAGAGCCGCCGCAGGGGCGTGAGCGCGAGGCGATTGAAGAAGCCGCTCTCGATATCCTCGGCGAGGTTGGTGCCGGTGTTGATGAGCGAGAACATGGCGCCCTGCACGAAGGCCACGGCGATCGCAAAGGACACGTAGGAGTGGGTTGGGAAGCCGGGCAGGCGCGTGACGGCGCGCAGGCCGCTGGCATTGACCGCCAGCAGGATCGCGGGGAAGAAGATGATTGGGAAGATCTGGAAAGGCTGGCGCAGGGTCTTCAGCATCGAGCGCCTGGCGAGGACGCCGACCTGGGTGAAGAGCGCAGAGCTCATACGGACGGAGTGAAGAGGTTCGGGGCTCATGCCGAGATAGGCTCGGCGGGGACTTGCTCGCGGTCGTCCTGGCCGTTGTCCGCCGCGCCCTCCAGTGAGCGTCCAGTCTTGGCTAGGAAGACGTCATCGAGCGTGGGGGAGTGCAGGCGCAGATCGGCCACACGCAGACCCTCGGCGTCCAGTGCGCGCACGATCTCGGCCAAATCACCTACGCCTTCGGGCAGCCTTACCGCTACGCCGTTGCTGGAGGCGGCGGCCTCCTCGCCGAAGCGGCGCAGCACCGCCGCTAGGCGCTCGCGGTCTCCGGGATCGTGGGGGATGGCCTCCACGCTGGGGCGTCCGATGCCGGCCTTCAACTCGCTCGGGGTGCCCTCGGCGACGATCTTGCCGCGGTCGATGATCCCCACGCGATTGGCGAGCACATCGGCCTCCTCGAGGTACTGCGTGGTGAGGAAGACCGTCACACCGTCGTTTGCCAGCCGGCGCACCTCGTCCCACAGCGCGGCGCGACTCTGGGGATCGAGGCCGGTGGTGGGCTCATCGAGGAACAGCAGGCGCGGATGATGCACCAGCGCTAGCGCCAGGTCCAGACGCCGCTTCATGCCGCCCGAGTAGCCGCCGACCTTGCGGTCGGCGGCGTCGCTGAGCCCGACACGATCGAGCAGCTCTTGCCCGCGGGCGTCGCGTTCGGTCTTGTGCAGACCGTGCAGGGCACTCTGCAGGCGCATGTGCTCACGACCGGTGAGGAACGGATCGAGGGCGGACTCCTGCAGCGAGGCGCCGATCGCGCGGCGTACCTCGGGGCCGTGGTGCACAACATCCAGCCCGGCGACGCGCGCCGTTCCGGCTGTCGGCGGCAACAGCGTGGTGAGCACCAGCAGGGTTGTCGACTTGCCCGCGCCGTTGGGCCCCAGGAAGCCGTAGATCTCTCCCGGCGCCACCTGCAGGTCGATGCCATCGACCGCGCGCACGCCGCCCTTGAAGTCCTTAATCAGGCCTTCGACTTCGATGCCATTGCCTTGCTCGCTCATCGTTTCACCACAATCCGTTGCTTGGGTCGCTCACGGTCCTCAACACAATCCCGCGCTGGCCTCATCCCGAGCCCTCGCTGGGCGCCACCCGCGGCGGCAGCGAGGGCTCGACCCGCAGGATCCGCGCTGGCAGGTGGGGCAGCCACCAGTTCCAGCGCCCGAACAGCGAGATCACAGCCGGCACCAGCAGTGCGCGGATGATCGTCGCATCCAGCAGGATGCCGGCAGCCAGCCCGGTCGCCAGCACCTTGATTTCCGTCTCCGGTCCCGAGGCGAGCGAGACGAAGGCCAGGAACAGGATCAGCGCGGCACTGGTCACCAGCCGGCCGGTGCGCCCGATGCCGCGCACCACCGCAGTGTCGGTCGAGCCGGTGGCGTCGTACTCCTCGCGCATGCGCGCCAGGATGAACACCTCGTAGTCCATCGAGAGCCCAAATAGGAAGGCGAATACCATTAGCGGGATCCAGGCAGTGACCGAGCCGGTGGCGGCGATGCCCCAGATGAAGCTCGACCCGTGACCACGCTGCCACACCAGCTCGAGCACGCCCCACGCGGCGGCGACGCTGATCACGTTGAGCACCACCGCCTTGAGCGGCAGTAGCAGTGAGCGGAACGCGCGCGCGAGCAGGATGAAGGTGATGACGGCGATCAGCGCGATCATCAGTGGGAAGTTGCCGTAGACGGCTTCGATGAAGTTCTCGTTCTGCGCGGCCAGCCCGCCCAGGCGCACTTCGGGGCCAGTGGCATGCGCCGTCGTGCGGATGCGATCGAGCGTGTCGCGACCGCTGGAGGAGGAGCCATCGGGGACCGAGAAGGCGTCGACCACCGCAGCCCCTGCGTGGCGCCACTGCGGCGAGGTGGGAGCCACCGCGCCGTGTACACCCGGCACGGAGGCGAGCGCCTGCGCGACCGCTTCAGGTGAGGTGGAGCCTTCGACGAGCGCCTCGTTGGGCAGCAGCGCCCCCGAGCCGATGCCGGAGGACTCCAGCGCGAGCAGGCCCTGCTTGGCATCGCCCTGCTTGGCGATCGTGTTCACGTTGGGCAGACCTGGCTGCAGACCTGTGGCCGCGAGTACGAGCGCCGCGAGGACGGCAGCCGCACCGATCGCCGCCAGCCAGCGGCGGCGCACGACTAGCTGTGCCCAGTTGGTCCAGGAGCGGCTGGCCTTATCGTCGTTGCGCACGTGTGGCCAGTCGAGCCTTGGGCCAAGCTTGCTGAGGATCACAGGCAGCAGCGTGGTGGCGACGATCACGCTGATCAGTGGGATCAGCATGCCGCCGTAGCCGACCGAGCGCAGGAAGGGGAGCGGCAGCGCGACCAGCGCCAACAGGCCAATCGCGACGGTCGAGCCGCTGAATAGGACTGCGCGTCCGGCCGTTTCCATCGCGCGCTGCACGGCCTCCTCGCCCTCCAGGCCGTGGGCGCGCTCCTCGCGCCAGCGAACCACGACGAGCAGCGCATAGTCGATCGACACGCCCAGCCCGATCAGCGCGATCAGGAACTGCACGATCGGTGAGACTTCGGTGATAGTCGTCAGGCCCCATACCACCAGGAAGGTGGTGAGGATCGAGACGACCGCCATCATGATCGGCACGATCGCCAGGAACGAGCCGAAGACGAAAGCCAGCACGAGCAACGCGCCAAAGCCGCCCAGCAGCGCCTCCACGAGCACGCCGGGGCCGTTGCCGCCGCCGCTCTGAACGGAGAGCGCGTCGAAGCCCGTCACGTGCACGGGCGCGCCGGCCACGGTCGCGCCCGCCAGCGCGGCGGTCGTCTTCTTGGCTGCATTGGGGTTATCGCCGAAGGGCTGGTTGGGATCCGGCGGGGGATAGGCGACGATGAAGGTCGTGCGCCCGTCCTTGGAGATGAAGCTGGGGTTATGCGTGCTGGCGTAACCCGCCAGGCGCGCGCCGGGCAGCGTGCGCTCGATACGCGCTTCCAGCGCGCGCAGTTCGCCCGTCACAGCGGGGGCACTCGCTGACTGCCCGGCGGGCAGCGTGACGACCGGCAGCAGCGGGGCGCTGTTGCCGCCCGTGCCGTGGAAGTCGTGCGCGATCTGCTGGTTGACCACCCAGCCTTCCTTGCCGGGCACGGAGAACTTCTGCTTCAGGGACTTAGTTGCCGAGCCGGCTGAGGCCATGCCCACGAGGGTCAGGACCAGCCAGAAGATGACGACGGTGCGCTTGTGGGTCAGAACCCAGCGGGTGAGCGATGCCATTCCGATTTTCCTTTCCACGCCGGCGACCGGCGCCAGATGAATACGAACTACGCCTATGACCGCGGGGCGGCGTGAAACTCATCGCGGCGCCGTGCAGTCGCTCGAGCCCTCTCCCCGTGTCTGGAGCTTATCCCGGATTGTCGGCCCTGTAGTACTCGATCGCTCCCGTCGCCTCCAGGTCGGCGTCGAGGATCGCCTCGATGTCGAGCGTGACGTCGATCTCGTTGCTGACGACCACGCCGCCTCCAGGGATGTGGTCCTGCCAGGAGATGCCGAAGTCGTGGCGGTTGATGCGGGTCTTGGCCTCGAAGCCGATCCGCGTGAGCAGTCCCTTGTTCTCATCGCCGACCCAGAAAGGCGTCTTCCACTGACCGAGGTAGATCACGTCCATCGGCACCTGACGGGTGACCCCGCGCATCGTAAGGTCCGCCACGGCCTTGAAGGCGGTATCTCCGGTGCGCTCGGTCAGGCGCCCCTTGAAGGTGATCTTCGGGTGGTGCTCGACATCGAAGAAGTCGGCGCTGCGCAGGTGCGCGTCGCGGTCGGGCTCGCCGGTCCACAGCTTGGTGGCGTCCATCTCCCCGAAGAAGGTGGCCTCCAGAGGCCGCTCCCAATCCAGGTGGAGCTTGCCGTGCACGTCCTTGATCAGGCCGTGCACCCACGTGACCATCATGTGGCGCGCACGAAAGCCCGCCTCGGTGTGCCCAGGCTCGAACGTCCAGCTCGGCAGCGGTGCTGCGGAGGAAGGTGAATCTGTCTGGGACTGGGGTGTGGACATCTTCTCTCCTCGCGTAGAGCTGGTGGCTAAGGCGCGCTCACAGAGAGCCTAGCTCCATACCTCAAATCAATCGCGCTAGGTCGCATCGATCGCGCTAAGCGGATTCTCATTAGCTCTTTCAAGATGCGTTAGGCCCCTGCATGAGCATTGCCAGGTTATGAACGTTGCCTCTACGAGCCTGAAAGCAGCCGGTCCCCGTGTGGGCTGTGTCGCGGTTGCTTTCCTGGGGATCGCAATCGGCCTGTCTGCCTGCGGTGCAGCGGCGCCCGCTCCGCCGGCGCACATTGCCTCCCTGGCGCCGGCGCAGCAGAGTCAGATCGCGGGCGCTCAGGCTCACAGTGCTCGCGGTTGTCCCACTCCCGCCGCGGCCGCACGCGCCCGTGCTGTGTTGCGCGGGGCAATGCGGCGCTTTCGGATCGAGTCGCGGGGCTCGGCCATTCACGCCGATCTGCGCTACATAGCGCACGACCACGTCCTGCTGAATGCTTTGAGCAGCGGCAACCTGGCCGCTGCGCGAGCGGAGGTAGGCCGCCTGCAGCACAGCCAGATCGTCAAACACGTGACGCGCATCAGGCTGCTGCGGGGATCGCGGGTGCTCGTGGACGGTTGGCCGTCATCTTTTGATGTGGCGGGCTCGGAAAGGGAACTGCGCGACCGCAGGGGCAGGAGCCTGGGCCGGGTTCAGATAACGATCCAGGACATCATCGGCTTCATCAAGCTCGAGCACAGACTTGACAGGACCGAAGTGGTCGTGCGGAGCGCCAGCGGACGGGTGCGCACGCTGCTGCCCGCCGCCCAGAGGCTGTTGTTGGCGCCCGCGGGCTGTGCGCGGGTGGGCGCGCGCAGGTATATGGTGCGCTCCTTCAAGCAGACAGGCTTCCTCGGCGAACCCCTGACTATCTGGCTGTTGACCCCCGCATAGTGGATGGCGAGCACTCGCGAAAGACAGCGGGCGGCGAATCGCCGGCGCTTGCGCCGACAACGCTGGGCCACCGCGGTGGCGATGAGCACCGCAATCGTGATCGCGGTGCTCATCGCAAGCTCGGGGAGTGGCTCCTCGCATCGCCGTGCGGCAAGCGGTCCCGGCGGGCAGGCCGGCACGATCGTGCCGGGTGGACCGCTGGCGCCGGCCAGGTTCGGTGGTCTGGCCGCGCTGTGGGCGCCCCAGAACGTGGTCGGCTCTCAACCCACGACGGCCGCCGCGTATGAGGCCGCCTCGAAACTCCCCGGCCTACCCGGCTATCTCCTGATCGCCGACCGCGGCAACAACCGCATTCTCGTCGTCGATCCCCAGCGCAAGACCGTGTTCCGCTACCCCACACCCGCCGATCTGGCGGCGGGGCGAGCGCTGGTTTACAACGATGACACTTTCGTTGTGCCGGGGGGACAGGCGTTGATCGCCAACGAGGAGGACAATCACGCGATCGTCCAGGTGGGTCTTGCCGACCACAGCCTGCAGGTGCTGTTCGGTCATCCCGGGCAGTTGGGCCCGGATCGTACGCACCTGCACACCCCCGACGACGCCTACGCCCTGCCCGACGGCTCTTTCACCGTGGCGGACGCCTACAACTGCCGCATCCTCTTCATCAAGGCCGGACATATCGTGCGGCAATATGGCCATTCGAGTGTCTGCCGCCACGACCCGCCGCGGTACTTCGGTCCCGTCAACGGCGACACGCCCGTGCCGGGCGGAGGCGTGCTCGTCAGCGAGATCCCGGGCAACTGGATTGACGAGATCGGACCCGACGGCAGGCTGGTGTTCGCATTTCAGGCGCCCGTCAGCTATCCCTCCGATCCCCAGCCGCTGCCGGGCGGGCACATCCTGGTGGCCGACTACTCAAGCCCCGGGCACGTCCTGATCATCGATCGTCACGGCCACGTGCGCTGGCGCTACGGCCCGTCTCAGGGCTACGGCCGCCTAGACCACCCCTCGTTGGCGATGGCGCTTCCCAACGGGGACATCGCTGTCAACGACGACTATCGCCAGCGGGTACTGGTCATCGATCCGCGCACCAATAGGATCGTCTGGCAGTACGGGCACACCGACCATCCGGGAACCGGCTACAACTACCTCAATACGCCGGATGGCATGGATTTCGTTCCGGCCGGTCCGCGCGGCGGCCCGGACTACGCCGCGGTTGTGCACCCATGAGCGGCGTTTGTGTACCCGCGAGCGCGTGCGGGCCTCGTGAGCGATGGCCAAGGCGACCCCAGAATGCCCACTGAGCATATGAGTCCATCCACAAGCAGCCACCTAAGCCCCGAGCTCGCGGCGCGCCGTCGGGCTGCCCGCGAGCGGCGCGTGCGCCGCCGGCGAGGTGCGCTGGCGGCGCTGGCGCTGAGCGTCGTCGCGATCGCGCTCGTGGCTGTCGCCTCTGGGGGCAGCGGCTCGCATCATGCCAGCACCGCAGGGTCCGCGCGCACGGCAAGTGGGTCTGGCAACACGCCAGCCACGGCGTCCACTGCGAAGCTCGCGGTGGTGCCGAGCGGTCGCCTGCCGGCGCCGGTGCAGGATGCCGCTGTAGCTGCGACTGGCCCGACAAGCGCGCTGCTCATCGGTGGCCTGGGCTCAAGTGACACCTCGGTCGCGGACATCGTGAGCGTGAATGGTGCGCAGGCAACCAGGGTGGGTGCCCTGCCAAGCGCGCTGCACGACGCCTGCGCGAGCGCGATTGGAGGGCAGGCATATCTCTTTGGCGGCGGCGATCTCAGCTCCTACGCCGGCATCCAGCGGATCTCGAGCAGCGGCGTGGCGCAGCCTGCCGGGCGCCTTCCGACGCCCGCCTCGGACGTCGCGGCGACGACGATCGCCGGCACGGTCTATGTCGTCGGCGGCTACACCGGCCAGGAACCGCTGCGCACCATTCTCGCCTGGCGTCCGGGCGCCGGCGCGGCGCATGTGGCCGGCATGCTCCCCAAGCCTCTGCGCTACGCGGCGATCGGCGAGCTGGGCGGGCAGCTGCTCATCGCGGGCGGCACCAGCGGTGTCGCCGCCAGCACAGACGTCTACCGCTTCGACCCTCACAGCGGCCAGGTCAGGGCCATTGGCCACCTGCCCCAGCCGCTTACACACGCCTCAGCGGCGGTGTTGAACGGCACGATGTTCGTCTTCGGTGGGCGCAGCGCCGCGTTGAATGGCCAGACGCGGCGCATCCTCGCGATCTCGCCCAGCGGCGCGGTAGCGAGCGCAGGCGTGTTGCCACAGGCGCTCTCGGACCTCGCCGCTGTGGCTATTGGGGGCCACATCCTGCTCGCAGGCGGGCGCGATAGAGGCGAACACGTGCACGATGGGATCCTGACCGCAAGCCTGCGGGCTGGCTGATAGGTCAAGCTCGCGCGGCGGGCTGATGATCGCGAGGCCCCGTGGTCTGGCCGATCGTAGGGCCATGTGAGGGTATCTTGTGCCGGCGGGTAAAGGCCTTTGGTGTCCACTTCTCAGCATCCAAACCGCTACGAGACGATCGTCATCGGCGCCGGACCCGGCGGGCGCGGTGCGGCAGGCGCGCTTGCGAAGGCCGGTCAGCGGGTGGCGATGGTAGAGGCTGAGTTGGTTGGGGGTGAGTGCCCCTTCTGGGCCTGCATCCCCAGCAAGACGCTGCTGCGTCCCGGCGAGGCGCTCGCCGCGGATCGTCGCGTGGCCGGCGTGAGGCAGGGCACGATCGAGTGGCCCGCGGTGGTGGACTACCGCGACTACATGAACTCGGGGCTCGATGACTCGGCCAAGGCCGCGGCAGCCGAAAAGACGGGTATCGCTGTGCTGCGCGGGCGGGGACGGATCGCGGCGCCCGGAAGGGTATCCGTGAATGGAAAGGACTTCGCTGCCGAGAACATCGTCCTCGCCACCGGCACAACCCCGGCGATCCCCGACCTGCCCGGACTCGCCGATATCGACTACTGGACCAACCGCGAGGCGACCAGCCTGCGCGAGGTGCCCGCCTCGGCGATCGTCCTGGGCGGGGGCCCGGTGGGGATCGAGCTGGCGCAGATGTTGCGGCGTTTTGGGTCACAGGTGACCCTCATACACGCCGAAGCGCGGCTGCTCGAGCGCGAGCATCACAGCATCGGCGAGCTGCTCGCCGAGCTGCTGGGCGCCGAAGGGATTGCGGTGCGCACGAGCGCGCAGGCCGAGTCCGTTGCAACCCAGACCGGTGGCCCAGACCGGGTTTCGCTGCTGCTGCGGGGAGGGGAGGAGATCGCGGCAGAGCGGCTCGTCGTCGCTACTGGCCGCAGGCCCCGTCTGCAGGACCTCGGTTTGGAGGAGGCTGGGGTCAGGTGCGGCCAGCGGGGCATCGAGGTCAACGAGTGCTGCCGGGCGGCGGAGCGGATCTGGGCGATCGGTGACGTCACCGGAATCGCTCCCTTTACGCACGTCGCCGCTTATCAGTCGCGGATCGCCGCCACCGACATACTTGGCGAGCAGGCGCGGGCCGACTACAGCGCAATCCCGCGTGTTGTATTCGGGGATCCCGAGGTTGCCTGCGTGGGCCTCGTCCCCGACGCTAAGCACGATGATCTGCTTACCGCCCAGGCCGATCTGAGCACGATCGACCGCACCGAGACATACGGCTGCGGCCTGCGGGGTCACCTCGGGTTGGTGGCTGATCCCGAGCGCAAGATCGTGCTCGGAGCTTGGTCCATCGGACCACTGGCCAGTGAGTGGATCCACCAGGCGGCATTGGCCGTCAAGGCGCGGATACCGCTCGCGGTGCTCGCCGACAGCATCATCCAGTTCCCGACCTTCAGCGAGCTGTTCGGCGAGCTGGCCCGCGAACTGCACCTTCAGACAACCTCACCCGGCGCGTGATCGCGTCGCTCGACACCTGACGGAGGATCAAATGGCAACTTGCGCGCATCTGGATCAGATCACAATCACCGAGCCCAGCGGACCCGTCTTGGGGTGCGAGGAGTGCCTGAAGATCGGGGGGCGCTGGGTTCATCTACGCATGTGTGAGTCCTGCGGCAAAGTCGGGTGCTGCGATGACTCTCCCAACCAGCACGCCTCCAAGCACTACGCCGAGACCAGCCATCCGGTCATCCGCTCCCTGGAGCCCGGCGAGAGCTGGAGCTGGTGCTATGTGGACGAAGTGGCGTTCGTTATTGCGGGAGAGTGAGTCGTGAGCGGAGTGTTTCGCGTCCGCGATGCAAGCGTGACTTCATCGCGGCACGGCTGAGGCCCAGCGCCTGAGCCGTCGCTGCTCCTGATAGACCCTGGATGTCGCGTAGAACGAGCACAGCGCGCTGGTCCGGAGGGAGCCCTGCGATGGAGTCGACGATCCGCTCGATCTCCAGGCGGGCGAGGGCAGCGTCTTCGGCGGAGGGCTCGACCATGGCAGCAGAAATGGGTCTGCGGAATGCGACCCGTGCTCTGCGGATGCACTCATTGCGCACGATTTGGAACATCCATGCTGCGAGCGCCGCGGCGGCGCGCAGTGTCCCGATCTTTCGATACAGGACGATCAGAGCCTCCTGCGCCGCGTCTTCCGCATCCTCGGGCGTTGAGCAGAGAGTGTGGGCGAAGCGCTGCACATGTGCATGCGAGCCGCAGACGAGTGTCGCGATCGCCCCGGGATCACCCTGCTGGGCCGCGCTGATGACCTGCTCACTGGGCCAGGACCAACCGGAGCGGCTAACCACGAGAACGGACTCTGATGAGGAAGAGGAGGCAGCCACAGATAACGACCGCGGCTGCCACGAGATAGATGGCGATGGTCATAGTGAGCCTACTTTCTGGGACATGGCATCTTGTACAGGGCTTGCGCGGTCGCACCGCCGAGGAAGCTCAGCTCTACTTTTACTGGGAAGCCTCCCTTCGGGCACTTCTTCGGCACCGTGATGTAGGAGATCGTCTTCTTGCCCTGCTTGTACGCGGCGCCGACCCTGATAGCGCCTTTCTCGAGCGACGCATCGAGCGCTCCGGGCACCGTTTCGATCAGCGGCACAACGCCTGAGAACTCCAGGCCGAACGGCGGGGAGGAGCTGGCGACGTGGCCCGCCGCGAGGATTTCGAGCGAGACCGGCGTCTTGCCGTCCACAAAGAACTCCAGGTTGGCGCCGGGGGCGAAGAACGGCTGCACCGACGCCGTCTCTTCCACGCGTTCGCTGCCGAAGCTCACGACGCCGGTCGCATAGCCCTTCGGGCCCGCAATCGATTTCTGCGGGCACGGTTCGGGCCCACTCTGTTCGATCACGCTCGGCGCGCAGGTGGCGAAGCCCTGCGGGTGCAGCGTCGTGCCTGCCGGCGCGTAGAACTTGACCCCAGTGAGCGGCGGCGGGAAGCCGCCGTATTCGGTCCCCGAGATCGCGCCTTCAACCTGGATCGCGGTGCCCGCGCCGAGGATGTTGCCGGTACCGGGGAAGCCCGGAATCGGAATGGCCGTTGTCTTGAACGTGATCGTCGGCGCTGCCGCAGCTGTGACCGACAGGCCGAGGACGGCAAGGCCGAAGACGGCCAGATAGGTGGATGTTTTGCGCAAGACGGCAATGGTCATGATGAGCCTCCCGTTTTGGCCGACGGAGTGTCGACACGTAGATGAGAGGCCTGCCGTCGCGAAAAGGATTCTCCAAAGACGCCTAGCCGAGGTCGCGGTTTCCTCCCTTGGTCTCAGCTGAGAGGTACATTGACCTGCGCTGATGCCTGACACCACGCCACCAACGGCAGCGCAGACAGCGGCTGACCTGAAGGCTCTGATCGCCGCCGAACGCGCCGGCCAGCCGTTCCTCCATGCACGAGCATGCGATGGAAGCCAGCAGATCTTCGAGCTTCCTGGCGGTATCTGGCGGGCGACGATCGGCCGTCACGGCGAGTGCGACATTCCGCTTGCCCATGACTCCAAGGTCTCACGTGTGCACGCGCTCCTCGAGCGTGTGGGAGCCCAGTGGACGTTCGTCGACGATGGGCTTTCGCGTAACGGCTCCTATGTGGGCGGGGCACGGGTGATCGGTCGTCATACGCTGGAGGACGGCGATCGATTGTGTCTTGGCGATACGGTCCTGATCTACCACGATCCGGGGGTGCGTGACGCGGCGTCCACAGCACGGGAGTCCTCGCAGGTGCAGTCGGTGCCTCTGTCCCCGGTGCAGCGCAAGATTCTCATCGCTCTGTGCCGGCCGGTGAGCGACTCGGCTTTTGCTACGCCTGCCACCAACAGGCAGGTAGCTGATGAGGTGTTCCTGAGTGTCGACGCTGTTAAGGCGCACCTGCGCGTCCTGTTCGAGCGGTTCGGCCTGGGCGAGTTGGCCCAGAACGAGAAGCGCGCTCGCCTGGCGGCCACGGTCCTGGCCACTGGCGCGCTCTCGCCCCGCGACTTCTGACTGATGATTACGCGGGTGCCAGCAGTCTGCTGTGCATAGCCTACTTGGGGTCCTCGCCCACATCTAGCTGCAACGGATCGTGATGGTGGTCCAGGCGCCAAGATGAATGCGGTCGCCGTCGGCGAGCGGCACGGGTGTGTTGGGTGCGATCGGCATGGGATCGTCGTTGAGCGTGGTGCCGTTGCTGGATCCTGGGTCCATGACGGCGTAGGAGCCGTCGTCCTGGCGCAGGAGGATCGCGTGCAAATGCGAGATGGCGGGGTCTTCAGGTGCTCCCGAGAGGTCGATCTGCGTTCGTATGCCGCGCGTTGGGCTGTGCCTGCCGACGCTGATCTCGGGCTGGTCGAGCACGAACCTGCGCGGCGGGCAGTGCGAAGGGAAGTCGATCTCCTCGGCACTCGTACGCTCGAAGTACTCGCGGTCCGCCTCGACCAGAGCCTCCCAAGCTCCTGCCGTGCCTGATAGTGATCGAGCCGGGGTAGGGGAGGCGGCGGACTCGCCGCTGGCGAAGTTGTACCCGCAGCCCTCACAGAACTTGTCGCTGCCAACGCGGGGCGTTTGGCAGTCGGGACAAGGCTCGGCAGGCACGCTCGGCTTCGTGTCCGGCGAGACCTCAATCTCGGTCGGGGGCGACGTGGTTGATGCACGCGCCTGCGGCGCCCCAGCAGGCGGTGGGGGTGAGCGATGCTCCAGGGGCGCGCCGCATTGGTCGCAGTAGTCGGTGGTCTCGGATAGGTGCCCGCGCGGGCACGTCGCGCTCATGATCCTGGTTTCTTGACGCGAACCGTCTTCGTGGAGCGCGTGTCGAGCGCCATCTCGTCGGCGTCCTGCACGCGGGGCTTGAGGCGGACGGTTCCCGTATGCACGTCCTGGACGTCTACGACTCCTGCGAGCAGTTTCATGGTGTCGCTGTTGCCAGCGGCGGCGGCGAGCTGTACGGCGCGCCCAAGCTTGAAGGTGGCGGTGTGCTCGTCGCCCCGCTTACGGGCCTCCAGGCCTTCCTGGATCGCGTCGGCCAGCTCCGCCTGGCCGGTGTAGTGGGCGACCTCGCGGTTGATGCGGGTGGAGAGCTGCTCGTCGTCTGTCCAAATCGCCCTGATCAGCGCCTGGCTGACCGCTTCACCACCGACCATCAAGCCGATCCGCCCAGCCAGCATCTCCTCGCCGACGGCGCGCGCCTGGACGTGGACGCAGAGGTGGTAGTCGCGCGACTCGTCTCCCCATGCGCCTGTGGGGTAGTCCGCGGTGAGAGTGTCAACAGCGTTCGCGCGGTCGCTGAGGTCCTCGATCGTGGGCGCCACCTGCTTGAGGAACGCGACGGTGGCGCCCTGCGGCGTCCACAGGCGCAACGACACGTCGCCGGTCGCCTTGCCCATCGCTCGCTCGATCATCGCCTGAAAGTCGGCTTCCAGGTCGGCGGGTTCGGCAACGATGTCGACGCTGCCGAGCAGCTTGGTGGCGATGCGCCGCAGCTCCTGCACCTGCCAGTCGGTGCCCACGCCGCGGCAGTCGCACTGGAAGTTCCCCTCGCAATCGGCCAGGACCGCCTCGAGCTCCGTGCGGGTCTCGTGTTCATCCCGGCCGTCGGTGAGCAGGATCGCGTGACGGATCGCCGCGGGGGTGGCGGCGAACAATTCATTGGCGAGCGCCAGCCAGCTGCCGATCGCCGTTCCGCCCGTCACCTGCAGCTGTGCCACCGCCTGCCTGGCGTCCTGCCGTGTCTGCGGGGAGGCTGCGACGAGCCCTCCCTCCTGTGGATAGACGGCTGTCGCCGTGTCGTTGCCGGCGATCACGCCGAACATGACGCCATCGCGGATGCAGTCGATCGCCACCGCAGTGGCCCGCGTCGCGGCCGTCAGCTTGGCGTGCGGGTGACTCATCGACCCGGAGACGTCAACGATGATGACCTCCGCGGCCTGCGTTGAGGTGATGGCCGATGCGGCGCCCGACGCCGTGACCGTCACTACGGCATTGACCTCCCCGCCGTCGGCGGGCAGATACTCGTTCTGATAGGCCTCAGCGGTGAACGTGGTCATTGCTCATCCCTCCCCCGGTGGCGCCATATTGAGGACCGCTACCGTGATGTTGTCGTGGCCGCCTGCGCTCAATGCGGCGTCGGCGAGCGAATGTGCAGCCGTGATAGCAGCGGTCCCGGGCGGCAGCGCATCGAGCTGCGCCGCGAGGCCGGCGGCAGCGGGCGTGTAGTTCCACAGCCCGTCGGAGCAGAGCACGAGCCGGCCCGGCTCGGTCGGTCGCAGCGTGAGGATTTGCGGCTCCTCGTCCGGCGCGTCGTGGCCGAGCCAGCGCGTGATCGA
The DNA here is from genome assembly GCA_035939185.1 of Solirubrobacteraceae bacterium. Taxonomy (GTDB): domain Bacteria; phylum Actinomycetota; class Thermoleophilia; order Solirubrobacterales; family Solirubrobacteraceae; genus Palsa-744. The sequence goes on from DASZGB010000008.1 coordinate 88,095, forward strand.
ATGCGCGCGCTTGTCTGCGCCTGCCTCCTGCACGCTCAGCAGTCCCGCCGCGACCTGTTCCTGCGCCCAGGAGTCATCGACGGTGAGCTGGCACGAGTCCTCGCCAGCGATCCAGTAGGCGCGGCTGTCGCCGACCCAGCCGATCACCAGCTCGCGATTGCGGCACACGGCGCTCACAAGCGTGCACGAGGGGACGTCACGATCGCAGCGCGACGTCCAGGGCACCTCGAGCACGGCCTGCTGCGCGGCGCCCACCGCGCTGGTCATCGCCTCGGCGAGCATGGCTTGCTCGCCACGCAACGCCTCCGCGAGCACCGCTCCGGCAGCATCCGCGCCGCGCCGCGCTGCGACATCCGCTGAGAGTGAAGAGGAGATCCCGTCGCAGATCACCACGGCGACGCCGCGCTCGCCGACCGTCTGCAGGTGCAGCGCGTCCTCGTTGCGGCGGCGCACGTGGCCCCGGTCGCTCACCCCGGCGGCGACAATGAGGTCGATCTCCTGTCGGTCCTGCGGCGAGCGCTGGCGCACGCCGCACAGCGAGCAGTAGCGCTCGGCGCCGATCGCCTCCACCGGCGCTCCGCACGCCGCGCAGCCCCTGCCAGCGCGCGTTTGCTCATTGGGCGCCGTACCGACGCGCGTGCCGCACCGCTCGCAGTAGCGGTCGCCGGGCAGCAGCGTGGCCTGGCAGGTGCCGCAGGCAAGCACGGTTTCGCTGCGGCTCATGTCCATGTCCTCGGCCTGACCCGATTGGCCCAGTCGACGAGCCCGATGCGCTCGCCGGCGCTGCCGGCGACGCGCGCCAACGAGCGGTAGGTGTGCTCCAAACCGAGCCGCACGTCGTGCTCGGTGAGCGGGTATCCGGCCAGCTGGACATCCGCATCCTCGCCGATCGCTTCTGCATCCAGCAGCGTGAGCGCGGAGCGCAGCAGATCGGCTGTAAGCGACGCGTGCTGCGTGGGTGCGAGCGCGAGCGCCTGGATGCAGGCACCGGCCACCTGTAGGTTGGCGACCTTGGGCTGGTGCGTGTTGTCGCACTCGATCAGGCAGCGGATCCTCGCCGTCTGAGCCTCGATGTGAGAGCTCGAGGACTCGGGCACGCGCTCATACGCGGCCAGCGCGCCGACGCGCTCGCCGCACGCAAGCCGGCAGCGGGCGAGTCCGAATGTCGCCGTGGTATAGCCGGGGTCGGTGCGCGAGACGATCTCATACCAGGCAGCGGCGTCGGCCGGCCTACCGGCGCTCTCCGCGCATATGCCGAGCGCGAGCTTGGGAGCCAGCTCTCCCGGCGCGGACCGGTAGACGACGTCGAACTGCACACGGGCCGCGGCGGGCTGCTCGCGCGCCAGCTCGGCTGTGCCCCTGTGCCACGCCACGCGCCACTCCCAGGGATCGCGCGCGGCGATCGCGGCGAGCAGCTCCTCTGCCTGCTCGAGCTCACTGGCGACGATCAGCGCATGCGCGAGGCGCAACTCGACCTCGACAGTTCTTTCGGGGGCGCCCCGCAACAGCGCCGTCAGCTCCTGCGGATCGGTTGCGGCAAGCGTCGCGAGATACCCCGCGGCTGGATCGTCGGTCGCGACCTGCGGCGAGGGAAGCAGACGCCAGTCAGGGCCATCGGGCTTGGCGCGGAGGTCGCCGGTGAACAGCGTGCTGGGGCCCGGGACCGGCCTGCCCTGCTCGGCTGCGACGAGCTCGCGCAGAACGCCGTAGAGCTGATCGGCTAGCTCCTGCGCCGACTGAAAGCGATCGTCCGGGTGTGGCGCGGTCGCCTTCGCCAGCACCCGGTAGAGCGAGTCATGCTCAGCGAACAGCGCGACCGTCTCCTGCGGCGGAAGGGTGTGCTTGAACGTGCTCTGGTAGCCCTTGAAGTCCGTGCACAGGACCGCGAGCGTGCGCCCCACCGTGAACAGATCGGAGGGAACCGAGGGGCCCGTCTCGGCGATCTCTGGAGCCTGGTAGCCGACCGTGCCGTACACGGGACTGGACTCGTCGTCGATCCGGTAGACGCCGCCCAGGTCGATCAGCTTCAGCGAATGGCGTGTCTGAATGACGTTCTCGGGCTTGAAGTCGCAGAACAGCAGGCCCTCACCGTGCAGGTGGCCGAGCGCCGGAAGGATCTCCAGCATGTAAGCGACCGCCTGTGCCACGGGCAGCGGGTCGGGCTCGCCACCGCCCGCCTCGCGCCTGCCGGCGAGCACGTCCTTCAGGCTCGTGCCGCCGACGTACTCCATCACTATGTAGCCGGAGCCATGATGCTCGACGAAGTTGAAGATCTTCACGATGTTGGGATGCTCGACCTCGGCCAGAAAGCGCCGCTCGGCGAGCGCCGCTGCCATCGCGTCCTGGTCGTTGCTGTCGAGCAAGCCCTTCAGCACGACCCAGCGGTCGGCGACGTTACGATCCTTGGCGAGGTAGATCCACCCCAGGCCACCGTGAGCGAGACAGCCCGCCACCTCGTACTGACCGGCCACGAGATCGGCCGCCGCCAGCTTGGGGACGAACGAGAACGGTGTGCCGCAGTTGCGGCAGAATCCCTGCGCTCGCCCCGCTGACCCGCTGTGTCCGCGCCCGACCGGATCGCGGCAACTGGCGCAGAAGCGGCGGTTCTCCGCGACACTCGGTTCGCTTAATACCACGCTCGCGGGGTCGCGATAGGGGATAGGGGGGACCTCCACCAGCCCTGCGCCCAGATGGCGTCGGGCGGCTGTCCCCGTTCGTGCTGTGCCCGAGCGCCTCAAGCTCGAGGTGGCGGTTCCACCAACCTGCGTGGTGAGCGAGCCGGGCATCCGCACAGCCGAGGCTCCGCTCGTAGCGGGTGGCTGCGTGTGGGAGACAGGCGTGGGGCGCCCGCGCGGAGCCATGCCGCACACGTTGCAGTAGCCGTCCGTGAGCTCGCCGGTGCAATCCGGCTGCGTGCAATTCATCTCAGCACCTCACGTGGCGGTGTGTGTTCGGAAAGCGCGTGGCGGTAACGGTGGACCAGCCCGCTCGCCCTGACCAGGTCACTTGGGGCCATATACAGACTGTCGTGCGCCTGCTCGAATAAGCCAGACAGCTGTGTGTCCTCGATCAACCCGAGCCGCGTTGCCTTTGCCTGGCAGGCGTCGAGCAGGCCCCGCAGCTCATTGCGTGTCTCAAGCGGCGCGCGGTTCTTGCAGGCGATCCGCCGTGCCCGCTCAAGCAGCGATTGCGCACGCGTGGTCCACTGCTCGAGGACTGCCCGCGCCTCGCGCCAAGCGCCATGGTGCGCGATCCTCTCGATGTCCTCAAGCTGGCTCGCAAGCGCGCCATCCACGCTCAACGGCTCGTGGACGGCGGGCGCGACGATCTTGGCGAGCGCCTGCCGATGGGCGTCAGCGCCCTCCCGGGCTACGCCGCGGAGCTCCTCCAGCAGCTCGCGGGCGTCCGCAAGCTTCGCGGCGAGCTCGCGGCGCATCTCGTTGAGGCTGTCGAGATCATCGCGGATGACCTGCAGCGATCGCTCCAGCTCCGCAACCTCCTTGCTGCTCACCGACAAGGGGTCCTTCGATAGCTTCTGCGTGAGCTCCGACAGCCGCTCGCGGGCGCGATCCAGACCCGGCGGCTCACCCTCGCCGAGCGCGCCGCCGAGCGCGGTGCTCTCCTGGAGCGTCGCGCGCGCGGCTTGCAGACGAGGCAGCAGCGCATCCCAGGCGTTGCCGACTGCCGCGAGTACGGTCTTGGCCTGGTCGAACGCCGCCGAGGAGCGCTCGAGTAGCTCCTCGGGAGTACAGCGCAGCGCCGCCTGCGCGCCGCCGAGAAGGTGGCGCTGCTCGAGCGGCAGACGTTCGCTTGAGAGCTCGATCGACGCCCCTTGCAGCAGCTCGCGCAGTTCCTGAAGGCGCTTCGCCGGCAGGCGCAAACGGGCGCCTCGCAGCTGCGAGGCGCGATCGAGTAGCTGCTCGAGTAGTGCATGCCACTGCCATAGCTGCGCCAGGGTGGTGCTCGCCTCGCTCCAGCGGGTGGCGCTCTCGCCCTCCAGCGCGCTGGCGTCGAGCAGCTCGCGGTTGGGGTCGAGCTCGACCTCGATCAGGTTTGCGCCGATCGCCTCAGTGGCGCGGCGCAGCCGCTGTAGGGTCCTGTCGATCTCTTGGAGGCTCATGTCAGTCGCGGTAATGGGGTTGCGGGGGCGCAGGCGCGGGGGCGTGCGTGATGCGGCCGAGCCACTTCTCATAGATCGATGCCCACGTGCCGTCGCTGCGCATCTGGGCAAGCACACCGTTGACGAAGCGCACGAATTCGGGATGGCGCTTGTCGATCGCCATGCCATACGGTTCGTCGCTGAACCTGGGACCGACGATCTTCGTGTAGGGGTCCTGTGCCTGAAAGCCGTACAGGATTGCATCGTCGGTGGAGATCGCATCCGCCTTGCCTTCCTGCAGCGCCACTAGGCAGTCGGTGCGCAGCGCGACGGGGTAGGGGATAGCGTGGGGAGCGAGCCTGCGGATGTTTTCGATCGAGGTCGATCCGACCGTCGCGCACACCTTCCTGCCCGCTAGATCCAGGGTGCCGCGCACAGGCGAGTTGGAGGGCACCATGATGCGCTGGCCGGCGCGGTAATAGACCGTTGTGAACGCCACCTGCTTTGCGCGCTCGCAGTTAATCGTCATCGCGTCGGCGACGATGTCAACACTCTGGCTCTGTATGACGGGGATACGCTGTGCCGAGGAGATCGCCTTGAACTCGATCGCGCCCGGATCGCCGAAGATCGCCTTGGCGAGGTGACGGAGCATGTCGATGTCAAAGCCCTCGATCTGACCGTTGAATGGGTTCAGATAACCGAGCAGCAGCGTGTTCTGATCGATGCCGACGATCAGCCGCCCGCGGTCCTGGACGGTGCGCATGAACGTGCGTGCAGGCATGTGGCCGGGCGCTGGCAGCGGTCCTCTGGGTCGCAGGCTCGCCGTGGGGTCGCCGCAGGACGCGTTCGTTGCCTTGGTCGAGCTGTTCGCGGGCGCCGCCGGCGCCTTGGCTTCAAGCGCGCTCAGCGAGGTATGCAGCGCGCGGTCGGAGATTGACCCACACCCGGCAAGTGTCGTCGCGATCATGCACGCAATCACGGCCGTCCCGCATAGATGCGGCCCCCGCAGGAGCTGGCGAGGAAGCGGATGCCTGACACGGACGCTCATCGATACTCACCCAGCCGCTGCTGCATGCCGTAGAGCGCGAGGCCGGCGAAGAGCACACTCAACAGCGGTATCGCCAGCCATAGACCGCCCAGCGCAGAGGTCGCGTCACCGGCTGCGCCAGCGAAGCGGCGCTGCGCCGCTGAGATCTGTTGCGCGAGGCCAGAATTCAACGCGTCGGCGAGCGAGAGCTCTTTCGCGGATGAGCCCACCGCGAGTCTCACCGCATCGTTGAACCGCCCATTCGTCTCCAGTGCGACGACGCGCCGGTGAACCGCCAGATATTCCGCGAAGCTCCCCGACAGCCTGTCGATCATGGCGGCCGAGCCGCTACGTCGCGCGATCGCTGCCGCTTCGCCGAGCAGGCTCGTGGGCTCGCCGGAGAACCCCAGGCGGCGCGTCGCGACATCGAAGTCGGTCAGGCTCGCTTCGCCGCCTCCGCGCGCCACCAGCGCAAGACCCTCGTCGCCCTGGGCGCGCAACGCGAGGATGCGCGCTGCGGAGAGGACCTGTACCGGGTCTGACCCGCTGCGCTGAGCGCGGCCGAGCGCGTTCTGCTCGACGCTCAAGCCTACGATCATCCATATCCCGAGGGCAAAGATAGTCAACGTGGCGAGCGCCATCGGAACATTGAAGATGCGGTGCGTCAGACGCGCGAGGTGCACCTGTGCGGCGGCGAGCAGGCCCAACATGGCACACGTCACCGCGATCACGGCCAGCAGCGCTGCGGCGGATGTCCCGGAACGGTAGTCGCCGCTTAGGCGCCGCGCTTCGACGTCATACAGCCGGTTGGCGGCCGGGAGAAGCTGTTCGCGCATGAGCGTGGAGGACTGCCGCAGATAGGCTGCGCCGACAGGAAACCCCTGACGGTTGTCCGCCCGAGCCGTCTCCACCAGCCCGCTGTAGACCGGCAGCTGCGTCGCGAGCGTCCGTATTGCCGCCAGCGTCTGCACGGAGCTGCCGGCCTGCCGGGCAAGCGTCGCGAGCCGGCCGCTTGCCGCCCGCAGGTCGTCCGCGTAGCGTTCACGCCGAACGGGCGCTTCCAGACCGCCGGTGAGAAAAGTCGTGGCCGCGGTCGCATCCGCATCTGACAGCGATCCGTACAGACCCTCGGCCGCAACCAGCAGTGGCTCAGTGTCCGTCGCCACCGAATGAGCCGCCTGATGGCGCGCGCTCACAGCACTCCCAGCCAGCGCCCCGAAGACGATCGCGCCGAGCGCGAGCAACACGGCTGCGAGACTCAGCCGGCCAGGGGTGGTCGTCAAACGCGCCCGCATCCCCTCGACCCGCCGCCCGGCGGATGCGAGCGCGGTTGAAGAGGTCTGGGCCATCACACACCCCACCCGAGCAGGCCATCATCCGCGCTGCTCCGATCGGCTGTCATGACACGTCCCATGCTGACCTCCACTCCGCGACGTCTGCCTGAACGAAAGATCAGGCCATACCTAGATCGTCGCACGCGAACGTAACCCTTGTAGGCCACTCCAGGTGTAGCGATTGACACCTTGCCTGGAGTGGCCTGGCTGGACGACACGCGGATCACGATCCGAGCCATCGCAGGGTCACTATTGGATCGCGGTGAAGCTCACCGCTCCTGAATCGCAGCGACCGACAGTGGCCCCGGTGGCGTCGTGGATGACAACGACAAGGCTCCAAGTGCCAGTCACTGACGTTCTGGCTCGGTTGAATCCGCCGGATAGCCGTCCCGTGACTGTCGTTGTATGCCCAGCTTCACTTTCAGTCTTTTCGTTGCCTTCGTGGAACGCCCCAGTCGGACTGATTGGCAGGTGGGTATAGGCGACCGGCAGGAACAGCGTCGGTTTGCTCGCCTGATCGCTCATCTGACACTGCACAGGCACGGCCATTATCGCCTGGGCGACTTCCCGGCCGTTCCGCGAAACTTCAATGACCACCGGCGCCTGCGCCGAGGTCACACCGCCGAAGACAACCCCGGCAGGAACAGGGTGCTTTGCCCGATGCCGAGCTGAGCGCTTGGCCGCCTTCCCGACCCTCCCCGGACTGCCGGCAGCACTCCCAACGGTCGTTGCGAACAGGGCCAGCGCCGCGAGGGACATCGCCGACAGCCCATGGACAGTGATGCGTTGCATGGAACTCCTCCAATCGAATTAGCTCCTCTAACCAAGATCCGAGCTTCACACGAGTGCTCACAAATGGACACCCACCCTGGGGTTCGCCTGTCACACCGCTGTCAGTAAGACATGACGTAATACAGGTCTCGTAGACAGTGAGAACTGTCAGCCTCACTGTGCTGCGGCGTGAGCAGGTCCACGGCGTCCTCGACCGGGGATCTCGGAGTTCAGAGGGCGGCGTAAGATCGGAGGGATGCCGGCATCGTTGTATGACTGGGCAGGCGGCCAGAAGGCGTTCACGCGAATGATCGACGCGTTCTACGACCGCGTCGAAGCCGACGATCTGCTCGCGCCGCTGTTCCCGGGTGGCGTTGGCGCAGTACACCGCGACCACGTCGTCGCATGGTGGTGTGAGGTGTTCGGCGGCCCGACCCGCTATAGCGATGAGCTCGGCGGCTACGAGCAGATGCTGGCCAAGCACCGCAACCTGGCGATCACACCCGAGCAGCGCTTCCGTTTCGTCTCGCTGATGAGCCTCGCCGCCGACGATGCCAAGCTGCCCGAGGACCCCGAGTTTCGCTCCGCGCTCCTTGCATACCTGGAGTGGGGCACGCGGCTGGCGCAGCACAACTCCCAGCCGCGGGCGAAAGTAATCGAGCACGCGCCAGTGCCTCGCTGGGGCTGGGGCGAGGCTCCGCCGTTTGATGCGGGCGACTGAGTCTGGGTGAAGCCCAGTGTCTGTCACGCACCTGTTCGCGGGAATCCCCACTGCCGACTTCGCCGCCGCGCTCGGCTGGTACGAGCGGTCTTCGGCGCACTTCCCACCAGCCGATCGGCAACCGAGAGACGCTGTAGCTGGGGCAGTCGTGTCGCTACAGTCGAGCGCATGACGATCCAACGCATGGAGCACGTGGGCATCGTGGTCGACGACCTCGCGGCTGCGACGGCGTTCTTCGTCGAGCTTGGACTCAAGCTGCAGGGCGAGCGGCCGGTCGGGGGCGGTTGGGTGGACCGCGTGGTGGGGCTCGAGGGCGTCCGGGCGGAGATCGCGATGTTGGAAGCCCCGGACGGCCACGGACGGCTCGAGCTGACGAAGTTTCATGCCCCGTCGGGCCGGGGCGGCGACCGGCACGCGCCGGCGAACACCCCGGGCATCCGCCACGTCGCATTCGCAGTCGACGACATCGACGCCGTGGTCGCTAGCTTGCGAGCCCGCGGCGCGGAGCTCGTTGGCGAGGTGGAGCGCTACGAAGACATCTATCGGCTCTGCTACGTCCGCGGCCCGGAGGGGATCATCGTCGAGCTGGCGGAGCAGATCGGCTGAGGGCTCCGGCCGCCGCCAACCGCCTCGCCAGCGTCAGTGCGAAGAACTACGCGTCCAACCCGCAGGCTCGCCGGATACGCGCGCTGGCTCCTCCCAAATCTGACACCGCTCAGCGACCGGCAAGCCGCCGCTCGGCAGTCTCAAATGAGCGGGATCGGTCAGCCTCAGATGGCCGGTTGTCCTCCCTTCAGTCAGTGCTGGTCGTGGAGCACAGGGGCGTACGAGATCCCGACGATCGCGCCCTCGGGTGACTGCAGCCTGGCTACGGTCTGACCCCACGGCTCCTCGCGCGGTGGTGCAGCAGCTCGTAGCCGGCCTGCTCGAGCTCCAGTGCCGCCGGGGTCACCGCTGCGGCGTCCGCGACATCGAACTCGATGCTGACCTGTGGCACCGGCCACTCCACTGGCCACTGCGACGTCCCGAAGCATGCCTCCGCTGCCTGGGACAGCGGCCAGATGCCGAAGGACTTGCAGCCGGCGACGTGCTCGCTGTGGTGATAGTCGTCGCCGTGGCTCTCGAGCGGTAGCCCGAGCGCGTCGACGTAGAGCTTGCGACTGGTGGGCGGATCGGGTGCGATCACCGCCAGAGTCGAGAGGAACTCTATGTTCACTCCACCTACCTCCTCGTTTGCTGTGTGCTCGTTCTTCGATCCAAGCAGGTTCCGCAAGCCGTGCCACCTCGCGGCAACGTGCGTTCGACGCTCCCGGCCTGATGGGTGAGGGACACTCGGCCGCCGCGAGCGTCGCCAGAGCGCTGCTCCGACTTATTATGCCGAGGCGGTGCTAGGCCGAGCCGTGGTGGTGCGAGACGCGTGTCGTGACCGATTGGGCGTTGCGGATCGCTGCGTGGGTGATTCAGGCTGGGAACAATCCGAACTTCGTTCTGGGTCAGCGTCTGGAGCTGGTTGCTCGCGCGGGGAGTGTGTCCGCCCGAGACGCGAAGCGCTCTTAGTCGACCCACCAGTCCCGCTGACCCTCAACGTCTTCTCGCGGATTTTCGCCGAGACTGGGCGCACCGAACACGAGGATCTTGAGGCCCTCCGGCCCGCTCTCGTAGCCTCGCCACGTACCGGGCGGGACGCGCACGACGTCCCACTCCTTGACCTCGACAATCTCGTCGTCGAGCTTCATCCGCCCGCTCCCGCCCACGACCACGTATACCTCCTCCTGCTCCTTGTGCGTGTGGCCGTACGGGAACCGGTAGTCGGGCGGGATGTGCTGATAGCTCAGGCCGGACTGCTCGAGCTCAAGCGCCTTGCTCGCCATGCGGAACTCCAGGTCCGGCGCGCCGTCGAAGTTAGACCCAACGTCCTCCAGATCCTCCCTGAGGTTCCTGAGCGTGAATGGCACGGCCGCGATTCTATGGCTCGGGAGGTCGCACCGCAGCCGGTGCAGCGGCGCTGACAGCGACTCAAGTCCACCTTGGACCCAACACTCGCCTCGCTGAGCCGCGAGTCACTACCGGCAATGGGTAGTGGGTCAGTTTGATCCGGGAGCGTTCTTGGGTTAGGCTTTTGCCTATGCGGGGCTTTGTGCGTTGGTGGCTGCATGTCTCAGCGTCCACGTGGCTTGCGAGGGCGTTCCTAACGTCGGTTGGGATCGTGGTGCTCGCTGAAGCCCACGGATGGTCCAAGCTCATTCCCGTGGTTTTCGGCGGCCCTCTGCTGGTCGTGATTCTCTGTGAGGAGATTCGTAAGCGTCGCTCGTCCGTCGCGCCCTAGTCGAGCAGCCCCGCGATCTCCTTGGGGCTCCATTTGTGGTCTGCTACGCCTGGGCCATCGCTGGCGTGCATTCCAGCGTCTGGTGTGTGCGGCCGAAGTTGTAGTGCATGTAGTGCAGGCTGACGGCGTGGGCTAGGTTCTCGACCTTCTTGCTGAACCCATTGGTTAGGCGCGTGAAGCGACGCATCCCATCCGCATCGTAAGGTTTTGGCGCTCCACGTAGCTGGTGCTGACCTTCGCCAAATCGGGATCACCAAGGCGCACCTTGACGTCGGTTCCGATGCCCGAGCGGACACGCACTCTCAAACTGACCCACCACCCGGCAATGGGTAGTGTCTCAGTTTGATTTTGGGCTTGTGCGGGCTGCTGGGAGCGTCTAGCGTCGGCTGCATCCGAACGAGTTGGCCCCGGCGACAGCGCTAACTGCCCCGGGGCCGTGACACCGAAAGGCTGGACCTTCCGATGCCCGACCAGAGTAGTGCTACCCCTTGGGATGATGACCTTTGGGTCGCTGAGCGAGCCGTTGTGCTGCAAGTCCTCCGTGAGGACCACCCCAGGCGATGGACCCGCGCCGAGCTGACCGTCGAGGTGTACGACATCGAGCCTGCTTCGCTCGGGCGTGCTTTGAGGCGCCTGAAGGCGCATGGAGTCGTCCACGTGGACGGCAAGGAGGTTTGGGCCTCTAAGTGTGCCTTACGCATGGATGCGCTCGGGATGGTTTCGATATGAGTGGCCCTGACCCGGCGCTCGCGGCGGTTCTTCATCGCTTCCGGCAGCGGGCGGGCGTGACGCAGGAAGCCCTCGCGTTCAGGGCCGATCTGACGATCGCCACCATGTCCCGTATGGAACGTGGCGTGACGGACCCGGCGTGGACCAGCATCCGAGCAGTAGCGCGGGCGTTGGATGTGGGCCTGGGCGAGTTGGGCGCGGCCGTCGAGCGCGAGCGGTGTGGCGCTCCGTCGTGCTTGCTACGCTCTGGCCATGCCTGACCGCTCGCGCAAGCGCCCGCGCGACCCGAACCAGCTCGGAAAGCTCGTCGTGGATCTTGCCACTGGAGCGGCCGAGGAGCCTGTATTCGACGCTGGCAAGGACCCCGCCGCTGTAGCTTTGGGGCGTCGCGGTGGTCTGCGTGGCGGGAAAGCGCGGGCGGAAAAGCTGACGCCCGAGCAGCGCCGCGAGTCGGCGCGACAGGCTGCAAACGCGCGATGGGCTACGGAGCGTCCCTCCGACGAGTGACCAGGATGTCTGATCCGACATCGCTACTGCGGGAGGCGATGGTCTCCCTCGAACAGGAAACGAAGCGCCAAGCCTTCGTCTTGGTGCGTCCGTTTGACCATATTCTGCCCGACCGGTTGGGCGAAGAGATCAAGCGGGTGCATGGTCAGCAGATACCCGAATCGCATGCGCCGCTCGATGTCGTCCTTGAGTCAGACGGCGGACAGGCTGACGCGGCCTACAAGGCGATCCTCATCTTTCGCAGTGTCACTAACGATCTGCGGGTGCTCGTTCCTCGATGGGCAAAGAGCGCCGCTACCTTGTTCGCGCTCGGCGCTAACGGCATTGCGATGACACCGGCGCTGGCGGAGCTGGGACCGCTTGATGCACAGGTCATTGATCCGCGAAACCCCGCGCGGATGATGTCAGCTCTTGATGGCTACCAGAGTGTTGAGTACCTACGGGACTATGCGCTTCAGACACAGAATCTGGCAGTCCGGCAAAGTCTTGCGCGAACGCGCAACCGTATCCCGCTTGGAGAGGTAATCGAACGGAGTGAGAGCTTCGCAGTCGGTGTGATCTCGCCGATCATGTCACAGGTCAAGCCGCTGGACTTCGGCGGCTGGGGACGCACTCTTGATATCGGAAAGGCTTACGCCGAGCGGCTACTCACGGAGTACGGCATGGCCGATTCCGAAGATTTCGACCCTCGCGAGACCGCGAATCAGCTCGTCTACGGCTATCCCCATCACGGGTTCGTCATCGACCTTGATGAGGCAAAGGCCCTCGGCTTGAATGCTGCACCGATGGACGAGGCGCTACATGGCCTTTCGTGTGCCGTCGTGGACCGTGCATTTGCATGTAGGCAGGAGGTCTGCGAGGAAGGAGGGCACCGCATGGATCGGGGCTATTGCGGGTACGCGCCAGAAGAGGACTCCACTGATGAACAAACGGCCGATGACGAACCTCTAGCCGGAGAGGAGGTGCCTGAGAATGGATCGGAGAATGCGACGGACGCTGACGAGTTGCGCCAGCGAATCATCTCGAAGGCGACCTGACATAGGGCCGTCATCCGAACGGCCCACCGACGAGCAGAAGCGGGATGCGCGCCTTGCGCTTGAGGACGCGAAGCGCGCCACCGGCGACGGAATGCATGACGACTGGAGCCGAGACTCCGCGCCGGATCACGTGCATCCGCTCCCATAGAACCTGCAAACTGAACTTCCGTCCGACCGCTCACGCATAATGTTCAGTTATGAACAGGCTGAGCATCGAGAAGCGAGCGGCCATCCTCAGGATGCTGGTCGAGGGAAACAGCCTACGTGCGACGACCCGCATGGCGGGCTGTTCGATCAACACTGTCTCGAAGCTCCTGCTCGATGTGGGTGACGCCTGTGCTGAGTACCAGGACCGCGTTCTGCGGGACCTGCCGTGCAAGACGATCGAGGCGGACGAGATCTGGAGCTTCTGCTACAGCAAGCAGCGCAACGTCCCCGAAGAGCACAAAGGCGAGTTCGGCTACGGCGATGTCTGGACATGGGTAGCGCTGGATGCCGACTCGAAGCTCGCCGTGACGTGGCTCGTGGGAGAACGCAAGCTGACGGACTGCTGGGCGTTCATCGAAGACCTCAAGCGTCGTGTGAGTGGCCGTATCCAGCTCAGCACAGACGCCCACCAAACCTACGTCGGGGTGGTCGGGCTTGTCTTCGACAACGATGAGGTGGATTGGGCTCAGCTCATCAAGCAGTACAAGACGCAGTACGCAGGCGAAGGGCGCTACAGCCCACCCGCCTGCGTGGGGGCCAAGGCCAAAGTCCGCTACGGCAACCCCGACCCCGCCAAGATCAGCACCAGCTACGTCGAGCGCCAAAACCTCACAATGAGGATGCACATGCGGCGCTTCACAAGGCTCACAAACGGCTTCTCAAAGAAGATCGAGAACCACACTGCCGCCGTCGCGATCCACTTCATGCACTACAACTTCGGCCGCCCGCACAAGACGCTCGCCAACCCATACCCACGAACCCCAGCGATGGCCGCAGGCGTCGCGGATCACATCTGGACGGGTGCTGAGATCGTGGAGCTGAGTAGCCTCTGAGCATCTTCAAACTGATCTTCAAGCGCCCATACAGGCCCGTAGCTCAGACCATCTACTACGCGGTCGCAGCGATACTCGGCGTGATTCTCCTCATCGTTGGGCAGTCCTGGGCGATCGGCATCACCGTTGTCGGTGGCGGCGGACTTCTTCTCATGGGCGCGGGCGCTGCCTGGAGGCGCAACCACTCAAACTGAGACACTACCCGGCAATGCCCGATAATGTATCTTATGTCAACTAATAACGGGAGCTAGGCAGTCCGACGGTTGCGCTTGCGCTGCTGCTTCGCGGCCTTGGCTTTGCGCCGGCGCCGGCGCAGGCGGGCTGCGGGGTCGCGGGTGCCGCCGCCTGCGGGGCCATCACTGACCGGGGCGACGCTGTGGGCATCGCGCAGGATCATGTAGGCAATTCCGATCAGCAGCGCCACGGCTGCGACGAACGCGATCATCAGACCGGTATTGCCGCTTGAGCTGCTCGATTCGGTTGAGGTCGCGACGCCCGCTGGGACGGTCTGGGTTGTCCCTGGCGTGGCCGACTTGGGGGTTGCTGTGCCGTAGGAGGGCTTTGGTGTGGTCTTGGGCGAGGCGGTGTGGGAGTTCTTCGGCGTGGGCGCAGAAGAGGTTGAAGGCGCGGATGGCGCCGGCGACGTCGCCGTGGGGGCGCCGGGGTTCACGGGTGTCGGCGTGGTGGCTGCGGGGGTGCTCGGGGTGGCGGGCGCTGGCGCCGCCGTCGTGGGGGTTCCCGGTGGCGGCGCAAAGACGGCGGCGCTGGCGCTGCCGGGCAGGAGAAGGGCCAGTAGTAGTACCAGCAGCGACAGGGCTGCCTTGGGCGCGGATGCGTGGGTTTTCGCTGATCGTCGCATCGTCTTGTGGTGTCCCGCGAGCATAGCGCCCGCGGGGTCCACTGGGAAGCGGTGTGTCTCGCGGAATCGCGTGGGTGGGCGCACCCCATAGAATGGCCCGATGCCGCCCAAACAGCGCCAGATCAAGATCGAGCAGCGTGGGGCCATGCAGGCCATCCAGGCGCTTGAGCAGCGCTCCGATGAGGAGCTCGAGGCTGAGGTCAAGTACAAGTCGGCAGCGCTTGCCATTCTCGGCGGGCGTGCGGCCGAGCGCTTCGATGCCGAGAAGGCGCGCGGGTACTTCCAGCGTGCCATTGCCGCCGCCAGGCCCCAGGAGCGCATGCAGATCCGGCGTATGGCTGACGCCTCGCTGGCTCTTGCCGAGCGCAAGCCCGATGCGCTCAAGGATGCGGTGCAGCGGCTCGGCCAGGCTCCCCCCTCCGGGCGCCAGATGTTCGCGCTGCGTGCGATGGGACTGCTCGTGCCACCCGGCAGCGCCGGGATCCTTGCACGCTTGCGCGGGATCATCCTGATCATCCTGCTCATCTTCGTGCTGCTTGCCATTGGGCTGGGGCTTGTGGAGCTGATCGCGCTGCCCTTCGGCGGGCTTGGTCTAGCGCCGGGCATCCTGCTGGGGCTCTTCGCGGTTATCTCCGCTTTGGCCGTTGTCGCAGTGGTTGGGCGACGCCGCCGCGATCGAGCTTTGGCCGCGCGCGCGGGCTCGGGTGGCGCCGGTGGGTCACCCGGTCCTTAGCCGGCGAAGCACCCCGTCGTGTCAGGTCCCGCCTCAGCCTCGCTCTCGTCGTCCAGTGCAGCCCCGGCTTCCTCGGGCAGGCCCGTCCGCCTGATCGTCAATCCCGCTGCGGGCGGCGGGCGCGCGGGTCGGCTTGCGCCCTCCGTTGAGCAGGCCCTCGCCGATCACGGCCTGCATGTGCGCCGCGAGGACACCCGTCATCTCGACCACGCGCGCGAGCTCGCCGAGCAGGCGGCACAAGCAGGCGAAACCGTGGTTGCGCTCAGCGGCGATGGCATGATCGGCGCCATCGCCCACGTCCTGCGCGGCGTTCCCGACTCGCTCCTCGGAGTGCTTCCCGGCGGACGCGGCAACGACCTTGCGCGTGTGCTTGGAATCCCCGCGGATCCGATCGCTGCCTGCGCCGTCATCGCCCACGGCACGCCCCGTGCGGTGGATCTCGGGGAGGTCGAAGGGCAGGCGTTCGTCGGCATCGCCTCCGCGGGCTTTGACAGCGACGCCAACCGCATCGCCAACGAGGCGCCGGCGCGCCTGGGCAACCTCGTGTATGCCTACGGCGCTCTGCGCGCGCTTGCCTCCTGGCGGCCCGCGCGCTTTGAGCTCGAGCTCGATCGCCAAACGCTCAGCTTCAGCGGCTACACCATCGCCGCCGCCAACTCCGGCGTCTACGGTGGCGGTATGCGTCTTGCGCCCGATGCCCGCCTCGATGATGGTCTGCTCGACATCGTCGTCATCGAGCAGGTCTCCAAGCTGCGCTTCCTCGCCAATCTGCCCAAGGTCTTCAAGGGAGCCCACGTGCGACTGCCGACCGTCAAGGTCTTCAAGGCAGCCGCGGTGAGGATCTCCGCGGACCGCCCTTTCACGCTCTACGCCGACGGTGATCCCATCGCGCAGCTCCCCGCCCGTATTCGCGCACTGCCTGGCGCCGTGCGCATCCTTGTGCCATGAAAGCGCCGCTTGGCCCCGCGCTCGCCGTCGCTCGCTCGCTCGGTGCGCTCTCCCGTTTGCGCGGAGGTGGCGGAACCAGCGCTCCCGGCAAGCTGCTCGTGCGCCTCGATCCCAGTGCCATTGGCGCTCTCGCGGGCCGTCTGTCGCAGGGCAGCGTGGTCATCTCCGCCACCAACGGCAAGACCACGACCGCCGCTTTTCTGGCTGGCATCCTCGCCCGGCATGGGACCACGCTGGTGCACAACCGCGCCGGCGCCAACATGGCGGGAGGTATCGCCTCCGCCCTGCTCGACGCCGCGCGCCCCCGTGGCACTATCGGCGGCGAGCTGGGGCTGTTCGAGGTCGACGAGTACTGGCTGGGAGACCTCGTCTCGCAACTGCGACCGCGCGCGATTCTGCTCGGCAACCTCTTCCGTGACCAGCTCGACCGCTACGGCGAGCTCGAGAGCATCGCCGAACGTTGGGCCAGCACGCTCGCGGACGATCCCGCGTTAGCGGCCCAGCTGGTACTCAACGCCGACGATCCGATGGTCGCCGACCTGGGCCGCGCGCGCCGTGATGGTCCCGGCGTCCTCTCGCGCCACGATGGTCCCGGCGTTCTCTATTACGGCGTCGATGACGACTCGTTGGCGCTCGCCGGCATGGCCCATGCCGCCGATGCCAAGCACTGCCGCCGTTGCGGCGCCCCCTACGTGTTCGATGCCATCTACCTGGGCCACCTCGGCCACTACCACTGCCCGAGCTGCGGGCAGGCTCGCCCCGCGCCCGCGCTCACCGCCACCGATGTCACGCTCGAAGGCGTGCGCTCCGCCCAGTTCACCCTCAGGACGCCCACGGGCGACGCGGAAGTGCGCCTGGCCCTGCCTGGTCTCTACAACGTCTACAACGCGCTCGCCGCCGCCGCGCTCGCCACTGCTCTTGAGATTCCCCTCGCCACGATCGTCGCCGGCCTGCAAGCAACCGCGCCGGCCTTTGGGCGCGCCGAGAGCCTCACCGTCGCCGGGCGTGAGCTGCGCATCTTGCTCGTCAAGAATCCCGCCGGCGCCAACGAGGTGCTGCGCACGCTTGCGCTCCAGGACGGAGTGCACGACCTGCTCGGCGTCCTCAATGACAACACAGCCGATGGGCGCGACGTGTCCTGGATCTGGGACGCCGACTTCGAGTTGCTACGGGGACGCCTGCGCCGCGTCACCTGCGCGGGCACGCGCGCGGCCGAGCTCGCCGTGCGCCTGAAGTACGCCGGCGTTGACCCTGCCTGCATCCGCGTGCAGCACGATCTTGCCGCGGCGCTCGATGCTGCCGCCGCGGATCGTCCCGCCAGCACCAGCAGTCCCATTGCGCTCGACGCTGCCGAGGATCCGCTTGCGAGCGCTCCCCTCTACGCCCTCCCCACCTACACCGCCATGCTCGCGCTGCGCCAGCTGCTCGTAGCTCGCGGAGAGGCTCGCAGCGCATGGTCCTGAAGCCTCCTGCAGATGCTTCGCTCGTGTTCGACGGCGCCTCCTCGGCTCACCCGCACGTGGTCTGGCACGACTTGGAGTGCGGCACCTACCGCGCCGATCTTCCGCTGTGGCGCGAGCTGGCTGACGCGCACCCCAATGGCGCGATTCTCGACATCGGCGCCGGCAGCGGTCGCGTTGCGCTGGATCTCGCGCGCCGGGGCCGGCGCGTCGTCGCGCTCGACCGCGATCCCGTTTTGCTCGCTGCGCTGCGTGAGCGCGCTGGGGAGCTCGACATCGAGACCGTACGTGCGGACGCGCGTTCCTTTGCGTTGCCCCACGAGGAGCCCGTCGCACTGTGCATCGTGCCGATGCAGACCGTACAGCTCCTCGGCGGTTGCGCTGGGCGCACAGCACTCCTACGCCAGGCCCACGCCCATCTGCTCCCTGGCGGTCTGCTCGCTTGTGCGCTCGTCACCGAGCTCGACCCCTTCGACTGCACCGACGGCGGGCACGGGCCCTCGCCGGAGACCTGTCACCGCAATGGCGTCCGCTACACCAGCCAGGCCACGCGCGTGCAGGCACAGCGCCACACCATCGTCATCGAACGTCACAGGCGTACAAGCAACTCCTCCGCGATCGAGCGGGACCTGATTGAGCTCGACCGCATCGGCGCCGCCGAGCTAGAGCGCGAAGGCATCGCCGCCGGTTTGCGACCCGCGCCCGCGCGCCGCGTACCAACCACAGCCGATCACGCGGGCAGCGACGTGGTGATGCTCCATGTCTGAGCGCCACTCACCGAACCCCTCCCCCTCCCCCCGATCCCCTACTTCCGCGTCCACACAGATCCTGCGGGTCTGCGCGCTGTACCCCGATCTCATGAACATCTATGCCGACCGAGGCAACCTGCTGGTGCTCGAACGCCGCTGCGCATGGCGTGGTCTCGGCTTCGAGCTCACCGCCAGTGGCCTGGGCGAATCGCTGGACGGCGACGCCCACGACCTCTTCTATCTCGGCGGTGGGCAGGATCGTGATCAGCTCCTCTGCGCTGGAGACCTCCTGCGCTACAAGCGCGACGGGCTACACGCCGCTGCCGCGCGCGGCGCGGTGGTGCTTGGCGTCTGCGGCGGCTATCAGCTGCTGGGCAGCTCCTATGCGCTCGGCGGGGAGGAGATTCCCGGGGTTGGGCTCGTGGATGTTCATACGGTGCGTCACGACGGACCGCGCCTGATCGGCAACGTCGCGATCGAGGTCGCGCTCGATCCCGACGGGCCGCCGCGTGTGCTCGCGGGCTTTGAGAACCACGGCGGGCGCACCCACCTTGGTCCCGCTGAGCGGCCGCTTGGGCGTGTCCTGCGCGGGCACGGCAACGACGGGCACTCGGGCTTTGAGGGTGTACGGCGTGGCAACGTCATCGGCACCTACCTGCACGGACCGCTGCTGCCCAAGAACGCCTGGCTTGCCGACTGGCTCATCGCCACTGCGCTTGGCATCGACGTCGGCGCGCTCGCGCCGCTCGACGATGCGCTCGAGGACCTTGCGCACAGCGGCGCGCGTCGCGCCGCCGGGGTGTGAACGCTATGACGCAGCCACGGCAAAGCGCTGCAGGCGCGCTGCCAGCTTCGCGGGCACCAGCGCCCGCACGCGTACGCCCTCGGGGGTGTCCTGGCGATTTACGTCCCCTGCGATCTCGTGCAGCTCCGCCAGGCTGCCGCCGTGGGCGTAGGGCACCAGTAGGTCCACCGGGCACAGCGTGCGGCGGAACTCGCGCTCGATGCGCTCCCCCAGCTCTTTCAGGCCCTCGCCGCTGGCGGCGCTTACGAGCAGCGCCTTGGGGTGGCGCAGGCGCAGCGCGTGGCGCTCGGACTCCCCCAGCATGTCCACCTTGTTGAGCACCAGCAGTCGCGGCGTCTCGCCCGCGCCGATCTCCTCCAGCACCGCCTCCACCGACTGGCACATTGTCTCCGCCTGCTCGGGCGGCGCCGAGGCATCGAGCACGTGCAGCAAGAGGTCCGCCCGCCGCGTCTCCTCGAGGGTTGCGCCGAAGGCGTCCACCAACTGGTGCGGCAGCTTGCGGATGAAACCCACCGTGTCGGTCAGCAGGTAGGGCCGGCCCGCGAGTCGCCACGTGCGCGTGCTCGGATCAAGCGTATGAAATAGGCGGTCGCGCACCCCGACATCGGAGCCCGTGAGCGCGTTCAGCAGCGTCGACTTCCCGGCGTTCGTGTAACCCGCCAGCGCCACCGTCGGCAGCGCCGCGCGCTCGCGCTCGGCGCGCATCACCGCGCGCGTGCCCCCCACCTGGCGCAGGCGCCGGCGCAGGGCGGCGATGCGGTCGCGGGCAAGTCGGCGGTCGGTCTCTATCTGGCTCTCGCCCGGGCCTCTCGTGCCGATGCCGCCGCCCAAGCGCTCCAGGTGACTCCACAGGCCCCGCATCCGCGCCAGGTTGTACTCCAGCTGCGCCAGCTCCACCTGCAGCTTGCCCTCCGCGCTCGCCGCGTGCGCCGCGAAAATGTCGAGGATCACCGCGGTACGGTCTACCACTGGCAGTCCCAGCGCCTCCTCCAGATTGCGCTCCTGGCGTGGGGTCAGCTCATCGTCGCACGCGATCAGGTTGGCATCGCATTCCTTGGCCATGCGCTTGGCCTCCGTCACCTTGCCCGGGCCCAGGTAGGTGTTGGGGTGGGGCTGCTCGCGGTGCTGCACCAGCTCCCCCATCACCGCCACGCCCGCGGTGCGCAGCAGCTCGCCCAACTCGCTCAGATCCTCGCCCGCGGGCAGCGCCGCGATGCACAGCGCTCGCTGTTTGGCTCGACGTTGAGGCTGGCGCTCCATCTACCTCACAGGTTAGCCGTGGCCAGCCTCTGCACCGCTTCGGCCAGTCTGTCATCCGGTGTCGTTAGGGAAATGCGAAACCACCCCTCGCCGCTGGGGCCGTAGGCGCTGCCCGGTGAGATCACGACCGCGGCCTGCTCCAACACGTGCTCGCAATAGGCCACCGAACTGTCGAAGCCCGCGGGGATCGGCGCCCACACATAGATCGTGCCCTTCGGCGCCGGGACGTGTACGCCGATCTTCGCCAAGGCAGCGCACACGAGGTCGCGCCGGCGTCTGTAGAGCTCGTTCATCGAGGCCACCTCAGCATCGGCATCGGGTGAGAGCGCGGCGATCCCCGCCAGCTGCACCGCCTCGAACAGGCCCGAGTCGATGTTGGTCTTCAGCCGCCAATACGTCTCGATCGCCTGCGCATTGCCAAGGATCGCCGCGCAGCGCCAGCCCGTCATGTTGTAGCCCTTGGACAGCGAGAAGACCTCGATCCCCACCTCCTTCGATCCCGCCGTAGCGAGGAACGAGGGCGCACGATAGCCGTCGTAGGTTGTCTCTGAATAGGCGTTGTCGTGCACCACCAGGATGTCGTAGGCCTGCGCGAAAGCCACCACGCGCCTGAAGAAGCCCTCGGGCACAACCGCGCCCGTGGGGTTGTTGGGGTAGTTCAGGTACATCAGCTTCGCGCGCCGCGCCGTCTGCTCGGGGATGGCGTCGAGGTTGGGTACGAACCCCAGCTCAGACACCAGTGGCATTACGATCGCCTCTGCGCCTGCCAGCAGCGGCCCGCCCGTATACACCGGGTATCCGGGGTCGGAGGCCAGCGCCGCGTCGCCCGGGTCCAGGAATGCCAGGTTGAGGTTGAAGATCGCCTCCTTCGCGCCGATCGCCGGGATGATCTCGCTCTCGGGATCCACTTCGACGTCAAAGCGCCGCTCGTAGAAGTCGCTCAGCGCGCCGCGGAAGTCCGCGCGCCCGCGGTTTGAGGGATAGCGGTGGGTCTCGGGCTCGGTGACGGCCTCCTGCATCGCCTCTACGATCAGCGCCGGCGTGGGCCGGTCGGGGTCGCCGATGCCCAGGCTGATCACATCGACCCCTGCCGCTTGCTTCGCAGCGATCTTGCGCTCGAGTTCGGCGAACAAATACGGCGGTATGCGGTTCAGACGCTCACTCGGTTTCATGCGGCTCCATTTCTTGCAGTTCCTTCAGAAAGTGCTCGCTGAGCGCGCCCGTGAACACCGGCACCGCCCAACCAGTCAGGTTTATGTGCAGTCCTTCCCCTACCTCAACCTCGAGCTCGCCGCCGTCGAGTGCCACCATCACCGTCCGGCTGGAGCCGCTGGGTTCATCGCCGTTGCCGCCCAGAGGGGGCACGTAGTCGCCTCCGCGCAGCAGATAGGCCACGGCCGCGCCCGTGGCGCCCGTGCCCGAAGACAGTGTCTCCCCCACCCCACGCTCGAAAATGCGCGCGCGAATGCGGCTCGGTTCGATCTCGCTGTACCACGAGACGTTCGTGCGGTTGGGGAACAGCTCGTGGCCTTCGATCGCTGGCCCGATCCTCGCAAGGTCGAGCGCTTCTAGCTCAGCCAGGTCCGCCACCGCGATCGCGCACTGAGGGTTGCCGATCGAGACGTGCTGAAAGCGCCACGTGCGCCCGCCTGCCCGCAGCTCGCCGATTCCGTCCGCGAGCCCGCTCGGGTAGTCATGCGAGGCCAGCTTCGCGTTACCCATGTCCACGCGACACGTCTCCGGCCCGGTGATCGTGGGTCGGATCTCGCCCGCCGCTGTCTGGATCGAGAAGACGTCCGCGTCTGTCCACCCCCGTCTGCGCAGGTACATGATCGCCTCGCGCGCGCCGTTGCCCGACAGCTCGGCCTCCGAACCATCGGGGTTGAAGATGCGCAGGCGGGCGAGGAAACGAGGATCTTTGGAGCGCGAGAGCAGGAGCACTCCGTCGGCGAACACGCCGAAGTGTCCCTCGCACAGTCGGCGGATGCGCGCCGGCGTCAGCTCGAGCGCCAGCTCATCCTCCTCCACGATCAGGTAGTCGTTGCCCAGCGCCTGCCACTTCTCAAATCGCATTTGCGGGCGCAGTCTAGGTGCTCATCGCCGTAATCTCTTCGGCGACATCCTCTGGCGAGCGTGCCGTGACATCGATGAGGTGCACCCCAGAGAGCTTGCGCATCCACGTGAGCTGGCGCCGTGCGTAGTTGCGCGTGCGCCGCTTCATCCCCTCGATGTCTCCGGCCAGCAACTCATCGAAGCCGAGTGCCTTGCGCGCCGTTCCACTGGCGCCCGCAGCGTGCGCGCGCTGCACCTCTTCGCGCACCCCCGCCGCCAGCATCGCCTCTACGCGCGCGTCGATCCGCGCATACAGTTCCTCGCGCTCCATCGTCAAGCCCACCAGCAGCGTCGGGCGCCGGACATCCGCCGTCCACAGTTGCGAGGGGCCCTCCGGCGGCTCCAGCTCGCCGAGGTCCAGCAGCTCCAGCGCGCGCACCACCCGCTGGCGGTCGTTCGGGTCGATCTCCTGCGCCGCCCACGGCGCTCGTTGCGCCAGGCGGGCGTGCAGCGCCGGCGCCCCAGCGCGCTCGAGCTCCGCCATCCAGCGCTCGCGCACTCCCTCGGGCGGAGGTGGGCGCAGGTCGAGCTCCGTCAGCGCCGCGCGCAGATACAGCCCCGTCCCCCCCACAATGATCGGGCGGCGCCCCTGCGCGAGCAGCCCATCGATCTCGGCGTGCGCCAGCTCGGCGTACTGTCCGGCGCTGAATGTGGCGTCTGCCGGCAGGAAGGAGAGCAGACGGTGCTCCAACTCAGCCCGCTGCGCCCGCGATGCGACGCCCGTGAGCGTCTCAAGGCCCGCATACACCTGCAAGGCGTCGGCGGAAACAGCCACGGGTTGCTCGCCGTGGGCGCGCAGTCTCCTGGCGAGCGCCACTGCCACCGCGGTCTTGCCGATCCCGGTGGGCCCGAAGAGCGCGATGACTTGCATTGTCGTAGGCTTGCAGACCGATGCAGATCTCAGGGTCAACAGTCCTACTCACTGGCGCCAGCGGCGGACTCGGCCAGGCGATCGCACGCGCGCTGTCCCAGCGCGGGGCGAGCCTGATCCTCAGCGGCCGCCGCACCGATGTGCTGGAGCCGCTGGCCGTCGAGCTGGGCGCCCGCACGCTGGCCGTCGATCTGAGCCAGCCAGCGGAGGTCGATCGTCTCGTCCGCGAGGCCGGCGAGGTGGACATCCTCGTGGCCAACGCCGCGCTGCCCGCCTCGGGCAGGCTCGACAGCTTCAGCATGGAGGAGATCGACCGGGCGCTTGACGTAAACCTCCGTGCCCCCATTGCGCTCGCACACGCGCTTGTGCCGGCGATGGTCAAGCGCGGCAGCGGGCACATGCTGTTCATGTCCTCGCTCGCCGGCAAGACCGCCACCCCCGGCTCTTCGCTGTACAACGCCACCAAGTACGGCCTGCGCGGGTTCGCGTCGGCGCTGCGCGCCGAGTTGAGCCCCCAGGGGGTCGGCATCTCCACGATCTTCCCTGGCTTTATCCGCGACGCCGGCATGTTCGCCGATGCGGAAGTGAAACTCCCCTCTGGCGTAGGCACGCGTTCGCCCGAGGATGTCGCCAACGCTGTAGTCACGGCGATCGAACGCAATCGCGGTGAGATGGACGTGGCGCCGCTGGGCCTGCGCGTGGCCACGATCTTCGGCAGCGTGGCGCCCGAGGTGGCCGCGAAGGTGACCCGCAGGGTCGGCGGCGATGCGATCGTCAAGCAGCTCGCCGCGGGTCAGAGCGGCAAGCGCTGAACTCAGAAGAGCGTCTCCTGCGTTCAACCGGGCGCTCTAGGCAACGAGAAGATCGATGCCGAGGCTGGGGGCGCGCGTAAGCGGACCATCAGTCGTCAGCAGCGGACAGGCGAGCGTTCGGGCAAGGGCGACGTAGCAGGCGTCGTATGACGAGAGGTTGTGGCGCAGCGACCATATCCCTTGGAGCAGCGCGCGAGTGGGAACGCGCGCGATTTGGCTCTCGGCAAACCTCGACACTGCTTTCGACGCCCGGGTCTCCGTCAGGACTCCGCCACGTTCAAGTCCGCGCAGCGTTTGCAGAACCTCGGCGTTAAGGATGTCGGGTGCGATCAGCGGTCGGTCCTCGATGGCCTGCTCGACCCTCACGGACAACTGGCTCTGAACCAGAAGCTCGATGGTCGCCGAGGCATCAATGACGAGTGGCGATGGCACTCAAGATCTGCTCGTCGCGTTCGGCTCGACCCTCTTGGATCAGCCTGGCGATCTCTCCAGGCTCAATATCGACAGCCGGGTCCTCCTTGAGGCGGCTGAGCCACTCGCGTGTGCTTGGAGTTGCGAGATCCCGCTCGAGGATCTCGAGGATGTACTCGCTGAGACTTCTGCCCTCGTTCTGGGCCCGCTCACGGAGACGACGGTGCAGCAGCTCCGGCACATTCTTGACCTGGATGGCACTCACGCCAAAAGAGTAGCATGCTCTGGGCATGCTCTGGTAAGAAGTACTGCGAGTGGGTGATCCTCACCTCAACCTCCCACGCGCGCCAGCAGGCTCTCCTCGCCGAGGAGCGTCTGGCTGGAGGCGGAGTCGATGTGGACATGGGTGAGCTCGCCAGGCGCCGCGAGGCCGGGGAAGTTGACGACCTTGTTGTGGCGGGTGCGGCCGCGCAGGCGATCGGGGTCGGTGCGCGAGGGGCCTTCGACGAGCACCTCCATAGTGCGTCCCACGAAGCGCTGCGCGCGGGCGTGGGCGTGGCGCTGGACGGCCTCGAGCAGGCGCTCCATGCGCTCCACCTTCACGGGGTGGGGCACGAGGCCCTCGGTGAGCTCGGCGGCGATGGTGCCGCGCCGGGGAGAGAAGATGAAGGTGAAGGCGCTGTCGTAGCCAACCTCCTCGACCACCTCGAGGGTCTGCGCGAAATCCTCCTCGGTCTCGCCGGGGAAGCCGACGATGATGTCGGTGGTGAGGGCGACGTCGGGCACGTGCTCGCGGATAAGGGCGACGCGATCGAGATAGCGCTGGCGGTCATACGTGCGACGCATCGCCTTGAGGATGCGGCTCGAGCCCGCCTGCAACGGCAGGTGGATGTGCTCGCAGAGGCTCGGCAGTTCCGCGTGGGCGCGGATCACATCCTCGCGCATGTCCTTGGGGTGGGGACTCGTGTAGCGGATGCGCTCGATGCCCGCGATCGCATCGACCGCGCGCAGCAGCTCGGAGAAGCTGGAAGGATGGCCGTCGATGCGCAGATCGCGCCCGTAGGAGTTGACGTTCTGCCCGAGCAGCGTGACCTCGCGCGCACCATCGGCGGCCATCGCCTGCACCTCCGCCACAAGCTCCGCCGATGGCCGGCTGACCTCGCGCCCGCGCGTGGAGGGAACGATGCAGTACGAGCACGCGCAGTTGCAGCCGACGGATATCTGTAGCCAGCCCTGGAAGGGCCGGGTGCGGCGTGCCGGAAGATGTCCCGTGAAGCCCTCGAACTCGAAGTAGCCCTGGGCGCTGAGCGAGTCGCTCGTCAAGAACTCGGCGAGCTTGTGCACCTGACCGGGGCCGAAGGCGACGTCCACGAAAGGAAAACGCGCGAACACCTCGTCCTTGACCGACTGCGCCCAGCAGCCGCCGACGCCCACCACACGCTCGGGCGCTTCGCGCTTCAGGCGCTTGGCCTCGCCGAGGTGCGCGATGAAGCGGCTGTCTGCGGACTCGCGGATCGAGCAGGTGTTGAACAGGATCAGGTCCGCCTCTGAGCGCTCTGGGGCCTCGCTGTAGCCAAGCGACTCGAGCATGCCCTTCATGCGCTCGGAGTCGTGCTCGTTCATCTGGCACCCGAAGGTGGTGAGGTGGTAGCGCTTCACGCCACCATGTTAGGCGCCTAAGGACTGATGGCCGGCGACCCTCAGCCCTTAGGCTGCCTGCGACACCGTCGTGGGGGCAGGTGCTACTTGCGGCGTCTCCTTCGGGCGATCCAATGGCGTGACCTTGTCCTTACCGATGCCCAGCGCCGAGTAGATCTTCTCTTCGATCTGCTTGGCCAGCGTCGGGTTCTCGTTGAGATAGGTCTTGGCTGCACCCCTGCCCTGCCCGAGGCGCTGCTCGCCGTAGGAGAAGAAGGAGCCCGACTTAGAGACGATGTTGTGCTCCAGGCCGAGGTCCACGAGGCAGCCTGCGGTGGAGATCCCCCGGCCGAACTCGATGTCGAACTCGGCCTGGCGGAAGGGCGCGGCGAGCTTGTTCTTGACGACCTTCGCGCGCACACGGTTGCCAACCGCCTCGGTGCCGTCCTTGAGCGTCTCGACGCGGCGGATGTCGATGCGCTGGGAGGCGTAGAACTTCAGCGCCCGACCGCCCGGCTGCGTCTCGGGGGAGCCGAACATGACGCCGACCTTTTCGCGGATCTGGTTGGTGAGGATGCACAGCGTGCTCGTGCGATTGAGGTTGCCCGCGAGCTTGCGCATCGCCTGGGACATCATGCGCGCCTGTGCGCCCACGGTCTGGTCGCCCATCTGCCCCTCGAGCTCCACGCGCGGCGTCAGCGCGGCGACGGAGTCGATCGCGACCACGTCGACGGCGCCCGAGCGCACGAGCATGTCCGCGATCTCCAGTGCCTGCTCGCCGTAGTCGGGCTGGGAGACGAGCAGCTCGTCGATGTCCACCCCGATCTCCTTCGCGTACAGCGGATCCATCGCGTGCTCGGCGTCGATGAACGCGCACACCCCGCCGAGCTTCTGCGCCTCGGCGATGACGTGGTAAATCAGCGTCGTCTTACCCGAGGACTCCGGGCCGAAGACCTCCACGATGCGCCCCTTGGGCACCCCGCCGATGCCGAGCGCCAAATCGAGCGACAGCGCGCCCGTGGGAATCGCGTCGACGCGCACCTGCGCCCCCTCATCTCCCATACGCATGACGCTGCCCTTGCCGAACTCGCGCTCAATCTGCGTGAGCGCCCCCTGCAACGCGGCGTCGCGCGCCTTGGCGGCCTTCTCCTGCTCGGTCACGGGCATGGCTTCACTCCTCCTGGAATCGGATTGGGCTCGTCAGCCTAGAGGCGCCTTCGGACGGAACAGATGTTCGTATTGGGCGGGTGGCTCAGACCGCACGACCAGCAGATGCGGCGCGTCCAGAAGGGCTTAAGCAGGCACGAGCGTCGCGTGCCCCAGCGCCTCGTACTCGGCTCCCTCGGGCGAGAGCCAGGAGCGGTAGAGGGTCAGTTGCTGTGGGGTGAACGCGAGCTGGGGCGTCGGCGGCAGCTCCCGCGCCCGCGGCGCCGCGCCCTCACGCATGCGGGCGAGCGTGATGTGGGGGCGAAAGCGCCGGCGCCGACCCCTGCTCCGCGCCTCCTCAGGCTCCCATCCGGTGGCGCCCGCGATTGCCTGCATGGCCTCATCGTGCAGCCGCGAAAGTTCCCCCGTAGGGTCATGCAGCTCCACCGCCAGCGCGCGCGGGCGCCGTGGCGGCAGCCACAGCGGCGCGCCCACCGACAGCTCCCCCACCGGCGTCGCGCACGCCTCCAGCGCGCCCACAATCGCCTCGATCTCCTCCAGCGGGCGCGATCCGAGGAAGCAGATCGTGAGGTGCAGCAGCTCAGGCGCCAGCAGACGCACGGGTTGCTGCGCGCCCGATCGCCCCCCCTGCCCCGGCCCAAGGGCGCCACGCGCCCAGGCGCACAGCGCCTCACGCACGCGCACGGGCGGGTCGATCGCTATGAACAGCCGAGCTGTGACGCCGCGGGTCATCCCGCCGGCGATGCTAGCCGCCGCTGGACTCGATCCGAATCGAACGCTCGACCTCCTGCCCCTTGGCGGTCAGCGCCCAGGCGTTGGGCGCCCCCTTCGGGGCACCCTCGCCCTGGTTGCAGATCAGCCCGAGGTTCTGTAGGCGCGTGAGGAGCTTGGAGATCTGGCCCTGGTCGGCGATCCCCGCCGCGGTCGCGACCCCGCGGTTGCTGGCGCGCGGGTTCGCGGCGATCGCGATCAGAACGCGCACGGTCCTGTAGGTCAGGCGCATATCGAGCCCATCGAAGGGGTCGGTGGTGCGGGAGCGCTTATTTGTTTGAATTTGTGGTGCCGGTTTGCTGAGTTCCCTCTCGGCTGCTGGCTGTCCGAGGTAGGGATGCACAATCAAGCCCATCAGGGCCGGTGTCAGCGGGGACAGGGGTTTGCGATTTGGCACCAGGAGGCGCGCGTGGATCACGGCCAGGGCCGCGCCGACCGTGCCCTCGGCCGTCAGGGGCGGCGGGCGCTTGCCAGGCCTGGCTTCCGTGCGGCCCTTGTCCACGGCCGCGATCAGCGCCTGCACGATCTGCGTGTGGCGCTCCAGCGCCCGCGGGCCGGCGCCAAGCGACTCCACCACGCACAGCCGTGCCATCGCGGGCTCCTCATCGAGGAATTGGAGCATCGCGGCGAGCCCCGCCCGGATCCGCTCGCGCCAGCGCCCCGGCGCCTCGTACGCGGGCAGCACGGCGTCCTTGGCCCGACGGATCGCCTGATCGAGCGCGGCCAGCAGGCACTCCTCGCGGTCTGAGAACAGTTCGTAGAACGTGCGCCTGGAGACGCCCGAGCGCGCGACGATATGCGCCACCGTCACCGCCGCGGCGCCGCGCTCCGCTGTCACATCGGCCATCGCCGCCAGGATCCGCTGGCGCTGGATCTCCGAGACCCGACTCTGCGCCGGGACATCCAGGCCCGGGGGTGCCTGGGACGCAGCATCCTCCGGGCCGGAGCGCTTTGCCCCGGCCCTCGCATCGCGGAAGGACATGACAGCCGCCGTCACTTCCTCTTCTTCTTTTTCTTGGCCTTGCCTTTGTGCTTCGTCTTCTTCGTCGCGCAGCCGGTGATGGCGATCTTGGTGTTCTGTTTGAGGATGGCGCCGTTTTGCCCGGTGATGGTGAACGGCATCGCGAGGCTCTGCCCGCAGAGGCTCCCCTTGGCTTTAGCGGGGAGGACAGCCGCGAGGGCGGAGTGCGGTCCCTCGGGGAGCGTGAGCTTGAACCCGGTGAGCGGCGCGTCGGGGATGTTCGCGAACGTGCTACTCGTGATCCCGTGCTTGATGCTGACGCCGCCGATGACGTCGAGGGTGATCCCTTCGCCCTGGAGGACCATGACGACGTCGGGGAACGCCGCGCCACCGTGGGAGACCAGGTATGCGGGGCCGGTGAGCGGGTTGGTGAGGACCGGGGTAGTGGCCGTGGCCATCCCGATCAACGAACCGGTGGGGCATGATGCGGGGTTAGCGGCGAAGGTTGCTTGGGTGCAGGCTTGTTGGATCGTCGTGAGTCGTGAGGGGAGCTGTTTGGGGAGGGTCACGGCGACGCTGTGGATGTTGGCTTGTGCTCCGGTGGGGAACGTGGTCTTCACGGTCAGGCTCGCACCGTTGTGCTTGCTCGTGTTGGCCTGCGTAGAGACCGAGAACACGGGGTGGAATCCGAGTGCGGCGCAGCCTGCTGCTTGGAAGTGGCTGGATACCTGGGCGCTGGCGCCTTGCGCAGCCGTGATCGTTGCGATGATCTGTTGCTGGTCGCAGCTCGTGGGGTTGAATATGAACCCGGAGCGGTCTACGGTCACGTTCACTGTCTGTACCCGTAGGGGTACCCCATCGATGATCTGCGGCAGCGGGTCGCTCACGACGGAGACCTGTGCGGTGAGGGGGTTGATCTCGATCTGAGCTCTCACGATGATGTTGCCGAAGTTATAAGGACCTGCTTTTGCAGGAATGACGACTGACAGGCCGAACGGTGCGCCGCGGTATGGCCCGGTGAGGTATACCGGGCCAGATTGCCAATATGGGCGCGACCCGGCGCCCGCGGCGGCGCTGGCGGTCCCGACCCGGGATGAGGCAGGGCACGCACCGGTGGCCGCCTGCGCTTCGGGACACCGAGCTATCCCTGCGATCGTGCCGAGCAATCCCTCTGGCATGTGCACGGTGAGACCCGAGAAGTCCTGTTCGCGGTCCTTGCGGGTCAGCGTCACCACGAAGGGAGAGAAGCTGCCCGCCTGATTGCTCGTGGTACCCGCGTTGAATGTTGGTGTAAAGGCTTCTTCGCAGCCGCTGATCTGGAACGCGGGCGATGGTACCTTTGGTGCTTGGGTGCTTGCGCTCCACGGCGTAAGGGAGCTCGTCGCTGAATAGGCTCCGCAGCTCGTGGGGTTCGCCAGGGGCGCTCCAGGACCGTTCTGGAAGTTCAGTTTTAGTTCGGTGAAGGGCTGTTGAGGTGTTTCGGTAAACGTCGTGCGGATCTGGCCGGGCGCGAGGTCGTTGTGGTGTCCGTTTCCGCCGACTTCGATCTTCCCTTTCAGCTTGAGATGGATCCCCGTGTTTTCGCTGCCGGCTTCGAGGTACAGGGCGAAGACTCCCCCTACTTCCGCGGCTTCTTCGGTGCATTCCTGTTGCCCACTGGCGCCGCACGCGGGCTGAGCCACGAACACGCTTCCCTTGAGGACTTCTTTGAGCAGCGGCGTCGCTAATTCCACCTGGCCGATCGTCGCGGCCGCGGGACAATGCCCAGGCTGGTTGCTCCCTAGTTCGATGCCTTCCGGGCCCGTTTCCTGGCATCCCACGAGCCCGTTCGCTGCTGACGGCGAGATAGCGACACCGGCCGGCACGGTAACCACGGCTGTCTTCAGCGGCGGGGTAGCGAGCCCGTGCGGGTCTTCGTCCTGGGGTACTCTCAGAACCGATTCATAGCCCGCCGGTTCACTGGCGCCGGAATGATTGGGTTCGGGTGCGAATGTCAGCGTCGGTTCGAACGCCAGTGCGCTACAGCCGGTCACCGCAGGCATCGTGGACGTCGCGCGTTTCCATGCCGGATCCCCCAGATTCGCCGGTCCGCCGTCTGGCAGCATCCGCGCGGGGTGCTGCCATGTGTCGACGTACATCGTTGCCGTGAAGCCCGTCGCCTGGCAGTTCGCGGGGTTCGTCGCAAACGCGACCGGAGTGACCGGCGTGTTGTCTATGACGGCCGGAATCCCATGGAATATGAGAGACACTCTCGCTATATGGATGACGCCGAAGGCCGGCTGTGGCGCGGACATCACACGAACGTGCGTATCGGCGCCCTGACCGACGACAGATGCATACAGCAGCGCCGCCTTTTGGAGGGTCGGCAGGAACACTCCGAACTCCGCGGCATGCCCAGGCTCAGGCGTCACGTTGAAGATAACGAGTTCGGTTTCCGTTGCCTGGGTTTCAAAAAGAATGAGTTTGCCGACGCGGGTCGCCGCCGGACACTGCGTCTCAGCCGTCGTGAGGTTTGTGAGATCGGAGAGAGAACACGTCGGCGCGGCCAACGCGTCACCAACAACGCCAGCGGGAAGATCCGTCACGATCTGCTTGACGTCTTCCAACGGGAAAGCCTCGATTTCTGCAACCGATTTGAAGGAATAGGCGGTCGGGAAAGTGAACGACGTCGCAAGGCCGCCAGGGTGCGCGGCGGCCTGCGTGCTGGCACCACCGGCCTGGTCCAGAGCGGAGAAGCTGAAGTCCAGCGGCCCGAAGGATGGAAGCACACCTTCGACGGGACTCGGGAGCCGCAGCTGCACGGGAGCGGCAGCTCCACCCCCGGTGGCCTGCACTTCATTCGTCAGAACAGTGCCAGGCGGGATACCGAGGGACACGTTCACCGGGATCTCGATCGCGGGAGCAGCCGCAAGCGCCGGCACCGATGTTTCTGCCTTACACGTCACGATCTCGCGCGGCCCGCCTTTGTTCGTTTCACATATCCAGGTGAATTCATTGCTGTAGTTATAACCCCCCGGAAGATGCGCCGTCGTGATCCCTTCGGGAAGCGTATCAGTCACCGTGACGATACCGCTAGACCTTATCGTACCGATATTTGTAAGAACCACACTATACCGATCACACGCGGTAAACGGTGGACTTTCCTCTTCAGCACACTTCAGGTTGCCACTGACTCTTCCATTATCAGCCGATGAAAGCTCGGTTGGCTGGGAAATCCCCTGCAGCCCCCAAGCGGGCGCAGGAGCCGAGGTAGAAGCCCACGACACACCGATCCCAAAGACAATCACCGCGCAAACCGCCAACAGCACCGTAAAACACTGTACCCACCATATTTGTCGTGCCCGCGATCGATTCATGGCCGGACGCTCCGACCGGATGAACGTGAGTGCCCTCCTAAGGGCTCGTAGAGCCTCCGCGCCCGCGCTTCACACACCAACCGGCTATGCCTCTTACGCTTAGACTTACACTGCTTCAACAACCTCGCTAGCGTTCCCGCCCTTATCCGCGCAGCCGTCTTCTTCTGTGGGGAGGAGAAAGACTGGTTCCCCGAGCCGCTGAACGTCACACTCGCCGGAACACCGAGCGACGGCGACGCTGTACCCGGCATCTGACATTCACTAACACAACCGACCGGCACCGCCGACCCCGGAAAACCACCATCAACCCGCACATCATAGGTAAATCCCTGCCCCGTCTCGCCATGACCCTGCCCAACAAGAGGATCATCGCTCCTAATCAGCACATTGCTGCCACTCGCGTCCGCAGTAACGAGCGAACTGCCGGACGTGTGGTTGATGGAGTGGGTGTCACGCCCATCGGAGAGCAGGTAAACATGACCCGCCTCCCACTCATAAACATTCAGCGCCCTCCCAAGGCATTCGCCTTCTTCTTCATACACACACACTTCATTGAGAGCCTGCGAAGTAAGCGCACCACTGCTCTCGAAAAACACCCTCGACCCATCAGACGACATCGACACATAGGTCGGTCTCGCATTGGCCTGGTTCGTATAGGCCTGTGTGTTCGTGAAGTCAAAGGCGCCATTGTTGCCATTGTTTGATTTCGCATCCCCGATCGAGATGCGCACCAGACGCGGCACACCCGCCGTTTCTTCGGCCAGCGTCCGCTGCGCATCATAGCGATACAGCTGGCTCGCTTCACCTTTCGCGTCCGGGGTTATTTTATTGACAGAACCAAACAGGAGATACCGCCCATCACCGGTCGCCTGCACAGGCCCTCGAGAGTCTATGAGTTGCCACTCTTCTTTGTCGCTGGGTGACAGGGCTGCGATGAAGGTAGCCGTGCCCGTCTGGGTATCGTACACGTAGAGATTATCGGCTTCGACTTGCGGTGCAGCACCGAATTCGTTTGGGCCAGTGCCGACGAGCACTGCCCCGGAGACCAGATAGACACGAGCCCCGTCCTCAGAGACTCTTACCACGCCACCGGCCGAAGCCATTGCGGACGCGATCAGTGAAACTTTCCTGTGAGGATTCGCGGCATTGAAATCATACTCGTAAAGGTTCGATCCACTTTCACCGCGAGTACCACCGAACAGCTTCTGCTGACTGAGAAAGAAGACCTTGGAGCCATCAGCCGACGCGCCCTGGAACTTCGCGCCTTCCGGCAGGCCTTCTACATTCTGCGGGCCTTCTTTCTGTGCCGCTTCGCCAATATCACAAGCTTCGCAGTCTTCACTCGACGGCTCAGAGATCGCAACCGTCCGAGCTCCCGCCACCCGAGCAAACAGTTCGTTCGCTATCAACGGTCCTTGGCAGCGAGTAGAGGCGAAGGCCGTGAAAAACACGACTCGACTCTGTTCGGAACTCGGCACGCTGGAGATCGCATTATAGACGTCGAAACTTCCTTGTTCGTACACACTCCCGCCGCCGAGGCCTGCACCACACGGAGTAATGATACTCGGATGTTCGGACGGCCTGTCCTTGCCTTCTTCCGGCCCACGCTTGATGTCGACAAGCCTCGGTTCAGAGTTGCCGATCCCTGTGTACTCATACAGCGAAAACTTACTCGTCGTCGGATCACCCGGCCAAAACCACGGTATGACATTCCCAAATTGCGTCGGCGTGAAGAAAATATGCGACAAATCACTCGACGCACCCAAGTACAAGACCTGCGCTGGGCCTTCTGCGGGAGTCCAGGACGCTACTCGAGCAGGAGAAAGCACTGGGCCGATTTCAACGAGCGAACCATCCGACTGGCGGCGGTAGTAACGGAAGTCGATCGGACGCTTGCCAACCGGCGCCAACGTCAAGAGAGCTTCGGTCAAGCTCGCGTTGTGGTCCCGCGATTCTCCATTACCCCACAGGAATTCGCCTTGAAACTGCGTCGCGGACGCGTCCAGCGAGATGCTGTTCCAACCCGACGCTTCCCGTGTAGCCACATACAGAGCGCCTTCGCCAACTTCGTTATCACCGGCTTCGCCGAACCCACCGCGGCTCGAGAAGCTAAACCGAGAGCCATCACTACTCACCGCTTGGGGAAATGCCACTTCCTGCCCAAACGTGAACGGCGGCGTCACAAGCTCATAAGCACGGCAATCGGGCAGACTGGGACGAAAGCCGGGAGACGATTCCGTCGAGGCCGGACATTCACCCCGATTGGCGTCCCCCACCCCCAGCGCCGCCGGTGCCAAGACCAGCACCGCCGCGACGACCATCGACAGAATCCCCACCAGCAACCCCACGCGCAGTCCGCGAACAAGCATCAAACCGATCCCCTCCCAGAGCAATCGAGAACACGACTACCCGGGAGGCCCAGGCAGCACAAAACCGTCCGGTGCGAAGCGCTCAGGACGGCGAAACGACGGCGAGGCCTAGAAGCCGGCCAGCCCCGCCAAGAGAGAGAGAGAGAGAGAGAGATGCCTCAGTAAGTTGCTGAGGCATCTAGTTACGGACCCCAGAGGGGCCGTAGGATCACTGGCCGCGCTTGGCGCGGTGCTGGCAATAACGCTCATCGCTTATCTCTTCCCAAGACGATCAAGTCCCTCTCCCATCAATCCCTCGTCAGCGCTGAAGCCCAACCCGAAGGCGAACCCCAAAACCAGACCTATTTGATGTCGCGCTCAGCTAGCAAGTCTGCAAGCCAAGCCCAACACGAACACTATAAGCATAACCCGCCCCCCATGTCAACCCCTTGAGATCGCTTACCACTGAAGCAGCGCGCGGCGGATCAGGTGCATGGCGACGGTGGTGGCGCGATCGCGGATGTCGGGGCGCCCGCCGGGGAGGGTGATCGAGCGAGTTAGGTGCTCATTGTCGCCTGGGCCGGCGACGCTGAAGCAGACAAAACCAACGGGCTTCTCCTCGCTCCCGCCGCCGGGGCCGGCGATGCCGGTTATGCCCACGCCGATGTCGGTGCCGAGGCGGATTCGGGCGCCGTCGGCGAGGGCCTGCGCGATCTCGGTGGAAACGGCGCCGTGCTGTGCGATCAGCGCTGGGTCCACGCCCGCCTGGCTGGTCTTGACGCTGTTGGCGTAAGCGACGATCCCGCCGAGCACGTAGCCCGAGGCGCCGGGTGGATCGGTCAGGCGCGCGGCGAGCAGGCCGCCCGTGCAGGACTCGGCGATGGCGATCGTGTGGTGGCCGCGGAGCAGGCCGGCGACCTGTTCGTCAATCGTCGAGCCATCATCGGAGAAGAGGGTGTCGGAGTGGCGCTCGCGGACAAGGGCCTCGAAGGCTTCGTAGACCTCCCCCGCGCTTGGTTCATAACGGGTCACGACCTCGATCTCGCCGCGGCGTAGGCAGGTGGTGATCTCCAGGCGCTCCAGCTCGATGCCCTCGCGCTCGGCAACGCGCAATGTCTCCGCGATCTCGGACTCGGGGATGCCGAACATGCGCAGTACCAGCACGCGGTACTCGCCCGCGCCGGCCAACACCGCGCGCATCGCCTCGGTCTGGACGGCCGTGTGCCACATCGGCTGCAGCTCGCGCGGAGGGCCGGGGAGCACCAGGACGGTGGGGCCTGTCTGGCCGTCGATCGGGGGGACGACGAGGCCGGGGGCCGTGCCAACCGGATCGAGGATCCTCGCGCCCGCGGGAACGATCGCCTGCTTGCGGTTGCCGTGGCGGATCGCCTCCATGTCCAGATGTGGGAAGCGCTTGGCCAGTGGCTTGAGGATCTCTGCTATGCGCTGCTCCAACGGCTCATCGAGCACCATCTCCCGGCCCTGGAACTCGCCGACTACCTCCGCCGTCAGATCGTCCGCGGTCGGCCCGAGGCCGCCGCTGGTGACAACCAGGCTCATCCCCTGATCCCGCATGAAGCTCAGGGCGGCAGCCATGTCCTCACGGCGGTCGCCCAGGATCAGGATGTGCGCCAGGTCCACGCCCAGATCGCGCAGTCGATCCGAGAGCCACGGCCCGTTGCGGTCGCTGATCACGCCCGTGAGCACCTCCGTGCCGGTGACGATGATGCCGGCGCGGACCGTCACTTGCACGTCGGCAACTGTCCCTGCGGGAGCGTGTGCCGGCCGCCCGTCTTGGTGATCGAGTAGCCGATCGCCTGGCTGGAGGGCGGAACGGTGCGCTGCGAGCCGTCGATGAAGAGCTTCACGGAGCTGTTGCCGAGGGTAATGGTGAAGCTGTGCGAGTGATAGGTGTGCTGTGTCGAGCCAGGCTGGAGGATCAGGCCGGGAATCAGCTTGCGCCCACCCGCGCTGATGAGACATACATACACGGGCGCCGTCGGCTGTACTGAGAGCGCGACGAGGCTGGCCTGGGTCGGCGAGGCGCCCGTCGAGCTGCCGCTGCCCGCAGGATGGGTGTGATGACGCGGCGTAGTGGTGCTGCGAGCGGCGGTCGTGGGGGTCTTGTGACTGGAGGAGCCGCCGCCATTGGTGAGCAGCCCGACGATCAGCAGCACGATCACCAGGCTCACCCCCGCGATCGCGATGGTGTAGCCACGCGAGGGTGGTGAGACTCCTCGCCGCGGGCCACCGCGTCCTGCGCCGCGGCCCGACTGACCTTGGCGTGAGGCGGGGACTATCGGCTGCAGGTCGGCCTCGTTGGGGCGCTCGTAGTGCTGGCGGTACTCTTCGAGGATCGCCTTCTCATCGAGGTGCAGCGCCTGGGCGTAGGTGCGCAGGAAGCTCTTGACGAAGGTGGGACCAGGCAGCAGATCCCACTCTTCGTTCTCAAGTGCGCGCAGGTACTTGGCCCGGATCTTCGTCTGGGCCTCTATCTCTGAGACGTCCATGCGGGCGCGCATGCGCGCCTCGCGCAGCGTGGCTCCGATTTCGGCGGGCATCGCCCCGGGAAGGCTAGCTCAGGTAGGCCGTTAGTCGGGTGCGTGCAATGCGGCGTGCTCGGGGGCCAGATCCCCGCTTGGCGCCGCGACCGCACTGCCACCGGCGCCGCCGCGTTCCGCCAGGGCCGCGAGCACGCGTGGCAGGTCAGCCTCGGTGACGAGCACCTGGCGGGGCTTTGAGCCCTCGTAGCCGCTGATGACGCCGCGGCGCTCGAGCATGTCGATCAGCCGCCCCGCGCGCGTATAACCCAAGCGCAGGCGCCGCTGCAGCATCGAGGTGGAAGCCGTCTGCATTTCCGCGACCAGGCGGATGGCGTCGCCCAGCAGGGGGTCCTCGTCGGGGTCGAAGTCATCGGGGCCGCGCTCCTCGCCCTCGGCCGGCTCGACCTCCTCCAGCAGCTCTTCGCGCAGTTCGGGCTCGCCCTGCTTGCGCCAGAGGTCGGTGAGCTTGGCGATCTGGGCCTCATCGATGTAGGCGCCCTGGATGCGCTGCAGGCGCGAAGAGCCCACGGGCGAGAACAGCATGTCGCCCTGGCCGAGGAGGGACTCGGCGCCGTTCTGGTCGAGGATCACACGTGAGTCCGTCTGCGAGGAAACGGCGAAGGCGATGCGCGAGGGTACGTTGGCCTTGATCATGCCCGTGATCACGTCCACACGCGGGCTCTGCGTGGCGAGCACGAGGTGGATACCGACCGCGCGCGCCTTCTGCGCGAGGCGGATGATCGAGTCCTCGACGTCGGCGGGTGCGACCATCATCAGGTCCGCGAGCTCGTCGATCACGCAGAGGATGTAGGGCAGCGGCGCTTCGCCGCGCTTCGCGCGCGCCTTATTGAGCTCGATCAGGCTGCGGGTGCGCGCCAGCGACATCGTGCCGTAACGCTGCTCCATCTCCTTGACCAGGTTCTGCAGCGCGTTGGCCGCCATTTTCGGGCTCGTGATGACGGGGGTCAGCAGGTGTGGAATCGACTCGTAGTGGTTGAGCTCCACCTGCTTGGGGTCGACCAGCACGAGACGCACCTCGTGCGGCGTGGCGCGCAGCAGGATGCTCGAGAGCATCGCGTTGATCGCGCCCGACTTGCCCGCGCCGGTCGTGCCCGCCACGAGGATGTGGGGCATCTTCGCGAGGTCCGCGCCGATCGCCTTGCCCGCTACGTCCTTGCCCAGCCACACCGTCAAAGGCGACCAGTCGGGCGGGGGCTCCTGGAAGACGTCGCCCAAGCGCACGATCCTGCGCTTGGCGTTGGGGACCTCGACGCCCACGGCCTGCTTGCCCGGGATCGGCGCGAGGATGCGGATGTCGGTGGCCGCCAGCGCATAGGCGAGGTCGTCCTTCAGTTGCGCGACCTTGGCGACCTTCGTGCCGGGGGCCAGGCGCAGCTCGTAGCGCGTGATGTGCGGGCCGGCGACGGTGCCGATGACCTTGGCCTGCACGCCGAAGTGGCCCAAGGCCTCCACGAGGCTCTCGGCAGTGCGTGCCTGGCCGGCTGTGTCGGGGCGCGTCTGCTCCGCGCTTGAGCGCGTCAGCAGACGCTGGGCAGGCGGCAGCTCCCACACGAAGGCCGGGTCGTCGGTGACCACTGCGCGCAGGCGGCCTTGGGGCGTGAGTTGGCCAGGGTCTGTGGCTGCCACCCCGGGCACGGATTCTTCGGTTGGTTCGGTTGGGGGTCGCTCCTGCTCGACTGACTGCACCGGCATCTCTTCCTCCGGCTCCGGCGCGTCTGCGATGTCGTTCATCACAGGCTCGGGCTCCCACGGATCGATGGGCTCGAGCAGCTCGTCCCGAAAGGGCTCCTCGGCTGGCATGGCTCGCACGATCAGATCCTCGGGCGCGGGCTCGGGTGGATGCAGCGACTCAGAGCGCATCTTCGTCTCCGCGGTGCTCGCGAGCGTGCGCAGCATGCGCGTTGTGTCGACCATGCCGCTGCCGGTGGCGCGCAGGGCCGCGGCCAGCGAGGCGCCGGTCAGCAGGATCACGCCCACGATCAACAGGAACACGACAAGGATGTCGACGCCAACTTCCTGCACCAGGCGGTGGGCCGTCACATACATGAGCTCGCCCAGCGCGCCGCCGCGGGAACTGAGGAACGAGCTCGACCAATGCGCGCCTTCCGCTGGGGTGCCGGCGCTGACGCCGAGCGTTCCCGCTGCCAGCGCGAGCACGATCGCGGCGCCCAGGCACAGGCCGCCGGTGCGCAGGGGTCGCAGCGCGGGCAGCACCGGCGCCATCAGCATCGCGCCGCCGCCCACCACCAGCGCGATCGGCGTGAGGCCGCGCGCACGGCCAACGGTCCAGCCAAGGGCCACGGCAAGTCCATGGCCGATACGTCCGCCATCCCAGCCCAGGTAGAGGACGAAGCCCATGAATATTCCCAGGGCCACGAGCGCCAAGGCAAGCACGTCGCGCTGGCGCTCGTCAAGCGTGGGGATTCGCAGCCACGCGGCCAACCCCTGACCGGCTATGCCGGTCCTCCTCCCCCCTCTTCTTCTACGCACGGGCTTGCGTGTGCGTCGTCGTGTACGTGCAGGCATTTCCAGGCCCACTTCGACGTCCGCCGCCGGGAACCTGCCCGTGAGGCCTTACCATCGGTTTAGCTCAATTCGCTACATACTTGACTCATGAACGATTTCGCTCGCGCCCCCCGTGTGCTCGTTGTCGAGGACGACGAGGACATCGCCCAGGCCCTGCAGCGCTCGCTGCGCATGGAGGGCTATGAGGTGCGCTGCGCCGCCGACGGCGAGCAGGCGCTCGAACACGGCCACATCTTCGCCCCCGACCTGGTGATCCTCGACCTCGGCCTGCCCCGCGTGGACGGCCTGGAGGTGGCGCGCACCTTGCGTCAGGGCGGCGATGTACCGATCCTGATCCTCACCGCGCGCGATGCGGTGGAGTCAAGGGTCGAGGGTCTGGACTCGGGCGCTGACGACTACCTGGTCAAGCCTTTCGAGCGCCAGGAGCTGTTGGCGCGCATGCGCGCGCTCCTGCGCCGGCGTCCTCCGCGTGGGTCGGCGCCGCTGCGCGTGGGCGATTTGACGCTGAACCCCGACACGCACGAAGTGATCCGCGGCGAGCGCGACGTGGACTTCACCCAGAGAGAGTTTGAATTGCTCGAATATTTGATGCGAAATGAGCGGATCGTGATCTCCCGTCAGCAGCTGCTGGACGAGGTGTGGGGTTATGACCCGTTCTCCACCACCAATACCATCGAGGTGTTCATCTCCAACCTGCGCCGCAAGCTCGAGGCGGGCGGCGAGCCACGGCTGCTGCACACCATCCGAGGAGCCGGCTACGTCCTACGCGCGTAGCGTACGTGGCGCCCTCGCGCGTTGGGGCGAGCGCCTGTCAGGCGCCTTCGACAGGCTGCCCATCCGTACGCGGCTGGCGGTCGTCTCAGCGCTGCTGACGTTCGTGATCCTGTGCGCTTTCGCGGTCACGGTGGGCGGGTTGACGGTGCGGCGCATCCGTTCGGACTTCAACCGCCAGGTCGAACAGACCTCGCGCCAGCTCTCCACGCAGCTGAACGTCGTGATCGATCCCGTCACCTTCCGCATCGTCGCGATTCAGCCGCCGCTCAATGAGCTGCCCGGTGTGCCCGAGCACTCCGTGATCAAGCTCTACACGATCGGCGGTGCGCTGATCGCACAGACCCCCACCAAGAACCCGCCCAATCTGGGAGCACCCCAGGAAGGGGCACGCACCATCGGCGGCTACCGCGTGGACAGCCAGCCGGCGATCGTGCACGTACGCGGCGGCGGCGGCACGCTGGGCCGCGTGATCGTGCAGTACGCGCGGCCCCTCTCCGACGTGCAGGCCACGACCGCGCGCGTGGAGCTGCTGCTGCTGCTGGGGATCCTGGCGGGCTCGGGCTTCTCGCTGCTGGCGGGCATGATGATCGCGCGCCGCGCGATGGCGCCGATCGCGGAGCTCACGCGCGCGGCCGAGCAGATCGCGCGCACCCGCGACCCCTCCCTCACGGTGCCGCAGCCCACCGCTGACGATGAGGTGGCGGAGCTGGCGCGCACGCTCGAGGGCATGCTGCACGAGCTCGACGTGGCGCACGCCGAAACCGAGGCGATGCTTGTGCGCCAGCGCCGCTTCGTCGCCGACGCCTCGCACGAGCTGCGCACCCCGCTGACCAGCGTGCTCGCCAACCTCGAGCTGTTGGCCGACTCCCTGCACGGCGAACAGGGCGAGGCCGCGCGCTCGGCGCTGCGCTCCTCCCAGCGCATGCGCCGGCTCGTCGGCGACCTGCTGCTGCTGGCCCGCACCGATGTCGGTCGTGTCGTCCCGCGCGAGCCCTGCGACCTGGCGCAGATCGTGATCGAGGCCACCGCGGAGCTCGGACCCGTGAGCACCGAACACGACATCTCGCTCGACGTCAGTCAGGTGGGCCCGGGTTTGGTTGAGGCCTCCCGTGATGAGTTGCACCGTCTCGTCATCAACCTGCTCGAGAACGCGCTGAGACACACGCCGGCAGGTACTGAGATCAGGGTCAGTACGTCAGTTGAGGGGGGGTTGGCCGGTGCCAGTGCCGCGGTGCTGGTCGTTGAGGACGATGGTCCCGGCGTGCCTGAGGAGCTGGCGGCGACGTTGTTTGAGCGCTTCGTGCGGGGAGCCGGAGATCGTGGCGGCTCCTTCGGCCTGGGGCTGGCGATCGTACGCGCTGTGGCCGAGTCCCACGGAGGCAGCGTGGACCTGGAGAACGTCAACCCCGGGGCGCGGTTCATCGTGCGCTTGCCCCTGAGCGCCTCCAGCTCAGACCTCGACGACGACGGGCAGCACCATCGGTCGGCGGCGCAGGCGGTCGTAGACTAGTTTCGCGAGGTCATCGTGCAGCGCCTGCTGGATCAGGTCGACCTCGCGGATCTCCTCCTCGGCGGCGTGTAACAGCGAGCCCACCACAGTCGCACGGATCTCCTCGACCAGCTCGCCGGCCTCGTCCAGGAAGGGCACGCCGCGGAAGATCACCTCGGGCTCAGCGACCGAGCGCCCGTCCTGCTCGGCGATCGTGGCCACAACGATGAAGATGCCATCCGCCGAGAGCATGCGGCGGTCGCGCAGGGCGACGTCGGCCATGTCGCCGATCTCCACGCCGTCAACGAACACCATCCCCGCCTGCTCGCGCTCGCCGAAGCGCGCGCCGCGACCGTCGATGTCGAGCGGCAGACCGTTGTCGCCCTTGAAGATGTTCTCCGGCGGAACCCCCACGGCCTCGGCCAGCTGGGCGTGCAGGCGCAGACGCTTGAAGTCGCCGTGGAAGGGCATCACGTAGCGTGGCTTGACGAGGTTGAGCATCAGCTTCACCTCCTCGGCGTAGCCGTGGCCGGAGGCGTGCACGGGCGCGTCGCGGGGGGTCACCACCTCGCAACCGATGTGGTAGAGACGATCGATCGTCTCGTTCACCGCGCGCTCGTTGCCGGGTATGGGCGTGGCCGAGAACACCACCGTATCCCCCTCGCGCAACTGCACCTGGGGGTGGTCGCGATAGGCCATGCGCCGCAGCGCACTGAGCGGCTCACCCTGAGAGCCGGTGGAGATGATCACGATGCGCTCGTCGGGGAAGTCTTCGATCTCGCGCGGCCCCACAAGCAGGCCCTCGGGCACTTCGATGTGCTCGAGCTGGCGCCCAATGCCCACGTTCTTGCGCATCGAGCGCCCTACCAGCGTGACCTTGCGGTCAAGCGCATAGGCGGCGTCCATCACCTGCTGCACGCGGTGGATGTTGGAAGCGAAGCTCGTCACCACGATGCGCCCCTCGCAGCGCGCGAAGGTCTCCTCCAGGTGTGGACCCACGAGCGACTCCGAGGGCGAGAAGCCGGGGCGATCGACGTTGGTGGAGTCCCCACACAGCAGCAGCACGCCCTCACGCCCCAGCTCCGCCAGGCGCGAGACATCCGCCGGCGGACCGTCGACGGGGGTCTGGTCGAACTTGTAGTCGCCCGTGATCAGCACCGTGCCGAGCTCGGTATCCAATGCCACCGCGCTCGAATCGGGGATCGAGTGGGTCATGTGGACCAGCTCCACCGCGAAGGGGCCCAGCTCGACGGTGTCGGAGCTGTCGAGGTCGATCAGCTCAACGTCCTTGAGGCGATGCTCCTCGAGCTTCGAGCGCGCCATCGCCATCGTCAGCGCCCCCCCGTAGACCGGCGGGGTGGCGCCATTGGCGGCCAGCTCGCGCAGCACCCACGGCAGCGCGCCGAGATGGTCCTCGTGGCCGTGCGTGACCACGATCGCCTCGATCTCCTTGGCGCGCTCGCGCAGATAGGTGAAGTCGGGCAGCACCAGGTCAATGCCGACCATCTCCGGCGTAGGAAAGCGCAGGCCGACGTCCACCACCACGATGCGCTCGTCGTACTCGACGACGGTCATGTTCTTGCCGATCTCGCCCAGGCCCCCCAGGGGCAGGACCCGCAGATTGCTCACGCTTGGGGCGCCTCCACGGAAGCGGCGGCCGCCTCCGGCAGCAGACCGTGGCGGCACAGCATCGCTCGCACGACATCGAGCTCCTGCGGCGTCGCCTCCACCAGCGGCAGGCGCAGGCCGCCGACGTTGTGGCCGAGCAGGTTCAGGGCGGCCTTCGTGCAGGTGGGGCTGGCGGTCATGAACAGCGTCTCATACACGTCCCGCAGCGAGGCGTCGATCGCCGCCCGGTTCTCGGGCTCGTCGACCATGCGGCGCATCTCATCGCCGACGACGTGGCTGGAGGTGAGGATGCCGCCGGCCCCGCCGAGGTCAAGCACGCGCGCGAACGAGCCGTCGTCGCCGGCGTACAGGTCGAGGCCGTCGATCAGCTGCACCTCCTGCGGGTTGGCCTGCTTGAGACCGTCGATGTGCTCGATCTGCGCCAGTGCCGCCAGTTCC
This sequence comes from Solirubrobacteraceae bacterium, assembly GCA_035939185.1. GTDB lineage: Bacteria > Actinomycetota > Thermoleophilia > Solirubrobacterales > Solirubrobacteraceae > Palsa-744. Next base: position 132,367 of record DASZGB010000008.1, read on the forward strand.
TGGGGCGAGATGTTGATGCCCGTGCGGTGCGGGATGTTGTAGAGCAGCACCGGCTTGTCGGTCGCCTTGGCGACCTCTTCGTAGTGGCGTCGCAGGCCCAGCGGGCTGGGGCGATTGTAGTAGGGGGTCACGCTCATCGTGGCCTCGACGCCCATTTCTGTCGCCCGCTGCGTGAGGTGCGCCGCGTGCTCGGTGTTGTTGGAGCCCGTGCTTCCCACGATCGTCATCCCCGGCGGGCGCTCCTTGACGGCGAGCTCGATCAGTCCGAGGTGCTCCTCGTCGGTCAGCGTCGATGACTCGCCGCCGGTAGCGCACACCACGAAGCCGTCGGTGCCGTGCTGGGCGAGGTGGTTCATCAGCGCCACGAAAGACTCCTCGTTGACGCGTCCCCGCGCGTCGAACGGGGTCACAATCGGGGTCAGGATGGTGCCGAGGGAGGTCATTGCGGCCATTATCCCACGCGTCCGCTCACGAGAAGAGGATCTTCTCCAATCCAATCATGGGCGATTCACCGAGCGTGCCTACCTTGCGCACCGCCAGCAGCACCCCTGGCATGAACGACTCGCGCTCGATCGAATCGTGGCGGATGGTCAACGTCTGCCCCAGTGCGCCAAGAATTACCTCCTGGTGAGCGACGAGACCCGGTAGGCGCACTGAGTGGATCGGCGGAGGCTCTCCGCCAGCGGCCTCAGCCATCAGACGTGCGGTCAGCGCGGCGGTGCCGCTGGGCGCGTCGAGCTTGCGGTCGTGATGCAACTCCACGATCTCAGCCTTGTCCATGTGCCTGGCCGCCTCTGCGGCGAAGCGCATCATCAGCACCGCGCCGATCGCGAAGTTGGGTGCCACCAGCACGTTGGCCTGCGGCAGACCCTCCAGCGTGTGCGCTGCGCGCAGCGGCTCCACGTCGAAGCCGGTCGTGCCGATCACCACGTGCACCCCGGCCTGCACACATGCCAACGCGTTCTCCAAGGCGGTATCGGGCTGCGTGAAGTCGACCACGACCTGCGCCTCTGGCAGAACCTCAGCGAGGGTCACTCCAAGCAGAGGGTCGGCACGTCCCACAAGCTGCATGTCATCCGCGCGCTCCACCGCTGTGCAGACGGTCTGTCCCATGCGACCCGCCGCGCCGGCGACGGCCACTCTGATCGTGCGGGTGGAGACCTCGCTCATGCGGGCTACTGTACGGCCTTGCCGACCGCCGTACCAGCCCCTGCTGCCACGCGCGTGTGCAGCGGCGCGAGCGCTTCGCGGAAGGTTTCTTCATCGGGACCGATGGCCGCGGCGGCCAACCGGCCGGGCGCGAACAGCTCGCCGGCAAGCGTGCGCAGGTCCTCGAACGTGACGGCGTCGAAGCGCTGCATGATCTCCTCGAAGGAGAGGATCGGCAGGTCGTGCAGTAGCGAGCCACCGAGGCGGCTCATGCGTGCGCCGGTGGACTCCAGCGATAGCACCATGCGGCCCTTGGCGTTCTCTCGCGCGCGCTCGAGCTCCTGTGCGGTGGCGGGCTCCGCGGCGAAGCGCTCAAGCTCGTTTGCCAGCACCGTCACGGCCTCCGCGAGGTTCTCTGGGCGCGTACCCACATACAGACCCACATCGCCGCTGTGAGCATGCAGGTTGGCGAAGGAGAAGACTGAGTAGGCCAAGCCGCGGCGCTCGCGCACCTCCTGGAACAGGCGCGAGGAGGAAGCGCCACCAAGGATCGTGTCGAGCACGCGCAAGGTGAAGCGGCGCTCGTCATCGCGCGCCAGGCCGGGGCCACCGAGGCACAGGTGGTACTGCTCGGTGTCCTTGCGCTCGAAGCGTACGCGCGACTCGAAGCTGGGCTCGGGCAGCACCGTCTCAGGCGCGACGCCGCCCCCGGGATCGGCAGCGCCAGCCAGCGCCACAAGCGCGTCGTGATCGACCGAGCCCGCGGCGGAGATAACGATGCGTGCGGGAACGTAGCGCTCGGCGTGAAAGCTGCGCAGCTGCTCGCGCGTGGTAGCCGCGACAACATCGGCGCGGCCGATCACCGCCTGGCCCAAGGGGTGGGAGTCGTACACCGCGCTGCCGAGCACGTCGAAGACCTTGTCCTGAGGATCGTCCTCGTACATGGCGATCTCTTCGAGCACGACCTCTCGCTCGGCCTCAAGCTCACCGAAGCGTGGGCGCCAGACCATATCGGCCATCACGTCGAAGGCCTTCTCCAGATGCCGATCGATCGTGCGCGTGTAGAGCGAGGTGCTCTCCTTGTCGGTGCCGGCATTGCACTCGGCGCCCATCGCGTCGAAGATCTGGTCGATCTCCTGCGAGCCGTAGCGCTCGGTACCGCGGAAGAGCATGTGCTCGAGCAGGTGCGAGATGCCCGCCTGCTGCTCGGTCTCGATCACCGATCCCGCGCCGATCCAGAAGCCGAGCGCCACCGAGCGCACGCTGGGCATGCGCTCGGTGACCACACGCACGCCCGAAGGCAGCGTGGTGACTTGATGCTCAGTCTCGCTTACGACGTTCAACAACAGCCGCTTTTGCTCAGCGGTCGCGCCCGGAGCCATGACGGGGACGGCCCGAGCCACGTGCGCCCCGCTCGCCGCCGCGATCACGATCGCGATCGCCCCTGCTCTCGCGTCCATTGCGGGAAGGACGACCCGCGCCGCCGCCACCTCCGCCGCCGGTACCCACGCCGGCGAGTTCCTCGGCGCTCTTGCCGGCGATCTCGGGGTCCTCCACGAGGCGCAAGCCGATGCGCCCGCGCTCGCGATCGACCTCGACCACGCGCACGTTGATCTCATCGCCCTTGTTGAGCACATCCTCGACGCTGTCCACGCGCTGGCCGGGGGCGACGTTTGAGATGTGCAGGAGACCGTCGGTGCCCTTGGCGAGCTCTACGAAGGCGCCGAAGGTGGTCGTCTTGACGACCTTGCCCGCGTATTCGTCGCCCACCTCGACCTCCTTCATCATCATTCGCACACGCTCCACGAGCGCGTCGCCGAGCTCGCCGTTGGCGGAGTAGACCAGCACCTGGCCGTCATCGTTGACGTCGATCTGGGATTCGAACTCCTCGGACAGGCCCCTGATCGTTTCCCCGCCCTTGCCGATCAACAGACCGATCTGGCTGGGGTCGATCTGGATCGTCTGGATGCGCGGCGCGAACTGGCTGAGCGCCTCGCGCGGACCCTGGATGGTGTCGGCCATCTTGCCGAGGATGAACGTGCGCGCCTTGTGCGCCTGCGTGAGAGCATCGCGCAGGATCTCAAAGGTGACACCGCTGATCTTGATGTCCATCTGCAGCGCGGTGATGCCCTGATCGGTGCCGGCCACCTTGAAGTCCATGTCTCCCAGGTGGTCCTCGACGCCGGCGATGTCGGTGAGGACGATGTAGTCCTCCCCCTCCTTGATCAGGCCCATGGCGATTCCCGCCACGGGGCGCTTGATCGGCACACCCGCGTCCATCAGGGACAGCGAGGAGCCGCATACCGAGGCCATCGAGGAGGAGCCGTTTGACTCGAAAATGTCCGAGACCACGCGGATCGTGTAGGGGAAGTCCTCGATCGAGGGCACCACCGGTACCAATGCACGCTCGGCCAGCGCACCGTGACCGATGTCGCGGCGCTTGGGGCCGATGCGACCGGCCTCACCCACCGAGAATGGCGGGAAGTTGTAGTGGTGGAAGTAGTACTTCTTGGTCTGCAAGCCCAAGGTGTCCAGGCGCATCTCCTCCTTGAGCGTGCCGAGCGCAGCCACGCTCAGAGCCTGCGTCTGCCCACGGGTGAACAGCGCCGAGCCGTGCGTGCGCGGCGTCACTCCCACTTCGATCGTGATCTCGCGGATCTCATCCTCCGCGCGACCATCGGGGCGCTTCTTGTGCACCGCAATACGCTCGCGGATGATCGCCTTCTCGAGCTTTTCGAAGGCCATCTGCGCGGCCGCGCGGCGCGCCTTGGCGGCTGCCATCTGCTCCTCGCTAGCACCCTCGGGCGCGGCTGGGGCGTACTGCTCGAGAATCGCTGTCTCGACAGCTTTGCAGGCGTCCTGGCGCTCAAGCTTGTCCTCCACCTGCGTGGCGGCGTCGAGTGCCTGCCCGTGCGAGGCGCGGATCTCAGCCAGCAGCGACTCATCGAGCGCGGGCGTCTCGACGGGCGTCTTCTCCTTGCCCACCTTCCCCGCCAGTTCGCGCTGCAGCTGACACAGCTTCTTGATCTCCGAGTGCGCGATATCCAACGCGTCGAGGATCTCCGCCTCGGAGATCTCGTTGGCGCCGGCCTCGACCATCAGGATGGCGTCTTCGGAGCCTGCGACGACGAGGTCCAGATCGGAGTTCTCGAGCAGGTCCTCCTCGTTGGGGTTGATCACGAAGTTGCCATCGATCTTGCCGATGCGCACCGCGCCAACGGGGCCTGCGAAGGGCACGCCCGAGATCATCAGCGCCGCGGAGGCGCCGTTCATCGCGAGGATGTCGTACGGGTTGACGTGATCCACAGAGATCGGAATCGCCACCAGCTGCGTCTCATAGCGCCAGCCCTTGGGGAACAGCGGACGCAGCGGGCGGTCGATCATGCGCGCGGTCAGCGTCCCCTTCTCCCCCGCGCGGCCCTCGCGCTTGAAGAACGAGCCGGGGATCTTGCCCGCGGCATACATGCGCTCCTCGACGTCCACCGTCAGAGGAAGAAAGTCAACGTCTCGCAGGCCACCTGCTGTGGCTGTCGAGAGAACCATCGTGTCGCCCTGGCGGACGAGGACTGCGCCGGAGGCCTGCTTGGCCATCCTGCCGGTCTCAAACGAGATCTCGCTACCTGCGATCTCCACGGAGACCCGCGTCACGGCGTCGCTACTCATATGTTCCTACCCTTCTCGGCGCCACCCGTCGGTCGGTGGCGCGGTCTTTTATTTATTCTCGTATCCGAACGAGATGGAGCTTAGCGGACTGGGCAGCTGAGGCGGTCGAGGGCCAAGCAGGGCCAGGACGCAGGAAGCGTGGCGTGCTATGCACGCGAGCGACCGAGGACGCCGCCATGCGCCGGCCATCGGCCGCCTCAGACGTTCTTAAGGCCGCCGAGCACCATATGGGCGCCGGGCAGGTCGGCCGGCGAGGGCGCCTGGTAGCTCCAGCGCACTACCCCATCGGGGCCGACGATGACGAGTGCCCGCTGCGGAAAGCCGCCCTCGTGCAGCACACCGAAGGCCTTGCACGCGACGCCCTTTGGCTCGAAGTCTGAAAGCTGCGGGATGCTCACGCCGAGCTTTTCGCGGAAGGCCTTCTGCGCCCAGGTGGAGTCGCAGGAGACCCCATAGATCTCGACACCCTGCGCACGGGGCTCGGTGAGCTCCCGCTCGTACACCTGCAACTGATCGGTGCAGACGGGGCTGAAGGCGAACGGGTAGAAAACGAGGACGGACGTCTTGCCCTGCAGGTCCTGCTCCGTGAAGGGCTCGCCGTGTTCGGTGCTCAGCGAGAATTCGGGTGCGCTTGCACCGGGTTCCAGCATGGCTACTTGCGCAAGCCGAGCTCTTTGATCAACGCTCGGTAGCCCTCGAGGTCATTGCGCTGGAGGTAATCCAGGAAGCGGCGGCGGCGGCCGACCAGCATCAACAGGCCGCGGCGCGAGTGGTGGTCCTTGCTCTGCGCGCGCAGATGCTCCGTCAGGTGGTTGATGCGCTCGGTCAGCAGCGCCACCTGCACCCGGGTGTTGCCGGTGTCGGTCTCGCTCGAGCCGAATTTGGCTGTGATCTCGCGCTTGCGCTCAGTCGTGAGGGTCATGTGCGGCGCACAGGCTACCACGCCATCGCGATTTCCCTGGCGCGCTCCACGTCGCGCTGCATCTGCTCAACAAGCGCCTTGGCGTTGTCAAAGCGGCGCTCGCCGCGCAGGCGCTGAAGAAAATTCAGCTGCAGAGTGCGGCCGTAGAGGTCGCCCTGGAAGTCCAGCAGGTACGCCTCGATCAGCTCGCCGCGACCGGTCTTGAAGGTGGGGCGCACGCCAATCGAGACCGCCGCGGCGTAGCCGTCGGCGCGACAGGCATAGATGCCATGGCCGGGGCAGACGAGATCCTCGGCCGGTATCAGGTTGGCGGTGGGAAAGCCCAGTTCGCGCCCGCGCTCATCGCCGTGCATCACCTCACCGCGCAGCTGGAAGGGAGTGCCTAGGAAGCGCGTGGCCTGGTCCACCTCGCCGGCTGCTACCAGACCGCGGATGTGGCTGGAGGAGACGATCTCGCCCTCCACCTCAAGCAGCGGCTGCACGACGGTCTGGAAGCGCTCGTCTCCCATCAGCAGGTGCGTATCGCCCTGTGCGCGGTGCCCGAAGCGAAAGTTCTCGCCCACCGACACCCTCACCGCCCCCAGAGCGTCCACCAGCACACCGTCGATGAACTCGCTCGCACTGCGCTGCGCAAAGGCGTGGTCGAAGGGGATTACGATCAGCTCCTGCACGCCCATGGCCGCAATCAGCTCGGCCTTCACCTCCAGGGGTGTCAGTAGCTTCGGCGCGTGCTGCGGCGCCACCACCGACACCGGATGCGGTTCGAAGGTCAGCACGCTGTCCGAGCCTTCGATCACCTTGCGATGACCGAGGTGCACGCCGTCGAATGTGCCCACGGCAACTTTGCGTTCGCGCCGCTCGACGTCAGACAGGGGAATGATCTCCACGCCGCGGAAGATTATGGCCGCAGCGCCGTCATTGCCTCCTCGACTTGCATGAGCGACTTGGCCCCCGCCTCCCACGGCTCGCCACGCCGCGGCGGCTCCACGGCGTCGTGGACGTCGAACGGCCCAATCGCCGTACGGCGCAGCTCTTCGCAGTAGGCGTCACCCAGATCGGCGATCAACGAGCGCACATAGGTGCCTGAGGAGCACTCGATCACGAAGGCTGCGCGCGTCGGCTCTCGCCACAGTTGCTCGAAGCGGTGCACCGTGACGATCCGCTCGGGCATCTCGAAGTCCTCGCCCCGCCGCGCGCGGCGGTATGCGCGCTCCCCGCCGATCTTCACAGCCGAGTAGATCGGCGGGCGCTGGCGGATCTCGCCCGTGGGTAGGTTCGGCGGGTCGGCGGGTATGCGTCCGGTCTCGGTGATCTCCCCCTCGGTGTCCCCTGTGCTCGAAGTGGCGCCCAACCGCGCAACCGTCACATAGCTCTTTGGCAGCTCCATTAGGTGGCGCTGGATGCGCGTCGCCTTGCCGACCAGCACAAGCAACAGGCCGGTGGCGAAAGGATCGAGCGTGCCGGCGTGGCCGGTCTTCACACCTCCCAGAGCTCTGCGCACAGCGGCAACGACATCGTGCGATGTCATGCCGACGGGCTTGTCGATCAGCAGTACGCCGTCCACCTGGCAGCTACGCGTGCGCTGGCGCTGGGTGCAACTGCGCGGCGATTTCCTGGCGCAGGAAGGCGATCAGCTGCTCTACCTCAAGAGTTGTCGAGAAGCCGGCGGCCCGCCGGTGCCCGCCCCCGCCCTGCGCACGGGCGATGGAGGAGACGTCGACGTCGTCGTCGGTGGCACGCAGGGAGACCTTGCGCTCGCCGCGCCGCTCGGGCGCGATGAGCTCGCGCACCAGCGCAGCCACCTTGGTGCCCTGCACGGCGCGCAGGATGTCCACAATGCCCTCGGAATAGCTGGCCTCCGCGCCGGCATCAATGAAATCCCCGGCGTCCAGCCAGGCAAGCGTGAGCTCCCCCTCGTCGTGGCGGCTCACGCGGCCGAGCGCGCGCGCGAACAGCGCGAGCTTGGCGGGGGGCATCTCCTCGAATAGGCGGCGATAGACCTTCTGCACATCCACTCCCGCCGCGATCAGCACAGCTGCCATCTCGTGCGCGCGCGGACCCGTGTTCTCATACATGAAGCGACCGGTGTCGGTGATCAGCCCGATGTAGAGCGCCTCCGCGATCGCCGGGGGCGGGTGGAACTCGAGGTCGTTCATGAGTTCCCACACGATCTCAGCGGTGCACGAGGCCGAGGGCACCACGTGGTCGAGCGTGCCGAAGTGGGTGTTGTCGTGGTGGTGATCGATATTGAGCAGGTGCGCGCCATCGCGCAGCACCTGGGCGGAGTTGCGGTCGATGTTGCCGCAGTCGAGGAAGATCACGGTGCGCTGCGCGATGTCCGCGGGCGCCGACTGGATCACGTCCCCCGATTCGAACTGCATCGGGATCCGCCCCCCCGGGCTCGTCGGTCCGCGATCCACTGCGTCATCTTCCAGGGCAAAGAAGCGGTACTCGTGGGGCAGCGGAAACTCGCTGGGCGCGATGAACATCGGCGCATCCTTGCCGAGTGCCGTGAGCAGCCCGTGCATCGCCACCAGCGAGCCCAGCGCATCGCCGTCCATATTCTCGTGCGTGGCCAGCACGAAACTGGAGTCCGAACGGATGCGCTCGAGCACCTGCAGGCGACTGGTGGCGTTTCCGTTGTGCTCGCTCATGTTTCGACGTTCCTCATGGCCGCTCGATCTCCTCCAGCAACTCCTCCACGCGCAGCGCACGATCGGTGGTGTCGTCGTAGGCAAAGGCCAGCGTCGGCGTGCGCTTCAGATGCAGCTCGGAGGCGATGCGTCCCTGCAGGTAACCGTGCGCGCTCTGCAGCCCGCTCATGCTGGCACTGCGCTGTTGCTCATCGCCGAGCACGCTCACATACACGCGAGCATGGCTCAGGTCTGCGCTGGTCCTGACATCGGTCACCGTCACAAATCCCACCCTTGGGTCCTTCAGCTCTCCTGCCATCGCTGCGCCGATCACCTGTCTGATCGCCTGATCGACGCGGCGCATTCGGTCCGACGTCATCCTAAGCCCTAATGCTACCCCTCGACCCTAAGAGGCTAGCTCACGCTCGACCTTGCGTGTCTCATACGTCTCGAGCACGTCGCCCTCGCGCAGGTCCTGGAAGTTGGCGAGCACGATGCCGCACTCAAAGCCGCTTGCGACCTCGCGCACGTCCTCGCTGACGCGGCGCAAGCTGGCGATGGTGGTGTCGTAGATGACTGTGCCCTCGCGCACCACGCGCACGCGCGCGCCGCGCGTGACCTTGCCCTCGGTGACGTAGGAGCCGGCGATGACGCCGATACGCGATGCACGGAAGAGCTGGCGCACCTCGGCCTGCCCAAGCGAGGTCTCGACCTCCTCGGGCTCGAGCATGCCCTGCATCGCGGCGCGCAGGTCCTCGATCGCGCGGTAGATGACGGAGTAGGAGCGGATCTCCACGCCTTCGCGCTCAGCGAGCTGACGAGCGTCCTGCACGGGACGCACGTTGAAGGCGAGGATTAGGCCGTTGGAGGCGGCGGCCAGCATCACATCGGACTCGTTGATGCCACCCACGCCGCGGTGGATGATGTTAACCGTGACCTCGTCCTGGGGAAGCTTGGCGATCTCGTCCTCGATCGCCTCCAGCGAACCGGCCACGTCGGCCTTTACGACCAGGCCGAGCTCCTTGACGGCGCCCTCCTGGGCGAGCTTGAAGACATCCTCCAAGGACACCTTGCGGCCCGAGCGTCGCGCCAGCGCCTCGGTCTTCAGGCGGTTGGCGCGTTCCCCGGCGAGCTGGCGGGCGCGGCGCTCGTTCTCGACCACGCGCACGAGCTCCCCGGCCTCGGGGACACCGTCGAAGCCCAGCACCTCGACCGGCTCGCCCGGCAGGGCGCGTTTCACACGCGAGCCGATGAAGTCGTGCATGGCGCGCACGCGCCCGAAGTGCGCACCGGCCACGAGCGCATCGCCGACACGCAGCGTGCCGCGCTGGATCAGGATGCTCACGACCGGCCCACGACCCGGATCGAGCTTTGACTCGATCACCGTGCCCGAGGCCTCGGCATCGCGGTTGGCCTTTAGCTCCTCCAGATCGGCGACGACCTGGATCGTCTCGAGCAGATCATCGAGACCCTGACGCGTCTTGGCGGAGACGTCCACGAACTCGATCTCCCCACCCCACTCCGCGGGCTGCAGGCCACGCTGGGTCATCTCGGTGCGCACGCGCTCGGGCTGGGCGCCCTCCTTGTCGATCTTATTGACCGCCACGACGATCGGCACCTCCGCGGCCTTGGCGTGGTCGATCGCCTCCTCGGTCTGCGGCTTGACGCCGTCGTCGGCCGCGACCACGATCACCGCCACGTCGGTTACGCGCGCGCCGCGTGCACGCATCGCCGTGAATGCCTCGTGACCGGGCGTGTCGAGGAAGGTGATGACCTTCTCGCCGTGGTGCACCTGATAGGCGCCGATGTGCTGGGTGATGCCGCCAGCCTCGCCCGCCGCCACCTCGGTCTCGCGGATGGCATCCAGCAGCGAGGTCTTGCCGTGGTCGACGTGACCCATGATCGTCACCACCGGCGGGCGATCCACCATGTCGCCCTCGTCGTCCTCGAAGAGAAGTTCGACTTCGACGTCATCGGCGGCGTGGACGATCTCGACCTCCTTGCTGAACTCGTCCGCCAGCACCTGAATCGCATCGTCGGCGAGCGTCTGCGTGAGGGTGGCCATCTCCCCCAGCGACATCAGCTTCTTGATCACCTCGGGCACGGGCACACCGAGGTACTCGGCCACGTCCTTGACCGTCGAGCCACTGTTGATGCGGATCAGGTCAGTGGTTTCCATCGCCGCAGTGTCGATCGGCGCGATCGTCTCGTCGTAAGTGCCGCGCCTGCGCCGCCCACGCCGGGGCCGGCGCTGGGGCTGGTTCGCGGGGCCTCCCTGCTGGCGCCGCGATGCCTGCGAATCGATCACCACGCGCCGGCGCCCGCCCGGCCCGGAGGCGGCGGCCGGGGTGCGCTCACCGGTGCGCGAATCGCGCGTCGGACGCACACGCTCGGCGTCGGATTTGGGGGCGTCTGCCGCAGCTGTGGGAACCGGTGTTGCAGGCGCCGGCGGTGCTGGTGGCGGGGGCGCTGGAGCGGCTACGGGAGCTGCGGGAGCTGAGGCGCCGTTCGAGCGCAATGCAGCAAGCACCACGGCCTCGTCAAGCGATGAGGAGGCCGTCTTGACCTCCATGCCAGCGGCATTCAGCTTGGCCATCAGCTCCTTGCTGGTGAGACCCTGCTCTTTGGCTATCTCGTGTACGCGCTTCTTCATCGAAGTACCGATTCTACGAGTTCGGGATCGATGGTCACAGCGCAGCGCAGTGCGCGAGCAAAGCCACCGCGCTTGCGGCCCAACTCAAAGCACTCTGCGACCGGTACGCCTTGCAAAGAGCACAGGTATGCACCTCGCCCCGGCATGGTCGCCGACACATCGATGACTACACGTCGGCTCGAGCCATCTGCGCGAGCCAGTGCGAAACGGATCAGCTCAGACTTGGGAGCCACACGGCCGCATCCGACGCAGCGGCGCCGGGGCACATGGGCGGCTATGGCGTCTGCTCCTCGACTGCCTCGACGGGAGGCTCGACGGCCTCTGCCTCGCCATTGGCGGAGGTCAGGTCGGCGACGCGATCGCCATCGATGTTGGCAAGCGCCTGATGCGCGTCAAGACCGCAGTAGCGCGACCCGGGCAGGGAGGCGTTGGGGCAGCGACGGCCATTGGAGAGGATGGCGGCGCAGCGGCCCTGGACCTCCTCCTCCTCATAACCGTGCTCGGCCTCCTCGGCGGCGAATTCGGTCTCTGAGCGGATGTCCACGCGCCAGCCGGTGAGGCGGGCGGCCAGACGCGCGTTTTGCCCCTCGCGACCGATGGCCAGCGAGAGCTGGTCGTCGGGCACGATCACGGTGGCCTGCTTGGCCTCGTCGTCAACGAGCACCTCGCGTACCCGCGCCGGGGAGAGCGCCTTGGCGACAAAGCGCGCCGGCTCATCGTTGAAGGGAATGATGTCGATCTTCTCGCCGCGCAGCTCGGAGACGACCATGCGCACGCGCGAGCCACGCGGCCCCACACAGGCGCCGACGGGATCGACACCGTCGGTGTTGGAGACGACAGCGATCTTCGAGCGGTAGCCGGGCTCGCGCGCGACGTTGGCGATTTCCACGAGTCCGTCGGCGATCTCGGGTACCTCTAGCTCGAACAGCTTTTTGATCAGCTCGGGGTCGCGCCGGGAGACGATGATCGAGGGACCCTTGGTGGAGGGCGAGACCTCTTTGATGACAGCCTTGATGCGCTGGGAGTGGTCGTAGCGCTCACCCTCGACCTGCTCGGACTTCGGTAGCAGCGCCTCCACACGCTCGCGCAGCTGCACGAGCGTGTAGCGCGAGTCGGACTGTTGCACGATGCCGGTGATCAGCTCGCCCACGCGGTCGCGGTATTCCTCGAACATCATGTCGCGCTCGGCCTCGCGGATGCGCTGCAGGATCACCTGCTTGGCGGTCTGCGCCGCGATGCGTCCGAAATCGTCGGGGGTGACATCGCGTTCCTCGATCTGGTCGCGGTACTGCTCGAACTTGGCCGGGTCGATTTCCGGCTCTTCGGGTTCGCGCAGCTCGCCCGTCTCGGGATCCACGACGGTGCCCTCATCGATCGTCTCCACGATCAGATGGGCCTCCAGGCGTTCGGGGATGATCAGTTCGATCACGCGGAAGTCGGCGGTCTCGCGATCCATTTCCACGCGCGCATACTTGGCCGAGCCGGGCTGCTTCTTGTAAGCCGAGAGCAGCGCGTCCTCCAGCGCCAGCATCAGCTTCTCGGGCTCGATGCCCTTCTCGCGCGCCAGCGCGTGCATTGCTTCGAGGATCTCGCGTGACATGGCTGTTACTCCTCCACCAGATTGGAACGACGGATCTCTGCATAGGGAATCGCGATCAGACCCTCCTCGGCGGCGAGGGTGATCTCGCTGTCGGTGGCGCCCACCAGCTCCCCCGTGAAGCTGCGCCTCCCCGGCGAGCTCAGCGCGCGATCGGCCAGCGGATGGCGCGTGCGCACCTGCGCGCGCCTGCCCCTGAAGCGGCGGAAGTGATCGGGCTTGGTGAGCGGGCGCTCGATGCCCGGCGAGGAGACCTCCAGTGTGTAGCGCTCGCGCAGATCTGCGAGCGCAAGCGTGACCTGCTCGCACGTCGCCAGGGTGACGCCCTTGGGGTGGTCGATATAGACGCGCAGGGTGCTGCCGCCAACCACTTCGGCCAGCAGCACCTCGACCTCCGGCTGCTCGGCGGCGAGCCGGCGTTCGATCTCACTCTGCAATGTTGTCATCGACTCCCTCCTTGCATGTCCGGGGACGGCTTAGAACACAAAAAAAGCGGGCGGGCGCCCACTTTCGGCACTACTGCCCACTGGCTGCACTGGGCACGAAAGCTGTGGATCGAGCATAGCAACCCTGTAGCGACCGTTTGAACCGTGGGCGTTCTCATGCGGTGAGCGAAGCACGGCGCGCACGGTCGCGGTAGACGCGGTAGTCGCGGCGCTCAGGTCGCAGCGAGCAGGCCAAGGCGAGCGGATGGCAGGCCTCGCGGTGGCGGCCCAGCTGCTGCATCGAGCGTCCCAAACAGAAGAGCGCATAGTCGTTGGTCGGAGCCTGGCGCGCGATCGCCTCGAACTCGGCCGCGGCTTCCTCGTAGCGCTGCGCGTGGAACAGCGCGCGTCCCAGCGCCTCGTGGATCGATGCCTTGCCGGGCTCCGCATCGCGTGCACGTGTGAGCGGGACGATCGCCGCCTGGTAATCGCCGTGGCGCAGCAGCTCGCAGCCGCGGCTGTACAGGTCGTAGACGTTATCCATGTCCCTACTGTAGAGACCCCCTCAAGTCAGTCACCGCATCGAGAATGGACTCCGCGACGGCAGCCTTGGCTGCGCGTGGCACGTGCCGATCGCCGCTGGCGGTGAGGATCGTGACCTCGTTGGCGTCGGCGTCAAAGCCGATGTCGCTGCGCGAGATGTCGTTGACCACCACGGCATCCAGGCACTTCTGCGCGAGCTTGCCGCGGCCGTACTCGATCGCGCCATCTCCGTGCTCTGCGGCGAAGCCGATCAAGGTCTGTCCGTCGCGGCGCTTGGCTGCCAGCCCACAGAGGATGTCGGGGGTCGGCTCGAGCTCCAGACGCAAGCGCTCCTGCGTTGCCTTCTTGATCTTGCCGTTGCTGGGCTCGGCAGGACGGAAGTCGGCCACGGCGGCCGCCATCAGCAACACATCGCAGGCGGGGAACCGCTCTTCACAGGCTTGCTGCATCTGTGCGGCTGTCCCCACATCGAGCCATTGCACTCCGTGCGGGCGCGGCAGCGCGACGTTGGCAGCGATCACAGTCACATCCGCCCCACGCGCCCGGGCGGCGTCAGCCAACGCCAGGCCCATCCTGCCCGAGGAGCTGTTGCCGAGGAAGCGCACGCTGTCGATCGGCTCGCGGGTGCCGCCCGTGGTCACCAGCACCTGCACGCCGCTCCAGGCCGCGGGGGCGGCGGACCTATCCGTTCCTTGCGTCTGCGCCAGCAGCGCTTCGCACTCCTGCAGCAGCCGCGCGGGCTCGGCGAGACGCCCGATGCCCTGCTCGCCCTTGGAGGCCAGCCGCCCGGAATCGGGCGCGATCACGTGCACACCGCGCTCGCGCAGCGTGGCCAGGTTGGCCTGCGTGGCTGCGTGCTCGTACATATGGTTGTTCATCGCCGGCGCCACGACGAGCGGACAGGTTGCCGCCAGCGCGCAGTTGCCCAGCAGGTTGTCGGCCAGGCCGTGGGCAAGCTTGGCGATCATGTTCGCCGAGGCGGGGGCGATCAGGAAGAGGTCGGCGTTGCGCACGAGCTCCAGGTGACTGAGCGGCTCGTGCGCGGGCGGCTGCTGGTCGGGGAACGCACCCCTGGCTGGGTCGTGTGCATATTCATCGCTGAGCACAGGCGCGCCCGTCAGCGCAGCAAAGGATGCCTCGCCGACGAAGCGCAGGCTCGCTGGCGTCTGTACCACGCGCAGCGCATGGCCCGCGCCAGTGGCCAGGCGCACGAACTCGAGCGCCTTGTAGGCGGCGATGCCACCGCTGACACCAAGCAGGATCCGGGACATGAGTTCCTCAGGTGCGGCCTCGGGCCGCGCGACGCGGGCCCCTACCTGTAGTGGTACTTGATCTTTCCCGCTGCTACCTCCTCGAGGGCGATCGTGAGGTAGTTCTTAGAGGCGGTTTCGATCATCGGCGGAGGGAACTCGTCGAAGGTGCCCTCGCCGAGGTTGTGGTAGTAGCTGTTGATCTGCCGAGCGCGCTTGGCGGCGACGAGCACGCTGGCGTAGTTGGAGTCGACATTCTCTAGCAGGCGGTCGATGCGGGGAGAGATCACTTGGGTCTTGGCCTTTCGTGGTTAGAGGGTGGCGCAGGCGGCCGAAGGCCGCCGAGCCGGGCCCCTCTTTCTCAATCAGACCCCAAGTGTAGTGCGACTATGTCCGTGAGGCGCTCGAGCGCCTCCTCGAGGCGATCGTTGACGACGACGTGCTCAAACTCGGGCTGGGCCGTGAGCTCCTGTGTGGCCACCTGCAGTCGGCGCTCGACCTCCTCGGGGTGGTCGGTGTCGCGTCCGATCAGACGCTCGCGCAGGACCTCCAGGGAGGGTGGGGCGATGAACACCTGCACGGCGTCGGGCACGGTGCAGCGCACCTGACGCGCGCCCTGCACCTCGATCTCCAGCACGATGGGCACGCCGGCGCGCATCCGCCGATCGAGCTCAGAGCGCAGCGTGCCGTAGCTGCGCCCGGCGTAGTCGGCGTGCTCCACGAAGTCCCCAGCTCCCACGCGGCGCTCAAACTCAGTGCCGGGGAGGAAGTAATAGTCCACTCCATCCTGCTCCCCCGCACGCGCGGGGCGGGTTGTGGCCGAGACCGACAGCTCAAGCTGCGGCAGGCGCTCCATGAGACCGCGGATCAGGGTCCCCTTCCCCACGCCGGAGGGACCGGTTATGACGAACACACGTGCCACGTCGGGCACCCTAATGCGAGCAGCGGCGCGAGCGAAGCGAGCGCCTTAGCGGCGCAACAGCGAGACCAGCTCCGAGCGCTGGCGCTCGGAGAGGCCGCCGATCGTCTTGCTCGGCGAGATGCGGCAGTGGGCGAGGATTTTGTTGACCTTCACGCGCCCGTATTTTGGGACGGCCAGCATCATGTCGCAGACTTTGGCCGTCTCCACGTACTCCGGCGGATTGAGCAGCAAGGTGTGGATCGACAGCCGTCCCGACTTGAGATCGCGCTTGAGCTGCGCGCGCTTGGTGCGAATGCGGTTGGCGCGCGCAAGTGCGTCCATTCGCTGGTTGAGGGAGCGCTCGGGGGCCGCCGTATGCGTGTGGGAAGACGTTCCCGTCGCCATCGCCATGGGCGGCGAGTCTACACACCCGCGCGTGCCGAGCAAGGGCAGAGTGGCCAATTGAGCTAGACCTCAACCTGAGGTTGAGCAATGTAGAGGCTCCTGGACGGTGGAACGCATGTTTGCAGGGGTTTCGAACGTGCTCGCGACTGCCGACTTTGCGGGTGAATTCGCGGCTGGAATGTTTGCCTGCGTCTTAGCTGTGGAGTCCCAGAGCGATGTGCCGCCCAGCACAGGGATCGCGAAAGCTCTCAGTGCCAACGGCCACCAATGTTGCGCCCACATCCAGCAGATCGCGAGCGTGCTGTGCGCACTGCACCCCGCCCATGCCCACGACTGGAATGGATACACGCCGCGCGACTGCTGCTACCTGGGCAAGCGCCACAGCGCGGATCGCAGGGCCTGAGAGGCCGCCGGTGCTGCCACCCAGCCACGCGCGGCGCCCCGTCGCACGATCGCGCGCCTGCTCAAGGGCCATGGCGCGCAGCGTGTTGATCAATGACACCGCGTCGGCCCCCCCCGCCTCGGCGGCCGCCGCACAGCTCGCCACGTCGGCGGTATTGGGGGTGAGCTTGACAATCAGCGGCTTTGAGGAGTGGGGGCGCACCTCCCGCACGACCGCCTCCAGCTGGGTTGGATCGGCGCCGATGTCAAGGCCCGTCTCGATGTTGGGGCAGGAGACGTTGAGCTCCACCGCAGCGATCTCCACACGCGTCTCGCAGGCCGTGAGCAGTTGTGCGATCTCGGCCGCGCTTGAGCCCATCACATTTGTAATCAGCGGCGCGTGCGCGGCGGCAAGTAACTCGGCGAGGACGGGTAACTCGTAAGCCAGGTAGCCCTCCAGCCCCTTGTTGGGCAGACCGATCGAGTTGACGAGGCCGGCGGGGGCCTCCCACAGGCGCGGCGGTGGATTGCCTTCGCGGGGCTCCAGCGTGATCGTCTTGGACACGAATGCGGCGAAGGGGAATTCGGCGTGCAGCGACGCGCCGAATGCGGTGTCGGCCGCGATCAGGTCGAAGGTGCCCGAAGCATTGATCACCGGGTGAGCCAACTCCAGGCCACAGAAGGAGACGCTCATTCTGGAGCTCCCGCGTGAGCATCGACGCGTACTAGCCGCTCGGCATCGATCACTGGCCCATCGATGCAGACACGCAGATAGCCATCCCTGGTCGGGACCACGCAGCCGAAGCAGGCGCCGAAGCCACACGCCATGCCTGACTCGAGCGCCAGACGTGCGGGCACGCCGCGCACGGCGCACATCGCCCTGGTGGCCTCGAGCATCGGCGCGGGGCCGCACGCGTACACGACCGCTTGGGGATCCTCACCGAGCTCGCGTGCGAGCAAGTCTGTGACGAGGCCGCGATGACCGAACGCGCCGTCGTCGGTAGCGATCTGAGCGCCCTGCAGCAGCGTGGCCCCCTGGGCGCGAGCGCGATCGCGAAAGCCCAGCAGGACGACGGGCGGCACGGTCGCGTCGTCGTGGCGCAGGAGCTGATCCTGGAGGATCACCAACGGCGCGATGCCCACGCCGCCCCCCACGAGGATCGCTCGCTGGCCCGCTACCGGTAGCGCAAAGCCGCGGCCAAGCGGCCCCAAAGCCCACACCTCCTCGCCCACCTGCAGCGCGCAGAGCCGATGCGTGCCTGGTCCGACGTCCTCGAGCAGATAGTGGGCCTCCCCGTCGTGCCAGCGCGCCACGGAAAAGGCCCGGGGCAGATGGGGTCGCTCGTCCTGCCCTCCCCCCCAGTCCGCCACGGCGGCGAGCATCGAGAACTGCCCCGGCTGAGGGCGGGGACCAGCAGGGTCAGCCAGCGTCAGCACGTTATAGGCACCCAGCTTGCGATTGCCGATAACTGTCAGCTTGCGCCTCACGCCACCTCGGCCTGATCGGCGCTGGGATGAGCGCGGTAGCCATGCAGCTCCTGCAGGCACAGCACCGGCGGCTCGCCGCCGCCGCGTGCGCCGGCGATGGCGCGGGCGGCGGAGACGCCGGCGGCGAGCGTCGTGAGGCAGGGCACGCCATGCCCGACGGCGGCGCGGCGGATCTCCCAACCGTCGGTGCGGGCGCCCGAGCCCGTGGGGGTGTTGACGACGATGTCCACATCGCCGCGCTCGATCCAATCCACCACGTGCGGCGAGCCCTCGCCGATTTTGTTCAGGCGCTCGACGGGAATACCCATGCGCGCGATCGCCTCCGCGGTGCCGCGCGTGGCGACGATGCGAAAGCCGGCCATGTGCAGTAGCTGCGCGATCGCGAAGGCCCCGGACTTATCGGAGTCGGTGACGGTGATGAAGGCGGTCCCTCCCGCCGGCAGCGGCACCCCGGCCGCCGCCTGGGCCTTGGCGAAGGCCGTGGGAAAGTCGCGCGCGATGCCCATGACCTCACCGGTGGAGCGCATCTCGGGGCCGAGCACCGCATCGGCCCCCTCGAAGCGGTCGAAAGGCAGCACGGCCTCCTTGACGGATACGTGGTCGCCGAAGCCCAACCCTTCGCGCTCGCGCGGGAGCCCCAGCGCGGCGATGCGCTCGCCCAGCATGATGCGACAGGCGAGCTTGGCCAGCGCCACGCCCACGGCCTTGGACACGAACGGCACCGTGCGCGACGCGCGCGGATTGGCCTCGATCACATACAACCGCTCGCCGTGCACGGCGAACTGCACATTGAGCAGCCCCACGACTCCGACCTCCAGCGCAATGCCGCGGGTGGCGTCGCGGATCTGCTCGAGCATCTCCCCCCCGAGCGAGTGCGGAGGCAGCACACAGGCGGAGTCGCCCGAGTGCACGCCGGCCTCCTCGACGTGCTGCATGATGCCGCCGATCCACACCTCGTGACCGTCGCAGAGCGCGTCGACATCGACCTCAATGGCATTCTCAAGGAAGCGATCGAGGAAGATCGCGCCGCGCGGGGCTGCCGCGTCCAGGTTTTGAGGAGGGACCCCCGGAGGGGGTCCATAGTTGGCCGCACTTGGCAAAGACGACGTACCGTTCTGGCGTGCGAGGTAGTCGGCGAGACCCGCCCGGGAGTAGACGATCTCCATCGCGCGCCCGCCAAGCACATAGGAGGGGCGCACGAGCAGCGGGTAGCCAACACCGTCAGCCTGATCGAGCGCCTCGGCGACGGTGTCGGCGGTGGCGTATGGCGGCGCCTGGTAGCCGAGCTTCTGGAGCAGCGCGCCGAAGCGCCCGCGGTCCTCGGCGAGGTCGATGGCATCGACGCTCGTGCCCAGCAGCGGCACGCCTGCCGCCGCAAGACCCGCCGCGAGCTTCAATGGGGTCTGGCCGCCGAACTGCACGATCACGCCCTCGGGCTGCTCCACCTCGATGACCCCTAGTACATCCTGGAGCGTGAGCGGCTCGAAGTAGAGCCGGTCGGAGGTGTCGTAGTCGGTCGAGACGGTCTCGGGGTTGCAGTTGATCATCACCGCGTCGCGCCCTGACTCGCGCACGGTCATGGCGGCGTGCACGCAGCAGTAGTCGAACTCGATGCCCTGACCGATGCGGTTGGGGCCGGCGCCAAGAATGACAACGCTGGGGCGCTCGCCGCGCCGCACCTCGTGCGCCTCGCGCCGCTCCCAGCCGGAGTAGTAGTAGGGCGTACGCGCGGGGAACTCCGCGGCGCAGGTATCTACCGACTTGAAGGAGCGCTCGCCCGCGAAGGGCGCCTCGGGGTCCTGCGCGAGCGCCTGCAACTCGCGCAGGAACCAAGGGTCGATGCGGGTGAGGGTGTGGATCTCCTCCAGCGCCGACGGATCGGAGATCGGTCGGCGGCCCAGCAGCTCGAGGATCGCCTCGTAGCGGTCGGGGCCGGGGATCTGCAGGCTCGCGAGCAACTCGGCGTCGGCAGTGCCCTCTAGCCGCGGGGGCTTGTCGAGCTCGCGCGAGCGCAGCGCCTTGGCGAATGCCTGCGCGAAGGTGCGTCCGATCGCCATCACCTCCCCCACCGACTTCATGTGTGTGGTGAGCGTGCTCGAGGCGCCGGGGAACTTCTCGAAGGCAAAGCGCGGCCACTTCACGACCACGTAGTCGATCGTGGGCTCAAAGCAGGCAGGGGTGACGCCGGTGATGTCGTTGTCGATCTCCTCCAGCAGATAGCCCACAGCCAGGCGCGCGGCGATCTTGGCGATCGGAAAGCCCGTGGCCTTGGAGGCCAGCGCGGAGGAGCGCGACACGCGCGGGTTCATCTCGATCACAAGGATCTCCTCGCTGTCGGGGTTGACCGCGAACTGCACGTTGGAGCCGCCTGTCTCGACGCCCACCGCGCGGATCACCGTGATCGCCTGGTCGCGCACGCGCTGGTAGAGGCTGTCGGTAAGCGTCTGCTGTGGGGCCACGGTGACCGAGTCCCCCGTGTGCACACCCATCGGATCGACATTCTCGATCGAGCACACGATCACGACGTTGTCCGCGCGGTCGCGCATGACCTCCAGCTCGAACTCGCCCCAGCCCAACACCGACTGGTCGAGCAGAACCTGGCCGATGGGCGAGGCTTCCAGGCCCTTGGCGACGAATGTGCGGAACTCCTGCTCGCTGCGCGCGATGCCCCCGCCGCGACCGCCCAAGGTGAAGGCTGGGCGTATGATCATGGGCAGCCCCAGGGTGGGCAGCGCCTCTAGGGCCTGCGCGAGCGTGGTGGCGATGGCGCTGGCGGGCATCCGCAGGCCAGCCTGCGCCATAGTGGCGCGGAACAGTTCGCGGTCCTCCGCTCGCGCGATCGCCGCATAGTCGGCGCCGATCAACTCCACGCCCAAGCGCTCGAGCGTGCCGTTGTCATGCAGCGCCTTGGCCAGATTCAGCGCCGTCTGCCCCCCCAGCGTCGGCAGCAGCGCATCGGGGCGCTCGCGTTCGATCACCTGCGCGACTGGCCCCGGCAGCAGCGGCTCGACGTATGTCGCGTCGGCGAACTCGGGGTCGGTCATGATCGTGGCCGGGTTGGAGTTGACCAGCACCACCTCGTAGCCCTCCTCGCGCAGGACCTTGCACGCCTGCACCCCGGAGTAGTCGAACTCGGCCGCCTGGCCGATGATGATCGGCCCCGAGCCGAGGATCATCACCTTGTGGATGTCCTCACGCCGCGGCAATGCGCTCCAGGAAACGGTCGAACAGGTACAGGCTGTCGTGCGGTCCCGGTCCCGCCTCGGGGTGGTACTGCACGGTGCCGCCGGGTACGTCGAGCAACTCAAGCCCCTCCACCGTGCGGTCATACAGGTTCACGTGCGAGAGCTGGGCGGCGCCGAAGTCCGTCTCCCAGCGCACCGGCTCGTTGTGCTCGATCGTGCGCGCGCCGCCAGGGCCGAGCACCGCGAAGCCGTGATTCTGGGAGGTGATCTCGATGCGGCCGCTCTGTAGGTCCTTGACGGGGTGGTTGGCGCCGTGGTGTCCGAAGGGAAGCTTGAAGGTCTCCAGGCCAATGGCCCGGCAGAGCAGCTGGTGGCCCAGGCAGATGCCCCACACGGGGCGCTTGCCCACGAGCTCGCGCACGGTGTTGACGACGTACTCAAGCGCCGCGGGATCGCCGGGGCCGTTGGAGAGGAAGACCGCATCGACGTCTCGGGCGAGCAGCTCCTGAGCGCTGGTAGTGCAGGGATACAGGGACACGCGCGCACCACGCGCGAGCAGATTGCGCACGATCGACTGCTTGATGCCGGTGTCGAGCACCGCGATGCGGGGCCCAGCGCCATCCCCGAGGTGCGTGACTTCATGAGGTGTTACTACGGCCGCGAGATCCTGGCCGTCCATGCGCGGCTCGGCGGCGATCAATGCCATCGCCTCCTGCTGGGAAGTCTGCGCGGGAAATACGCCCCCGCGCATGGCGCCGGCCTGGCGAATATGGCGTACGAGCTCGCGTGTGTCGACGCCGCTGATCCCCACCACGCCGCAGTCGCTCAGCCAGTCGAGCCATCCCCGCTCGGCGCCGGGCGAGTCCTCGCGGTTGACCGCCGCGCGCATGATCGCCGCGCGCGCCCACGGACGCTCTGACTCCATCGCCTGCGCGCTGCATCCGTAGTTGCCGATGTGCGGGTAGGTGAAGGTGATGAGCTGGCCCGCGAAGGAGGGGTCGGACATCGACTCCTGATAACCCGACATGCCGGTGGTGAAGACCACCTCGCCGAGCGCATGACCGGAGCCCGCACAGTGCTCGCCCTCGAAGCTTGTGCCGTCCTCGAGCAATACGTATGCCGTGGCCTTGGCCGGAGAGCTGCTCGCTGCCTGGGCGCTCACTTGATGAGCCCCTGCACGGCCTTGAACTCCGGCGTGCCCGCGCGCTCCAGCAGCTCGAAGAGGGCCGACTCGACCGTCGTGACGATTGCCCCGGCGCGCTGCAGGCGCTGTAGGCCCCGCTCGTAGTCGATCTCGTGGCGGGAGCCCACGGCATCCGCGGGGACATGCACTTCTAGGCCCTGCGCGAGCAGGTCGTGCACGGTCTGGGAGACGCACACGTGAGTCTCGATGCCGCACACGATTGCCTGCGTGCGGCCATGAAGGTCAAAGCCCTCCGCGCGTGCGGCAGAGAAGACGCGCTTCTCGATCCGTGGCTCGTCCTGCAGGCCAACCTCGGGCGCGGTGGGGCCGAGGCCGCGCGGGTACTGCTCGCTGACGATGCGCGGCAGCTCGAGGATGCGGGAGCCCTCGACGAGCTTGGCGCAACGTGCGGCCACTCGCGCGAAGGACGGATAGGAGCGAAAGGCCTCCTGCACATCCACCACCACCAGCGCCGTGCGCTCGCGCACAAGCATGCTCATGAAGCGCCCACCACAGAAATGGCACGCTCATATTTGCGCCAGTCCAGCCGGGCTCCCTTGCGCTGGGTGCTGTTCACGAGGCGCCCACCACCGAAAAGGCGCGCTCGCGGTAGGCGACAGCGCCGGCGGCGAGCGTCAGGACTACCCGTCCCTGCAGGCGCCGCCCCGCGAAGCAGCAGTTCTCCGAGCGGCTCTCCCAGCCGTGCTCGCCGGGCGTCCACTGTGCATCGAGATCGATCAGCGTCAGGTTGGCCGGCTCGCCCTTGGCGATGCGCGGCGTGGGCAGCTCATACAGCGCCGCGCCCGCCGTCATACGCTCCACGAGCAGCCCCAACTCCAGCACGCCCGGCAGCACGAGCTCGCTGTAGAGCGCCGCGAAGGCACTCTCCAAGCCGGTCGTGCCCATCGGCGCCTGCTCGAAGGGCACCTCCTTCTCATCGCGCGCGTGCGGGGCGTGGTCGGTGGCCACACAGTCGATGGTGCCCGCCCGCAGGCCATCCAGGAGCGCACGGCGATCTTCCTCCGTGGCTAAGGGCGGGTTCATCTTCATGCGCGTGTCGAGGCTGCGCACGTCCTCCTCGGTGAGCAGCAGGTGGTGGGGCGTTACCTCGGCGCTGATCCTGAAGCCGCGGGCCTTGGCGGCGGCGACTGCCTCTACGGAGTCCACGCAGCTGAGGTGCTGAAAGTGCACGCGCCCATCCTCATAGCCAGCGAGGGTGGCGTCGCGCGCGACCATCGTGGACTCGCTCACGCTGGGGATGCCGGCGACGCCCAGCGCAGCGCTGACCCGGCCCTCGTGCATGCTGCCGCCGTGCGAGAGCGAGGGGTCCTCCTCGTGCAGCGCCAGCACACCCCCGCAGAGGTGCTGGTAGCGCAGGGCCTTGCGCAGCATTCCCGCATCCACCACGGGGCGACCGTCGTCGGTGAAGCCCAGCGCGCCTTGCTCGCGCAGCTCTGCCATCTCCGTTAGTTCCCTACCTTCGAGGCCCCGGGTGATGGCGGGTAGGAAGCCGACGGGCACGCGCGCATCGCGCGCGGCGGCGTCGCGTAGCGAGCGCAGCAAGGGAGCGCTGTCGATCACGGGGTTGGTGTTGGGCATCGCGATCAGCGCCCCGAAGCCCCCTGCCGCCGCAGCGCGGGTCCCAGTCTCGAGGTCCTCCTTGTGCTCCTGTCCGGGCGTGCGTAGGTGCACGTGAGGGTCGAAGAAGGCGGGCAGCAGGTGGCGCCCGCGGCCCTCGATCCGCTCCTCGCCGTTTTCCCTTGCGAGCGTGTCGGCAGGCGCCAGCTCGGCCACCTCCCCCCCGCGCACGCGCACGTCGTGGCGGGCGTCGATGCGCTCACGCGGGTCGAGCACGTGCACGCCTTGCAGGAGGAGGTCTGCGGAGACATGCGGGCCCTGGACCAGAGGGGAGCTACTCATCGGGCCTTGGGCGTGGTGTGGTCGTTGCTGTGGGGCATCGTCAGGGTGCTCACGCTAACTGCGGTTCGGGGGCGGACACGGTCCCACGCACGGGGCTCCCTGAAAGGAGCTCGTAGAGCACGGCCATGCGCACGACCACGCCCGCTTCCACCTGCGCGGTGATGATGGCTTGGGGGGAGTCCACGACCTCGCCCGAGAGCTCGACGCCACGATTGACGGGACCGGGGTGCATGAGCAGCTGCCGTGGCGAGAGGCGCCGGCCGTTGATCTGATACAGCGCGGCGTACTCGCGCATGGAGGGCACCCAGGAGTCTGTCATGCGTTCGCTTTGCATCCGCAGCGCATACACCACATCCGCGGAGGGCAGCTCGCGCAGGGTGTAGCTGACCTCGCACCCCAGCGCCTCGATGCCACGCGGAATCAGCGTGGGTGGTCCCGCGACCGTCACCTTGGCCCCCATCCTCTGAAAAGCGAGGATGTTCGAGCGCGCCACCCGCGAGTGCGCCACATCGCCGACGATCCAGATCGAGCAGCCGTCGAGTGCGCCCAGGCGGCGGCGCAGCGTGTAAACGTCGAGCAGCGCCTGCGTGGGATGCTCGTGCTTGCCATCGCCGGCGTTGACGATCGCCGCGGAGCACCAGCGCGAGACGAGCTCCGCCGCTCCTGCCCAGGGCGTGCGAATGACGATCGCGTCGGGCTTGTGTGCGCTGAGCGTGAGGACGGTGTCCTTCAGCGACTCCCCCTTCTCCACGCTCGATCCGCTGGCAGCGAAGTTGACAACGTCAGCAGAGAGGCGCTTGGCGGCAAGCTCGAAGGATGAACGCGTGCGCGTGGAGGCCTCGTAGAAGAGGTTCAGCACCATGCGCCCGCGCAGCGCGGGAACCTTCTTGATCTCACGGTCGGAGACCTCGGCGAAGCGCTCGGCCTGGCTCACGATGCGCTCGATGGCGGCGCGGTCCAGTTCCTCGATGGAGAGCAGGTGGTTCACGCCTCTGCCCTCACCGGAGCAGCAGCCGCGATCGCCACCTCATCGACATCGTCGAGCTCGCGCATGCGCACGTGCACATGCTCCTCCCGCGATGTGGGCAGGTTCTTGCCCACATAATCGGGACGGATGGGCAGCTCGCGGTGGCCGCGATCGGCGAGCACAGCCAGCTGCACGCGCTCGGGTCGCCCGTAGTCGAAGAGCGCCTCGATGGCTGCGCGCGCGGTGCGTCCGGTGTAGAGGACGTCGTCGACGATCACCACCGTGCGGCCATTGATGTCGAAGTCGATGTGCGAGGCGTGCACCACGGGCGCCTGCGGCCGGCGCCCGACATCGTCGCGGTAAAAGCCGATGTCGAGATCTCCCAGGGGAACCTCGAACCCCAGCAGCTCACTCAGCTGGAGCTGTAGGCGCCGGGCGAGGAATGCACCGCGGCGGTGGATACCCACCAGCGCGAGCGTCTGCGCCTGTGGCGCCTGCGGATTGCGCTCCGCGATCTCGTGCGCAATGCGCACCAGCGCCCGCCGCACATCGTCCTCGGAGAGGACGACTTTCTCTCTGTCCACTTGTCTTTTCCTTCCTGGCCTCGCGGGACCGGGTTAAAGGAGCACCTGCAAGGAATGTATCAGCGCGGCGCGACGGGCTCCACACCGGGCGTTGCTGTGGGCCGTGCTTCGCCCTCCTCATCACCTGTCTTAGAGCCAGCGTCCAGCGTCCCATTCTCCGCCGCGAGTCCTGCCTCACCGGCTCGCAGCCGCTCAGACCAGCGCACCAGCTGTGCCGCGCCGCGCTCGGGAAAGGGCACCTCGATCGTGTCAAAGTCGCGCGGCACCTGCGCCTGCGCGAACACCGCACGGGCCTCAGCTTTGCAGTCGGCGACGGAGTGGCGCGTGGATAGGTGCACGAGCGCCAACATCCGCACCTGCGCCTCGCGCGCGAGCTCGGCCGCCTGGCGCGCGGTGCTGTGTCCTGTTTCTTCGGCGCGCTCGCGATCGACGTCGGTGAAGGTGGCCTCGTGCACGAGCACATCCGCTTCGTGCGCGGCGATCCGCAGCGCCTCGCACGGCGCAGTATCCCCCGAGTAGACGAGCTTGCGCCCCTCGCGTGTCTCCCCCATGACCTGCTCGGGCGCCACGCCATTGACGGTCTCCCCGCGCTGCAGCCGCCCAAAGTCAGGTCCAGGCGTGACGCCCAGGCGCTCAGCCAGCTCCGGGTCCAGATGTCCGGGCCGCGAGTCCTCCACCAGCACATACCCAAATGCCCGCCCGCGGTGATGCTGCACCGGCACCGCCGCCACGCGGTAGCCGTCGCGCTCCACAGCCTCCCCCGGCTGAAGCTCCACGACGCCCAACTCATACGGCAGGCGTCCATAGATGAAGCGCGCCTGCGCCATCAACTCGTGCAGCCCCGCGGGGCCGTAGACCGTCAACGGCTGCTCGCGCTCACGCAGCCCAAAAGACTTCAGCATCCCCGGCAGCCCCAGCCAGTGATCCGCATGAAAGTGCGTGATGAACACACTGTCCAGATCCGCCAGCCCAACGGAGCGCACTAGCTGTCGCTGCGTCCCCTCCCCGCAATCAAACAGCAGCCGATCCGCCCCCCGCCGCACCAGGATCGCCGGCAGCCCACGCCGCGGCCCCGGCACCGAGCCGCCCGTCCCCGCGAAGAACACCGATAGGTCCATAGCGCCAACGGTAGCTAAGCTCCCATAGCGACGCACCGGCCGAGCCGGTGTCCCAGCGCCCGTAGCTCAGTGGATAGAGCGCTCGCCTCCGGAGCGAGAGGTCGCAAGTTCGAATCTTGCCGGGCGCGCTCCCGAAGTGCCTGCAAACAGGCAAGTGTTATCGTCAGGCGGCCTCACGGTCGGCGTGGCTCACGTCCTGGATTTCCGTTCTACTGCCATCCACTGCCAGATAATCGCCCTCGGCCAGCGCCCGCAGCGCTGCCTCCTCGTCCTCGCCACGGCGCATCTACTGGCGGTAGACCCGCAGCGCGAGCGCCGGGTCGGCGCCCCATTTCGTCCATGACCACGCTGGGGTCCTCCCCGAGCGCATACAGGAGCGAGCAGAACGTCCGGCGGAGCGAGTGCGGGGTAAGCCCGCTGGGGAGCGGTGGCAGCTCGGCGCCTTCGAGGTTTTCACTCGCGCGCTTCACTGCGGCCTTGTGGAGTGGACCCGGTTTCGCGGACAGTCGTGGGCTTGGGTGGCTAGGTTTTGTTTGTGGGGGTGATTATCTCTCTCTCGTATGCCTCTGGGGAGAGGTAGCCGAGGGTGGAGTGTCGTCGTTGTCGGTTGTAGAAGGCCTCGATGTACTCGAAAACGGCGGAGCTGAGGTCGCGTCTGGTGGGCCAGGGCTGGCGGTACACGAGCTCTTGCTTGATAGTGGCGAAGAAGCTCTTGGCGCGGCCGTCGCAGCGTGCGCTGGATCACCGTAACGCGCTTCCTGCGAGTCCTCGGCGCCGATCTTGCGCCAGCTCGTCGGCGCGTTGGACGACGCCGAAGGAGGATCGGCCCCGGAGGCGCGCTGATGCCATCTCGGGCGATATCGTCTGTCCTGTGCCCGAACAGCTTGATCTGACGATTGTCTACGAACCCGGCGAGGAAGGTTGGGTCATCGCGTCGATTCCCGAGGTCGCCGGCGTCTTCAGCCAGGGCCGAACGCGGGACGAGGCACGGACCAACGTCATCGACGCACTACGGCTCATGCTTTCCCCGGAACCGGGCGACACTGACGATCGGCGCGAACGCGAGGCGCTGCACCTGACGATCGTTGCATGAAGCGCCACGAGCTTGAGCACCACCTTCGCACGCAGGGTTGCCGGGAGGTTGACGAGTCCTGCTCACAAGTTGGACACTGGCTGGGTCCGCCTCGGCGTCCACGGCCGCCGTGAAGCTGTCGTCGCTGTCGCTGGCCGGCATCGAACAGCGCAACGAAATGCTCGGGAGCCCAACGGCACCCGTCAGGATGGTGTATTTCGATGACCCTCAGTGCCGCTTCTGCAAGGAGTGGCATATGAACGTCCTCCCCACCCTCGTGAAGAGGTACGTCAGGACTGGGGAGCTGCAAAATCCAGTGGCGAGGGTTCTCAGTCATAGGGCCAGATTCAGTGAAGGGCGAGCGGTTCGTCCTCGCAGCTGGATTGCAGGATCATCTTTGGGACGTGCTCAACGACATATTCGCCAACCAGGGGGCTGAGAACTCCGGCTGGCTCACACCCGCCCTGCTGGAACAGATCGGGAACTCCATCCCTGGGTTCAACGTCCCCCAGGCCATGACCGACGCCGGTTCGCCAGCCGTCTCACAAGAGGCGCACGCCGACTCGCAGCTTGGGCGCAAGAGGAACCTGCAGGGCGTTCCATCTTTCCTGCTGGGACGCCGCGGGCAAGCACTGCACCTCCTGACCGTCAACAGCCTGACGCCAGCGGAATTCACGGGACCTATCACAAGACTGCTGCATCGAAGAGGAGCTACGCGACGTCTTCGATCTCAACAGGGTGCCAGCGGCGACCTGAGTCACCGTCATCAATCCCTGTAGGCGCGGCCACGAGGCAGGACCCGCAGCACATTGACGACGCCTGTCTCGGCGTCGCGCTCGAAGCGTACCCGCCAGTCGCCGACCCGCAGACGCCATTCCTCAGTGTTCGCCAGCTTGACGACATCGCCAGCCGGAGGATCGCCCGTAAGCCGATCGAGAGCACTGACGATGCGGCGCTGGACAGGAGGGTCAAGACGCTTGAAGTCCCGCCCCGCCCGCGCCGAGACGATCCAGCCGCCGCTCGCGTTCAAGCGACTTGGCGCCTGATCTCGTCCGCCGAGAGCACTTCCCCACGCGCGATCTCCGCTCTCGCTTCGCGCGCAGCCTCGTTCTCCTCGGGCGTCGTCGGCTCATCGTCGAGCGGGGCGCGCTCAAGCAGTTCCGCAAGGGTATCGCGCTGTCCGCGCCGGCGAACAATGAAGCCAAGGGTGTCCTGCGCCTCGGCCTCGGATAGGTCTTCGACGGTCTGCCGCAGCTTCTCTTTCGCGGTCATGCGACATACGGTAGCGCTCCCGCCAGCGCCATCCGCGCTGCTCCCACCCTTGCAGTCAGTCGGAGGACGCGCCGGAGCACACCGGGTCTGGGCCACCGCGCCCCTCTTGTGGCCCAAACCCACAGGACACCACCAGAATCCGCGCGTATCAGTCGTCGCCCGGCGCCCGAGACCCTGGCTCTCCAGAGCCATTCCTGCGCCTATTTCGTTTCCGACGGCCCGCGCCTCCGGAGCGAGAGGTCGCAAGTTCGAATCTTGCCGGGCGCGTTTGTGAATCCCTGCAAACGCGGGGGTTGGCACGATCGGCTCCGGGGCACGTCGGGTTGTGTGGGGGCTGGTGGCCCAAACGCCGGATTGTCGGAGCCGTTGAGCGTGCCTCGAGCATCTGCGAGCAGCGCGTCGACTCGGCGCCATACTCGCGCTTGCGACGGTCAAGGAACTGGGCGTGTTCGCCAGCTTGACAACATCGCCAGCCGGTGGATCGCCCGTAAGCCGATCGAGGGCGCTGACGATGTGTCGCTGGACAGGAGGGTCGAGACGAATACTAGAGGGCGCTTCAGACAGTGCCCGGCGCCTGCAGCCCGCTGACGGATGCAAACCGACGCTGCCGCACGGCTCGAATCAGCCGAAACCTTGCGCAATACCGAGCGTAATCACGCTCCTGGATCGAGCCCCGCTTCAAGAGAGGCAGCGACTTCGGCTATTAGGTGGGCCGATCGTCGCCAGCCGACCACTCGCCAGGTCAATTCCTGAGGGCTGTCGTCGCCCGATATGGCTTGAACCACCCAGGGCCGACCGAGGAGCGTTCGTCCGACAATGCCCGCTGCTAGCACGAGCCCGAGCCCGATCAGCTCGATGCCGAACAGCAGCAGCGGGACCACAACGATGGCAACGACGACCAAGGCGGCGATGATGAGTATGGCGGCTCCTATGTTGTCCAGGCCGCCGAAGTCCGGGATGGCCAGCGCTTCGGCGGCGTCTCCCGCGCGTACTTTCCCTAGTCGCACTCTGCGCCAACGAGGCATGCGGCGGCTGATCCAACGACGACCAACGTGCCACTCCTGGCCCGATGGTGCCCGTATGGTGCGCGCACCAACGCGGACCATATTTTCAGCGGCGACGCTCGCGCGACAGGCGAATGGTCGTCGTGGAGCACGTCTGGGTCGAGGTCAGCCGTTTCACAGCAGCAGGATGTTACCGACTGGTGACGCTTGCCGTGCGCGTTGCGCATCTCCGCAAGGGTGTCGCGCTGTCATCTCCTTCGCAACACTCCGAGGTATAAGATAACTCTCGCGTGCTTGGAAGATCTCCGCGAAGGGCGACGGTCTTGGCGACCATTCTGTTCGCAAGTTGGGCATTCGCTGGGCGCGCCTCGGCGTCCACAGCCGCTGTGAAGCTGTCGTCGCTGTCGCTGGTCGGCGTCGAACAGCACAACGAAATGCTCGGGAGCCCGACTGCCCCTGTCAGGATGGTCTCTTTCGATGACATTCAGTGTCCTTTCTGCGAGGAGTGGCATAGGAACGTCCTCCCCACTCTCGTCAAGAGGTACGTCAGGACCGGGAAGCTGCAAATCCAATGGCGCGGGTTCCCTGTCGTAGGGCCGGATTCGGTGAACGGCGAGCGGTTCGTTCTCGCCGCTGGATTGCAGGATCATCTTTGGGATGTGCTCGACGGTGTCTTCGCCAACCAGGGGGTTGAGAACTCCGGCTGGCTCACACCCGCCCTGCTGGAACAGATCGGGAGCTCCATCCCTGGGTTCAACGTCCCCCAGGCAATGGCCGACGCCGGTTCGCGGATCGTCTCGCAAGAGGCGCACGCAGACTCCCAGCTTGGGACCAGGAGGAACCTACAGGGCGTTCCATCCTTCCTACTGGGACGCCGTGGGCAAGCGTTGCGTCTCTTGACCGTCAACAGCCTCACGCCAACGGAATTCACGAGACCTATCACAAGACTGCTGCATCGAAGAGGAACTACGCGACGTCTTCGATCTCAACGGGTGCCGGCGAAGACCTGAGTCACCGTCATCAATCCCTGGAGACGGCCAAGCGCGCGACGATGATCGCCGCGCTGGTGGGCAGCCGGCTGCCACCCGCAGGCTCCTGTGTAACCATCACTTCGCTTGCGCCAGGTCTACTCGGAACAGCCACCATCGCGGCACCGGAGGTCGTGGGAGTGAAGAGGCTGTCGGTCGGCTGCGGTAATGGGCCATCCGGGCGCTTGACCCAAACCTCGTATACGTGCCCGGGTGAAGGCTTAGGCATCTTTGCGACTGTGAGCCAGATATGTCCGGCGCTCTCGTGCAGCGTCGCGCTGGTCCCAGCCGGTGCAACGTCGGCGTTCACTACTCGTGCTGTTCCGCCGCCGGAAGGGATCGTCAGCCCGCCGATCGCTACGCCCGCTGCCAGCAGTCCCGCA
Organism: Solirubrobacteraceae bacterium; assembly: GCA_035939185.1. Taxonomy (GTDB): domain Bacteria; phylum Actinomycetota; class Thermoleophilia; order Solirubrobacterales; family Solirubrobacteraceae; genus Palsa-744. The sequence continues at coordinate 164,093 of DASZGB010000008.1, forward strand.
CCGGCAATGGCCAGCGCCGGACGACGCGTCGCAAGCAGCCGCCCACGTGCCTTGGCTGGACGCGGCGAGGAGCGCATCGCGAGACTGGCCTCACGGCGCACCACTGCCATTACATGCCGCTTGGCGTCTGGCGGCGCTGAGAGCTGTGGGACCGAGGTGGGCAAGCTGTCGACCGCTGGTGCCAACGCGGCCAGGTCGTCGCTGCACAGAGCGCAGGATCGCGCGTGCTCGAGGAACATTTCGCTTTGCCGCTCATCGAGCAGGCCCAGCAAATAGACCGCGGCCTCGCCACAGCAGTCCTCCCGGGCCACCAGCGAATCGTGCTCCTCGCTCACGGGGAAACCCCCTCCTCAGTGGCCAGCGTTAGCCGCAGCTTGGCAAGACCCAGTCGCATCCGACCCTTCACGGTACCGACGGGCATCTGCAACATCGAGGCTATCTCAGTGTGGGTGAAACCTCCGAAGTAGGCAAGCTCGATCACACGACGCTGCTCTGCCGGCAAGCCACCGAGCGCACCGCGAACCTCGCCAGCCTGCTCCCGGCCGAGAGTCTGCTCCTCGGTGTCCTCAGAGCTGGCCACCCGCTCGACTGCCCCCTCTTCATGGAGGGCATGCCTGTCGCGCACTACGCCTCGCCGCAGAGCATCGACAGCGCGGTTGTGCACGATCCGCAGGATCCAATTGCGTACGCTCCCACGGGTGCGGTCGTACTGCATGCTGCTGCGCCACAGCACGAGGAAGGTGTCCTGCAGGACGTCCTCGGCGCTGGCGCGCCTGCCGCACATGCGATAGGCCAGCGAGAAGGCGGCGTTGCAATGGCGGTCGTAGACGACCTCGAACGCGTCCGCGTCGCCCGCCTGCACGAGCGCCATCAACTCCTCATCGGCCAGCTCATGCCGACCGACGGAGGCCCTCGCAGGAGCGAAAAATCGTGGCGCTCTGGGCACAGGCCCTCTCACCTAGGAGTGCACCAATGGCGGCGCAGGCGCATGTTCGGTCGCAGGCGCAGTCTCGCTCACGGGGAGGACCGTCTGCGGGTCCTGTGCGGGATTCGTCGTTGCCGGGGGCGCAATCTCTGAGGGAGCGGGCTCGCCCTCGATCGAACTCTTGAAGCCTCGCAGTCCCTCGCCCAGCGACCGGCCCATCTCGGGCAGGCGCTTGGCGCCAAACACGAGCAGCAGGATCACCAGCAGAAATGCTATGTGGATTGGATTGGAAAGTCCCATCGGTCACCTCGATCGCTGTATGAAGTGTCCCGAGCTCGCTTGCCCGGATGGCTTGCGTACTACGCATCGCACTGCCCGCCGGATCAGTCCGTCAGCAGGAGATCGCGCACCGGCTTTCAGATCGGCCTGAGAGGATGGCCGTTGCAATGTCTCTTCCCGCCGATCCTCTGGCAGCGTTGCGCCAGGCCAGACGCGACCCAGACTTGGTCCTCATTGAAGGATTTCACGCGCTCAAGCACGCGCTGCGCTTTGGTGCGGAGATCCTGCACGCCGCGATCACCGATCGGGACGAGATGCAGGCACTGGCGGCTGCGCTGGCACCGGACATTCCCGCGCGCCTGCCAGCGAATACCCTCGTGGTCTCGCCCGAGCGGCTGCAAGCGGCAGGGCTGAAGGCTCCGATCACCGGCGTGATCGGACTTGCGCGGCGGCCATCTGTGGATGTCGCAGCGGCGCTGGTCAGCCGCCGCCCTGCGCCGATCGTGCTCCTGGAGCGCCCACGAGGGCTTGGGAACATTGGCTGGTGCGTCCGTACCGCGGCGGCGGCCGACGCCGCGGGACTGTTCACCACCGGTATCCACGACCCGTGGTGTCCAACGGCGGTGCGCATCGGTGTTGGGCTGCAGTTCGCCCTGCCCGTGACACGGATCGCTGACACCGACCTGAACAGCGACAGGATGCTGATCGCCGTGGACACCAGTGGTGAGACGGTACATCCGCAGGACCTGCCGCCCCGCGCGATCCTGGCTTTTGGCACAGAGCGGCACGGTCTCTCCGCCGAGCTGCTCGACCGCGCTCAGATGCGCGTGAGCCTGCCGATGCGCGAGGGGGTTTCGAGTCTCAACCTCGCCACCTCGGTATCCGCGCTGCTCTACGCCTGGCGGCTTTCGGTGGGCGGCTGACGGCGATTGATGCGCCGCGCACTCCACCAGCCCCAGCCACCGACCGTCAGCACCGGCACCACGTAGAGCAGCGAGGTGTACCAGTGCGTGAGGCAGGCGAACATGCTCTGAGAAAGCTACCACGCCCACCCACCCGGATGACCACCAGCGCAGCTCGCCCACCTCTCTCACTGTGCACCTCACATTTCGTTGAGCTCCTAAGCCGCGTCCGCTATACCGTCGTTCGGCTCCGACGCGCCGTCGCCAACCCAGCGATGCCTGCCAGCAGCCCAAGCGCGCCGAGCATCAATGCGGCGATCCCCAAGCCCTTGCTGGCGCCGCTGCTTGACTTCACGACGCCTGAGGATGCGTGCGCCGAGGCTGGAGCGCTCTGCCCGGCGGGCGTCATGCCTGCAGTGGGGCCGGCCTCGCCGCCCGCGACATCCTCGATTACGCCGCCTTTGGCTGTGGCGTTGATCGTCGGGGCCGGGTATTCCGCACTCGGCGCGCCGATCCAGTGGACGGCCTTGCCGTTGCTGTAGTACTGCACCGTCTTGAACGCCAACGTCTGGCCCGCGATGTTGGTGGGCATGGCAATCGACAATGGGAACTGGATGAACTGGCCGTTTTCCAGGCGCCCCAGCTGGCTGCGATCGCCGGTCCAGATAATCTGCGCGACCTCTTCGCTGACCGGACCATTGTCGGTCTGGATCGGCGTCGCGAGCTTTCTGATGATCTCCTTGACGCTCCACCCGGGTACGTTCTGGGTGTTGATTGCGGTGAATCCCGGTGGGATCAGCATGTCGACCTTGTAGGCATAAGCGCCAGCCTGCTCACCTGGGACGCGGACATCGAGCGTCACGAAGGCGCCGGCGGGGATCGTATTGGGGTGCAGGCTGATATGCGCGCGCGCGAGCGCTGGTGCAAACAGCACGAAGCCGGTAACGCATATCGCAGCTGCCTTGGTTCTCATCGTGGTTCCTTTCGTTGTTGGCGTCATTCGATCGGCACCGTCACGGTGTGGGTGTGCTCTTCGAATTCCGAGACCCTGTCGGTGACCTGGATCGTCCATGTGCCTCCCGGACTCAGCGCCACGGAGTTCAGCGTGTAGTGGCCGGGTCCCGAGAGGTTGGCCTGCAATCGCAGCGGGCCGATGCCCTTCGCCGGCAGCGCAGCGGTCACGGTCAATTCCTTGGTGGCCGTGAACTGAGCCCCGCTCTTGGCGTCGATCAGGTAGAGATGGATCGTGTTCAGTCCGACCCTGGCCGGGTCGACAGTCATCTCAAGCTCGGACGGACCGAGCGTGGTATTGATGGAAAAGGGGCCGCTGGCAGCATCGATAGGTGGCGCATAGCTGACGAGCGCCGCAGTTACCCCCAGCACGCCCAACATCAGCGCCAGCTCGCCGCGCAGCGAGCGGCGCGTCAGGATCCCCGCCATCCCTGGAGGCCGCTCGGCTTCCGCGCAGCGCCGCAGCGCTGGGATTAGCCGCTCGCGGTTGATCCAGCCCAAGCCGATGAGGCCGAGCATGAGCGCCGTCTTGGCCAAGATCAGAGCGCCGTAGGTGGTGTGAAGAAGCCCGTGGATGCTGCGCACATCTATGTATGCCTGCACGACCCCTGTCAGCGCAATAGCGATCACCGCGGCCAGTGCCAGAGGTGAGAAGCGTACGAGCACCTCCAGCAGCAGGCGACTGCGCTCAGTCGCCTGCAAGCAGCGGGTCGCCGCGGGCAAAGCGAACAGCAGGCACGCGATCCCTCCCACCCAGACGCTGGCCGCCAGTACATGCACCACGTCGGCTGGCAAGAACACCGCGGTTGGACTCTGTGCACTGGCGTGCCCAGCAAGCGCCGGGGTACACACAAGATAGGCAGCGCCCAGGCCGAGAAGGACGATCATCCAGCGCGGCGGACGCGCAGTGAGGATAACTCCATCTGCACCGAGTGCTACGGACCTCAAGACGGGGACGGTCTCGCGCCGCCACGCACGGGCTATCAGCAGCAGTCCTCCCAGTGCCAGCCAGTCGCATGCCCGCAAACCCCACACCTGCCCAAAGCGGCTTTCCAAGGTGCTGTCGAGGATTGGGCTCTTCAGCGAGGACCACAGCGACACCCCGGCGGCGCTCGCGCCCTGTAGGAGCACCCCAAGAACGCTCGCCACCAGACCGAGCACGATCGCGAATGCGAACATCCGCTTCAGTCTCTGCGCGAAGGCCTGTGAGGCATCCAACCAGCGAGTTTGCTCATCCGCTGCAGACAGTCCCGGCAGCCAGGCCACGACCAGAAAAGCAATACCACCCACCAGCAGCGCGATCGAGAGGTAGTCGAGGCTGCGTACGACGCCGAAGGCGACCTTCGTCACCCCTCCGCTCTCGTTGCGGCCGATCAGCCCGGCGATGCTGAACTTCGGCGTCGCGCCGGCGTGGCCGATGTTGAATATCAGTCCCCCGTAGACGATGTGCGTGTCGGCCGAGATCACGCGGTAGGTGGCCGTGTAGGTGCCATCCGGCAGGTGCGCCTTTAGGCCAACGCCCATCCAGCGCTCCTGACGTTCGGGGTGTGAGACCGCGAGGTCGTCCACCTCGCGACCCTGTGCGTCGTACACGCGCACCGCGCCGAGCGTTCCAGCGACCGCCTGATTGAACTTGAAGATCACTTGCGCCGGCTGCACCGCAACAGTCGAGCCGCTCTGCGGCGAGGTCCCCAGCAGCTGGGCGTGGGCGAACGCGGTCGAAGCGCTCGCCAGAGCGCCCGCTGCCACAAGCGCGAGCGTGGCTAGAAAGCAGAGTCTTCGCACCGCGGCTTACCAGGCTTCCTTGACGGGGCCCGTGGGGCCGCCCGTTCGCCGGCGCCTGCGTACTACGAACACCAAAGCCAGCCCGAGCAGGGCGATCGCCGCCAAAGCCACGATCGCCCCGATGGGCGTCTTGGTGCCTTCCTCGGGAACCCAGAACAGCTCCCCTTCGACGCCTCCCGCCCGAGCGCCTACCCGCAACGGCACCTGCCAGTCGAAGATCTTTGTTCGCTTGCTCCTGTCCTTGACCTTCGCCGGCGGCACCGGCGACATCCAGTGAATGCGGTGATCGTGCCATTCGAACTGACCGGCGCGGTCCACGACGCTCCAGTGCGGCGCCGCATGCGCAGAGGCGAAGGCGGGAACGCTTACCTGGGCATAGAAGTTCTGATTGAGGTAGTAGGCGGGCGAGTGCGTGTTGACTTCAACCGTTCCGTCGCCCAGCACACGCGCATAGGGTTCGCCTTCGTAGCCGTAGATGGTCACTGTCCTGCCAGTGCGGTTGGTCAGCTGCAGCCGATCGGCGAACTCCAGTACCTGCACACTCAGACCAGGTGCGTTTGGGACCACGCTTGTTATGTAGGAGCGGTAGTTGAAGTTGCTTCCCTGATCGTTGATGGGATTGCCGCTCTCTGGCACCTGGGCGGCAGGCGAGGCCGGATGAACGCCTGCCTGAGCGGGCACGGCGGAGGGGGGCACCAGGGTGAAGGCGCCGAGCACAGCCAGAACGGCAAGACGACGGGGCATGGGCATGGAAGACTCCTTGGCAAGTCTTTGCAGGACGAATCGTGCGACGAGCCACGCCCACCTTGGAGCTGTCTCCTGGTTGGACTCTTAAAGCGACTCGTCTAGCGCGCCGCGAACGGCGGCGGACGCACTGCCAACCCGCAGCCGAGCAACAGACCACCGCTTGCTATCGCCACGGTGAACGCTCGGCGCGGCGCCATGCTGGTACGTGGATGTGGCCAGCGCACGTGCTCCTCAGCGCGCAGCGCGACCAGAACGCGCTCCCCCGGGTAGCGCCGCGCCAGCAGCGGCAGCGCCAGCACCAGAACCGGCAGGAGGCACAGGAAGGTGGTCAACACGCCCAGGAAACTCTACTGAATCTCAGCGACTCGATCTCAGGTTCCCACACCTGAGAGCAACCACAGCCCAAAGCTGGTGAAGGCAACCATCACGGCCAGCATCCAGTACTGGCTGCGCACGGCCTGAAGCGGGTCACGGTAGATAACCAGGGCACGGTCGTGGGCAAGCGCCAGACCGCTGACATGGCCTGCGATCAGGGCAGCGACCTGCACGTACCAGATGGCGGCGTAGGAGATCACCTGATAGTTGATCTGATAGCCGCCGGTGCCGAACAGGTCAGACCCATTGCCGAGCGGGTCGGAGATCAGGTAGCCAAGCGCCTGTCCCTGATAGAGCAGGAACGAGAAGTAGTGGGCCAGCACGTAGGCGAAGGCGATCGGCACGAGCGTGTGCGCGAAAGCGCGCGTGAGCTGGCCGGTATCATAATCGCGGCTGACGCTGTGCACGCCCAGGATGCCCAGCCGATAGACGGCGGCGATGAGGCAGATGCACAGCACCAGCCCGAGCGAGGCGGTCAGCTCATACGCGGGTGTCGGATGCAAGCCCAAGTCAGCGAACAGATTCTGCAGACTGGGCTCGTTGTTGCGCCAGATGCCCCCGTTGCTGAGACCGTCGAAGGTGGTTGTGCCGATGATCGTGCAGATCAGCGCCACCGTCCCGCGGCGCACCGGCAAACTCGGGAGGCCACTAAGGGGACGGCGCAGACAGAGATAGCCCTGCTCGTCGCGAATGAGCGCCGACAGGCGGGAGACCAGATTGAAGTAGACCCCAAAGGCGTCTGCCCGCTCGCTCCACGGCTCGACCCCGCACGCCAGCATCCCGGCGAGCATCGCCAGGAAATAGCCCAGCGACAGCGCCGCCAGCAGCGAGGGTCGATCGCGGTTGACGTACACAAGCTCAAGCCACGCGAAGCCGACCAGGCCGGCGACGGCCGGCCACATTCCCAACCACGATGGATAATCGAGCCGCGGCTCGGCAAATCGTCTCGGCGCGATCCGTCTTCCTGCCCACCAGAGCAGCCGCGCGCACGTGCGCCACGGGCTGAGCGCGCGAAAGACATCGCCCAGCAGCACGCTGAGCACGGGCAGCCCCACCCAGAAAATCGCATAGACGAAGGTCACCGAGAAGTTCGCATTCGCCACCTGCGCTCCGGCGAAGCCGCTGTAGAGCACGAGTGCGAATAGGCCCAGCCCCAGTGCGGAAGCAGCCGATTCGAGCAGCGCCGGGATTCGCACCACCCTGCGACGGCGCTGCTCCTGCAGCTGCGGATTCCTCCACAGCGTGGACAGCGCGACGAAGGACACCACCAGGACGATCGCTGCTGCCCAGCTGAACAACCACACCGGAATCGGCAGGTCGGCCTTGCCGACGATGCCATGCGCCACCGCCTGCGCCGGGAATAGCAGCGCGATTGTGGCCAGGCCGCTGAACAGCAGGGACGGCGGAGGTAGACGGCGCCGAGCGATCATCCGGCGGGCAGTCTATGTAGCCGGGAGCATGCACCCGCCGCTTGCCCGAGCGCGTGCGTGTCAGGCTGCGTACCCTGAAGGCGAGCCATGCCTGTCCTAGCCGTCGCCATCGACTTGCTCGACATCGCCCAGCTCGGGCCGCTGCTACTTCTGGGGGCGCTATACGCCCACCGCGTGCGCTCGCTGGCCCGCGATGGCCGTCATCCGCTGCCGGGCTGGCGCCAGGCCTGCTTCTACGCGGGCTTCGCGACGATCGGCGTGGCGTTGACCTCGCTGGGGAGCGACAGCCAGGAACTGCTCTCGGCGCACATGGTCGAGCACCTGTTGCTGGGCGACGTGGCAGCGCTGCTAATCGTGCTCGGTCTCACCGGCCCCTTGATCGCCCCAATCCTGCGGATCAAGCTGTTCGATCGCCTGCGCGTGCTGGCGCACCCCCTCGTGGCCTTCCCGTTGTGGGCGGTGGACCTGTACGTATGGCACCTGCCGGTGCTCTACCAGGCGGCGCTGCATCACCCGGGCGTGCACGCCCTGCAGCACGCGATGTTCCTCGGCTTCGGGATCAATATGTGGATGTGCCTGTTCGGGCCGCTGCCGATGCCCGCGTGGTTCGGCAACCTCGGCAAGCTGCTGTACATCGTCGCGGTGCGCCTGACCGGCACCGTGCTCGGCAACGTCTTCCTCTGGTCGGGTACGGCCTTCTACCCCTTCTACACCCGTGGAGACGCTGCGTGGCATATCTCGCCGATCGCCGATCAGAACCTCGCCGGGGCGATCATGATGGTCGAGGAGAGCATCCTCACCCTTGGCCTTCTGTGCTGGCTGTTCCTGCGCGCCGCCCGCGAGGGCGAGGAACGCCAGGACCTGCTCGACTTCGCGCGCGCCCAGGGTATTGAGTTGACCGACGCCCGCGCCGCGCGCGCGGTGGCAGCCGGCCGTGGCCCGGACCTGCGCAGGCGCATCGAGCAGCGCGCCGCAAAAACCGACCCCGATGGGACCGGCCCAGTCAGGGAGTCTCGCCAGCTAGGAATCGAACAGGAGCGCGCGGAGGAGCGAGCGGCGGCGGGCCATCATCCATGAGCCAACCGGCTGCCCGCGGCGGGCATCGACGCTTCCGGCTGGCGCTCCTACCGACCCTTCTCGCGCTTCTTACCCTGGCGTCCCCAACGATCCAACGGGCGCTCGCCGATGGCGACCCCGCCAGCGACGTGTTGCTGGGGCAGGACGCCTTCTATCCCTACCAGCCTCAGGTTTCCCCCGCGCTGGAAGCCGTGCTGAACAAGCTGCTGGGCAGCACCGCCCGCGCTGGCATCGGCCTGAAGGTCGCGATCATCGGCTCCGCCGAGGACCTTGGCGCGGACCCTCGCTTCTTCGGCCACCCCCAAGCTTACGCGCGCTATCTGGACCGCGAGATCTCCTTCAACCATGTTCAACCGTTGCTGGTGGTGATGCCCGCCGGCTTCGGGATGATGGCCACAGGACCAGCACGGGCGCTGGCGACGGTGAGCGTTGACAGCGGCCACGGCTCCGATGGCCTGACGCGCACGGCGATCCTGGCAGTGCTCGCATTGGCGCGCGCACAGGGGCACCCGCTCGCAGCGCCCTCCCTCCCCGGGCAGGGGAGCGGCGGCGGACCGCCGGCGATGCTGCTATTCGGCATTCCCGCCGTGCTGCTCATCCTTGTGGGGATAGCTACGCTGCGCAGCGGTGAATCGTCCGAGCAGGACCAACTACCGCGCCCGCCGCCGGCTTAGGCTGCGCACCGGGCGTTTGCTGGTGCTGGTGGGCGCGCTCGCGCTCGTTGCCGTGCTGGTCGTCTCGCTTACGGGCGGAGGGGATAGCGGCACATCGCCGGCAACCAGCCCTGGGAGCGGCGTGAGCGCGCACAGTGCCCATTCGTTCCCAGCCGCGCCGAGCGCGTCCAGGCAGGTGCCGCTGCTGTCGCTCCCCGCGAGCCCAGCGCCACGCATGGTGCAGGTGCCGATCCTCACGTGGCACCGGGTGGCGGTGTTCGCGCGGGAGTACACCAAGTCAGTTCCCGACGAGACGGTGGAACCGAGCGTGTTCGCTGAAGAGATCAACGCCCTGGCCAGCCACAGCTATCACCCGATCAGCCAGCTGCAGCTATTCAATGCGCTCTTCCACGGCGCTCAATTGCCATCTAAGCCCGTGCTGTTAACGGTGGACGATGGCTATGTGGACGACGTCAGAACGATCCTGCCCATCCTGCAGGCCCACCACTTCGTGGCGACCTTTTACATCATCACCCACCGCTTCCACGAACCGGGCTTCCTCAATACCAGCGAGGTCCGCCGTCTGGACGCGGCTGGCATGGACATCGGCGCGCATACCCGCAACCACGTTCCGCTCGCCGCTGTCTCCGTGGCGGAAATGACCGAACAGATCGCAGGCTCACGCAGGGATCTCGAACGCGTGGTCGGTCACCCGGTGCAGTGGTTCGCCTATCCGTTTGGCTCCTTCAACGACGCCGTCGTCGCGGAGCTGCGCCGTGCCGGCTATGTGCTCGCCGTTACCACCGAAGGCGGCACACGGGAGAGCTCGCAGTCTCCTCTGACGATGCCGCGCATCCACGTTGGCCGCACCGCCGGTGTCGGCACCGTGTTGGCATGCGCCTCCTCAGGCGCCTGCGGCGGAGGCGGAGGCTCGGGCTAGCCGCCCGCGACAGCGGGAAGGATGGTCAACTCGGCGCCGTCGGACACAGGTGTCTGCAGACCCTCGAGAAAGCGGATGTCCTCGCCGCTGACGTAGACGTTAACGAAGCGCCGCAGCGAGCCATCCTCGTCGGAGATGCGCTCGCGCAGCTCGCCGAAGCGTTCGTAGAGGCCATTGAGAACCTCTTGGACGGTCGCGCCGTCGAGCTGGGTCTCGCTTGTACCCTCCGCGGCAGCGCGCAGCTGCGTGGGGATCTTGACAGTGACCGCCATCAGACCGTCACCGCCTCGGGCACGCGCGACTCAAAAGCCGCGACGCTGGGCTCGATCTCATAGCTCTCGAACGTCCCCCGCACAGCGTCGAGCGTCTTCAGACCGTCACCGGTAATGACCAGCACGACGCGCTCGGAAGGGTCGATGTCCCCGCGCGCGGCAAGCTTGCTGAGCACAGCCGTGGTGACCCCGCCGGCGGTCTCGGTGAAGACGCCGGTGGTCTGCGCCAGCAGCGCGATACCCGCGCGGATCTCCTCGTCGCTGACGCTGTCAACGCCGCCGCCGCTGCGGCGCGCGAGATCGAGCGCGTAAGGGCCGTCGGCGGGATTGCCGATGGCCAGCGACTTGGCGATCGTGTCGGGCTTGACCGGCCGGCACACGTCGTGGCCCGCGGCGAACGCGCTGGCGACCGGCGAGCAGCCCGCTGCCTGGGCGCCGTTCATGCGCGGCAGCTCGCCCGTCAGGAGACCCAGCTGGCGCCACTCCTCGAAGCCTTTGCCGATCTTGGTGAACAGCGAACCCGAGGCGACGGGCACGACGCAGCGGTCGGGTAGCTCAAAGCCGAGCTGCTCGGCGATCTCGAAGGCCAGCGTCTTTGAGCCCTCGGCGTAGTAGGGGCGCAGGTTGACGTTGACGAACGCCCAATCGCGCTCGGCGGAGAGCTCGGTGCAGAGGCGATTGACGTCGTCGTAGTTGCCTTTGACCGCCACCAGCTTCGTCCCGTAGACGCCCGTGGCCAGCACCTTCTGCTCCTCCAGGTCAGAGGGAATGAATACGTAGGACTCCATGCCCAGCGCCGCTCCGTGCGCGGCCACCGAGTTCGCCAGGTTGCCCGTCGAGGCGCACGCGATCACCTGGAAGCCCAGCTCGCGGGCGCGCGCCGCGGCGACCGAGACGACGCGATCCTTGAAGGAGTGCGTGGGGTTGGCGGCGTCGTTCTTGACCCACACCTCCGCCAGCCCCAGCCGCTGCGCGAGACGGTCGGCGCGGATCAGCGGTGTGCAGCCGGCGGGCAGGCCGGTACGCGAGGCCAGCCGCCCTGAGGGCGCCGGCGGCCCCTCGACCACGGGCAAGAAGTCGGCGTAGCGCCAGATATTCTGCGGGCCGGCCTGGATGCGGCGGCGCAGACCGTCCACATCAGGGGCGCCGTCCTCGCCGCCGCTGAGCAGGCGACTGTGGTCGTAGACGACCTCCAGCGGCCCGAAGCAGCGCTCGCATACGTACAGCGCCTCCAGCGGGTACTCGGTTGCGCACTCTCGGCACTTCAGGTTGGTGACAGCCATTGGGGCCTCCTATAGTCTTCGCCGTTGACCGCGGTGTGGCGAAGAACACGAAGCCCGCCACACATCTGACTGGAATTGGCACCTTCCCGCGTGCGGCGCGGTGGTTGCCGGGGCTTCGTAGGGCCAGTCCCTCCACCCCTCTGGATGTGCACTGCTGTTTGCTGGCAAGCAGTATATCGGATGCAGAACGGAAAATCTCAAGCATCGGTGACGAGTCGGTAACGGTCTTGCTCCAGTGGTGTACGGCGCTGCAGATGGACAGTCCCGTACACGTAGGCGAGCAACGCCCGGCCGAGACCCCGGATACCTTCGAGCCAGCGGCCACACCGGCCAAGAAGCGTCTGCTGATCATCGTCAATCCCTACGCTACGACGGTCTCCGAGAACCTGCGCCATCTGGTGGTGCACGCGCTGCAGGGCCGCTACGAGGTCGATGCTGTGGATACCGAGGCGCGCGGCCACGCCACCGAGATCTGCCGCGAGGCGGCGCACGAGGGTTATGACGTGGTGGTGGCCTTCGGCGGCGATGGCACCGTCAACGAGGCCGCCAACGGATTGGTTGGGTCTGAAACGCCCCTCACGTGCCTGCCGGGCGGCTCGGCCAACGTGTTCGGCAAGATGCTCGGGATTCCCGGTGAGCTGGTGGATGCCACCGAGCACCTGCTGGCGATGGCGGATGACTGGCGCCCGCGCAAGGTCGACATCGGCGTAGTCAACGGCCGCTGTTTCACCTTCGCCTCGGGGCTCGGCCTCGATGCCAGCGTGGTCGAGCGAGTCGACGCCGATCCCCAGCGCAAGGCCCGCTATGGACCGTGGTTCTTCACGTGGGCCGCCATCGGCACGTTCATCCGCCGCTACCTGCTGCACCCGCCACACCTGGCGGCGCTCCTAGAGGACGAGCAACTGGAGGGCGTCACGGCGGTTGTGCAGAACGGCTCGCCGTTCACCTACTTCAAGAACAGGCCCATCGAGATCGCCGAGGACGCCACGCTGGACTCGGGCACGCTCTCGGGCTGTGTGCTGCACCGGGCAAGGCCGATCGACATGCCCTTCATTGCCTGGCGTGCTTTCTCCAAACGTGCCCGCCTGGCGCGCCACCGCCAGATCACACCCTTCGCGGGCGTCACCGAGTTGACCGTGCAAAGCGCCGACGGCAAGCCGCTGCCGTTGCAGGTCGATGGCGACTATCTCGGCGAGGTGCTGGAGGCGCGCTATTCGATCGTGCCCGGCGCGCTCAGCGTCGTCTCCTGAGGACCGGACCTCTCTAGCCGGCTCCGGGCGTGACCCGGTAGGCGTCGAACACCGACTCGGTATTGCGCAGGCGACTGACGGCGCTCTTAAGCGAGTGCGTATCCGCTACCTCCACCACGAAGCGATTCTTGACCATCGGCGGGTTGGACAGGCAACGCGCTTCCATGATGTTGGCGCCGGACTCCGAGAACACGCGCGAAAGGTCCTCGAGCAGGCGGTGGCGATCCCAGGCATCGACCTGGATCTCGACCACGAAGGCGGTGGTCTGCTCGCCTTCCCAGGAGACGTCGGTGAAGCGCTCGGGGTTCTTGCGCAGCAGCTGTGAGTTGGGGCAGTCCTGGCGGTGGATGGTGATGCCCCGCCCCAGGGAGATGTAGCCGACGATCGGATCGCCGGGGACCGGGCGGCAGCACTTCGCCAGGCGCAGCATGACGTCATCGACCCCCTGCACCTTGATCCCATACTGCCCGGATGAGCTTGTGGGCCGCCGTCGTGGGCGCCCCACCTTCAGCAGATCTGCGGCCGCGGTCGTCTCGCTGTCGGCCGCCTCACCCTGCTTGAGGCGCTGCATAATCTTGTTGACGACTACCTTGGGTGAGATCTTGGCCGCGCCCAGGGCGATATAGAAGTCGTCGGCCTTGCGATAGCCCATTTCGCGGATGACGTCGGCCAACAGCGCCGAGCCGGTGATCTTCTGTGCCGGCAGGCCCTGCTTCTTGAGGTGGTCCTGGAGCACCTCGCGCCCGGTGTGCTCGGTGTCCTGGCGTGACTCCGCCTTGAACCAGGCCTTGATCTTGTTGCGCGCGCGGGTCGTCTTGACCATCGCCAGCCAGTCGCGCGAGGGGCCGCGCTCGCGCTTGGCGGTAAGGATCTCCACGATGTCGCCGCTGCGCAACTCGTAGTGCAGCGGCACGATCTTGCCGTTCACGCGGGCGCCCACGCAGCGGTGGCCGATTTCGGTGTGCACCTCGTAGGCGAAGTCCAGCGGCGTGGCCCCGGCCGCCAGCGACTTGACCTCGCCCTTGGGCGTGAACACATAGACCTCGTCCTCGAACAGGTCGATCTTCAGGCTCTCCATGAACTCGTGTGGGTCGGAGAGCTCTTTCTGCCAGTCCATCATCGAGCGCAGCCACTTGGGCTTGTCCGCCTCGGGCACAGGCTGCGCCAAGGCGCCCTGCCCGGAGGAATCGCCGGCGCGGCTGGAGGAATTGGATGGGTGGCTGGAGTTCCCATCATTCCCGTTCCCATTCCCGGTCGCGGGCTTGCGCTGCTTGTACATCCAGTGCGCGGCCACGCCGAACTCGGCCATCTCGTGCATGTCATGTGTGCGGATCTGGATCTCCAGGGGGCGCCCCTCGGGTCCGATGATCGTGGTGTGCAACGACTGGTACAGGTTGAACTTGGGCATCGCGATGAAGTCCTTGAAGCGCCCCGGCAGCGGCTTCCACAGCGAGTGGATCACCCCCACCGCGCCATAGCAATCCTTCACCGAGTCCACGATCACGCGCATTGCCGTCAGGTCGTAGATCTCGTTGAACTCGCGGCCCTTCTTGGTCATCTTCGAGTAGATCGAGTAGAAGTGCTTGGCGCGCCCGGCGATCTGCGCTTCGATGCCGAGCTTGCCCAGCTCACTCGCCAAGTACTCTCCGGCCTCTGAGACGTAGCGCTCGCGGTCGTCGCGCTGCTGGGCCACGAGGCCCTTGATCTCCTGATACTTGCGGGGATGCAGAGTGGCGAAGGCCAGATCCTCGAGCTCCCACTTGATCGCGTGGATTCCCAGGCGATGCGCGATCGGCGCGTAGATCTCGAGCGTCTCGCGGGCCTTGTCGATCTGCTTCTGCTTGGGCAGCGCCTCGATCGTGCGCATGTTGTGCAGGCGGTCGGCCAGCTTGATCAAGATGACCCGCACATCGGTGGCCATCGCCACCATCATCTTGCGGTAGTTCTCGGCCTGGGCCTCATCGCGGGACTGGAAGGTGATGCCGGTGAGCTTGGTCACGCCGTCGACGATCTGGGCGATTTCCTCACCGAAGCGCTCACGCACCTCCTCGATCGAGGCCGAGGTATCCTCGACGGTGTCGTGCAGCAGAGCCGCACACAGCGTCTCGGTGTCCAATCTCATCCCCGCGCAGATGCGCGCCACGCCGACGGGGTGCACGATGAAGTCCTCGCCCGAGCGCCTGCGCTGCGCCGCGTGGTGCTCGCAGGCGAAGACGAAGGCCTCCTCCACGCGCGTGCGGTCGATCTCGACGGCGGAGTCCGCGGCATGCTCGGAGACGATTGCGAATAGATCCCCCAGCAGCCTGCGCTCGAACTCGTTGAGCGCGGCGGGGTTGGCCGGCCGGGCAGGCGGAGGGCTCAGAACCACGTCGCTCACGCTCGCGGCGGGCTCCTGGCTCACGCTCGGGGCAGGCGGGCTCTTGGGGTTCTTGGGGATCGCCATATGACAAAGGGTAGGGGACGGCGCAACCCGTTTGAAGCGGATGGACGCTCAGGGAAGCGCGAACAGCGCCAGCTCGGTAGCTGGTGAAGCTTCCGTCTTCACTCTCCTGGCCTGGATTTCGGCAGGTTGCGCATGGCGCAGCAGCAGTCGCGGTTCGCTGACGCCCTTCCACTCATTGACCTCCAGCGTGAAGGTGGCGTCAGCGGGTACCTCTTCGGCGAGCGGCAGAGCACCGCCGTTGCCGAAGGCCACCGCGCGCGCGCGGCTGCCATCCCCGGTGAGCACCGTAAAGCGTAGATGGCGCCCTTCGCCCATCGGCCGGCGATCGCTCAAAGTAGCGCCGCGTACCAGCAGCGACACAGTCGGATTGGCGCAGCCGAAGGGCGCCAGTGTCTGCAGCTCTTCGGCCAAAGCCATCCCTAGCTCGTGGCCCTCGAGCACGGCATCCACGCGCTCGCCGCGCACGAGCTGCTCTGCGCTCAGCACCCGCGCTGCATGGGCCGCGAAGGCCTCCCTGAATACATCCAGCTTCGTGCTGTCTAGCTCCAGGCCCGCGGCAGCGCGGTGGCCACCGTGACGACCCAGATGCTCTGCGCAGGCCTGCAAGCCGGCGAGCAGGTCGAACCCCTCGATGCTGCGGGCAGAGCCACGCCCGCGCTCGCCCTCGAGCGCGATCATCACCACCGGACGGTGGTGGCGCTCGGCCAGACGCGAGGCGACGATGCCGATCACCCCGGCGTGCCAGCCCTCGCCCGCCAGCACGTAGGCGGCGCTTTCCCCCAAGGCCGCCACCTGCGCTTCGGCCTCGAACAGGATGCGCGTCTCGGTGTGCCGGCGCTCCTGGTTGGCGCGGTCGAGCTCCTGCGCTATCTGTGCGGCCCGCGCGGGGTCTTCGGTGAGGATCAGCTCCAGACCCGCATCCGCGCGGTACAGGCGTCCGGCCGCGTTCAGGCGCGGCGCCAGGGCAAAGCCCACCGCGCGCTCACTCACTTTGCCGGGCTCCACTTGGGCCACGGCCATCAGCGCCCGCAGGCCAGGCTTGGCGGTGCTCGCCAGCACGCGCAGGCCACGACGCACGAATGTACGGTTCTCGCCCGTAAGCGCGACGACATCCGCGATCGTCGCCAGCGCCACCAGATCCAGGTCATCCTGGACTCGATATCCGTGCCCGTTCTGCTGCGGGTATCCGTGCTGGTTCTGCTGCGGCGCAGCGCCTGCCGCCTCCCACAGCGCCTGGGCGAGCTTGTGTGCGACCGCGGTCGCACACAGATCTGTGCAGGGATAGCCGCAGACCACTGGATGCACGATCGGCGCCCGCGGCAGTTCTCCGTCGGGGCGCACGGCATGATGGTCGGTGACGAGCACCTGCATGCCGAGCGTGCGCGCGAGGGCCACCTCCGCGACGGCGGTTATCGCGCAATCCGCCGTCACCAGCAGTCGTGTGCCGCGCGCGGCGAGACGCTCGACGGTGTTGGCGTTCAGGCCATAGCCATCGCTCGCACGGTCGGGCAGATACCAATCGACATCAGCGCCAAGTGCGCGCAGGACGCGCACGAGCACCGCCGTCGAGCACACTCCATCGACGTCGTAGTCGCCGTGAACGGTGATGCGCCGGCGCAGGCGCAGATGCTCGAGGATCACGCCGATTGCGACATCGATTTCCGCGAAGGCGCTGGGCGGGTGCTCCTCTTCGGCAGCCAGGAAGGCCCGCGCGCCGGCGGGGTCGCTTTGTCCGCGGCGAACCAGCACCTGCGCCATCGCGGCGCTTACCCCTAGCTCCCGCTGCAGACGCTGCACATCCTCAGCGGCACAGTCCGCGATTTGAAAGCGGCGGATTTCCCCCATACCGCCACCCTACGGGGCGGTCTAGACGGAAACTTCGGCCTCTGTCTTTGGCCCTGCTCGGCGAATGCCCTCGAAGTAAACGATCGTCATCCCGATCAGCGCGCCCGGGACGGCGTAGAGCACGACGAGGATGTCAGTGGCCTTTTCGCCCGGTATCTGAAAGCCAGCGATGATGAAGCCGACCACGACGGCCCCAACGAGCGAGCCGACGAAGGCGCCCACGATTCCCCCCCAAAAGCGGTCGGGCAGGAAGATCGTGTAGTGCCAGATCGCCAGGCCCATCATCACCCAACCAAGCAGTGCCATCAGCAGTTCCCTCGGTGGGCCAGGCGGGACATGGTGTGCCGTTGGGCCATCAGCGCGCCCTCCCGTGCCGGCGGTTACGGGGTTTGCGCGGCTTGCGCGCGCCGCCGGAGGAGGAACCCTCGCCCGCCCCGTTGCTCCTGCGCTGAGAGGGCATCACGACGTCCTCGGGCTGCAGGTCCGCGGCAGGGTCCGCGGCTCCGTGAGCAGCCGATTCCACCTCCTCGATGTCCAGGTCGGCGACGAGTTCCTCGAACTCGTCCTTGGAGATCTGCTCGCCGGGCTCCTCGGGCGTCAGCAGGCTGGCCTCGCGGCGCTGGCGTCTGCCCGCCTTGCGTGGCGACACCGGTGTCTCCTCGTCGGCCGCGAGCGCGCCTTCGCCGGTGAGCGAGGTGGCATAGGCGGGCACGTAGCCCAACTCGCGGGTGATGCGCACGCGGCGGTTGCGGTAGACGCCCTCGCGCTCCTTCCAGTGGGTGAGCACGGGCGAGGCGATGAAGATCGAGGAGTAGGCGCCCGAGGCCACGCCTACCAACAGGGCGAAGGCGAAGTCCTTGAGTGTTTCGCCGCCGAAGAGCAGCAGCGACAGCACGGGCAGCAAGGTGCAGAAGCTCGTGGCCAGC
The DNA here is from genome assembly GCA_035939185.1 of Solirubrobacteraceae bacterium. Taxonomy (GTDB): domain Bacteria; phylum Actinomycetota; class Thermoleophilia; order Solirubrobacterales; family Solirubrobacteraceae; genus Palsa-744. The sequence continues at coordinate 182,236 of DASZGB010000008.1, forward strand.
GAACGGGTGAGTACCTCGGACATCGAGCGGTTGACGATCTGCGAGAAGGCCGCCCGGGGCATCCTGGGCACGTTCTCGCGCACACGATCGAACACGATGATCGTGTCATACAGCGAATACCCCAAAATGGTTAGCAGCGCCGCCACGGTCGCGGTCGTCACCTGCCTGCCGGTGAGCGAATACACGCCCGCGGTGATCAAGAGATCATGCATCAACGCGATCAACACCGGCACCGCGTACTTCCATTCGAAGCGCAGCGCGATGTAGACGGAGATCACCAGCAGCGAGGCGATGATCGCGATGATCGCGCTCTTGGCGACGGTCTTGCCGAAGGTCGGCCCGATCGAAGTGCTCGAGGTGTTGCGCAGGCCGTAGGCGGAGTTCAGGGCGGCCTCGGCCTTGACGACCTCAGTCTGCTTCAGGTTCTTTGTCGAGATCTGAAAGCCATTGGCGCCGATGCTTTTGTTGGTGATCTTCTGCACCTCGACCGTGCCGAAGCCGGCGTTACGCAGCGTCGAGCGGATCTGGTTCTCGCTGGCGGGCTTGACGAGACCGGTCTGGATGCGCGTGCCCGACTTGAAGTCGATGCCGAGGTTCAAGCCCTTGCCGCCGATTGCCAGCGCACCGATCAGCAGGATCGTGCCCGACAGCGAGAAGAACCACTTGGAGGCGCCCATGAAGTCGAACGTCCAGTGGCGGTTGCGCTTGGAAGCGCCGAGCAGGGCCGGATGCGAGACCGCACGCGAGCGGCCCATCGCGCCGAGCGCCGCCTGCGTGGCCAGGACCGCGGTGAACAGCGTGAGCAGTGTGCCGATGCCAAGGGTGAAGGCGAAGCCCTTGACCTCCGAGGTGGCCAGCGCGAACAGGATGAAGGCCGTCATGAAGGTCACCACGTTGGCGTCAACAATCGCCGCGAAACCGCGGCGGTAGCCGGTGACGATGCCGGCGGTGATCGAGCGACCGCCGCGGATCTCCTCCTTGACGCGCTCAAAGATGACGATGTTGGCGTCGGCGGCGATGCCGATCGTGAGGATCAGGCCGGCGATGCCGGGCAACGTGAGCGTGATCGGGATCAGCTTGATGAGCGCGAAGAAGTAGAGCCCGTAGATCAATAGGCCGCCCACCGCGATCACCCCCAGCACGCGATAGAACACCAGCAGGAACAGGCACACCACGAGCAGACCCACGAGGCCCGCCAGCAGACCCTGTTCGAGCGCCTGCTTGCCGAGGGTCGCCGAGACCTGCGACTGGGAGATCAGTTCCAGCTTGATCGGCAGCGCGCCCGACTGTAGCTCCTGGGCGAGGTTCTGCGCCGAGGTGAGGGTGAAGCCGCCGGTGATCTCCGAGCCGTTGGTGGGATCGATGCCGTCGGGGTAGCGCGTGTAGTCGATCGAGGGAGCGGTGATGACCTGGTTGTCAAGCACCACCGCAAAGTGCTGCAGCGCGGCGCCCGGCGCGACGCCGGGCAACGCGGAGTTCTGGCCGCGCTGGGCGATTTCGCGGGTGACGCGCTGGAAGGTCGTGCCGCCGCCCGAGTTAAAGCCGAAGGTGACATCGGGCGCTCCGGCCGAGCCGCCGCCGCTTTCGAAGCTCTGCGTGGGGTGCGTGATGTCCGCGCCGCTGAGCACGGGGTTGTCGTTGAGCACGTACCAGCTTTCCGGTTCGGTCTTGATGACCTTGCCGCTCTTGGGTTCGGTTTCGGCCTGCGCCCGGGCGAGCACTGTGCCGGGGTTGACGCGCACTGTTTTCGTCTTTGACCCCACAGGCGGTTTGTAGTTGTCGGCGTAGAGGTTGGCGATGGTGTCCTCGGGCCCACGCAGTACCTTCTGGTGGGTGGTGTCGAGCAGGTACCACTGTCCGTAGATGCAGCCGCCCACCTGCTGGGGAGTGCAGCCCTGGCCCAGCGTGGTGTCGTTGGCGCGCAGGATCGGCGGGCGTTTGGCGGCGAGCAATACCGCCTGGTACTCGGGCTTGCCGGATGCCGCCGCGCCCGCCCCGCCGAAGGTCCCGTCGCCCGTAACCGACCCTTCGCTGGGGGCAGGCTTGCCATTGGGGCCGATCACGTTGGGCTCCCAGTCATAGAAGTGCAACTGCGCGGTCTTGCCCACCTGCTCCTGTGCGCGCGCAGCGTTGGTCACGTCAGGCAACGCCACATTGATCTGGTTTTCGCCGGCGCGCTGGATTGACGGCTCGGCGACGCCGAGCTGGTTGACGCGCTTTTCCATGATCTGGATGGCGCGATCAAGCGATTCGGAGTTGACCTTGGACTGCGCTGTGGCCTTGGCCAGGTAGGTGAGCTCGACGCCACCCTTCAGATCGAGACCCAGGCGCGTCTTCTTGGGCTTCACCGACGTACCCGGGACGCCCGCCACCACGAGCAGCGACAGCAGCGCCAAGCCAATCACGATGGCGAGGACGAAGACGTTGCGGCGGCGGTCGGTCATGGCGCGGAGGGTGATTCCATGTTCTCCCCTTCAGACTACTTGTCCGGGGTGAGTACCAGCAACAGCCCCCCGTCCTCGTCGTAGGCGGGGAACATGTCGGCCTTGGCGCTGGCCTCCACATCGCGCTCGCCGCTGACGCGCACGGGCTTGCCCAGCGCGCGCACCCCCCACTCAAGGACGGTTGAGACGGGATTGTCGCCATTGGCGAAGCTCAGGCCCAGCGCCTGCTCGACGCGCTGCCCGATCACCGCTTCCTCCTCCAGGCCCGTGAAGGCGAAGGAGTTCTTGCCGCAGCCGATTACGCGCCCCTCGTGGTCGCACACGAAGAAGGCCGCGTCGGGCGCGGGATAGTAGTCATCGAGCAGCTCGAACAGAAAGGCGAAGCCGCACTTGGCGCAACCCTTGGGTTGGCGGGTGAAGCCGATGTTGCGATCCAGCTCGCTCGTGCGGTGGCCGCAGTTGGGGCAGATGAACGGGTGAGCCATCGCTCACAGAGTAGGGAAGCGACGGTGTGAAAGCCGCGGTCAACTTCAGAACAGCGCGGGGTCGACGGGGCCCGCGCTGGGCAGCGGCAGGCGCAGATGCGCGAAAGCCGCCGGTGTGGCCATGCGTCCCCGCGGAGTGCGCTTGAGCAGGCCCTCGCGCAGCAGGTGGGGCTCGTAGACATCCTCGATCGTGTCCTGCTCCTCGCCCACGACCACAGCCAGCGTGGACAGGCCGACAGGGCCCCCTGAGAACTTGACGCAGACGGCTCTCAGGATCTCGCGGTCCAGGCGATCAAGGCCACGGTCATCGACCTCCAGGAGGTCCAGTGCCGCGCCGGCGGTGTCAGCGCTGAGCACCCCATCCATGCGCACCTCGGCGTAGTCGCGCACACGCTTAAGCAGGCGGTTGGCCACACGCGGTGTGCCGCGGCTGCGGGCGGCGATGGCCAAGGCGCCCCCGGGCTCCAAGGGGATATCGAGGATGTCGGCCGAACGCGACACGATCGCAGCGAGATTGGCCTGCGAGTAGGTCTCCAGGCGAGCCTGGATGCCAAAGCGATCGCGCAGCGGTGTCGTAAGCAGGCCGGTGCGGGTGGTGGCACCGATCAGCGTGAATGGAGGCAACTCAAGCGTGACCACCCGTGCCCCCGCCCCCTGACCGACGGTGATCGGCAGCCGATGATCCTCCATCGCCGGGTAGAAGGTCTCCTCCAGCGCACGCGGCAGCCGATGGATCTCATCGACAAAGAAAATGCTGCGCGGCTCGAGTGCCGTGAGAAAGGCCGCAATGTCTCCCTTTCGCTCCAATGCCGGCCCCGCGGTCTGCACATAGGGCACTTCCAGCTCGCCTGCGACGATCTGAGCAAGCGAGGTCTTGCCCAGTCCAGGAGGGCCGGCCAGCAGCAGGTGATCGAGCGCGTCCCCGCGCGCAGCGGCGGCCTCGATCGCCACCGCAAGCTGCTCGCGCAGGGCATCTTGTCCGATGAAGTCCTCCAGCCGCCGCGGCCGCAGTGAGCGATCGAGCTCGTCCTCGTCCTCAAGCGAATATGGGGTTTGGATGCGGTTCATGTCCCGATCGTCCTAAGCCCGGCGCGCCACGCGCAGTGCCTGAGCGAGCAGTTCCTCGGGGCTGTCGCCCTCCAGATCGCACATCAGCTCCTCCGCCTCACTGGGGCTGTAGCCAAGCTCCAGCAAACCCGCTCGCGCCAGCCCTCTCGGGGGCGTGGCTCCGCGCCCCCGCCGCGCCACAATGCCATTGGCGGCGCCCACGCTTGGCGTGTCCTCCACGGTGACCTTCTCGCGCAACTCAACGATGATGCGCTCGGCCGTGCGCTTGCCGATGCCGGGAACGGCCTGGAAGCGCGCGGCATCGCCGGCGGCGATCGCGCCCAGGAGCTCGCGCGGGGGACCACCGGAGAGCACCGCCAAGGCGACCTTGGGACCGACGGACTGCACCGAGAGCAACATCAGGAAGAGGTCGCGCTCGGGCTCGGAGTGAAAGCCGTAGAGCGAAAGTGCGTCATCGCGGACGATCAGATGGGTGTGCAGCGTGGTCTCGCCGCCGACGGCCGGGACGTGGTGCAGAGTCTCAGCGGAGACGGCCACGCGATGGCCAACGCCGCCGCAGACGATCACGACGTGATCGGAGCGGCGCACCGCCACCTCTCCCCGCAGCAGAGCAATCATGCGAGCGCCGCCGTGAGCGCGGTGGCCAGGGGCGTGCAGTTGGCATGACAGAGCGCCACTGCAAGCGCATCGGAGGCATGATCCGGAGTTGGCAGCTCGGGCAGGTCGAGCAGGGTCTGCACCATGCGTGCCACTTGCTCCTTGGGCGCTCGTCCGTGGCCGCAGACCGAGGACTTAATCTTCTGCGGGGTGTAACCGGTGCAGGGAACGCCGCGCAGGCCGGCCACCAGCATTACCACCCCACGTGCATGGCCGACCGCAAAGGCGGTGCGCACGTTCTGACCGAAATACAGCTCCTCCAGCGCTACAGCATCGGGAGAGTGCTCCTCCAGCAGCCTATCCACCCCGGCATAGACATCGGCGAGGCGGCGCTCGACAGGCAGCGCCGCGGCAGTCTCGATGACACCGCCGTCAAGCGCAGCCATGCGCCTTCCGCGGCGCACGACGACGCCGTAGCCAGTATTGGCCAAGCCGGGGTCGATACCCAGGACGATCATGCAAAGAGATTCTGCGCGGCCCGCCGGACGCCTGCCCAAGGAGGCGCACCCGAGGCCCACAGGTCGTTGAGCGCGATGGCGTCCTTGTAGGTGTCCATGCACTCCCAGAAGCCGTGGTGACGATAGGCATGCAGCCGCCCGTCGCGCGCCATGCGCTCCAGCGGCTCGCGCTCCAACACGCTGTCTGGTTGCAGGTAGTCAAGAGCACCCCCCTCCAGACAGAAGAACCCCCCGTTGATCCAGTGTTCCAAGCGTGGCTTCTCGCAGAAACCCAGCACGCGACTGCTCTCATCCTCAAGCTCGGTGACTCCGAATTGCAGCTCCGGTCGCACGACGGTCATCGTGGCCAGTGCGCCGTGGGCATCGTGAAAATCGAGCAGCGCACCAAGATCGATGTTGGCCAGGCCATCGGCATAGGTCAGACAGAACCGCTCGCCGCCAAGGTGCCCTCCGAGCAGCTTGACGCGGCCGCCCGTGGGAGTATCGAGTCCGGTATCCACACAGCGCACCTCTACGCCAGCAGGCCACTCGTGCGCCGCTGCGAAACGCTCGATCAGCTCGCCGCGGTAACCGGTGGCCAGCAGAAAGCGCGCGAAGCCCTGCGCCGCGTAGAGCTGGATGACGTGCCAGAGGATCGGCAACCCGCCGATCTCCACAAGCGGCTTGGGCAGCTCGCGGGCGTGCTCCTGCAGGCGCGTGCCGCGTCCGCCGCAGAGGATCGCAACCGGGGGACGGCTCTCGCACGGGCTGCTCTCGCGGGGCCGGGACACGCGGCGCGCATTATGTCGTGCTCGCGCGCGCCGCGCCCGCTGGCGGGATTCTGACTGTTGACATATTGAGCCGGCCTCATTACTGTGCGGCGACGCCCATGGGGGAAACACAGGCCACCATCACGGCCCAGGCCACGATCGTGCCACGGGCCACGCCGGCGGCGCAGGCACCGGTCCAGGCGGGAGCGCTCCTGCTCACGGAGGTGCAGGTCTCCTTCGCGCTGGGCTGGACGATGGCGGACCTCTACCAGCATGGACTTCCTGCGCAGGCCCACGCACCGGCACCGCGCGCGCACCTCCCCGGCATCGGCGCGCTGAGCCCCGCGCAGCGGGCGCTGCTGCGCCTCGATCAGATCGACGCCGACCTGGCTTTGCTTGCGCACGCGATCGAGGCCCGCAACCTGCGGGTGCCGACGAGCACCGACATGCGCACGGCCCAGGCCGATCGCACGATGAGCCCCGAGGAACGCAAGGCGACGGTCTACGCCGTGCACCTACAGGTGCTGCGCACGCTCACGGCAACCGACCGCCGGCTGGGCATCGCCTACGGTCTCGCCCGTGCGCTGGCCGAGACCTTCCTGCCGGCGCACGACCCCGACGAGATGGCAGAGCGCTTTAGGCGCGAGCGCCTGGACAACCTGCGCGGCTGGCTGAACGACTCCGCGTCGAGCCTGCCCGCCCACGGCGCCAAGGCGGTGCTCGCCGGACTGGTGCGCTGGGAGGCGTGGGCCGCCAACCTGCAGGCGCAGCCGCCGAGCGAGGAGCAGTGGATGCAGGCGAGGACTTCGCTCAACGCCACGCTACGGCGCCAGGGCGAGCTGTGGCGTGCGGTGCTCTCCGGCGAGAAGGCCGCAGGGGACATGCTGAGCGTCGACAGCTATCTGCAGGCGGCCGCGGCGATGGCCCAGCGCGCGCTGGCGCTCCTGCGGCCCCTGGTGCGGCGACCCGTGGTGTATGGGCCGCTGTTGCTGGCGGTGGGCCTGCTGGCGTGGGGGATCGCAAGCGGCGGTGCATCGCAGGTCGTGGGCGCCGTCGTCGCGGCCGCCGCGGCGCTGGGCATCACCGGCGCCACCGCGCAGAAGCTCGGCGAAGCGCTCGAGAAGCCGCTGTGGGGTGCGGAGGTCGACGCCGCCGCCGGCGAGGCCCTGACATACCTGCCGCTGGCGCCTGTGTGCGAGCCCCGCGCTGACGTGCTGCTCGACGCCCCGCGTCTGCTGCACGAGATCGATCCCCCGCCACGCCCGGCCCTGCGGCCGCGACGCCCGCAACGGAGCCTGCCGCCACGCGAGCAGGAGTACCTACGCAACTGGGCCCTGGAGACCGGCTACCTGGAGAGCAGCGCCGACGCTCAGGGCACAGCAGCCGTGCGGCTGACTCTTGAGGGACGGCGACTCGCCGCGATCCCGGCCGGCGAGCACGGCAGCGTGCGTGCGGCGCTGGGCGCGGGGCGTGGCATCGCTGCGCCCGGGGCTCCTGAGGATGCAGCGCCGCCGGAGGGACAGCAGGACGAGCATTCCGACACCACCAACGCGAGCGCCGGTCCCGGCGAGGAAGCGAGTTGAGAGAGTCATGTCCGACTTCAGATCGATGCTGCTGAGGGGAGTCGCGCGGCTGCTGTCGTTCGTGCTGCCGGGGAAGCTGGGGGCGGTGGCGAGGCTGCTGGCGGTCAAGCCCCCGCGCACGCCCACAGGCAGGGTGACGGTGACGGTGGATGCAGGCGTCGCGAACCTGCACGCGAAGGTCGATCACATCGTCGTGCTGATGCTCGAGAACCGCTCCTTCGATCACATGCTGGGCTACCTGACGCTGGAGGGGGGCCGCCACGACATCGATGGGCTGACCGGCAACGAGCGCAACCTCGATCTCCAGGGCGTGGCTCACCCGGTGTACCCGCTCGGTGCTCGCACGGCGTTCGAAAGCGAGGCCGAAGATCCCGATCACTCGGGCAAGAGCGTGGACGAGCAGTTGGCGGAAGACAACGGCGGGTTCGTGCGCAACTTCGCCACGTACTCGCAGGCGGAGGTGAAGAAGCTCGAAGCGCAGGGCCACAAAGAAGTGCCGCTGCCCCCGGCACACCTGGTGATGGGCTACTACACGGCCCAGCAGCTACCGGTGTACGACTACCTGGCGCGCGAGTTCTGCGTGTGCGACCGCTGGTTCTGCTCGGTGCCAGGCGCGACGTGGCCGAACCGCCTGTACGCCGTGGCGGGCCGCGCCGAGGACTGCCGCGACGATCGCGAACCGCCGCTGTATGAGCTGCCCGCGTTCGTGCGTCACCTCGACGAACAGGCCTGGCGCTGGTACTCCTTCGACCCGGCGACGCTGCGCTGCGCGGATCCCGCGTACCGCTTCTCCCATCACGAGCGCTTTGCCTTCGTGGACAAGCGCAAGCTGACGATCCCCGAAGAACTGGAGGGCAGGCTCACGGAGGGCGAAAACTCCTTCCTCGAGGACGCCGCCGAAGGCAGGCTGCCGGCGGTCTCGTGGATCGACCCGCGCTTCAAGGACCTGACCGTGCTGGGGCCCGACTCCAACGACGACCATCCGCCCTCGGACGTGACGGCGGGGCAGCACCTGGTGCTGAGCGTCTACCACGCGCTACGCACAGGCCCCGCCTGGGAGAAGACGCTGCTGATCGTCACCTACGACGAGCATGGCGGTTTCTACGACCATGTGCCCCCGCCTGCGCTGCCGGGCGAAAAGCAGCCGTTTGACCGCTACGGGGTGCGCGTGCCGGCGTTTGTGATCTCGCCCTACGTGGAGGCGGGGTCGGTCGCGCAGAGCGTGCGCGATGGGCGCGCCCAGAAGACCGTGTTCGACCACACCTCGATCATCAAGACGATCCTGCTGCGCAACTGTCTCGAGCAGGCCGGTGGCGAGGTTGGCGCCGGCAGCATCCCCGACATCAGCCCGCGCGTGAATGCCGCCGAGCACCTCGGCGGACTGCTGACGCGCGCGACACCGCGCACGGATGCCGCGGCCGGCGACTACGACGAACTGATCGAAAGCATGCAGCAGTGGTCGTGTGCCCTGCAGGCGGGACGCTTCGCGCAGGAACTGAAGCCTCCCTCTCCCCCGCGCCCGCTGACGGACCTCCAGAACGGCTTCTACAAGGCCGCGCGCCTGTTGCGCAATGCCGGGCTGCCCGCCGGACACCCCTGAGCCGCCTCAGCCGGCGGCACGTTCGAGCATCTCGGCGGGCGCGTCGAAGTTGGCGTGCACGGCGCCGACATCATCGTTGTCTTCCAGGGCGTCGATCAGCTTCATCAGCTTGATGACCTGCCCTTCATGCTCGATCTCAACGAGCGCCGAGGGTCGATAGAGCAGCTCGGCGCTCTCGAGCTCGATGCCCGCCTGTTCGAGCGCCATGCGCACGGCGATGAAGTCCTGCAGGCCGGTGACCACTTCGAGCAGCCCCTCGTCGCTCCAGACATCCTCGGCGCCGGCCTCGATCGCCACCAGCAGATCGTCCTCGGAGTAGCGCGCGGCGTCGATCAGGATGACGCCCTTCTTGTCGAAGAGGTAGCCGACGGAGCCAGGCTCCCCGAGCGAACCGCCGTAGCGCGCGAAGAGGTGTTTGACGTCAGCGCCGGTGCGGTTGCGGTTGTCGGTGACGGTCTCCACGAGCAGCGCGACGCCGCCTGGCCCGTAGCCTTCGTAGAGGATCGACTCGAGCTCCTGCGCGTCCGCGCCCGCGCCGGTGCCCTTGGCGATGGCGCGTTCGATGTTGTCCTTGGGCATCGACGCGGCCTTGGCCTTCTGGATCGCGTTCTCGAGCGCCGCATTGCCGTCCGGATCCCCCCCGCCGTCGCGCGCCGCGACCGTGATGGCGCGCGCAAGCTTGGTGAACTGCTGCCCGCGGCGGGAGTCCACGATCGCCTTCTTGTGCTTGATCGATGCCCACTTGGAGTGACCAGACATGGCCTAAAAGATAATGGTTGGCATGATGCAGGCCGTGGACCCAGGGATCTTCAAGGCCTACGACGTGCGTGGGCTCTACGGCGAGCAAATCGATGGCGAGGTGGCCGAGCAGATCGGGCGCGCGTTCGCGCGCGTGCTGGCGCAGCTGGCCGGCAAGCCGGTGAGCGAGCTGCGGGTGGGCCTGGGCCGGGATATGCGCCTGAGCGCGCCCGCGCTGACGGCGCGCTACCGCGAGGGCCTGCAGGTCGAGGGCGCGAACGTGCTGGACGCGGGGATGGTGGGCAGCGAGATGCTCTACTACCTGGTCGGCTCGCGCGGTCTCGACGGAGGCCTGATGTGCACGGCCTCGCACAACCCCAAGGCATACACGGGCGCGAAGCTGGTGCGCGCGGGAGCGATCCCGCTGAGCGGAGACGAAGGCATCCAGGACATCCGCCGCCTGATCGAAGCCGGCCTCGGCGCAAGCGCGGCGCCGCGTGGGTCGGTGGAGCAGGTGGAGCTGTATGCGGAGTTCCAACGCGCGGCACTGAAGTTCATCGACCCCGGCGCGGTGAAGCCGTTGAAGGTGGTGGTGGATGGCGGCAACGGCATGGCGGGGCCGATGGTGGGCCCCCTGCTGGAGCGCCTGGAGCTCGACTTGATTGAGACCTACTGGACGCCTGATGGAGATTTTCCCGACCATGAGCCCAACCCGCTGCTGCCGGAGAACCGCCAGTTCGTCATGGACAGGGTGCGCGAGAGCGACGCGGACCTGGGGATCGCGTGGGACGGCGACGCGGACCGCTGCTTCTTCATCGATGAGCAGGGTGCGTTCGTGGACGGGGACTTCCTTACTGCGCTGCTGGCAAAGTCGCTGCTTGGCAAGCACCCGAGCGAGTCGATCCTCTACGACGTGCGTGCCTCGCGGGCGGTGCCCGACACGGTGCGCGCGGCGGGCGGCACGCCGTATGTAAACCGCGTGGGGCACGCTTTCTTCAAGACGCGCATGCACAAGGAAGGCGCACTGTTCGGCGGCGAGGTCTCGGGCCACTACTACTTCCGTGACTTCTACTGCGCGGACTCCGGCACGATCCCGGCGCTCTTGATGCTGGAGCTGCTCTCGCGCACTCACAGCAAGCTCTCGGAGCTGCTGCGCCCCTACCACGAGCGCTACTTCATCTCAGGCGAGATCAATAGCGAGGTCTCCGACCAGGCGGCCAAGATGGAGGAGATCGCACGCCGCTACAGCGATGCGCGTCAAGAACGCCTGGACGGCATCTCGATCGATTACGAGGACTGGCACTTCAATGTGCGACCCTCCAACACGGAGCCACTGCTGCGCCTGTGCCTGGAGTCGCTGGTGAGCCGTGAGGACATGGAACGCCGGCGCGACGAGGTGCTGGCGCTGATCCGCTCGTGAGCGCGAAGGCGCCCGAGTGGCCCTCCAGCGAGGAGGAGGAGCGCGAGGCGCAGGAGGCACTTGTGCAGAGCACCGAGCAGGGTATACACCGCCTAGCGATCCCCACCCCCTTCCAGGTGGGGCGGGTGAACGCGTACCTGATCGAGGACGAGCCGCTGACGCTGATCGACTCCGGCCCGAACTCCGCGAAGGCACTGGACGAGCTCGAACAGGCGCTTGAGAAGCTGGGGCATCGCATCGAGGACCTGGAGCTGTTGGTGATCACCCACCAGCACATCGACCACTTCGGCCTGGCCTCGATCCTGGCGCGCCGATCGGGCGCCGAGGTGGCGGCGCTCAGCGGTCTGGATGCCTACCTGAAGAACTTCCGCGAACAGACCGAGCTCGACGATGTGTTCGCCGAGCAGACGATGCTGCGCCACGGCATCCCGGCCGATGTCGTCAGCGCTCTGCGCGCCGTCTCCGCCAGCTTTCGTGCTTGGGGCGCGACCGTCGAGGTCACCCGTTCCCTGCACGATGGCGAGACCTTGCAGCTGCGCGAGCGCACCCTGCGCGTCTTGCACCGCCCCGGCCACAGCCCCTCCGATACGCTCTTCTGGGATGAGGAGCGCTCGATCGTTATGGTCGCCGATCATCTCATCAAGCACATCTCCTCAAATCCCCTCCTGGCCCGCCCCCTCGGCGCCCCGCGCGAGTTCACCGGTCCCCGCCCGCAGTCGCTGGTCACCTACATCGACTCGCTACAGCAAACCCGAGCGATGGACGTCGATCTGATCCTTCCCGGCCACGGCAGCCCGATCAAGGACCACAAGTCTCTGATCGATCGGCGCATGCGCATGCACGAACGCCGCGCCGAGCGCATCTACAACCTCATCGCGCAAAGCCCCCGCACCGCCCACGAGGTAGCGAGCGAGTTCTGGGGAAACATCGCCGTCACCCAGGCCTACCTGACGCTCTCCGAGGTCCTCGGCCACGTCGACCTCCTGATCAATGCCCACCTCGTTGAAGAGCACGAGGATGACGGCCTGGTGCGCTTCGCGGCCAGCTAGCGCTATATCTCGTCCAGGTGCTGGATATTGGCCCGGTCGTCCGGCTCGGCTGAGGGCTCACCTACAAACCAGGCGTCGAGGATCTCGCCCAGCTCCGCCTCTGATGTCTTGCGCAAGCTGAGGACGAGGACATTGGCGTCGTTCCAGCGACGGGCGCCAGCTGCGGTGGCCGCGTCGGCGCAGAGGGCAGCACGGATACCGGGCACCTTGTTGGCGGCGATGCAAGCGCCGGTGCCGGTCCAGCAGCAGACAACGGCCTGCTGCGCCCACCCAGCAGCAACCTCGCGCGCGGCGGCCTCAGATGCCCAGGCCCAGTCGTCGCGCTCGTCCTGCGCGAAGACCCCGTGGGCGAGCACGTGATGTCCACGGCTCTCCAGCGCCTGGATCAGCGCGGGGGCGATGCCAGTCATCTCATCGGCCGCGATGGCGATTCTCATGGGCGCAGTATTGCGTCCGGCCGCCGTGCTCGCAGCGGAGCGAAGCCTCTCCCACGCAGCGAAGCTGCTCCCAAAAACAGAGAAGTACAGTAGAGTCCTTGATATGTTGGTGAGGGTGTAGGGAGGAGAGGTCTAGTCAATGTATATGGTGGATGGGAGTCAGGCAGGGCAGTTCAATCCGCATCTGAACGTATTCGAGCCCTATCGGGAACTCGCGAGCCACCACGAGGATCAGCTGACGCGGGCAGCGATGATCGTGTTGCGGATGGTGCCGCTGGCGCGAGAGACGTTGTTGCAGGCCATCGGCGAGGGGTCGCTGAGCGGATTGCCGGAGTGCTCGCTGGATATGCAGGCCACGCACGTAGTCGACCCGGACGGGTCAAACGGCGAGGAGGCGCCAGCGCGGGGGCGGCTCGTGAGCGTCTTCCTGACGCCCGACATCGAGCCCTTCGCGCTCGCCGAAGAGGTCACGGAGACCGATCGCGGGCAGCGCTTCGATGGCGTGTTGCGCTTCGATCCCGAGCTCGTTGTCGTGGTCGAGAGCAAGGTCTGCCGGCGCTGGGCCCGGCGCGATGGACACCGCGTGGCCGAGCTCAACCTGCGCGGGGCGCGCTTCCAGGAACAGCGCACGTGCCTGCTGCCCTGGCACGATCTGCTGGAGTCCTGGATGCGGCTGATCGAGCTCGACGTGCTGAGCACCGCCGAGCGCGCGCTGGTGCAGGACATGCTCGACTACGCCCATCGCGACTTCGGGCACCTGCTGCCCTTCGGCAGCCTGCGACGCGCGGGCGCCGATCCCACGCGCCGCCAACGGCGGCTGCGCTCGCTGCTGGCGCAGGCCACGGGCGTGGAGGCCGAGCGCGGCAGCCTCGTGCACGTGCGCCTGGACAACGCTCTTGGCGTGGTCTCCTTCCAGCGCGCTGGCCTGAGCTTGGAACACGACCAGCTCGTGCTACATCTGTGGCCCGGGGAACTCAAGCACCAGGCCGAGCACCTGTACGCCGAGGATCGTGCGCTGCGGCTCAGCCGCCTGGCGGGGCCAGGCAGCCCTTGGCGCGTCGAGCCCCAGCCGCTGCTGGGCTACCGCAACGCGCCGGTGCGCTCGCGCGTGTACCTCACCTGCACGCTCGACGCCGCCGCCTACGCCGGGCGCTGGCAGGGCGCGGATTGGGAGCGCGTGGGCGCGCACCACCGCAACTACATCATGGGCGATCTATGGCCCTGGCTACTCGCGCGCGGCTTCGCCTCGCCGGCCGATCTGGAGGCGGTGGAGGCCTTCGTGGCCTCGCTCGGCCGCCGCTTCGCGCACCTGCGACCGAGCATGCACGTGACGCGCAGCTGGGCACTCGAGGAGGCCGAGGAGCTGGATGAGGACGGGCGCCTGGCGGCACAGGTGCGGGAGGCCATCAGCGAGGTCCTGCGCATCCTGCAGGAGCCGCAGCTGCCCGACGGCGCGGTCGAGCGGCCGGTGAGGCTTCAGGCTGGTACGGCTGCGCCGGCTCGCTCAGAGTATTGAAAGGAACAGCTTGTGCAGGCGATCGTCCTCGCTCAGCTCGGCGTGAAAGGAGACCGCCAGCATGTTCGCTTCGCGGGCCGCAACCGGGTGGCCTTCGACCTCCGCCAGGATGCGCACGTTCGGTCCGTACTCAGCGATCCACGGCGCGCGGATGAAGATGCCGCGCAGCGGGCCACCCTCCAGCCCCGCGACATCGAGGTCTGCCTCGAAGCTCTTGGCCTGCCGGCCGAAGGCGTTGCGCTGCGCGCGGATATCCATCAGACCAAGGTGCTCGCGGTCGAGCATAATCAGGCCCGCGCAGGAGCCAAGGATCGGCGTGCCAGCCACGGCGAGTGAGCGCAGCGGCTCGGCCAGACCCTCGCGCTCGATGCCGAGAGTCATCGTCGTGGACTCCCCACCGGGTATTACCAGACCCTGCAGGCCAGCGAGCTCGCTGGGCACGCGTACCTCACGCACCCGGGCGCCCAACCCGTGCAGCACTTTGGCGTGCGCCGCGAAGCCACCCTGCAGCGCGAGCACGCCTATCAGCGGGGCCTCCCCCATGCCGCAGCGAGGCGCCTACCAGCCGCGCTGGGCCAGAAGCTGCTCGTCTTCGAGCTTGGAGGACTCCAAGCTGAGCATCGCGGTGCCCAGCCCGCGCGAGGCCTGCGCGATGCGCTCGGGGTCCTGCCAGTGCGTGGTGGCCTCCACGATCGCCCGCGCCCGCACAGGCGGGTCCTCGGACTTGAAGATGCCCGAGCCCACGAACACGCCTTCGGCCCCCAGCGACATCATCAGGGCCGCGTCGGCGGGCGTGGCAATGCCGCCGGCGCAGAACAGCACGACCGGCAGCTTGCCCTCGCGGGCTACGCCGCGAACGAGGTCCAGAGGCGCGCCGTGCTCCTTCGCGGCCGTTGCCAGCTCGGCGTCTTCGAGCACGGCCAGCCGCCGGATCTCGCCCGTAATGCGACGCATGTGGCGTACGGCCTCGACGATGTCGCCCGTGCCGGCCTCGCCCTTGGAGCGGATCATCGCGGCGCCCTCGCCGATGCGCCGCAGCGCCTCGCCCAGGCTGGTCGCGCCGCACACGAACGGCACCTTGAAAGGCCACTTGTCGATGTGGTTGCTCTCATCGGCGGGCGTCAGCACCTCAGACTCATCGATGTAGTCGACTTCAAGCGCCTGCAGCACCTGCGCCTCCACGAAGTGGCCAATCCTGGCCTTGGCCATCACGGGGATGCTCACGGCCTCCTGGATGCCCACGATCATCTCGGGGTCGCTCATGCGCGCCACGCCGCCGTCGCGGCGGATGTCCGCGGGCACGCGCTCCAGCGCCATCACCGCGGCCGCGCCCGCATCCTCGGCAACCTTCGCCTGATCGGGAGTGACAACGTCCATGATCACGCCCCCCTTGAGCATCTCCGCCAGGCCGCTCTTGACCCGGAATGTCGCCTCGTCGCGCATGGGTCGTAGTCTATCCCGGCCGGCACATGCGCCGGCCGGCCGGACCGTTCATGTACGGTCCGGGGGAGGGTCGCATGCGACCCTCCCTTGCCAAAGCAAGGAAATAGATTCGATCTACTTCAGGCGGAAGGCACGGATGCGATCGTCATACTGCGCGGTGTCGCGCGCATATACGCCGTAGGCAAGTGCCTGGATGAGGCTCAACAGCGCCGTGTGCGAGCGCACATAGGCGGGGCTGTTGGAGGAGTAGTAGAGCTTCATCTGCGCCAGCTTGGCGACCTCGGAGAGCGTGGCGTCGGTGATCGCAGCGGTGCGCGCCTTGCGGTGACGCGCGAGCTTCATCGCACGCACCACCAGCGGATGCGGGCGTCCGGCGGAGAGGCCGATGACGAGTGTCTGCTCATCGATGCGCCCCAGCCGGCTCAGCGCCTCCTGGGAGGGGCTCGCGACGACGTCCACGCGCAGGTCGAGCAGCATCAGCAGGTGGCGCAGGTAGCTGGCGAAGAAGGCCATCTGATCGGTGCCCGCGACGAGCACTTTCTCGGCGCTCACGATCGCCTCGCTCAGCGCGTCAACGGCGCTGCGCGAAACCTTGCGAGCCGTCTCCTCGACGTTTAGGTGATCGGCCGCAAGCGCGGTCTCGAACTCGTTTTGATCGAGTGAGAACAGAGGCGCCGAGCCATTGGCGCCCGAGCTCGAGCCGCTGCTCTTCGCGGGCGCGCCCACGATCGCCTGCGTGTGCACGCGGCGGTACTCCTCGCGCGCGGCGGCCTGCAGCTCGGGGAAGCCCTCGAAGCCCAGCGCTTGCGAAAAGCGCACGACCGTGGAGCTCGAGGTGTTGGCGCGCCGGGCCAGCTCCTCGGCGGTCTGGAAGGCCGCCTCATCGAGATGGTCCACGATGTATTGCGCCACATCCTTCTGCGAGCGCGAGCACTCATCGAAGCGGGCCTGGATGTACTTGGAAAGGCTCTGGTGCTCGCTGGCGCCGTTGACCGGCGACGGCTTGGGGGGTGCGGGGGTCGCTGTGCGCTTCATCGCGGCTGTCATTCGACACGGGCGTCGCGGACTCCTCCCCAAGATCTGGGCGGATGATCCAGCGAGAGCCCTGACACGCACATAGGCGCGATGAGAATTGCCATTGTCGGCGCCGGTATCTCCGGTCTGGTGAGCGCTCACCTACTGCACCCCAAACACGAGATCGTGGTGTACGAGGCCGCCGCGCACATCGGCGGGCACACGCACACGGTGCGTGTGGACACCGCCAACCAGACATACCACGTGGATACCGGCTTCATCGCCTTCAACGACCGCAACTACCCCAATTTCACACGCCTCCTGAACGGGTTGGGAATAGCGTTCCAACCTACCCACATGAGCTTCTCCGTCAGGAGCGAGGAGGAGGACTTCGAGTACGCGGGCACGCCGCGCGGAGTGTTTTGCCAGCCGCGCAACCTGCTGCGTCCCGCCCACCTGCGGATGCTCAGCGAGCTGCCGCGTTTCAATCGTGAGTTGCGCCGCGTGCTGGGTGGCGCGCGGGGCGGCGTCCGCAACAGCAGCGGCCGCCGCGACGGTAGCGGCGAATCCCTGCACGACTTCCTCGTTCACCACGACTTCTCGCCGGCCTTCGTGCAGCGCCTGATAATTCCCCAGGTTTCCGCGGTGTGGTCGGCTGATCCGCGCCAGATGGCGACGTTCCCGGTGCGCTTCCTCGCGGAGTTCTTCGCCAACCACGGCATGCTCGGGTTTCGCGATCGCCCCCGCTGGTTCACCATCGCGGGAGGCTCGGCGCGCTATGTGGAGGCGCTCACACGACCCTTCGCCCAGCTGATCCGTCGCGAGCGCCCCGTGCACTGCATCACGCGCGCCGCCGAGCACATCGAGCTCGTAGTCAGAGGAGAGGCTCCCGAGCGTTTCGATCAGGTCGTGATCGCTACCCACTCCGACCAGGCACTGGCGCTGCTCCGCGACCCCAGTGCGCGCGAGCGCCAGGTGCTGGGCGCCATCCCCTATCAGCGCAACGAGGCGGTGCTGCACACCGACAGCACGCTCCTGCCACGCCGTCGCGCGGCGCGAGCGGCGTGGAACTACCACCTGCTGCGCGAGCCCAAGCCGCTGAGCACGGTCACTTACTACATGAACCATCTACAGCGTCTCGCAGGCGCCGAGGAGCACTTCTGCGTGACGCTCAATCGCAGCGAGGCCATCGACCCCGCCAAGGTCATCCGCACATTCGCCTACGCCCACCCTGTATTCACCCCTCAGGGTGTGGCCGCGCAGTCCCAGCACGCAGCCATTTCCGGGCTGGCCCATCGCACGCATTACTGCGGTGCCTACTGGGGCTGGGGTTTTCATGAGGACGGCGTGCTTAGTGCCCTGCGTGCCTGCGCGCCCTTCGGGGTAGGGCTGTGAGCATGACTGCCAAGCGCGCCTCATGTCTGTACGAGGGCAGCGTGCGCCACCGCCGCACGGGCTCCGTTGCGGAGGAGTTTCACCAGCGGCTGTTCATGACCTACCTCGACCTCGATGAGCTGCCGGCGCTGTTCGATGCGAGCGTGTGCTGGTCGGCGCGCAGGCCGGCCTTGGCGTGGTTTCGGCGTGCGGACTACCTCGGCGAACGGCAGGTACCACTGAAGGAGGCCGTGCTGGCGCTCGTCGCACAGCGCACGGGGACACGCCCCGAGGGACCGGTGCGGCTGCTCACGCACCTGCGCTACATGGGTCACTGCTTTAACCCCGTCAGCTTCTACTACTGCTTCGACGCTCCCGGCGAGCGCGTGGCGGCGGTGGTGGCCGAGGTCAGCAACACACCTTGGGGTGAACGCCACGCCTACGTGATGGGCGCGAGCGAAGCGCACGATCGCGGCAGCGTGCAGGTACTGCATATGCAGTTCGACAAGCAGCTGCACGTTTCGCCGCTGATGGGCATGGAGCGCCGTTATGACTGGCGTCTGACCGTGCCGTCCGAGCAGCTGCTGGTGCACATCGAGTCCCACCCCCGCCGCCAGGAGGAGGGCGCCTCCGATGCCACTCTCTCCCTGCGCCGCCGCGAGCTCGCGGCGCGCTCGCTGCGGCGGGCGCTCGTGCGCTACCCGCTGATGACGCTGCAGGTGCAGGCGCACATCTATAGCCACGCCCTGCGCCTGCGGCTGCGGGGCGCGCCTTGGTATCGCCACCCCCGCACAGGGACGGCGCACGGATGAGCAATGGCGCGCGTGTGCATAGCTATACCTACGTGAGGAACGGGCGCCGCATGAGCATCGGCATGCTCGATCGCGTCGCCCGCTGGATCGTGCTGCGCTTGCTCGCGCATGCGCGCGGCGGCGAGCTGACGATTGTCGAGGGGCAGCGGCGCATGCGCTTCGGCGAACTCGTGCCCGAGCGTCCCGTGCGCGCCGTCCTTGAGGTCCACTCCCCGCGTTTCTACCGCGCGCTGCTGCGCGGCAGCGTGGGCGCGTGCGAGTCCTACATGGATCGCCAGTGGGACTGCCCGAACCTCGTGGCTCTCACCAGGTTCGCGGCGCTCAACGTGCAGGCGCTGGATCGCGCCAGGCGCCTGCTCGCGCCCCTGACGATTCCCTTCCAGCGCTGGCTGCGCTGGCTGACGCGCAACACGCCACGGCGTGCGCGCAAGCGCGTGGCCGCCCACTACGACCTCGGCAACGAGCTGTTTGCGCTGTTCCTCGATCCCACGATGATGTACTCCTGCGCGGTCTTCGATTCGCCGGCGGCAAGCCTGCAGGAGGCATCGCTGGCCAAGCTCGAGCGGGTATGCACAAAGCTCGATCTGGGACCCGCGGATC
Organism: Solirubrobacteraceae bacterium; assembly: GCA_035939185.1. Taxonomy (GTDB): domain Bacteria; phylum Actinomycetota; class Thermoleophilia; order Solirubrobacterales; family Solirubrobacteraceae; genus Palsa-744. The sequence continues at coordinate 201,683 of DASZGB010000008.1, forward strand.
ACGTGCTCGAGATCGGCGGCGGCTGGGGCGGCTTCGCCGTATACGCCGCCGCGCGCTATGGCTGCCGCGTGACGACCACCACCATCTCGCGCGAACAGCACACCTATACATCACAGCGTGTACGCGCGGCCGGCCTGGAGGATCGCGTGAGGGTGCTGCTTGCGGACTATCGCGATCGCTCGCAGATCGGCGATCGCGGCTGCTACGACAAGCTCGTCAGCATCGAGATGATCGAGGCCGTCGGGTGGCAGTTCCTGGGCACCTACTTTCGCCGCTGTTCAGAGCTGCTGCGTGCAGACGGCGCGATGCTGTTGCAGGCGATCGTCATCGACGATCGCGCCTACCACGTGGAGAAGGCGTCCAAGAGTTTCATCAATACCTACATCTTCCCGGGTGGCTGCCTGCCATCGCTAGGGGTCATTGCGCGCACCCTGGCGCGCGTCACCGAGCTGCACTGTGTGCACCTGGAGGACATCACTCCCCACTACGCCGAAACCCTCGCGCGCTGGCGTGAGCGCTTCCTGCTCGCCGCCGAGCGCCTGCACGAGCTCGGCTATGACGAGCGCTTTCGCCGGCTTTGGGAGCTGTATTTGTGTTACTGCGAGGGCGGCTTTCGCGAGCGGCGCATCGAGAACGTGCAGCTGCTGCTGGCCAAGCCCGCCTATCGTGCCGCTGCGCCCGCTGAAGCTTTGAGTCTGTTGGCCAGCTCAACGAAGTAATCGAGCGCCCGTGGGTTGGCCAGCGACTCCACGCTCGCCGCCTCCGCTACGGGCGTGCCCATGAGAATGCGCTTGACCGGTACCTCCAACGCCTTGCCCGAGAGCGTGCGCGGCACCTCGGCGATCTGCATCACCTCGTTGGGCACATGCCGTGGTGAGCAGTCCTCACGAATGCGCTTGGCGATCCTGCGCTTGAGCTCCCGATCGAGTTCCACGCCCTCGCGCAGCACCACGAACAGCACCATCCACAGCTCCTCGGGCTCCTGAGGTATATCCACCACGAGCGCGTCCACGACCTCCTCCACGCCGCCCGCGGCGCGGTAGATCTCGCTGGTGCCCATGCGCACGCCCTGGCGGTTGATGGTGGCATCGGAGCGGCCGTAGATCACCGCACCCCCGCGCGGGGTGATGCGGATCCAGTCGCCGTGGCGCCAGATCCCCGGGTACATGGAGAAGTAGCTTTCGCGGTAGCGCTCGCCGACCCGATCGTCCCGATCGTGTGCCCGGTCCCCCTGATCCCCCCAGAAGTACAGCGGCATCGAGGGCAGCGGCTCGGTCAACACCAGCTCGCCGACCTCGTCGGTGAGGCTATTGCCCTCCTCATCCCACGCCTCCACGGCGCAGCCCAGCGCGCGGCACTGCAGCTCGCCCATGTAGACCGGCAACAGCGGGCAGCCCCCGACGAAAGCCGTGCATACATCCGTGCCGCCGCTGGTGGAGAACAGCCACACATCCTCTTTGACGTTGCTGTAGACCCACTCGAAGCTCTCCGGGGAAAGCGGGGAGCCAGTTGAACCAATGCTGCGCAGGTGGCTGAGGTCGTGTTCGTGACCGACCTCCAGGCCCTGCTTGTGGCAGGTGGCGAGAAAGCCGGCGCTGGTCCCCAGACACGTTATGCGCGCACGTGCGGCCAGATCCCACAGCGTGCCCATATCGGGATGCGCGGGACTTCCGTCATACAGCACGATCGCCGCCTCCGTGAACAGGCAGCCGATCAGGAAGTTCCACATCATCCAGCCGGTCGTGGTGAACCAGAACATGCGGTCCCCGTAGCTCAGGTCCAGATGCAAATGACTCTTCTTGAGCTGCTCCAGGAGGATGCCCCCGTGACCGTGCACGATCGCCTTGGGCAGGCCGGTGGTGCCCGAGGAATAGAGCACCCAGAGGGGGTGATCGAATGGCACCTGCTCGAACTCCAGGGGAATATCGCGACCGTGAGCGCGCAACTCATCCCAGCTAAGGCTCCCCGGCCATGCAGCGGGGGCGCCGGCGCCCTCCCGCAGATAGGGCAGCAGCACAGCATGCTCCACCGTGGGCATCTCGGCCAGGATCTCCCCCAGCACCTCGGTGCGGTCGAAGTCCTTGCCCCCGTGGCGATAGCCGTCGATTGCCAGCAGCACCTTCGGTTCGATCTGAGCGAAGCGATCGATCACACTGCGCGCTCCGAACTCGGGGGCCGCACTTGACCAGATCGCGCCCAAGCTGGCCACCGCCAGGAAGGCGATCAGCGTCTCGGGGATGTTCGGCATGTAGGCCACCACACGATCCCCCCGCCCCACACCCAGCGCGCGCAAACCGCCGGCGATCGCCGCCACCTGCGCTGAGAGCTCAGCCCAGGTGAGCTCCTGCAGAGGTCGTAGCTCCGAAGCGTGCAGCAGTGCCACATCCTCGGGGGTGCGATCGCGCAGCAGCATGTTCTCGGCGTAGTTGAGCTCGGCGCCTTGAAACCAGCGCGCACCTGGCATCGCGCGCGTAGCCAGCACCCGTTCATAGGAGCGGCTTGCGCGGACGCCGCAGAACTCCCAGATGTCCTCCCAGAAGGTCTCGAGCTCCAGCAGCGACCAGCGCCGCAGCTCATCGTAGTCGGCGAATTCACGGCCGTGACGCTCGCCGGCCCAGCGCATGAAACGAGTCATCGCGGCCTGCTCGCGATCTTTAAGCGATGGCTCCCACAGAGGTCTCTGCTCGCCTGCCCTGGACGACATCATCCCTCCCTGATCGCATGGCTGCGTGCGGTCATCCCCAAGCACCCACGCATGTGAATGGGTAGTCGATTGTCTTTAATTCAGCTATAGCGAAAACGCCAGATTCCACTGCGAGCCTTTATTTTTGTACGGCTTGGCTAGTTCTGGGTGCGCAACTAAGACATCTCGCCCTATGCTGCCCCCGTGGAGACACCCAAATTACGCGAGCAGTTCCCGGTCCTCAGAGCGCTGACGTATCTCAACGCCGGGACCGACGGTCCGCTTCCCGCGGCTGCCGTGCGTGCTGGAGCAAGCGAGCTCGAGCGCGAGGCCGAACAGGGACGCGCCCAGCACCACTTCGAGCGCCGTGGCGAGCTCAGCTCCGAATTAAGGTCCGCCTATGCCTCCATCCTGGGTTGCCCCACCGAGGATACCGCGCTCACCTCCTGCACCAGTGAGGGAATTGCCCAGGTGATCGGCGGCCTGCAGCTACGGGCGGGCGATGAGATCGTGACCAGCGACGAGGAGCACCCCGGCTTGTTGGGGGCACTGGCAGCTGCGCACGAGCTGCGCGGCGTATCAATCCGCATGGTGGCGTTGGGCGAGGTGGCCAACGCCGTCGGTGCCCGCACGAAGCTCGTGGCCTGCTCGCACGTGGGCTGGATGAGCGGCAGCCTGGCGCCCGTGGAGCTCGCCGAGGTCGATGCACCGGTGCTGCTCGACGGCGCCCAGGGCGTTGGTGCGGTGCCCGTGGACGTGCGCGCGCTTGGCTGTGACGCCTACGCGGGCGCAGGTCAGAAGTGGTTGTGCGGGCCTGATGGCATCGGCATGCTGCACACCACTTCAGCACTGCGCGAGCGCCTGGAGGTGAGCCGCCGCGGCTACGGCAACCTGGCCCAGCCCGACGCCGGCTTACAGGCGGGTCTACACGCCGACGCTCGCCGTCTGGACAGCATGTCGCTCAGCGCCGAGAGCCTTGCCTGCGCGCTGGCCAGCGCTCGGGTACTGGGCGAAGCCGGCTGGCCCGCGGTGTACGAGCGCGCACGGACGCTGGCGGCGCTGCTGGCCGAGCGTCTGTCAGAGGCCGGACGGGAGGTGGCGCCTCGCGATGACACCACACTGGTTTCGTTTCTGAGCCCCGACCCCCCCGCCGAGCGCGCGCGACTGGCCGAAAGTGGGGTGATCCTGCGCAATATCCCGGGACGGCCCTGGCTGCGCGCGTCGGTTGGTGCCTGGAACGACGAGGGCGATATCGAACGCCTGCTGGACGGCCTCGTCTAGAGCACCGTCAGGCTGCGCCCGAAAGCACGGGTGAACAGCCCTGTCTCCCGGCCCGCCGCCCAGCGCGGCACGGCCGCTTCGCCGTCGGCCACCAGTTCTAAGCGCACCTCACCGCCGTCGTCCTTCGTCCCCTCACCGCCGTCCTTCGTCTCATGGCCACTGCCGCTCGTCCCATTGCCCGCCAGCGTGAGACGTGTTTCGCGCACGAGCTGATCGCGCGAGCGCTCCAGGTCCTCAGCCAAGCGCAGCAGCACCGCGAGACGGTCCAAGCGCTCGGCGTCGCCGGCATGAAAGAGAGGTGCCAGAGGCCCGGGCTCGGGCATGCCCTTGCGGTGGTAGCGCGCGGCCTGGGCCACGAGCGCCACCTCCACCGGCGAGAATCCGGGCAGGCCGCCGTTGAGGATCAGGTAGCGCGAGTGCTTGTGGTGGTCGTCGTAGTCCACCGACATGCCGATGTCGTGCAACTCGCTGGCGGCCCACAACAGTTCGCGCTCGAGCGGATCGCCTCGATGCAGGCCCAGGGCGGCAAGCTGGTCGAACATACCGAGCGCCAGCTTCGCCACGTGGCGCGTGTGAGCGCCATCGACGTGGTAGCGGCTGGCAAGATTGAGAACGCTGGAGCGCCGCACGTCCTCGAACAGCGGGGGCCGATCTGCGCCAGCCCCCGGCTCATGCGCCAGGTGGCGCTCGAAGAACACCCCCTCCCGCAACCCCGCCTCGGTGATCTCGATGCCCTCGAAACCACCGGTGCGCAACGCCTCCTGCACGACCATCGCTCCCGCCAGGATCAGATCCGCTCGTGCCGGCTTGATCCCCGGCACGCGGCTACGCTCGGCCGCGGGCAGTTCTGCCAGGCGCGCCACCAGCCGCGCCAGCGCATCGGCTGAGAGGACCATGCCCTGCACCCCGTAGCTGGGCTGCCCCGCGCACCGCTGGGCGGCGGCGGCGAGGTTGCGCACAGTGCCTCCGATCCCCACCAACCGCCGGCCCGCACGTGGCAGCCAGGTGGCACTCTGGAGCTTGCCGGCTACGTGCTCGCGCAGTTCATCGAGCTGCTTGGGCTTGGGGATGCCGCCGTCGGGCAGGAAACGCTCGGTCATGCGTACCGCCCCCACGCGCCACGAGCTCGACTCGTGCGCCAGACGATCGACCACGCGCACCAGCTGCAGCGAACCGCCGCCGAGGTCGAGCACGCAACCGTCACGCAGCGTAGTGGAGTTGATCGCGGCCAGGTACCCGTAACGCGCCTCCGCCTCACCGCTCAGCACGCGGATCGGCAATCCCGTGCGCACGCGCGCCATGCCCAGGAAGTCCTCCGCGTTCTCGGCGTCGCGGATTGCGCTCGTAGCGACGGCATCGACGGCCTCGGGACCCAGTCCGCTGGCCTCGCAAAAGTGGGCGAATACGTCGAGTGTCGCCAGCGCACGGCGGATCGGCTCCGTGCCGAGGCGGCCGCTCGCGGCCATGCCCTCGCTGATGCGCACCGGCTCATAGATCTCATCGCTGCGCTGCCACCAGCCTTTGCTGGCCGTGAAGACTACGAGCCGAAACGAATTCGAGCCCAGATCGATGACCGCCAGACGCTCTCCTGACCCCATTCATGGAGGGTATTTCCCCCGGCGGCGCCCTCCGCCGGCATAGCGGCGAGATCCGCTGGCGTGGGTCCGAAGACCGATCTACTAAGCTTCTGCGCCCCAGTGGAGCTAGTCGCGCCGCCCACCGGTGGCAGGACACGCCTGAAGAAGCTGCGCTTTCTGTTGATCCTCTTGGCGGTCCTGCTGCTCGGCCTGATCTCGTTCGTCTTCGGCATGTTCATGGCCGTAGCCTCGACGCTGCCTTCGCTGGACAACCGCCAGGAGTTCAATAACGCACGCAACTCAGTGCTGCTCGATGATCTCGGCCGGCCGCTGGGAGTGCTCAGCCACCAGAACCAGATCCTGCTCACCCCCGGGCAGATTCCGCGGATCGTCAAGGACGCGGTGATCTCGATCGAGGACAAGCGTTTCCAGACCAACAGCGGCGTCGATATCCGCGCGATCGGACGGGCCTTCTTCCAGGATGTCCTGCACAACGGCACCGTGCAGGGCGCCTCCACGATCGAGCAGCAGTTCGTCAAGAACGCCCTGCAGGCGCAGTCGCACCGCACCCTGTTCGAGAAGCTGCGCGAGGCGGCGCTCGCCTACCAGCTGGCCCACAAATGGTCGAAGGAAAAGATCATCACCGAGTACCTCAATACGATCTATTTCGGCAATGGCGCCTACGGCATCGAGTCCGCCGCACGCACGTACTTCGGCCACGACGTCAACCACCTGGGCTGCGGGCAGGGCGTGGGTCCCCATTCCCAGCTCTGCGTACAGCAGCTTGTGCCGGCTGAGGCTGCTTTGCTGGCAGGAATCATCCAGTCACCGGCCCGCTATGACCCGGTGACCCACCCTGCCGAGGCCCGCGCGCGGCGCAATCTCGTGCTCCTGCAGATGCTCGAACAGGGCTACCTGACACGAACGGACTACGAAGAAAGCATCGCCCAGGCACTGCCCGCGCCCAAGGACATCCAGCCTCCACACCAGACGCTGGTGGAAGGGGTCGATGCCGGCTACTTCACCAGTTGGGTCTCCCAGCAGGTGATCGAACGCTACACCGCCACGCGCGCCTTCACAGGGGGTCTGAAGATCCGCACCACGCTTGATCTCGACATGCAGCGCGCAGCCGAAGCAGCCATCAACGGCTACCTGCCCGGCCCAAGCGGTCCCACGGCGGCGCTGGTGGCGATCGAAAACGCCACCGGTGAGGTGCGCGCGATGGTGGGTGGGCGTAATTACAACGCAAGCCCCTTCAATCTGGCAACCGAGGGCGAGCGCCAGCCCGGTTCTTCGTTCAAGGCCTTCGACCTCGCCGCGGCTCTGCTGGATGGAATCTCCCCTGGCTCGGTGTGGAGCTCACACGTCAAGACCTTCCTCGTGCCCGGCACGCACGGAAAGGAAAAGTTCGTGGTGCACAACGACGAAGGCGCCTACAGCGGCTCGAACACGCTCACCGGAGCAACAGCATTCTCAGATAACTCGATCTACGCCGAAGTAGGCTTGAAGGTCACCACCCGCCGCATCGCGCGCCTGGCTCGCCGCATGGGCATCCGCACCCCGATCTCCACCAATCCCGCCATGACCATCGGCGGCCTGAAGGTGGGCGTGACCCCGCTGGACATGGCCCATGCGTATGAGACCATTGCCCACGGCGGCGAGCGCGTGAGCGGGACGCTCGTGCCGGATTCCGCGCCGGTGGGCATCCAGGAAGTGGACGCTGGCTCGCGCCTGCTCTCCGACGGACACCACCGCGATGTGGAGCAAACCATGCTCACGCGCGTGCTGCCCGCAGGCGTGGCCGAAACCGAGACATCGATGCTGCAGACCGTGCTGCAGTACGGCACCGCGCGGGCCGCGGCGATCGGCCAGTTCGCAGCCGGCAAGACCGGCACCACGTCCAACTTCGGCGATGCCTGGTTCGTCGGCTGGAACAAGAAGTACACCGTGGCCGTGTGGGTGGGCTACCCCACGCGGTTGATCCCGATGACGACCGAGTTCGGCGGCAAGCCCGTCTTCGGCGGCACCTTCCCCGCGCTCATCTGGCACAACTTCATGCTCTCCGCGACCAACGTGGAAAAGGAACGGGCCGAAAACGCCGCCAAGGGCGCTGCGAAAGGCAGTGGCGCAGCCACCGGCACCGGCACTGGGACCGGGACGACCAGCTCCGCGGAACCCAGCGGGCACACTCCCACTCCCAGCTCCCCCGCGGAAACCCCTGCCCCCACGCACGCCGCGACTCCAGCCCCATCACGACCGGCGCCCGCACCCGCGCAGCCGGCGGAACCCGCGACGCCGGCGCCCAGCCCAGCCTCCCCACCAACGCCAAGCCCTACCGCACCGCCATCGAGTGCGGGCAACTCCGGCGGGGGCGCCGCCGGTGGCACCGCCGCACCCGGGGGCTAACGCGGGCGCGGACGCGAGACATTGCGATTGCCAACAGCGCAAAAGCGCCAGGGCAAATCGACCGCCCTATTGATCCCAATGCGCTCGCCGATGGCAATCGGGTGCCCGCGCCAGTGGTCCAGCGGCGGGCGAATCACGACCGGCCCAGCGGCAAGATCGGTGTTGTTCTCGGTCAACTCGATGCCGAGCGCCTGCGTCAGCTTGCCCGGACCCGAGCAGAGATCGTGCTCGCGCTCGATGCCACGTCGCAAGCGCATCTGCTCGATTCCACACGTCGGCTCGAGCGCCCGGATGAGCACGGCCGCGCCGACCCCCTCAGGCTCGCAGACGGCGTTGAGCAGGGCATGGATGCCATACGAGCGATAGACGTAGGCCAGGCCGGGGGGCCCGAATAGGGTGCGCGTGCGCGGCGTGAGCCCGACATAGGCATGGCAGGCGGGCTCGCACTCGTGGTAGGCCTCGGTCTCCACGATGACGCCCGCCCCAGCGCCGAACTCGACCACGCAGCCGATGAGATCATGAGCGACCTCGAGCACGGGGCGATCGTAGAAGTCAGACGGAAGCGCTCTCATCGAGTATGCGGCGTGCGGCCTCGATCTGCTCGCGCAGACGCGCGGTGGCGGTGCCTCCGGCTGAGATCTTTGACTCGAGCCAAGACTGGCGCTGCAGCGCGTTGTAGTACTGCTCGCTGCAATCCGCCAGCACGGGGCTGTGTGCTGCTAGCTCCTGCGGCGTGAGCTCTGAGAGAGTGCGGCCGCTATCGAGCGCCGCGCGCACGAGGCCCGCCACCACTGCGTGGGCCTCGCGGAAGGGAACATCGCAACGCGCCACCAGCAGGTCGGCGACATCGGTAGCCGCCAGCATCTCATCTGCGGAGGCCTCAGCCAGGCGCTGCTGGTGAAAGCTGACCCCTTCGATCATGCCCCGCGCCGCCGCCAGCGCGAGCTCGATCGTGTCGACGGCGTCAAACAGGTGCTCCTTGTCCTCCTGCATATCCTTGTTGTAGGTCAGCGGCAGCGCGTGCAGGACACCGTGAAAGGCAGCGAGATGACCCACTATGCGGGGAGCTTTAGCGCGCAGGAGCTCAGCGGCGTCGGGGTTCTTCTTCTGGGGCATGATCGAAGAGCCCGCGCTCCAAGCGTCGGGGAGCTCGCAGAAGCCGAACTCGGCGCTGCTCCACAGCACTAGCTCGGCGCCCAGGCGCGAGAGGTGGGTGGCACAGGTGGCCGCGGCGGCGAGGTAGTCGAGGACAAAGTCACGTCCTGAGACGGCGTCGATCGAGTTGGGGATCACCTCGAGGAAGCCCAGTTCGCGCGCGAGCATGTCGCGGTCGGTGTCGAAGTTGACCCCCGCCAGGGCGCCCGCGCCAAGCGGCAGGCGCGCGGCTTGGCGCGCGGTGAAGGCAAAGCGCTCGCGATCGCGCGAGAGCATCCAGAAGTAAGCCAGCAGATGGTGGCTGAGGTACACGGGCTGGGCACGCTGTAGGTGGGTATAGCCGGGCATCGGCCACTGCAGATGCTCCTCGGCGCGCGCCAGCAGCGCCCGCATGAGCTCACCTACGGCGACACCCGCTGCAAGCGCGTGCTCATGCGTATACAGGGCCATGTCGGTGGCGATCTGATCGTTACGCGAGCGGGCGGTATGAAGCCTGCCTCCGACCGCGCCAACGATCTCGGTGAGACGCCGCTCGATCGCCATGTGGATGTCTTCATCGGCCGGCTCGAATCGGAAACATTCCTCGTGCAGCTCCTTTTCGAGCAGATTCAAACCCTCAAGCAGGGTGTCGCGGTCAGCCGCCGAGATGATTTGGCGCTCGGCGAGCATGCGCGCGTGCGCACGTGAGCCGGCGATGTCCTGCGGCCAAAGCCGCCGATCGATGCCGATCGAGGCGTTCAGGCGCTGGAAGTCGGGATGCTGAGGCTCGCGGAAGCGGGACATGAGCGCGTGAGTTTAGGGCGTATCGCCGTGCGCCCACGCGTGGGCGCACGCTCACGCCTTGGGATGGGCGCGCTTGGGTGGCCAGGACCGATGACCCCCTGCACTTTCACATCCATCTAGTTCCAAGACTTGGTACGTCATTGTTTACACTGATACGCTGCTTGCTCGCAGCGATTGACTCGGGTTGGAGTTACAGAGTATGTCACCAGCAGCGCGCCGCACCACACGGGGTCCCACGCCATTTCGCTCTTATCCGGGCAAGCTGCCACGCGGACCGCACTCGCTCACGCGCGAACAGGTTGCCGCCAATCAGCGCATGCGCGTGGGCATGGCGATGTTGGAAGCGATTGGCGAAAAAGGGTATGTGGCCACCACCGTCTCGGATGTGGTGGGACGGGCCGGGGTCTCGCGCAAGGCCTTCTATCAGCATTTCGCCAACAAGGAGGAGTGTTTTCTTGCGACCTACGATGCGATCGCCAGGGAAGGCAGGCGCAGAGTAGCGCGAGCATTTAGCGACGCCGAGGGTCACCCCGACCGCATGGAAACCGGGATCCGCGCGGTATTCGAAGCAGCAGTGGAGAACCCCGACGCCCTCCGCCTTGCCATCACCGAGATAACGGCGGTGGGAGCAGCTGGGATCGAACGCCGGGAACGTGCGATTGGCGAATATGGACAGCTTCTGCAGGAGGGACTGCGCAGCAGTCCGGGGGTGAACGCCGCGGCCGCGCCAGCGTTGCCTGATACGACGCTGCGGGCAATGGTAGGGGGCTTGAATCGCGTGCTGATTGGCTGTCTGTACGGAAGCCGTCGCACCAAGCCTTTGGAACTCGTACCAGAGCTGGCACATTGGATTTCGACTTACCATCCTCCCCCGAAAGCCTTCGTGTCGAACCTGAAAGCGATACGCCAGCGACGTAAACGCGCACATGCGAAGCAGCTCGGAGGTCGTGCGCCGGGCACTCTCTCACCTCCCCAGGATCAGCGCAGGGCGGCTCGCTCGAGCTATGGCTCCTCGCGCAGCTTCGTAGTGCATAACCAGCGCGAGCGCATCCTCGACGCCGTCACCAACCTCGCCGCGAGTAAGGGTTACGGAAACCTCACAGTCGAGGACGTTGCCGCTGAGGCCGCCGTGTCGCTGCAGGCCTTCTACGAGCACTTTGAGAGCAAGGAGGACGCCTTCCTGGTGGCTTACGAGTTGGGACATTCCAAGGGGCTCAGTTTCGTCGAAAGGGCTTTCGCCGAGGCGCCCGATTGGCGCACCGGCGTACGCGATGGCCTCTGCAGCCTGACGGGCTACCTCGCCTCTGAGCCGTCCTTCGCACGACTTTCCCTGATGGGAGCGACCGTAGCCACGCCGCGCGCCTACGAGCTCTCCAACCGGGGGGTCGCGGCGTACGCACGCTTGCTGGCGCCGGGTTTCGATGAGGTGCCCAAACGCAGGCGCCCGCCCCAGATCGCGATCGATGCGATCGCCGGAGGCCTACAGGAGATGTTCTTGCACTATGCCGTCCAGGGACGCATCGAGGACCTGCCCGAGCTGACGGCCGACGCCACCTATGTAGCGCTCGCGCCCTTCATCGGAGCGCAGGCAGCCGCGCAGGTGGCCGTCGAACCAGCGAGGGTCTGAGATCGCAAAGGGTAAATTGGCGGGCGCCATGGTCCCGAGTCGTGGACCACGGCACCCGCAGCGGAGAACCACGCGGCTCGCGCAAGGCAAGAACGCGAGCCGGGCCTCCATGGGCGCCGCGGAAGGGAAGCTCACGGCGCCCAAGCTTGGGCGGCAGCGTACGCCGATGTCAGCTCAATGCCATCTGAAGATACGACGCATGCTAGCGAACCAAACGACTGCTGTAGAGCCATGTTTCCGACATAAGAAACCGGCCTAACCTCTAGCTGCTGCCACGCAACGTCTCCGCCCCCCATCCGACCGGCGGTTTTTCTAAGCGCTGCCCAGCGCTTCTCTAAGCGCGCCGGCCACGCGCGCGACCTCGCCCTCGCTCATGGTGGGGAAGAAGGGCAGGGCGAGTGAGCGTGCGGCGACATCCTCGCAGACGGGAAACTCGCCGGGGCGATGGCCGAAACGCTCGCGGTAGAAGCTCATGAGATGGATGGCCGGCAGATAGGGTTTGCTCTGGATGCCGTGAGCCGCCAGGGCATGCACGATCCCGTCGCGGTCAACCTCATGGGGCAACTGCACGACGAACACGAACCAGCCGCGTACGTCTCCCCCACGATCCTCGCACGGTAGCTCGAGCCCCTCGATCCCCGCGAGAGCCTGGCGGTAAAGGCCGGCGATCATCGCTCGCGCCGAGAGCATGTCGGCAAGGCGATCGAGCTGAGCCAGGCCGAGTGCACAGGCGATGTCCGACAGGCGGTAGTTGAAGCCAAGGCGGTCGTGGTCGAGCCATCCCATGTCGGGCGCGCGGCCCTGGTTGCGCTCGGAGTCGATGCGCTCCTTCAACAGGGGGTCTGACAGGGCGACCATGCCGCCCTCGCCAGTGGTGAGCTGCTTGTTGGCGTAGAAGCCGAAGACTGCTGCGTGCCCGCGGCCACCGACCGGCGTACCGTCCGCGTGCACGGCGCCCAGCGCCTCACAGGCGTCCTCCACGAGCGCAAGCCCTCGCGTTCGCGCCAGGGACTCGAACGCGGGCATGTCGGCGGGGTAGCCGAAGATGTGCACCGGCAGCAGCGCCCGCGTGCGCTCGGTGACAGTCGCGGCCGCCGCCTGCGGATCGAGGTTGAGCGTTCGTGGATCGATGTCGGCGAAGACGGGCCTTGCTCCCTCATACAGCGCGGCGTTCGCGGAGGCCACGAACGAGAACGGGCTCGTAATGACCTCATCGCCGCGCTCCACGCCCACCGCTCGCAGCGCCAGGTGCAGACCGGCGGTGCCACTGGAGACGGCGCTTGCCAGCGGGGCACGAACCTGTTCGGCGAAGGCCTGCTCGAAGGCGGCGAGCCTTGGCCCTAAGGACAGGCTGCCGGAGCGCAGGACCTCGAGCACAGCCTGCTCCTCGGCCTCGCCCAGCACAGGGCGGGCAAGTGGGATGCTCGCCTCCTGGATTGCGGCGCGGCTCACGCCGACTTCGCCCCGGCGCCAGTCCGCTGCGCGCCAGCCGCACTCGTCTGCATGCCGTACTCCAGCGAATCCACGAGGGCATCCCAGGAGGCCGCGATGAGGTTCTCGGAGACCCCGATCGTGCCCCATACGCGCTGCCCATCGGAGGCGTCTATGAGCACGCGTGTGATTGCACCCGTGCCCTTGGTCTCATCGAGGATGCGCACCTTATAGTTGACGAGCTCGATGTCGCGCAGGTGCGGATGAATCTCACCAATGGCCTCCCGTAGTGCCTTGTCGAGCGCGTGCACGGGGCCATTGCCAACAGCGGTTCGGATGTACTGCTGATCCTCGATCCAGATCTTGATGGTGGCCTCGGTCTCGACCTCACCGTCAGCGCGCTTTTCCACGAGCACGCGCCATGACTCAAGCCGGAACAGGGGTTCGTAGTCGCCGGACTCCTTGTGCATCAGGAGCTCGAACGAGCCGTCGGCGGCCTCGAACTGAAAGCCCTCGTGCTCGAGCGTCTTAACACGCTTGACCGTGCGCTGGGCAGCCTCGTCGCTCAGCTCGATGCCAGCCTCGCGGGCCTTCTCCAGCACCGTGGCCCGGCCGGCCAGCTCGGAGATGAGGATGTCGCGTTGATTGCCCACGAGCTCGGGCGCCGTGTGCTCGAAGGCCTCGCTGTCGGCCTGTACCCCGGCAGCGTGCAGCCCGGCCTTGTGCGCAAAGGCGTGCTTGCCCACATATGGCTGGGCGGGGTTGGGCGCGCGATTGAGCAGCTCGTCAACGAAGTGGGCGGTTTCAGTGAGACGCGCGAGCCCCTCGGAGGGGAGGACTTCGCGCCCCATCTTCAACTGCAGGTCAGCGATAATCGTGATCAGATTGGCGTTTCCCGTGCGCTCACCGATGCCGTTGACGGTGCCCTGCACCTGCGAGGCGCCGGCCTCGATGGCCACCAGCGTGTTCGCCACGGCGCAGCCGGAATCGTCATGCACGTGGATGCCCAGCGCAACATCGGGCAGAGTGGTGTGGATGTCTGCCACCACCTCCCTGACGCGCGTGGGCAGCGAACCACCATTGGTGTCACACAGCACCACGCGCTCAGCCCCGGCGTCGGCGGCGACACGCACGGACTCAAGCGCATACCCGCGATCGAGTGCATAGCCGTCGAAGAAGTGCTCGGCATCGAACAGCACGCGCTTGCCCTGGCCGGCAAGGAAGGCGATGGAGTCGCCGATCATCGCGAGGTTCTCCTTGGATGAGACGCGTACAACCTTCTCGACGTGCAGCAGCGAGGACTTACCTACCAGGGTGCAGACGGGCGCGAAGCAGTCGGCGAGCACGCGCAGCCCTTCGTCCTGCTCGGCTGTTGCCTCTCGGCGGCGAGTCATGCCAAAGGCCACGATTTCAGCTGTATCCAGATGCTCGTCGGCGAGCAGCTCGAAGAGCTGGCGCTCCTTCGGATTGGACGCCGGGAAGCCAGCCTCGATCAGATGGATGCCGAGCGCGTCGAGAGCGTGCACGACGCGCAGCTTCTCCTCCGCGGTGAGGGTCATGCCGCCGCCGCCCATGCCATCGCGCAGGGTCGCGTCGTAGAGCTGGACTTCGCTCATCAGCCCGCCGGAGTCGGAGCCCCCGGCGGGGAGGCCGGGAGAGAGGTGGCTGCCGCGGTGGGCGAATGAGCAGGCCGCCCACCCGGCGCCTCGCCCGTGGGCGTCTGGAGCGCCGGCGCCTGCACGACGTCGAGCCACTCACGGTAGCGCTCGCTGCGCCCGTGGACGGCATCGTCGAAGGCGGCCTGCAAGACGCGTGTGATCTCGCCGGGCGCTCCAGTGCCGATGGTGTGGTCATCGATCTCCTTGACCGGCACAAGCTCGGCGGCGGTGCCGGACAGGAAAACCTCATCCGCCAGGTACATCTCGGCGCGCGCTACGTTGCGCTCGACCACGGTGTAGCCGAGGTCCTGCGCGATCTGGATGACCGAGCGGCGGGTGATGCCGTCGAGGATCGAGTTGTGCTGGCCGGGGGTGGCGATCTCGCCCTCGCGCACGACGTAGATGTTCTCGCCGGTGCCCTCGCAGACGTGGCCGTGGTCGTCAAGCAGGATCGCCTCCTGATAGCCGGCCTTCAGCGACTCGACCTTGGCGAGCACGCTATTGAGGTACTGCCCGGAGGCCTTGGCGTGGGGTATCAGCGAATCGGGCGAGATGCGCCGCCACGAGGAGACCTTGGCGCGCACGCCGTTGCGCACGCCCTCCTCGCCGAGGTAGGAGCCCCACTCCCAACAGGCGATCGTCACGTCGATGGGCGCCTCCAGTGGATTGAGCCCCATCTGGCCATAGCCGCGGTTGACGATCGGCCGGATGTAGCAGGAACGCAGACCGTTGCGAGCGACCAGCTCAAGCGTGGCCGCGCGCAACTCCTCGACCGAGTAGGGCACCGGCATGTAATAGAGCTCGGCCGAGCGCTGCAGGCGCTCTAGGTGCTCGACGTTGCGGAACACCGCAGGACCGATCTGGGTGTCGTAGCAGCGCATCGAGTCGAACACACCCGTGCCGTAGTGCAGGCCGTGCGTAAGGACGTGAACCTTGGCGTCCTCCCAGGCGACGAATTTGCCATTCATCCATATGAGGTCGGTGGGGTCCACGTTCGCTGGCTCCTTAGAGATTTTCGAGTACAGCGTGCGTCGCTTCCGCCGTTGCAGCCTTGCCCCCCAGATCCGGGGTGCGCAGGCCGCCGGCAAGCGCACGTTCAACAGCGGATTCTACCGCCGTGGCCTCATCTGCCAAGCCCAGCCCGAGGCGCAGCATCAGGGCGGCGGAGAGGAACATCGCCAACGGGTTGGCCAGGCCCTGCCCGGCAATGTCGGGCGCGGAGCCGTGCACGGGCTCGAATAGCCCCGGCGTTGGCCGCTTCCCGACGGCAGGCGGGGCCTGATCTCCTAGGGAAGCACTGGGAAGCATGCCGATCGAGCCAGTGATCATGGCGGCCTCGTCAGAGAGGATGTCACCGAACATATTCTCGGTGAGGATCGTGTCGAAGTGCCGCGGCGCGGAGACGAGCTGCATGGCGGCGTTGTCCACCAGCAGATGCTCGAGCTCGATGTCGGGGAACTCGCGCCGGTGCACGTCCGTTACAACCTCCCGCCAAAGGCGCGAGGTCTCGAGCACGTTGGCCTTATCGACGCTCGTGACCTTCGCGCTGGCCGATCTTTGCTCGGCGGCCTTGAATGCGGTGCGAGCGATGCGCTCGATCTCCGTGACGGTGTAGGCACAGACGTCGCTGGCCATCGTGTCCGTGCGGACCTTCTCACCGAAGTAGATGCCGCCGGTGAGCTCGCGCACAACCAGCAGGTCGGTGCCCTCGATCCGCTCGCGGCGCAGGGGCGAGGCTTCATAGAGTGCAGGCAAGGGCCGGACGGGGCGCAGGTTGGCGTACAGCTGGAGACCCTTACGCAGGCCAAGCAGCCCCTGCTCGGGTCGGGGGGAGTTGGGATCGGTCGTGTCCCAACGTGGTCCCCCAACCGCGGCCAGCAGCACCGCGTCGGCGTTGCGCGCGGCGGCCAGCGTCTCATCTGTGAGGGCAGTGCCGTGCGCGTCGATGGCGGCGCCCCCGAAGAGGTGCTGCTCGAACTCGAACTCCCCCACGCGCCGCAGCAGTTCCAGCGTGGGGGCCAGGATCTCCGGGCCGATCCCGTCGCCGGGAAGGGTGACTATGCGGTGGGCCATGCGGCTGGGCAGCTTATAGCGCCGTCGTCTGCGCGCCCGCCGCCACGCCGGAGCGCTCGCGCTCTGACTCGAAGGCCGCGATCGCAGCATCCTGACCAAATGTGACGCCGATGTCATCCAGGCCCGCGAGCAACCGCCGGCGAATCTCGTGGTCGATGGCGAACGCCACGGCGCGCCCGGCAAAGCGCACCTCCTGTTCCTCCAGGTCGATCTCACCCTCCCCCGCGCTGGCCAGCGCGTGACAATCCTCCGCGGGGATCTCCACCGGCAAGAGCCCGATCTTGGTGCAGTTGGAGTAAAAGATATCGGCGAAGCTCGGCGCGACGATGGCCCTGAAGCCATAGTCCTGTAACCCCCACGGCGCGTGCTCGCGCGAGGATCCGCAGCCGAAGTTCTCGCCCGCGACGAGAATCGGGTTGGCGGGCAGCTCCCAGCCAGGCTCCTTGGCCCAGTCGTAGAAGAGGAACTCCCCGAACCCCGTGCGCTCGACGCGCTTGAGAAACTGCTTGGGCATGATCTGGTCGGTGTCGACGTTGGAGCGGTCCAGGTGTGAGACCGCCCCGGCGACCGTGTGAATTGCCTCCAAGGCTCTCAGCTCCAGTTCCTGATATCGGTGAAATGACCCTCGACCGCGGCGGCAGCGGCCATCTGAGGTGAAACCAGGTGCGTGCGTCCCCCGCGCCCCTGACGTCCCTCGAAGTTGCGATTGGACGTGGATGCACAGCGCTCGCCGGGAGCGAGGATGTCGGGATTCATGCCCAGGCACATCGAGCAGCCGGCCACGCGCCAGTCAAAGCCGGCGTCACGAAAGACACGATCGAGGCCCTCGGCCTCGGCCTGCGCCTTGACCTGCTGGGAGCCCGGCACGACCATCGCGTTCACACTCGCGGCCACCTTGCGCCCGGCGATCACCTGCGCGGCGGCGCGCAGGTCGCCGATGCGCGAGTTGGTGCAGGAGCCGATGAAGACGCGATCGACGGCTATGTCCTCGATGGGCGTTCCAGCCTCCAGGGCCATATAGGTGAGCGCCCGTTCCGTGGCCTCGCGCGCGGCAAGAGTGTCGAAATCATCTGGCGAGGGCACGCGACCGGTTACCCCGGTGACCATCTCCGGCGTGGTGCCCCAGGTCACCTGCGGCGAGAGCGCGGAGGCATCGACGACCAATTCGCTGTCAAAGGAGGCACCCGCTTCACTGCGCAGGCCGCGCCACTGCTCAATCGCCGCGTCAAGATCCTTCGGCGTCCCAGGTCGCGCGGTTTCGGTGAACCAGGCGAACGTGGTCTCATCAGGCGCGATCATCCCTGCGCGTCCCCCACCCTCGATGGTCATATTGCAGACGGTCATGCGCCCCTCCATCGATAACCCCTCGATGACCGGGCCGGCGTACTCGACCACATGCCCCGTGGCGCCGCCCACGCCCATCTGACCGATCGTGCCCAGAATCAGGTCCTTGGCGGTGACGCCAAATCCCAGCTCGCCCTCATAGCGGATGAGCATCGACTTGGGCCGGTTCTGCACGAGGCACTGCGTGGCCAGCACGTGCTCCACCTCGGAGGTGCCGATGCCGAAGGCCAGCGCCCCGAAGGCTCCGTGCGTGGCGGTGTGAGAGTCGCCGCAGACGATCGTCGTGCCCGGCTGTGTAACCCCCAACTCGGGGCCGATCACGTGCACTATGCCCTGTCGATCTGAGCCCAGCGAATAGATGGGCACGCCGAACTCAGCGCAGTTTCGCTCCAGCGTCTGCACCTGCTTACGAGAAAGCTCGTCCTTGATGCGCGCCGCCACGGGCGTGCCATCGGTGGGCGTATTGTGATCGGCCGTGGCCAGCGTGCGCTCAGGCCTGCGCACGCTCCGGCCGGCCAGCCGCAGCCCGTCGAAGGCCTGCGGGCTCGTCACCTCGTGCACCAGGTGCAGATCGATGTAGAGCAGGCCCGGCGTAACCTCATGGGCGTCCCAGATCTTCTCGAACATGGTTTTAGGCATCGTCGTTCCTTTCAGCTCCTGCGCAACCCGGCGGAGACGACCGCGAGGAAAGTCGCTTCCACCTCGCCGGGGTTCTCGAAGTGGTGAGGCAGATCGGCATCGAAAGTCACACAATCACCTGTCCCCAACTCGTGGCGCTGCCCGTCGCAGACGAGCACCACCGCCCCCTGCTCAACGAGCGCCGTCTCGCGGCTGCCCGGCTCGTGCATCGGCGGATCATCCGGCGCGCCGGTGGCGGCGCTCGGCGCGAGCGTGTGACGGGAAAGCTCTGCGCGCTGTCCAGGCTGCCCCGAGGTCATGACCTCGAAACGATGCCCGCGCCGCGTATTGCCGCCGCGCTGCCGTTCACCCGCGCGCACGATCGTGACCGCTCCGTCCTCGTCCAGGCGCAACAGCTGTGAAAGTCGCAGCTCCAACCCTGCGGCGATGCGCGCTGCGACGGTAAGCGTGGGACTGGTGTCTCCCCGCTCAACCTGCGAGAGCATCGGCGCGCTCACACCGCTGCGCGCGGCTAGGTCGCGCAGCGACAGCGAGGAGGCGTCGCGCAGAGCGCGCACGCGCGCGCCCAGGACGACTGGGTCAAGCTGGTCGTTGATCGCCATTGCCATACAAGCGTATGCTATCACAGACGCCTACGAAGCTGTGGCCGGCAGTCCCACCACCCCATCTGCCGTCTGCGAGCGGGCGACGGCGACCGACAGCGCGCGCACGTAAGCGCGGGCCGCAGCCTCGATGATGTCGGTGGAGACGGCCTGACCGGAGCCGGACTGACCGTGAGCCTCAACCACGACCGAGACCTCGCCCAGGGCGTCCTGGCCTTCGGTGACGGCGCCGATCTGGAAGTCGCGCAGCTTGGTCTCAATGCCAGTCGCGGCGTTGATCGCGTGGAAGACCGCGTCGATTGGGCCATCCCCCGTGAAGCTGCCCTGCTGGGCAGGCCCCTCGGGCGGGCTCACCCTGACCTTCGCGTGCGGGGGATGGCTGGATGAGGCCTCCACGTCGAAGGACTCCAGCGTGTAACCGGGGATCTCCTCGCGCAGCTCGTCGGTGACCAGCGCCTCCAGATCCATCGCCGTGATCTGCTTCTTGCGGTCGGCCAGCTCCTTGAAGCGCTTGAAGGCGGCGTTCAACGCCTGCCCATCGACGCGGAAGCCCATCTCCTCCAGTGCCTCGTGCAGCGCGTGGCGCCCGCTGTGCTTGCCCAGCACGATCGCATTGCTCTCCAGTCCGACGGTGGTGGCGTCCATGATCTCGTAGGTCGTGCGCTCCTTCAGCACGCCGTCCTGATGGATGCCGGCCTCGTGCGCAAAGGCGTTGCGGCCGACGATCGCCTTGTTGGGCTGCACCGGGTAGCCGGTCAGGCGTGAGACCAGCCTGCTGGTGCGAGCGATCTCGGTCGTCTCGATGCCCGTCCACAGGCTCAGGCTGGGCTGGCGCGTGTGCAGCAGCATCACGATCTCCTCCAGCGAGGCGTTGCCGGCGCGCTCGCCGATGCCGTTGATCGCGCACTCCACCTGCCGGCAGCCCGCCTCGATGCCCGCCAGCGAGTTGGCCACCGCCAGGCCCAGGTCGTCGTGGCAATGCACGGAGACCGTCACATCGCGCAGGCCCGGCACCAGCCGGTACAGCTCTGCGAACATCGCCGCGTACTCGTGCGGCATCGTGTAGCCCACGGTGTCGGGCACGTTGATCGTCGTGGCGCCCTCGTCCAAGGCGATCTGGATGACCTCGGCCATGTACTCGATGTCGCTGCGCGAGCCGTCCTCGGGGGAGAACTCGACGTCCTCGGTGTATTCGCGCGCATGCGCCACCGCGGCACGCGCCTGGCCCTTGACGTCCTCGCGCGTGGTCTGCAACTTGCGCTCGATGTGGATGTCGCTGGTGGCAATGAACGTATGGATGCGCGGGCGCTCGCTGTCTCTGACCGCCTCCCAGGCGGCGTCGATGTCCTGCTTGCTCGTCCTCGCCAGACCGCAGATCACCGGGCCGTGAACCTCGCGGGCGATCGCCTGCACGCTCTCGAAATCCCCCGGCGAGGTGATGGGGAAGCCGGCCTCGATGATGTCCACGCCCAAGCGTGCCAACTGGTGGGCGATCTCCAGCTTCTCCTGCTTGTTCAGCGAAATGCCCGGCGACTGCTCGCCGTCGCGCAGGGTGGTGTCGAAAACTCTTACGCGCCGTGCCTCATCGCGCGTGGATGTCTGCTGAGTGCTCATGTCGTTCATGCTCCTTCTCGGTCTCGATTGCACTTCCTCCAGGTGGGTTTGCGGCTACGCGGCCGCCACGCACTATTCCCCCCGAGGGGGGAGCAGAAGGAGAAGCGAAAGAGACAACGACATGCTCGATGCAGCGTAGCACCGACACTGCTTAGGGCACAAGCACTACCTTCCCCACGTTCCTGCGCTCGCTGATCATGCGGTGCGCCTCGCCGGCTCGCTCGAAGCTGAACTCGCCCGCGACGATCGGCTGGACGGTGCCATCGTCGAGCATCGCCTGCAGCGGCTCGATCCACGGCTGTAGCGTCCCGCGGTCCTTCCACAGCGTCAGCATGTTCAGGCCGATGACAGCCTTGGATTCGGACATCTGCTTGATTATCTTGAAGCGCGGCATCCGCATGACCGTTCCGAGCGCCGTGACGAGATTGCGCTTCTCGCCCGACATCACCGCGGAGGCGCCGAAGGCCACGAGGCGCCCGCCGGGGCGCAGCAGGTCGTAGCTGATGCGGAAGCTCTTGCCGCCGACGGCGTCGAGGATCACGTCGAACTTCGGCATGCCCCGCTCCCAGCCGGGCTTGGTGTAGTCCACCGGGCGGTCCACACCGTTGGCCAAGATGCGCTCGTGCTTGCCCGGCGAGGCGGTGCCGTACACCTCCGCGCCCTGGCGCTTGGCGATCTGCGTCGCCGCGATGCCCACTCCCCCCGCGGCTGCGTGGACCAGCACGCGTTCCCCCGGCTGCAGGTTGCCGTAGCCGATCAAACCCGCCCATGCGGTGCCGTAGTTGACGGGGATCGCCGCGCCCTGCTCGAAGCTCAGGCGATCGGGGAGCGCTACGACATCCTCGGCCGGCACCACAACCTGTGAGGCGTAGCCGCCGAACTGCGTGCCCGCGACCACGCGCTGGCCGGGGATGAGGTCGCGTACCCCCTCTCCCAGCTCCAGGATCGTCCCCGCCACTTCGTAGCCGACCACGCACGGTGGCTTGGGGGCGTCCCGGTAAAGCCCCACGCGCGCCATCACGTCGGCGAAGTTCACGCCCGCTGCCGCCACGCCGATGCGCACCTGTCCGGCGGCCAGCGGCGGGTCGTCGCGCTCCTGCACCTTTAATACATCGGGTGCGCCGTGCTTGGTGAGGACGACTGCGTGCATCTGCGAGCACACTAGCCGATTCACTGGCTGGACGGCCAGCTCAGCGCAATGAGGCTGTGCGGCCGTCCACAAAGCCCTCGGAGGCCACGATCTCATCGATGACCTCCTCCGGCACGAGCGCGTCGGTGGTTACGACCATCGCGGCGAAGCGCTGGTCCTCCCCCGCCGGCACCCCGTCGGGTGTGTGGCCCACGGCAGCCGAGGAGATATTGATGCCGTGGCTGCCGAAGATGGTGCCTACGCGGCCGATCATGCCGGGCAGATCGGCGTAGCGGAAGACCGTCACGAAAGGCTCGAGCTCGACGGTGAAGCGCTGGCCGTGCACCTCCACCAGATGCGGCACGCGCTGGGGGCCGATGCCGGTGCCGGCCACCGCCACCCGCTCATCGCCAGCCACGACGGTCACGCGGATGAGCTCGTTGAAGTCCTGCGCCTCGGTGACCGACTTCTCCTCGACCACGATCCCGCGCTCCTCGGCCATCGAGGGGGCGTTGACGAGGTTCACCTGCTGCTCAGTGCGGCCCTGCAGCGCCCCAACGATCACGGCAAGCGAGAGCAGGCGCGTGTCGAACTCGGCGATGCGGCCCATGAAGGCCGCCTCGATACGCTCCACCGAGCTGCCCTCCGCAAGCTCCATCGCCAGGCGCCCCAACTGCGTGGCGAGCGGCAGGAAGGGGCCCAGCACCTCCATATCCTCCGCGCCGATCGCGGGGATGTTGACGGCCGTTGCCACCACGCCGCCGGTGAGTGCCGCCACCACCTGCTCGGCGCTCTGGTAGCCCGCGCGGTCGGTGGCCTCCGCCGTGGAGGCCCCCAGGTGCGGGGTGACGACCACGTTGGAGTAGCCAAACAGCGGGTGTTCAGTCGTGGGCTCGGCGGGGAAGACATCGAGTGCCGCACCACCCACTTGACCGCTGTCGAGGGCATCCTTGAGAGCGTCTTCGTCAATCAGCCCCCCGCGGGCGACGTTGAGGATGCGCACGCCCTTGCGCATCTTCGCGAAGGCCTCGGCATTGAGCCAGTTCTGCGTCTCGGGGGTCTTGGGCAGGTGGATCGTGATGAAGTCAGCCTGGGCGTAGACCTCCTCGCTGCTCGGCGCCTTCTCGACCCCCAGCTCGCGGTAGCGCTCGGCGCTGACGAACGGGTCGAAGGCGACTACGCGCATGCCGAAGCCACGCGCGCGTGCGGCGACGAGTTGACCGATGCGCCCGAAGCCAAGGATGCCAAGCGTCTTCTCGTACAGCTCCACACCGGAGAACTTCGAGCGCTCCCAGCGACCGCTGGTGAGCGAGGCATAGGCCTGAGGGATGTTGCGCGCCAGTGCGAGCAGCAGCGCCATCGTGTGCTCGGCCGCCGTCACTACGTTGGACTGGGGGGCGTTGGCGACGATGATGCCGCGCTTGGTCGCGGCTGGCACGTCGACGTTGTCCACCCCCACCCCTGCCCGGCCGATGGCGCGCAGCAGCGTCGCCTGCTCGATCAGCTCAGCGGTGAGCTTTGTCGCCGAGCGGATCAGGATGCCGTGGTATGCGCCGATGCGCTCCGCCAACTCCTCGTCGGACCACTCGATGCCGAGGTCCACGTCGAAGTGTTCGCGCAACAGCTCCACGCCGGAGTCACCGATCTTCTCCTTCACGAGCACCTTCAGGCGCCCATCCCCGTCAGGGACGGCCGCTGCGGTTGCGGTGCTCTCCACGGCGCTCATGCCGCCATCCTTTCAACAACCCACTCGATGCAGGCGGTCAGCGCCCGCACGTCGTCAGGATCGACCGCCGGGAACATGCCGATGCGCAGCTGGTTGCGTCCCAGCTTGCGGTAAGGCTCGGTGTCGAGGATGCCATTGGCCCGCAGCGTCTTTGCGACCGCGGCGGCATCGACCTCCTCGGCGAAGTCGACCGTGCCGACGACGAGCGAGCGCTTGGCAGGGTCGCTCACGAAGGGCGCGGTATATGGGATGCGCTCGGCCCAGCCATAGAGATGCTGTGAAGAAGCGCTCGTGCGCGACACGCACCACTCGAGCCCGCCGCCGTCGAGCATCCAGCGGATCTGCTCAGCGAGCAGGAACAGCGTGGCAACCGCAGGCGTATTGTAAGTCTGGTCCTTCAGCGAGTTATCGAGCGCTGTGGACAGCGATAGGAAGTCGGGGATCCAGCGCTCGGACTGGGCGATGCGGGCGATGCGTTCTTGCGCAGCCGGGCTTAAGAGCGCCACCCACAACCCGCCGTCGGCGGCGAAGCTCTTCTGCGGAGCGAAGTAATAGGCGTCGGCCTGACTCACATCGACGGGCAGCCCGCCCGCGCCGGAGGTCGCGTCGATCAGCACCAGCGCCTCGGGCGCCTCGCTGGGACGGATGACAGGGACCATCACGCCCGTCGATGTCTCGTTGTGCGCCCAGGCCACAACATCGACCCCGGCCGCGCCGCCGACGGGGCCGGCCATCGTCGGGTCCGGGGCGTCACCCGCCTGCGCCTCGATCCTGACGGGCTCCTCCAGAAACGGCGCCTCATCGGTTACACGTGCGAACTTCGAAGAGAACTCCCCGTAGGTGAGATGCAGTGCGCGACGCTCGATCAGTCCACAAGCGGCTGCGTCCCAGAAGGCCGTGGCACCGCCGTTGCCCAGCACCACCTCGTAGCCCTCGGGGATCGAAAACAGTTCGCGCAAACCACTGCGGATTTCGCCGACAAGCGCCTTGACAGGCTTCTGGCGGTGCGAGGTGCCCATCAGCGCGGCGCCCTCGGCAGCAAGGCGCGCAAGGGCCTCGGGCCGCACCTTGGACGGTCCGCAGCCGAAGCGTCCGTCGGCGGGCAACAGCTCCTGCGGAAGGATCAGAGGTGTCTCTTCTGTGGCTGGGCTTGGCGGCGTCATGGGCTTCCTCGCGGGCTCGCGGTGTTCAGAAGGTGCCCAGGCGCGCGGCGGTGAAACACCCGTCGCTTCCCGATCGTGAACTCGATCCGAGCGCCAGTCGCGACGGTCAAGCGAGTGTAGCGAACGGCAGCTTGTGTCGAACAGCAGCCTTAGGTCAGGAGATCCACAGCGGCTCACGATCGAGCGTAAGCGCGCGCCAGCCCTCGGGCAGACGCGTGTGCGCCACGCCAGCGGAAGGCTCGGCGGCGAGCAGGCAGTACTCGGGCGCGGGGCCGAGCACGAGCTGGCGGCGCCACAGGCTGGCGTGAGCCTGGTCCATGCCGTCTCCCAGCAGCTCTCCAAGCGCCGCCGGCTGGGACCCCGGCGGGCGCGAGACCCACACGACCTGCCTGCAGTGAAGATCGGGGTGACCCTCCAAAAGCCCATACATCCCGCCGGCCCCCACGCCGAAACGGCTTGCGACCTCATCGTGAGCGCTGCGATGTCCGTGCGCGACCGCAGCCTCGTTCAGGACGCCGACAGCGCAGAAATCATCCAGCAGATACCAGTCTTCATAGCCGGTCTGCACGCCAAGCCAGGGCAGCTCTGCTGCTCGGTAGAGGGCTGAGCTACGCAGGCCAGCTGGAGGCGTGTGCGCCAGCGAGCGGTGGAAGCGCTCCGCGGCGCGCTCGTATACATCGCTGTCGATGCCCTGGCCCGGTTGGTGCCAGAAGACATAGGCCAGCACGGCGCCAGTCTCTCAGATCTGCCCGTGGCGGCCACGCTTGCAGGGCTCACGGCCGCGCTTGCAGAGCTCGCGGCCGCGCATCAGAACGATGGCTTGATCCAGTCCATGTGCGAGCGCAGCTCGCGACCGACGTCCTCGATCTGCCCCGCGGCCTGTTCGGCGCGCATGCGCTTGAAGTTCTCCTGGCCGGCGCGGTTCTCGGCGATCCACTCGCGCGCGAAGTCCCCGGACTGGATTTCCTTGAGGATCTGGCGCATGTTGGCGCGGGTGTCCTCGGTGATGACGCGCTTGCCGCGCGTGTAGTCGCCGTACTCGGCCGTGTTGGAGATCGAAAAACGCATCCCCGCGAGCCCCTTCTCATACATCAGGTCGGCGATCAGCTTGAGCTCATGCAGGCACTCGAAGTAGGCCATCTCGGGGTCATAGCCAGCCTCCACAAGCGTCTGGAAGCCGGCCTGCACCAGCTCGGAGGCGCCGCCGCAGAGAACCGCCTGCTCGCCGAAGAGGTCTGTCTCCGTCTCGTCCTTAAAGCTTGTCTCGATCACGCCACCGCGCGTACAACCGATGCCCTTGGCGTAGGCCAGCGCCAGCGCGCGCGCGTTGCCGCTGGCGTCCTGCTCCACGGCGATCAGCCCCGGCACGCCGCTGCCCTCGGTGAACTGGCGGCGTACGAGATGGCCCGGACCCTTGGGGGCCACCAGTGCGACATCCACGTCCGCCGGCGGCTCTACCTCCTTGTAGTGGATCGAGAAGCCGTGACCGAACAGCAGCATGTTGCCGGCGGCGATGCCATCGCGCAGCTCCCCCCAGACCTGGCGGTGCAGCTCGTCGGGCGCGAGGATCATGACCAGGTCGCCGCGGCTCGCCGCCTCGACCACCGACAGCACCTCCAGGCCCTGCGCACGCGCCTGCGCGACCGAGGCGGAGTCCAGGCGCAGGCCGACCACCACGTTCACGCCGGAGTCCTTCAGGTTGAGCGCGTGGGCGTGACCCTGCGAGCCGTAGCCGATGATGGCGACGGTCTTGCCGTCCAGGAGCGTGAGGTCTGCGTCGTCGTCGTAGATCATTGGGCCGCAGGCTATCGATTTGGTCCCCGGACCGTTTGGTCCCGGACCGCCCCCACCCGTCGCCCTAGGCGCTCGCCGTGGCGACCAGCGATCGGCCGGGAATGGCAAGCGAGCCATCCTGCGCCGTGTAGGGCTCCAGCTGCCCGAGGAGGGAGCGGCGGATCTCGGCGATCTCCTCCTCGCCCTGGGAGAGCACCGCGTCGTGGAAGTTGCGCGAGAGGTCGAGCGTCGCCTCCCAGAAGTGATCGAAGCTAGTGGCACGCTGCTCGACAGCGATGGTGTCCACGAGCACCTCGGTAAAACCGGCCTCTTCCAGCAGCGTGCGGAGTCGCTCGGGATCGGCCAGGGCAAACGGCCCCGGTGCGCCCTGCGGCTGAGGCTGCACCAGCCCGCGCTCTCGCAACACTGCGGCCGGAGCCTGCGCCCAGGGGTTGTGCTCCAATCGATCCCACACCGCGAGGGCAACCCGTCCGTCGGGGCGCAGCACCCGCCGTGTCTCCAACAATGCGGCAAGCGGGTCGGCCATCAGCATGTAGGCCCAGCGGCACAGCACAGCATCGACGCTCGCCACAGGCAGATCGATCCATTCGGCACCCATGACCTGGAACTCGATATTGGTCAGCCCCAACTCGTGCGCTCGGGCGCGCGCGCCCTCAAGCATCGCTTCGGATTGGTCGGAGACGATCACCCCACCGACGGGCGCCACCAGTTCGGCGGCAAGGAACCCCGTCTCGCCCACGCCGGCCGCTAGCTCCAGGACGCGCTGGCCCGGCTGGGGATCGACGGCCTGCACCATCCAGTGCGCCACGGGCGCACCGAATATGCGGATCTCCTCCTGGCGGCGCGTCCAGCCGGGCGCCGCGGCTTCCCAGCGCTCGGCGCTAGCCTGCCTGTGCTCCGCCGCATCGACCTGGCCAGCCTCAGAGGAGCCGGGCTCATCTCGGTAGACATCGCGAGAGTCCGTACTCATACGAGCTCCCGTCGCAGCAGCTTGCCCGAGCGGGTGCGGGGTAGCGGCTCGTCGGCGAGGACGATCTGTTTTGGCACCTTGAAGGGAGCCAGAGAGGCGGCACAGTACTTGCGTAGCGCCTCGGCCTGCAGATCCACGCCCGGTCGGGCAATGACGACCGCGATGATGACCTCGCCCCAGCGCGGATCGGGGCGGCCGATCACGGCGGCCTCGAGCACGCTGGGGTGGGCTTCAAGCACAGCCTCGATCTCGCTCGGCGCGACGTTCTCGCCGCCGCTGATGATCGTGTCCGCTGCGCGGCCGCTGACGCGCAGGCGGCCAAGCTCGTCGCGGCTGCCCAGATCGCCGGTGTGCAGCCAACCCTCCGCGTCGCGAGCCGCGGGCGCGACGGTGGGGCCGCGGAGCAGGATCTCCCCGTCCGCGGCGATCTGCACGTGCGTGCAGAAGATCGGTGTCCCCGCCCACCCTGTGTCCACCGCGCGATCCCGGCCGATTGCCGCCACCGGAGTGGTGGTTGCCTGCGAGCAGGACTCGGTGAGACCGTAGGTCTGGCTGACCGGCACGCCCGCCTCATGCGCGCGCCGCAGCAGCGCCGCGGGCACGGGGCCACCCCCGGTGAGCGCACAGCGCAGGTGCGGCGGCCGCTCGAGGCCGGCGTCGAGCAGCCGCGCGAGCGTGGTGGCCACGAGGCTCACCAGCGTGATCCGCTGCTCGCGCAGTGCGAGCAGGACCCGCTCGGTCTCGAAGCGCTCGTGCACGACCGCCGTGGTGCCATAGATAGCGCTGCGCAGCAGGATCGAAAGGCCGCCGACGTGCGCGAGCGGGAGCGCACACAGCCAACGCTCGCGAGGGTCGAGGCCAAGGGCGACCGCCGAACCAATGGCGCTCCACAGAAAGTTGCCATAAGTCAGCTCGACTGGGCGCGGAACCGCAGTGGTTCCAGAGGTGTGGATCACGACAGCCGTGGCATCGAGGTCGTGCGTAGCCCCGGCGGACTCGATCGGGGGATTGACGACAGTGGTGTCTACCGGAGCGCTCACCGGAGTGCCTCTCGACACGCTCGCCGCGGTGTCCAACGGCTCCTCGACCAGGACCCCGCAGCCCGCCACGATCCGCTCCCGTTCGGGCGCGCTGAGGCGCAGGTCAAGCGGCACCGCCACAGCTCCGATCAGCAGACAGGCGTGCAGCGTCCGCACGAAGTCCAATCCCGCCGGCAGGGCGATCGCCACGCGCACCCCGGGCCCGGCGCCGCGGCTGCTTAACTGCCCGGCCCCAACCCGGGCATCGGCCAGCAACTCCGTATATGAGCGGTTGCCCTGCGGGGTCTCGATCGCGGTGCGCGCCGGCTGAGTGGCAGCGGCGCGTTCCAGCCATCCCTCCACCACCATGCTCACAGGCTAGCCTTCTATCCCGATTCCCACCGTCCGCCCATAGCCCTTAGGGGTCGTGGCCAATCCATAGGAGTGCAGAGCAGCTTGACCCCCACCACATGGATCCCCGCAGGTGAGTACACCGACATCCGCTATGAGAAGTCAGCCGACCCGGGCGGGGTCGGAGATGTAGGCACGGATCGGCCGCCATCAAGCGGACGGACACCGGGGATCGCGAAGATCACGATCAACCGCCCGGAGGTGCGCAATGCCTTCCGTCCGCAGACGGTCATCGAGATCGGTCGGGCGCTGGAGGACGCGCGCGAGGACACCGAGGTCGGAGTGATCGTGTTGACCGGAGAGGGACCGCTGGCCTTCTGCTCGGGCGGAGATCAGCGCGTGCGGGGCGACTCCGGCTACCTCTCCGAGGATGCCTCAGGCAAGTCCGGGGTGGGGCGCTTTCACGTCACCGACCTGCACATCCAGATTCGCCGCCTGCCCAAGCCGGTGGTCGCAATGGTGGCCGGCTACGCGATCGGCGGCGGGCACGTGCTGCACCTGGTGTGCGACCTGACGATCGCCGCCGATAACGCGCGCTTCGGGCAGACTGGCCCGAAGGTGGGCTCCTTCGACGGCGGCTTCGGTGCGGGCCTGTTGGCCAACCTGGTGGGACCCAAGAAGGCCAAGGAGATCTGGTTCCTCTGCCGCCAGTACTCCGCGCAGGAGGCACTTGCAATGGGGCTCGTCAACACGGTGGTCCCACTTGAGCGCCTGGAGGAGGAGACGGTGCAGTGGTGCCGCGAGATGCTGGCTCTCTCCCCCTTCTCTTTGCGCCTGCTGAAGGCCAGCTTCAACGCCGCCGAGGACGGGCTTTCCGGCGTGCAGCAGCTGGCTCACGACGCCAATCTGCTCTTTTACATGAGCGAAGAGGCGCAGGAGGGTCGCGAGGCCTACAAGCAGAAACGCACTCCCGACTTCTCCCGCTTCCCGCGGCGGGCGTAGATCTCGATGGCCGCCATCAAGGACAGACCTGCCGCGCCGGGGCGCACCGAGGCGCCGAGCGCGGTACGCATCTGGGTGATGGCAGCGCGCGTGCGCACCCTGCCCGCAGCGGTCGCGCCGGTGCTCGTCGGCACCTCGCTGGCCCTGGGAGCTGGGGACTTCGAGGCGCTTGCGTTCGTGGCGGCGCTGCTCGGCGCGATCTTCATCCAGGTGGGGACAAACCTGTCAAACGACTACTCCGACGCCCGCCGCGGCGCCGACACCGAGGACCGCCTCGGCCCGGTGCGAGTGACGGCCGGCGGCTTGGTACCACCCAGCCAGGTGCTGCTGGCGACGTATGTGACCTTCGGCCTGGCGGTACTCTGCGGGGTCTACCTGGTCGCGATCGCCGGCTGGGAGCTGTTGGCGGTGGGCGCGGCCTCGATCCTCGCCGGCGTGCTCTACACCGGCGGCCCACGCCCCTACGGCTACGAAGGGCTGGGCGAGCTGTTTGTGTTTCTGTTCTTCGGCGTGGTGGCCGTCGTGGGCTCCTACTTTGTGCAGGTACAGGAGCTGCCCTGGCAGCCGTTCGTCTGCGCAGTGCCGGTGGGCCTGTTGGCCAGCGCGATCCTGGTGGTCAATAACGTGCGCGACCTCGACACCGATCGGCGCGCGGGCAAGCGCACGCTGGCGGTGCGGCTGGGACGCGAGCGCACGCGCATGCTGTACGTGGCGATGCTGGCCGCCGCATTCCTGTGTGGCCCGCTGCCGTGGCTGTTTGGCTCGATGAGCCCGTGGCTCTTGCTCTGCTGGCTGGCGCTGCCGCTGGCGCTGTCAGTCGCGCGGGTGGTGCGCACGCGCGTGGACGGCCCCTCGCTAAACGGGGCGCTGGCGAAGACCGGCATGTTGCAGTTGCTCTTCTGCCTGCTGCTCGCGGCTGGCATCCTCGCCAGCGGCGGTATCCCTTCGTGAAGCAGTGAAGCTGACCGTAAAGCGGCACACCCTGCGGCTGAAGCAGCCGCTACAGACCTCCTTCGGTGCGATCACGCAGCGCGAGCTTGCACTCGTGACGCTTGCCGACGAGGACGGAATCACCGGCTACGGCGAAGCGGCTCCGCTTGAGGGCTACGACGGCGTTAATGGCGAGCAGGTATGGCAGGCACTGGAGGACTACCAGCCGGTGCTGGCCGGCGCCCAGGGGTTGAATGGCGCGCAGCTCCTCGACGCCTGCCGCGGGGTGGCGGACCTGCCGGCGGCGCTCGCGGCTATCGACATGGCGCTGTGGGATCGAGCCGGGCGTCGTGCGGGACGGCCAGTGGCAGCGCTGATCACCGACAATCCCGCCGTGGCGATCGACGTCAACGCCACGCTCTTCGCGAGTGATCGTACGGGCGCCGCGGAGGAAGCCGCACACGCCGTGCAGCAGGGCTTCTCATGCCTGAAGGTAAAGGTAGGCATCGGCGATGACGCCGGGCGTCTGGCGGCAGTGCGCGCAGCCGCCGGACCACACGTCGTGCTGCGCGTCGACGCCAATGGCGCCTGGAACGTCGAGGAATCTGTGCGCGCGATCGATGCTCTGGCGCCGCTCGGCTTGGAGCTTGTCGAGGAGCCCACGCACGGCCTGCAGGCGGTGCGGCAAGTCCGTGAGCGGGTGGCGGTGCGCGTCGCGATCGATGAGACCGCCGCTGAGCACGGCGCGCTCGGGGCGGGAGTGGCGGACGCTGTCTGCCTGAAGATCTCCCGCTGCGGGGGCATCGCCGGGTTGCTGGCGGCCGCCACGCTCGTGCGCGCCTCCGGCGCCGAGGTCTACCTGGCCTCGACCTTCGAGGGCCCGCTGGGGGTGGCTGCGGCCGTGCACGCCGCAGCAGCGCTGGCTTCGCGCGGGCCGATCGCCCCATGCGGCCTGGCGACGCTCACGCTGTTCGATGGGCTGACGGACCAGCTGCCGGTACACGAGGGACGGATCGCCGTTCCCAGCGGACCCGGATTGGGTGTCAGGGCCGCTTAGAGGAGTGCGTCGGCGACATGCTGCGGAGCGCGTCGGCGACACACTGCGGATTCTCAAGCGGCAGACGATGTCCGCCAGGCAGCATCCGTAGCTTGCCATCAGGCAACTTTTCGACCATGCGCCGGGCAGGGGCGTGAAGCTTCAGATCGCGCTCTCCTACGAGCACGGTCACGGGGATTTGCAGCTCGCTCAGTCGATCCCACAGCGGGGTCATCGTGCCCGTGCCGATGCCACGCAATACAGCGGCCAGCGCGCGCGGGTTGTTGCGTTGCTGTTCGGCGCGCATCGCAGCGTGTACCTCGGGGGGATCGTCAGCGAATATAGGCTGAGCCTGCCATCTGTCCATGAACTCGGTGAAGGACCGCTCTTCCAGATCACGGGCAAGGGCGTTGTCAGCCGCGACGCGTGCGACCCGATCGCCCTCCTTCGCCAGACCGGCCGTGCACGATATGAGCACCAGCCGCGATACGCGCTCAGGCGCGGCCAAAGCGACGTGCAGGCCCACACGGCCGCCCATCGAGTAACCGCAGAGCACAAAGCGCGCAGGGCTGTTGGCAAGCACGTGCTCGACGCAGGCTGCGAACGTGATCGGCATTGGCGTGTCCGTGGCCTCGCCATGCCCAGGCAGGTCAAAGGCCAGCGGTGTGTAGCGTTCAGACGCAAGCCGTTGCAGGACGCTGTCCCACGTGTGTCGCGTACCAGCGAAACCGTGCAGCAGGACGAGGTTCTCCGGCACAAGGCCATCGTAATCGCGTGAGCTCCCCAACCGACACCCACCTACTGCTGCGCGTCTTCGT
This sequence comes from Solirubrobacteraceae bacterium, assembly GCA_035939185.1. Taxonomy (GTDB): domain Bacteria; phylum Actinomycetota; class Thermoleophilia; order Solirubrobacterales; family Solirubrobacteraceae; genus Palsa-744. Next base: position 234,494 of record DASZGB010000008.1, read on the forward strand.
GGACGAGCTGGCGCGTTGCGGGATGCGCGCGGCCTGCACCTCGCCGGGCTCACGCAGTACACCGCTCGTGCTCGCACTCGCACGGGAGGAGCACCTGGAGTGCTACTCGCACATCGATGAGCGTTGTGCGGGCTTCTTCGCGCTGGGACTGGCGAAGGCAACAGGCCTGCCGGTGGCGGTGGCATGCACCTCCGGAACCGCCGCCGCGGAGCTCCTGCCTGCGGCGATCGAGGCACACGAGGCCGGGGTGCCCCTACTGCTGCTGACCGCCGACCGCCCACCGGAGCTGCGCGAGTCGGGCGCGGGGCAGACGATCGACCAGATCAAGCTCTACGGCAATGCGGCAAAGTGGTTCTTCGAGGTCGGCAACCACGATGCCACGCCCGAGCGGCGGCGCTGGATGCGTACGCTGGCGTGCCGCGCATACTGGCAGGCACTTGAGAGACGCCCGGGCGCGGTGCACCTGAACTTCCCGCTGCGCGAGCCGCTGGTAAGCGATCAGCCGCTGCCGGCAGATGACAGCGGCCGCTCCCACGGTCAGCCGTATGTGAGCCGCCGGCCAGCGCGGCTGCAGACACCGGAAGGCATGGAGATGCTGCGTGAGTTCGTGGCCTCGGCGCGTCGCGGGGTGCTGGTGGCAGGGCGGCATGAGCGCCTCACTCCGTTGGGCGCAGCCGCAGCGGCGTTCTGCGCGGCCGCGGGGTGGCCGCTGCTGGCCGATCCACTCTCCGGCGCGCGGCGCGGCGGGGCCGCGATCGCGCACTACGACGCGCTGCTGCGCGATGAGACCTTTGCGGCAGGCACGCGGCCCGATGCGGTCCTGCGGGTCGGCGATCTGCCGACCTCCAAGCCACTGCGCACCTGGCTGTCGGGGCTGCACGAGGTCCCTCAGATGATCCTTGATCCCGAGGGCACCTGGCAGGACCCCGACGCTGCGCTGTCATGCTCGCTGGCCCTGGAGCCGGCTGCAGCGCTGTGGCAGCTTTCAGATGCACCGTCGTCAAGCGATCCCGACTGGCTGGCGAGCTGGCGCGGCGCTGACGAGCGCGCGGCCGAGGCGATCCTCGGGGCGCTCGGCGCCGCGGGACTGTGCGAGCCAGCTGTGGCCGCCGAGCTGGGCGTGCTGCTGCCCGCCGAGGCTTCTCTGTTCCTCGCGTCATCGATGCCGGTGCGCGATGTGGAGAGCTTTTGGCCCGTGCGGCCCGATCCCCCGCGTGTGCTCTGCAACCGTGGCGCCAACGGCATCGACGGGACTGTGTCGAGCGCCTTCGGTGTGGCCGCGGCCACAGACACTCCGGTGGTGCTGCTGATCGGCGATGTGGCACTCGCCTACGACCTCGGCGGTTTGCTCGCCCACCGTCGCCTGGGGCTCGACCTGACGATCGTGTTGCTCAACAACGAAGGCGGCGGCATCTTCGACTTCCTGCCCGTGGCCCGCGCGCGGAGCGTACGGCGCGACGATGTCTACACCACGCACATCGCCACACCCACCGGTCTTGACTTCGCCAAGGCCGCAGAGCTATACGGGCTCGGCCACGAGCATGTGGAGGACGTCTTCGCCTTCCGGGCAGCGTTGGAGCGCAGCTTTGAAGACGGCGCAAGCCGGGGCGCACACATCATCGAAGTGCGTACCGAGCGGGCAGCCAATGTCGAGCTGCATGCGCTCCTGTGGAAGGCCGTCTCGGAGGCGCTCAGCTACTGAGCAGCGGCAGCAGGGCAGCCAGCTTGACCTCGGTCTCGGCCAGCTCGGCGCAGGGATTGGAGTCCCTGACGACCCCGACGCCGGCATAGCAACGGGCCACGTCGCCGTTTAGCAGGGCGCAGCGCAGCGCGACGCAGAACTCGCCGTCGCCGGTGGCGTCGGTCCAGCCGACGGGGCCGGCGTACCAACCTCGGTCCAGTCCCTCCAGCGCCGGGATCAGCGGCCGAGCGCGGGCGAGTGGCTCGCCGCCGACCGCGGGTGTCGGGTGCATCAACTCGAGCAGCTCGATGGCATCGAGTGGCTGGGCGAGCTGCGCGCGGATGGGCGTGCCCAGATGCTGGATGTTTGCCACCCGCACGAGCACGGGCTCGGGCGTGGCGGTTACCCACAGCGCGTGGCGAGCGAGGGTGCGTTCGATGCGCCTTACCACGATCGCCTGCTCTTCGCGATCCTTCTGCGAGCGCAGCAGTTGCTCGCCGAGGTGGTCGTCCACGGCGGGATCGGCGCTGCGCCGCGTGGAGCCGGCGAGCGCAAGCGTGCTCACGCGGTGCCCCTCGCGGCGCACCAGCAGCTCGGGGCTGGCAGCCACGAGCGTGCTCTCACCGCGGCCCACGCAGAACACGAAACAGGAGGGGAACTCGGCGCGCAGCACCCCGAACACCGCCGCCGGGTCATACGCGCCAGGCGCGTGCACCTGCACCTCGCGCGCGAGCACGATCTTCTCCATTTCGCCCGTGCGGATCAGCTCCACGGCACGCGCCACCGCCGCCTCGTAGTGCTCGGGGGGCATCGCGCTGAGGACCTGGCTGCGTCCAGCAGGGGCGGGGTCGACCAAGGCTAGGGGCCGGTAGTGCAGCTCGGATACCCGCCGCTGCAAGGCGGCCAACAGATCTTCGGGCGTGTCATCGGGAGCGGCCAGAGCGCAGAGAATCATGCGCACGCGCTGCTGACCCCGATGCTCATCGCGCGCCAGCGCAACCTCAGGCACCATCAGCGATGCTGGCTGAAAGCCTCTCCATGCAGGCGCGGAGCCGCCGTCGTCGGCGAAGGCGAAGCCGCCAACGGCGACCGGTCCACTGTGCTCAGGGTCGCCTAATGGGTCACTCACAGCGGCAGCGGCCAGCGCACGCCAACGATCGGCGACAACGGCGAAGCGCTCGGGACCGTGGGCGCTGAGGCTCACGACCTCGCCCAGCGCCGCCAGCGCCACCTGTTTGCGCTCGGGCTGCTCGAACACGAACCAAGGCTCCCCAGCGCGACGTGAAGCGCATGCCACCGCGCTGGGATCGACATCGTGGGGCAGCGCCACGGTGATACTGGCCAGCGTCGGTGAGCCCGCGCGACGTGCACGCTGCACGGCCAGGTCCAGACGCGCCGCCAAACGGCTGCGATCCTCGTCCGCGAGGACGAATGGGGAGGTCTCGAGGACTTCGGTCGGGCTCACGTCTCGCCGCGACCGCGGGCGATCGCGATCTCGCCGGTGCGCATCATCTCGATCAGACCGAAGGGGCGCACCATGCTCTCGAAGGCCTCGATCTTCTCAGTGGTGCCGGTGATCTCAACGATGATCGAGCGCTTGGTGACATCCACGACCTTGCCGCGGAAGATCTCGGTGATCTGCATCAGCTCGCCCCGCTGGGGACCATCGGCTGAGATCTTGAATAGCGCGAGCTCGCGCGAGACGGTGTCATCCGGCTCCAGATCGCGGATCTTGAGCACATTGATGAGCTTGTGCAGCTGCTTTGTGACCTGATCGATCGGGTGCAGCGCGCCGTCCACAGTGAGCGTGACGCGCGAGATGCGCGCGTCGTCGGTTGGCCCCACCGTGAGGGTGTCGATGTTGAAGCCGCGGCGCGCGAACAGACCCGCGATGCGCGTGAGCACGCCCGACTTGTTTTCGACCAGGATCGAGAGGACGTGTTTACGACCTGTGCGCAGGTTGCCTGAGGCCTGTAGCTCCTCAAGGCTGAGGGGCTCCTTTGTCGCTGGTTCCCCCATCAGCCCACCATCTCCCTTGCGGCCTGCCCGGCGGGAATCATCGGGTAGGTGTTCTCCTCCCGCGTGACGCGGACGTCAACGAGCACGGGACCATCGGTGGCGATCGCGCGCTTCATGTCATCCACCAGCGTCTCCTTGCTCTCGAAGCGCATGCCGGTGGCGCCGTAGGCCTCGGCGAGCTTGACCCAATCGGGGAACTTGCCGGTGTCGACGTGGCTGTAGCGGCCGTCCCAGAAAAGCTCCTGCCACTGGCGCACCATGCCCAGATAGCCATTGTTCATGATGAACACCTTGATCGGAATCTGGTCCTGCGCGCAGGTGGCCAGCTCCTGAATGTTCATCTGTACGGAGCCATCGCCGGCGATGCAGCAGACGAGCCGCTCGGGGCAGCCCACGGCCGCGCCCATCGCGGCGGGCAGGCCGAAGCCCATCGTGCCCAGGCCCCCGGAGTTGATCCAGCGCCGCGGCGCGGGAAAGTCGTAGTACTGCGCCGCCCACATCTGGTGCTGGCCGACGTCGCTGCTCACGATCGCCTCGCCGCCCGTGGCCTCATACAGCGCCTGCACCATGTACTGCGGCTTGATCTCGGCGTCGGCGCTGTCCTCGTAGTGCAGCGGGTGCTTCTCGCGCCAGCCTTCAATGCGCTCCCACCACTGCGCCAGCCGCGCCGGATCGGCGCCGAGCGCGCGGTACTCCACTACCAGCTTGGCCAGCACGTGCTTGGCATCGCCCACGATTGGGATATGCGCGGGCACGTTCTTTGAGATCTCGGCGGGGTCAACGTCGATGTGGATGAACTTGGCGCGCGGAGCGAACTCCGAGAGCTTGCCGGTGACGCGATCGTCGAAGCGGGCGCCCACAGCGCAGATCAGATCGGCCTCGTCCATCGCATAGTTGGCAGCGCGAGTGCCGTGCATACCCAGCATCCCCAACCACTGGGAATCAGGTGTACCGCCCACCCGCGCGGGATAGGCGCCGAGCCCCATCAGCGTGGTGGTCACGGGAAAGCGATCGGCGCGTGCGAACTCCACCAGCTCCTCCGCGGCATTGGCGTTGACGACGCCTCCGCCCGCGTAGATCACGGGGCGCTGCGCCGAGGCCAGCGCCTTGGCGGCCTGGCGGATCTGCTTCTGATTGCCCTCAAGCGTCGGCTGATAGCCGGGCAGGCGCACGTCGCTCACAGGCTCATAGGGGATCTCGGCGCGCGAGAGATCCTGCGGGATGTCCACCAACACCGGCCCCGGTCGTCCCGAGCGGGCGATATAGAAGGCCTCGTGGATCGCGCGCGGGATCTCCAGCGGGTTCTGGATCATGAAAGAGTGCTTGACGATCGGCATCGTGATCCCGATCGTGTCGGCCTCCTGGAAGCCGTCGGTGCCGAGCAGCTCGGTGCGCACCTGACCGGTGATGAAGACCACCGGCACCGAGTCCATCATCGCGTCGCAGATCGGCGTGATCAGGTTGGTCGCCCCGGGTCCGCTGGTTGCGAACGCCACGCCCACGCGGCCCGTAGCCTTGGCGTAGCCCTGCGCGGCATGGCCGCCGCCGGCCTCGTGGCGGACGAGGATATGCCGGATGCCGGCATCGACAAAGGCATCGTAGGTGGGGAGGTTGGCGCCGCCGGGCAGGCCGAATACGACGTCCACACCCTCCGCCTTCAGGCATTCCATCAACGCATCTACCGCGCGCATCGCACCGACCTCCTTTCACCGAGGATCAGGGTCTAGAGGGTGGCGCAGGCGGCCGCAGGCCGCCGAGCCGGCCCCTCTTTACCGATTTAGGGGCAATCCAGTGTATCGGGCCCCAACTACGAGGCCCCGACTGCAATCCCAATCGCGAGCACAATCGCGCCGGCCAGCGTGACGGTGATCAGCGAGGAGCGCAGCGAGACATCGAGGAAGCGCTCGCGCACCCAGGCGATCACGAACAGCTCGATGGCGACGACGATGCCAGCCACGATCAGCGCGTTGTGGGTGTTGGGGATGAGGAAGGGCAACGTGTGGAAGATCGAGCCGAAAGCGGTCATGGCACCCGTGATGGTGCCGCGCACAATCGGCGTGCCGCGCCCCGTGGTCTCGCCGGTGTCCGAAAGCGCCTCGGAGACGCCCATGCTGATGCCGGCGCCGAGCGCCACAGAGATCCCAACCACGAACGCGGTGTGCGAATTGGATGACACCGCCGCGGCGAAAATCGGCGCAATCGAGGAGACAGTGCCATCGATCAAGCCCACGAGCCCAGGCTGCACCACGCGCAGCACGAAGTCGCGCTCGTCGCCAAAGCCCCAGCGATGGATCAGCCGCGAAATCAGCGAGCCTTTTTGCGCCGCCGGCGCGTCCGTATCCATAGGGGGAGTTATATCTGCGCTCGTTCGCGCTCGGCCGCTTCGGAGGCCAGCACGACGTCCGGATACTCGAGCTCGGTCCCGCAGCGCATGCAGATGGCGTCATAGGCCTTGGTCACGCGCCCGCAGCGGGGGCACTGACGACGCGGCTCCTCGCGCTCGTAGCGGTAGAAGATCGCGGCGAGCAGGCCGAAGATGGGCACAGCACCCGAGATCAGGAACCAAAGCAGGAAGGAACTGCCCTTGATCCTGCCCACGATCCCCCCCGCGAGCCCGAAGCAGACGGCAATGACGATGTAAGCCATTCACGTGCTCCTTACAGGAGCACGCGCAGAGCCCAGATGACTCCGAGGACGAGCAAGACGAAGACAGCGATGCTGAAGAGGAAGCTGACGATATGAATCACAAACCCCAACAGCAGCCAGACGGCGACGATCAGAATCAGCGCCGCAACGATCGTGCGGCCCAGGGAGCCAGAGGAGGACTCTGAGGTGGGGTCGCTCATATGCGCCTAGTCTAGCCCTAACTGCTCGTTGACAAGCCGCGTAACCTCGCCACCATCCGCGCGTCCCTTGGTCTCGCGCATGACGTGGCCGACGATCGGGCCGATGGCCTTGGCGTTGCCGCCCTTGACCCGCTCCGCGGCATCGCCGTTGGCCGCCAGCGCGGCAGCCACGATCGCCGCAAGATCCTCGCCGCCGCCCAGCGCCTCGAGACCCTCAGCCTGCACGATCGCGAGCGGATCGCCGCCCTCGGCGACGAGACGATCGAGCACCTGCCGGCCCGCGCCGACGCTGATGCGCTTGGCCGAGACCAGGCCCACGAGCGCAGCCAGTGCGCCAGCCTGGACGCGGGACCGCGCCGGGTCCGCACCATCAGCGAGCCGGCCCACGAGATCGCCAGCCACCCAATTGGCGAGCGCCTGCGCTGGCGGGGCGGGATCTACCGCGGCAGCGAGAGCCGCCTCGAAGTAGTCAGCGAGCTCGGCGCGAAAGGCCAGCTGGCGGGCGCTGTCTGAGCTGAGACCCACCGCCTGCTCCAGACGCGCGGCGCGGTCGGCAGGCAGCTCGGGCATCGCCGCGCGCGCCTGCTCGAGCATCGCCTGCTCGATCGCCACGGGCAGCAGGTCCGGCTCGGGAAAGTAGCGGTAGTCGTGGGCTTCCTCCTTGGAGCGCAGCGAGGTGATGCGCTCAGAGGCTGGATCGAAGTGCAGGGTCTCCTGCACCACCTGAGCGCCTTCGCTCAGGAGCTTTTGCTGGCGCGCCACCTCGGCGCGGATGCCGCGCTCGATGAAGCGGAAGGAGTTCATATTCTTGAGCTCTGTCTTCACCCCCAGCTCCTGCGTGCCGACGGGACGCACCGAGATGTTGGCGTCGCAGCGCAGCGAGCCCTCCTCCATGTTCACGTCGCTCACGCCCAGCTGGCGCAGCGTGGTGCGCAGCAGTGTGAGCCACTCGCGCGCCTGCTCGCCCGAGCGCAGGTCGGGCTCGGTGACGATCTCAGCAAGGGGCGTGCCGCCGCGGTTGAAGTCGACAATGCTGGCATCCGAGCCGTGGATGCGCCCGCTCGAGCCGAGGTGCACGAGCTTGGCGGCGTCCTCCTCGAGGTGCACGCGGTGGATGCGCACGTCACCCAGCTGCCCGCCACGGCAGAGGGGCTCGTCGTACTGGGAGATCTGATAGCCCTTGGGCAGATCGGGATAGAAGTAGTTCTTGCGGTGGAAGATCGAACTGGCAGCGAGCTCGCAGCCGAGCGCCATGCCGATCATGAGGCCAAAGTGCACCGCGCGGGCGTTGGCCACGGGCAGGCTCCCGGGCAGTCCCAGGCAGACAGGGCAGGTGCGCGTGTTGGGAGGCTCGCCGAAAGAGAGCGCGCAACCGCAGAACATCTTTGTGCGCGTGGAGAGCTGCACGTGGATCTCCAGGCCGATGACCGGCTCGTACTCAGCCACGAGCGGCGCTCCCATCAAAACCGAGCGCCTGCTCCAACGCAAATGCGGCGTCCAGCAGCCGGTTCTCGCTGAACACAGGCCCAGCGAGCTGAAAGCCCACGGGCAGCCCATCGCTGAGCCCGCAGGGGATGGAGATCGCGGGAATCCCCGCCAGCGACATCGGCACGGTGCAGTAGTCGTTGAGGTACATCGACCAGGGGTCGGCGGTCTTCTCACCCAGGCGGAAGGCCACCGTGGGCGCGGTGGGTGTGACGATCAGGTCGACCTGCGCAAATGCCGCCTTGAAGTCCTCGGCGATCTTCGTGCGCACGCGCTGGGCGCGGCCGTAGTAGGCGTCGTAATAGCCCGAGGAGAGCGCGTAGGTGCCGAGCATGATGCGGCGCTTGACCTCTGCCCCGAAGCCATCGTGACGGGTGCGCGTGTACATGGCGAGCAGGTCGCGGGGATCCTCGGCGCGCATGCCATAGCGCACGCCGTCGAAGCGCGCGAGGTTGGAGCTGGCCTCGGCGGGCGCGAGCACGTAGTAGGCCGAGAGCGCATGCGGTGCGTGGGGCAGCTTGACCGGATGCACCTGTGCCCCCAAGTCCTGCGCAAGCGTCAAAGCGGCCTGAAAGGACTCCAGCACACCCGCTTCGATGCCCTCGCCGGTGAGCTCCTCGGGCACGCCCAGACGAATCCCGTCGAGGCGCTTGGCAGCGGGCAGTGCCAGCTCCTGCGGAAACTCCAATGACGTGGCGTCACACGCGTCGCGGCCGACCATGTGGCGCAGCATCAACGCGGCGTCAGTGACGTCGCGCGTGAGCGGGCCGGCCTGATCGAGTGAGGAGGCGAAAGCGATCATGCCGTAACGCGAGACTGCGCCGTAGGTGGGCTTGAGCCCGACGATCCCGCACAGGGCAGCCGGCTGGCGAATCGAGCCCCCAGTGTCTGTCCCCAGCGCCCACGGCGCGAGCCCCGCGGCGACCGCCGCGGCGCTGCCACCCGAGGACCCCCCCGGCACGCGCTCTCGGTCCCAAGGATTGCGCACGGGTCCGTACGCACAGTTCTCGGTCGAGGATCCCATCGCGAACTCGTCCTGATTGGTCTTGCCCAGCAGCGTCGCGCCGGCGCCTTTTAGACGCGACACGGCGGTGGCTGTATAGGGCGGGCGATAACCCTCCAGGATGCGCGAGCCCGACTGGCTGGGCACGCCCTCAGTGCAGAAGAGATCCTTGACCGCCAAGGGAAGACCATTGAGGGGAGAGGTTGGGGCCGCGTGCGTTGGAGCCTGCTCGGCCAGCCATGAAAAGCAGTTGAGCTGATCCTCGCGCGCCCGAGCGAGGTAGGCGTCAAACAGCTCCCTCGCGGACAAGCTGCCGGCGCCGATCGCGCGCGCCGCCTGGGCAGCGGTCAGGTCGAGGATGTCCGCGTCGTTCATGCCTGGGGGCTGGGCACGAGAAAACCGTCACCACTCACGGCCGGAGCCTGCGCGAGCGCCACATCGCGCGGCAGACACGCCACAGGCTCGTCGGGGCGCAACGCACCCGTGACCTCCACGACGTGGGAGGTCGGGGAGACGCTGTCGAGATCGAGCTCGCCGATCTTGGCGATGTGGTCGAGCACGGCTGAGAGCTCGCCGGCCATCGCGACCACCTCCTCCTCGCTCAACTGCAGCCGCGCCAGGCGCGCCACATGTAGGACTTCCGCGCGATCGATCACGTCGGGGATTCTATGTGGCGCGCAGCAGCGGGCGCTCAGTGCGGCGCAATGGTCATCTAGGTGTGGCTCGGCGCCTCGCCCTCGCTGGACGCATCGCCGCCGGCCGCAGTGGTGACGCTGTCAAACGACGCGCGCGCCTGCTCGCGCACATCGGCAAGCGTCGTGCCTTCGTCGCTCATTGCACGGTAGCCGCCGTAGGCGATCACGGCACAGGAGATGAGACCCAGCCAGGCGCCGATCTTCACTTGGGCATGCGGGAAGGGGTGGCTGATGAGCACGCGGTAGAACACGAGCAGGGCGCACAGCGCGCCCAGCCCGGCCACGATCGCGCTCAGCGAGACGGGCAGGTCGAACTTGCGGCCGAGCCCCTGTAGCACCACCCAGGCGCTTGAGACGAGGACCGTGACGAACAGCAGCCAGCGAATGACTTCCAGTGTGTGCCAAGCGTTGGCGCTGGTGCTCACATGACTGGCTGCGACGAACGCGCTGACGATCGCCGGTACTTCCACGCCAAACCATTTGAAGAAGAACATGAAGATGAACAGCGCGAGGGCGCCGATCGCGATCATCCGATCGCCGCCGCGCAGACGACTGATTTCAAAGCTCATGGATTCCCCCAGGACTCAGTTGATTTGATAGCGCACTCGCCGTAGAGGACGAGGTCGTGACTTTTCCCACAAGGTGTTCGCCGCTGCGGGAGTGGATCCTGCCCTCAAACGGCGGGCGGTGGCCGCGCCTCGATGTCCAGCGGCGGGTAGCGCCCGCTGCGTTCATCGCGCATCGCCTGCCAGCACCCAAGCAGGATCGCCACTGCCCCAACCAGTGCCAGCCATGCTCCAGCACACAGTTCGGTGGCGTGCTCGGGGCGCTCGAGCACACGCACGATGGCCGCCACGACCCCGCTGAACCCCAGCAGCGTGCCCCACACGGCGGCTGCGATCGGCAAGGCCGTCGAGCGCTCGGTCACGGTGGCCACCACTAGCACGAGCGCCCCCGCAGCAGCGAGCAGCAACAACACCACGGCCGGCCCGAACGTCGCCCACGCGCTCAGCTTGCCGTTGGCGTTCTCGTACCAGGGCAACGTCAACGCGACGATCACACATACCGCTCCAACGAGCGCCAGCAGCTCCCCCACGCGCAGCCTGCGCAAGCTCATGACAAGAACCTCATCGCGTCAATCATCCCCGAATCGCTTCAATCATCCTCGATCCCAGCCTGGCGGCGTGCCGCCACGAGCGTGTTGCGCAACAGCATCGCAATCGTCATCGGCCCCACACCCCCGGGCACCGGCGTGATCGCGCCCGCCACCTCGGCGACCGCCGCGAAGTCCACGTCGCCCACCAGGCCGCTCGGCGTTCCCGCCTCCTCGGGCGTGAGCCGGTTGACCCCCACGTCGACCACCACGGCCCCCGGCTTGACGAACTCGTCCGTGATCATGCGCGGGCGCCCGACGGCCGCAATCAGCAGATCCGCCCGCGCGCACACACCCGCAAGATCCCGCGTGCGCGAGTGGCATACCGTGACCGTTGCGTTCTCCGCCAGCAGCAGCTGCGCCATCGGCTTGCCAAACAGGTTGGAGCGCCCCACGACCACGGCCTCCGCGCCCTCCAGCTTCATCTCGGCGCTCGCGAGCAGTTCCATCACGCCGCTGGGCGTGCAGGGCCGCAGGCCAGGACGCCCCAGCGCGAGCAGTCCGGCGTTGATCGGCGTCAACCCATCCACGTCCTTCGCAGCGTCAATCATCCCCGTCAGCGTTGGCCCATCCAGATGCTCGGGCAGCGGCAGCTGCAGCAGCACCCCACTTACCGCGTCGTCCCGATTGAGCTCGTGCAGCAACTCCGCCACCTGTTCGCAGGGCGCATCGGCCGGCAGACGCTTGTCGAATGCCGCCATCCCGACCTCCGCGCACGCGCGCTGCTTCGCTCCGACGTACACAGCGGACCCCGGGTCCTCCCCGACTAGCACCGTCGCCAGGCCGGGACGGCGTCCGCTGCGCTGCAGGAAGGCCTCAACCTCGCGCGCGACCTCCGCGCGCACGCGCGCCGCGATCGGCTTGCCTGCGATGATCTTTGCGGACATCGGAGCTGATCGTATGGGCACTGGCGGCCTGAGCGCCGTTTAGCGCTCGCTCACCTGCGCGTACTCGGACATCAGCTTGCGTTCCGAGCCGTCGTCGCTGAAGCGCACGACGATGATGCCACCGGGCTCCACGGCGGTTACGACCCCTTCGCCGAAGGCGGGGTGCGTCACGTCTTGGCCGCGACGGAAGGCCCTGATGGGGGCGGAGGCGGGCACATCGATGCCGTCCCATGTGTCGTCGTGATTGGGGATGTCATTTACATCCACATCGTCATCGTGGCGTCGGCGTCGGGAGCGCGCAGCGCTGCTGGATGAGCTCAGCCCGTTGCGAGCGGAGCCACCGCTGCCTTGCCCGCCCCAGCCCTGAGCCGGCTGCTGGTCGAACTCGGTGAGCTCGGTGGGGATCTCATCCAGGAAGCGGCTGGGCAGGCCAGCGCTCTGGGCGCCAAAGACGGTGCGCCGGCGGGCGTAGGTCAAGTAGAGGTCGCGCATGGCGCGGGTGACACCCACATAAAACAGGCGACGCTCCTCCTCCAGCGCTCCTTCGTCCAGCGCACGTGAGTGCGGAAAGACGCCATCCTCACAGCCGACCATGAAGACGATTGGGTACTCAAGGCCCTTGGCGTTGTGCAGCGTCATCAATGTCACAAGGCTCTCCTCATCGCGCCTTGAGTCGGCATCTGGGGCACCGCCGACGGAGTCGGTGGTCAGGGCTATCTGCTGGAGAAAGGCGTCGAGGGCCTCGCGTGAGGGCTCCGTGGCAGCGTCGAACTCGGCGCCCACCTGCACGAGCTGCTCGAGGTTCTCGATGCGGCCCTGGGCCTCGATCGTGCGTTCGGCCTCAAGCGCTTCGACATAGCCGGTCTGGGAGAGCACCGCCTCGAGCAGCTCGCTCACGGGAGTTGGGTGCTCCTCGTCCTCAACTCTCCGGCGCAGATCCTGCATCGTGTCCATGAAGCGAGCGAGCGCCTTCTGCGCAGCGGTACCCAGGCCGGGCACTTGGACGGGATGCTCGGCAGCCTCCCACACGGAGATCCCCATCGTTTCGGCGTGGCCCACGACCCGTCCCACCGAGGTCTGGCCGATACCGCGCCGGGGAGAGTTGACGATGCGCATGAAGCTCACCACATCGTTGGAGTTGGCCAGCAGCGACAGATAGGCGATCGCGTCCTTGATCTCCGCGCGCTCGTAGAACTTGGTGCCGCCGATCACCTGATAAGCGATCTCTTGGCGCACCAGCGTGTCCTCCAGCACCCGCGACATCGCGTTCGTGCGGTAGAAGACCGCGATCTCCGCGCGGCTTGCGCCCTCGTCCACCAGCCGCAGGATCTCGCCCACCACAAAGCGCGCCTCGGCGTACTCGTCCTCGAGCTCGCGCACCCTGATCGGCTCGCCCTCGCCCAGGGCGCTCCATAGGCGCTTGGCGATGCCGCCACGGTTGTTGGCGATGACAGCGTTGGCGGCGGAGAGGATCGTCTGCGTGGAGCGGTAGTTCTGCTCCAGCTTCACCACGCGCGCGTCGGGGAAGTCCTCCTGGAAGTCGAGGATGTTGCGCACGTCCGCGCCGCGGAAGCCGTAGATCGACTGGCTGTCATCGCCCACCACCGCGAGGTTGCGATGGCCTCCGACAAGCAGCTGTAGGAGACGGTACTGAGCGTGGTTTGTGTCCTGGTACTCGTCCACGAGCACATGGCGAAAGGACTGCGTGTAGCGCTCGCGCACCTCCTCGAAGAGCTCCAGCATGCTCACCGTGCGAAACAGCAGGTCATCGAAGTCCATCGCGTTCATGCGGTGCAGGTCGCGCTCGTAGCGCTCGTACACGTCCGCCACCGTCTGCTCGAAGTAGGAGCCCACCTGCTGGCGGTAGGCCGCCGCGTCATACAGGCGATTCTTGGCGGCGCTGATCTGACCGAGGATCGCCGTCGGCGTGAAGCGCTTGGGGTCGACGCCCAGGTCCTCGATGCAACGCTTGGTCAGCCGCCGCGCGTCCGCCTGGTCGTAGATCGTGAACTGGCGCGTGTAGCCCAGGCACTCGGCGTCGGCGCGCAGCATCCGCGCACAGGCGGCGTGGAAGGTCATCAACCACATACCGCGCGTCCCATGCCCGAGCAGCCGCTCCACGCGCGCGCGCATCTCCTGCGCTGCCTTGTTCGTGAAGGTGATCGCCAGGATCTCGCCCGCCTGCGCCTGGTCGCTGAACACCAGGAAGGCGATGCGATGGGTCAGCACCCGCGTCTTGCCGCTGCCCGCGCCCGCCAGTATCAGCAGTGGCCCCTCGCCGTGGGTCACCGCCTCGCGCTGGGGCTCGTTCAACCCCTCAAGCAGCTCCTGCAGGTGCTCAGCATGTGGGTTTTCCATCGCCACTCAGCATAGATGTGGGCTCGGCCGCAAGGCCCCCGAGGTGCCCCGCGCAGACCCAGGACAACCTAAGGCCGGCTAACGTTGCGCGCGTGACGCTCACCGAGGAGGTGCGCTCCGCTTGCGCCCACATCGCCGCCCATGCCGAGCACGTGCGCATCGACCTCGATGCCGTAGCAGTGGTGGAGCCGCAGCTGAACGGGTGGGCTCCGGCATTGGATCCCGAGCGCCACTACCTGGAGGGCTCTCCCGCCGACGTCGCCGACTACCTGCTCGTGCTGGACGCCATCAATTTCGGCTCCGGCTGGTTTCCGCTGCTGCGCAAGCGTCACGTCGATGGCCAGCCCCTCAGCGGCTATTTCACAGTCGCCTGGAATCTCGCCGATCACGTGCGCGCCCACAGCGCGGACAGAGGCAAGGGGAGAGACCGACCGGTCCTCGATCCCAGCTGGCTGCGCCAGGTGAGCACCCTTGAGATCGCGGCCATCCTCGATCAGCCCCCTGATCTCGAGCTCATGAACCTCTACGCACAGGCCCTGCGCCAACTCGGCCGCTTCCTCGGCACGCGCCGCGCGCTCGACCTCATCGCGGACTGCGCCCGCTCGGCGGAGCGCCTCGCCCACACGCTCGCGCACGGCATGGCGATGTTCGGCGACCGGCCCTTCTTCAAGCGCGCCCAGATCGTCCCCCACGACCTCACCCTCGCCGGCGTCGCCGAGTTCAGCGACCTCGACCGCCTCACGATCTTCGCCGACAACCTCCTACCCCACGTCCTGCACGTCGACGGCGTCCTCATCTATGACGACGACCTCAGCGCGCGCATCGATGCCGGCTCGATCCTGCCTCCCGGTGGGGCCGAGCGCGAGATCCGCGCCTGCGCCCTGCACGCCTGCGAGCTCATCGCTCAGCGCACAGGAGTCCCTCCGCGGACCCTCGATGCGTGGCTGTGGAACCGTGGCCAGGCGCCGGCTTACAAGGCCCGCCCCCGCCACCGCTGCCGGACGGTTTTTTACTAACCCCCCGCGGGGTTCTGCCCCTTCACCGGCCGCAGCCGCCGCACTTCGGCGGGCGCCTCGGGCGCGGCCGCGCCCGAGATCTCGCTGACGGCGCGCTCCAGCGCGCCGATGCGGCTTGCGAGACCCTGCAACGCCTCGGCGATCGGGTCGGGGAGGTGGATCCAGTCGGCATCGGGTCCCTCCGGGCGGCGACCGTCCACGCGCACGGGATGGCCGGGGTTGCCCACGACCGTCGAGTTCGGCGGCACATCGGTGACCACCACGCTGTTGGCGCCGATCTTGGCGCCGTGGCCGATCGTGATCGGTCCGAGCAGCTTGGCGCCTGAGCCGATCGTCACGTTATCCTGCACCGTGGGGTGGCGCTTGCCGGTGGCGAAGCCCGTGCCGCCCAGCGTCACGCCCTGATAGAGCGTCACATCGTTGCCGATGCTTGCGGTCTCGCCGATCACGACGCCCGAGCCGTGGTCGATGAACAGGCCCCGTCCGATATCCGCCGCGGGGTGGATCTCGATCCCCGTCAGCGCCCGTGTGGCCATCGACAGCGAGCGCGGCAGCAGCGGCATGCCCGCGTCGTGCAGCGCGTGCGCGAGGCGGTGGCTGAGCAGCGCATGGATGCCTGGCCATGTCGCCAGGATCTCCGCGGGCCCCACCCCGCGCGCGGCGGGATCGCGGTCGCGGGCAGCCTTCACATCACAGCGCAGCTCCTTTGCGACCCGCGCGAGGGTGCCAACTCCAAGCATGCTGAGCACAGCGTAGCGTCCCACCAATACGCGGCCAACACGGCCGGCTTTGCCGGCCCTCTCAAAAAATCAAGGTGCGAAGAATGCCTGGGATATGTAGCGCTCGCCCGAGTCCGGCATCACGACGACGATGCGCTTGCCCCTGGTCTCCGGGCGCTCGGCGATTTGCAGCGCCGCCCACAGGGCCGCGCCACAGGAGATGCCCGCCAGCACGCCCTCGCGCCGCGCGCAGCGCCAGGCGGTGTGGATCGCGTCCTCGTCGGAGACCGCCATCACCTCATCGAGCAACTCGCGGTTGAGCACCGGCGGCACGAAGCCCGCGCCAATGCCCTGGATGCGGTGAGGGCCTGGTGCCCCGCCGGAGAGCACCGCGCTGCCCTTCGGCTCCACCGCCACCACCCGCAGCGCGGGGTTACGCTCGCGCAGGTATTCCCCCGCGCCGGTGATCGTTCCGCCGGTGCCCACGCCCGCCACCAGCACGTCCACCTCGCCCTCCAATGCCCGCTCGATCTCGGGGCCCGTCGTGCGCCGGTGCACCTCCGGGTTGGCTGGGTTTGAGAACTGATCGGGTAGGAACA
Source organism: Solirubrobacteraceae bacterium (assembly GCA_035939185.1). Classification (GTDB taxonomy): domain Bacteria; phylum Actinomycetota; class Thermoleophilia; order Solirubrobacterales; family Solirubrobacteraceae; genus Palsa-744. The sequence goes on from DASZGB010000008.1 coordinate 250,955, forward strand.
CGTCGGGCTCGTTTGCCAGCTCGCGCGCCGCCGCCACCGCCTCGTGCATGCCGCCCATCGACTCCGTGATCCGCACCTGCGCGCCGTACAGCTTCAGCAGGCACTCGCGCTCGCGGCTCATCCCCTGCGGCAGCGTCAGCACGAGCTCATAGCCCTTGGCTGCGCATACCAGAGCCAACGCGATCCCTGTGTTGCCGCTCGTGGCCTCCACGATCGTGCTGCGTCCCGGCTCGATACGCCCCTCCGCCTCGGCCGCCTCGATCATCGCCACCCCGATGCGGTCCTTCACACTGCCCCCTGGGTTCAGCGACTCCAGCTTCGCTACCAGCTCTACGCCGTTCTCGCGCGCGCGATCCCCGAGCATGCGCGGCAGGCTCACAAGCGGCGTCCCTCCCACAAGCTCTGAAATGTTGATCGGGATTTGGGGCATATGGCTCCCCGAGCATAGTGGCCAGTGCCCAGCGGGGCCTGCCAGGACACGCAATGAAGCGCCCATATCTCGCAGACCCGAACTTGTGACCGAAAACACATGCATGGCGGCGTCCGAACATCGGGTCCCCCTGCTAGGTGTCGCGGATCCCAACGCCGCAATCGCCGCCCTGCGCGAGCTGCCGGACGCCTCGATCATGGTCTTCGACTCCGAGCTGCGCTTCACGCTCGTCGCTGGTCACGCACTTCACGACGGCCACGACCAGTCCGTGTATCGAGTGGGCATGCCCATCGCCCATGCTTTCCCGTCGGAGCTGTGGAAGGAGATCGAGCCCCTCTGCCGCTCGGCCTTGGATGGCGACACGCGCTCGCGCAAGATTCGCGCCACAGGCAGCGTCCACAGCCTCACGATCGACGTAGGTCCGCTCTGTGTGCAGCAGCAGCCCCCACCACACCCAGCGGTGATCGCGGGTGGCGTGGCGGTTATCCTCGACAGTTCACCGCCGGCCCAGTCCTCAGCGGGCGCCGCGCCCGCCGACGACACTTCCCCAGGCGACGCTGCCGCTGGCGATACCGCTGGCGGGCACTCGCGCGAGCGCTTCGAACTGGTCTTCCAGCGGGCTCCGATCGGCACCGGCCTGATCGACCAGGAGGGCCGCTGGGTGCTCGTCAACCAGGCCCTCTGCGAGATCACGGGCTACACCTCCAGCGAGCTGATCGGCAAGCGTTTCGCGGACATCACACACCCCGAGGATGCCAACAACGACACTGCTCGCCGTCAGCAGTTGCTGGACGGCGAGATCACCACGTTTCAGACCGAGAAGCGCTATTTCAATGCCGCCGGCGAAAAGATGTCAGCGCTGCTGTCCATCTCGCTGGTGCGCGACCGCCAAGATGCGCCGCTGCACTTCATCGTGCAGATGCAGGACATCTCCGAGCGCAAGCACCTCGAAGAGCACCTACGCCATCTTGCCGATCACGACCCCCTCACCGGCCTACGTAACCGCCGCTTGTTCGAGCATGACCTGAAGCTCCAGATCGGACGCTGCCAGCGCTACGAGGAGCAGGCCGCCTTGCTTGTGATCGACCTCGACGGCTTCAAGCAGGTCAACGATCGTCATGGTCACAAGGTCGGCGATGATGCCCTCAAAGCGGTCGCGCGCACGCTGACCCGCAGGCTGCGCGCCACCGATCTCGTCGCCCGCCTCGGTGGCGATGAGTTCGCCGTGCTGCTCCCCCACATGGACCTCCAGGGCGCGGAAATCGTCACCAAGGACCTCATGCGCGTCATCGAAGCCTGCACCGTGGACGCCGGCGACGCCGTCGTGCGCCTCGCCGGCAGCGTGGGCTTCGCCCTGATCGACAGCAGCACCCTGCACGACGATCAGGCCCTGATCGCGGCCGACAAGGCCATGTACGCTGTCAAGCGCGCACGAGCCACCGCTCAGATGTAGTAGATGCTCGCGCCCGCTTCGCGCGCCTCGCGCTCGATCACATCCGCGATGCTGACCCCTTCGAGCACCTTGCGCGCGGCGCTCGCCGCGTCCGCGAACACGCCCTGCGCGTCCCGACCCAGTGGTCCGTCCAGCAGCTCTACGATCTCGAGCACGCTCACCTCCGCGGGGTCACGGGCGAACATATAGCCGCCCTTCACGCCACGCTGCGAGCTCAGCACGCCCGCGCGCCGCAGCACCGCGAACAACTGCTCCAGGAACTGCACCGGAACGTCCCTGCGCTTTGCCAGGTCGCCGATCGGCACCGGCCCAGCGCCCCCGCTGTGTCCCAGCTCGGCCAACGCCAGCAGGGCATAGGGAGACTTGCTCGTGATCGAAAGCACGCAAGCGATGCTACGGAACAACGCCCAGGGACGATCGCTGGGCGTCGTTGAGTTCCTCTACAACCAGCCGCGCTCGGTGGCGATCAGGACGGCCTGGGCGCGATCCACGGCTCCGAGCTTGCCGTAGATGTTGTGCAGGTGCGTGCGTACCGTGCTGGTTGAGAGCGTCAGCTCGTGCGCGATCTGCTTGTAGACCTTGCCCTCTGCGAGACGCTGCAACACGCTCAGCTCGCGCCCGGAGAGCGGACAGGGATCAACGTGGCGCTGGCGCTGGTTGACGGGGTTTGGCAGCTCATACATCACGCGGCGCAGCTCGCTCGGCCCGAGGCCGATCATGCGCGCGCTCTGCAACATCTCCGCGGGGGAGACCGGTGCGCCCTGCTCGTAGTGGGCAAGCATGTCGGCGAGACGCACGAATGCCGCCTCCCCCACCGCCTCGGGGCTGTGATGGCGTTCGATCACCGTGGCCACGCCCACCGGCATGCCCCAGCGCCGGGCGAGCACCCCGCCAACCAAGGCGTGGTCGACACCCAGCTCGCGGCGCTCCTGGTGGACGCGCTCCTCGGGCGTCTGCGCGCCCTGATGCACCTGATCGGGATAGCCGGGATAGGCGTGCAGCAGCACGAGCTTGCCGATGTCGTGCAGGAGACTCGTGACGGTCAGGCGGTCGCGGTGCTCGTAGCCAACCTCGCCCGCGAGCCTGTCAGCGGCGTGCTGCGTGGCCAGCGCGTGCAGGCGAAAGCGCTCGGGCGCGGCATCCCATACGCTCGCGCGCTCGAAGAAGTCGAAGGTGCGCAGACGGCTCGCAAGCGCCTGTACAGCCTGCGGGGAGATGAGCTCAACGGCGCCCACCACGGTGTCGACGCGCCCGCGGGTGCCCTGTGCCTGATTGGCCATGCGCAACACGGCGATTATCAGCGCCACGTCGGACTCCACGGCGCTCACCACGTCCGCGGTGGCCACGTGCTCCTTGGCTGTCACCGCCAGCAGCCGCTTGCGTGACTCTGCCAGCGCCGGAAACGCCTCCAGCGCTTCGAAGGCCTGCGTGAGGCGCCGACCGTGACCCTCGTTCTGGTGGCGTGCGCCCGCGCCGGCGGGTCTCCCTTTCGCCTCCCCCTTTGGCTTGGATGCTGCTACCTGCATGTTTCGCCTTCCTGCCGTGGAATCGCCCACGCCCATTCCGTTGGGCGCGTATTGCCTCACCTATCGGCAGGGATGGACGAATAATTGAGCCTTACCGAATTCGACTGGCCACCGGCCTGAGCTATACCGCCGGCACCTCTGCCAGCGCCGCGTCGATGCGCCGCAGCGTCTCCTCGCGGCCGAGCAGCGCCACGCTCTCGAAGATCCCCGGGGAGATCGCCGTGCCGGCGAGCGCAACACGCAGTGGCTGGTAGAGCTCGCGTGGCTTGACCTGTAAACGCTCCTGCACCGCATCAAGCGTCTGCTGAACGCCCGCCTCGTCAAAGCTCGCACTCTCGGCCAGCGCCGTGCGCAGCTCGGCAAGCGCCTTCCTGCCGTGCTCGTCAAGCCACTTCGCGCGCGCGCTCTGATCCTCGGCGACCCCGTCGAAGAAGAAACCGGCCAGCGGCCAGAAGTCCGCCAGCGTCTGAATCTTCTCCTGGCTGATCCTCGCCGCCTGCGCGAGGCCCGGTCGTCCTGTGAACTCCTCCAGGCGCCTGGCCAGCTCAGCCGGCGCCAGGTTGCGGATGTAGACGCCGTTCAGCCAGCGCAGCTTGGTCTCATCGAACTGCGCCGGATTGCGGCTCACGCGCTCCAGCGCGAACCGTTCGATGAGCTCCTCGGTCGAGAGGATCGTGGCATCGTCATCCGCGCCCCACCCCAGCAGCGCCAGGTAGTTGCGCACAGCCTCAGGCAGGAATCCGGCCTCGCGCAGCTCCTGCACCGAGGCGGCGCCGTGGCGCTTTGAGAGCTTGCGCCCGTCGGGGCCGTGCAACAGCGGCAGGTGCGCATACAGCGGCTGAGGCGCTCCCAGAGCCTCCAGTACGAGCAGCTGCTTGGGGGTGTTCGACAGGTGGTCCTCGCCGCGCACCACGTGGGTGATACCGGCATCCAGATCGTCTACGGCGACCGCGAAGTTGTAGAGCACGGAGCCGTCCGATCTGGCGATCACGGGGTCATCCAGATGCAGGTGCTCAAAGCGCGTGTCGCCGCGGATGACATCGTGCACCACCGTGGCTCCCTCATCGGGCACCTTCAGGCGTACGGCACCCTCTGTCTGATCCTCTGGGCCTGCGCGCCCCTCGCCGCGAAAGCCCCGCTGCACACCGTGGCGCTCTTTGTAGGCCTTCACGTCCTGCGCGGTGGCGCTTGAGCGGTATGCGTGCCCGGACTCGAGCAATCCCTGCAGCACCTCGCGGTGGCGCTCGGCGCGCTCGGACTGGAGGATCGGCCCCTCGTCCCAGTCGAGTTCCAGCCAGCGCAGCGCGTCGAGGATCTGCTCGACGTTCGCCGCTGTGGAGCGCTCGCGGTCGGTGTCCTCGATGCGCAGCACCAGCTCACCGCCTGCCTGCCCCCGCGAGCGAGCGCCGCGCGCCAGCAGCCAGTTGAACAGCGCCGTGCGAGCGCCGCCGATGTGCAGGGCGCCCGTGGGCGATGGAGCGAAACGCAAACGCATAGGGTTTGCCCATGCTAATCGGAGCTCATGTCTCACCGGCTGGCGGCCTGCCCAAGGCGATCGAGCGCGGCGAAGCGCTCGGCGCGCGCGCGATTCAGATCTTCAACCAGTCCCCGCGCCAGTGGCGACCCACCGCCTACCCCGAGGAGGACATCGCGGCCTTCCGCGAGGCCAGGGCCAAGAGCTCAATCGATGCCGTGCTGATTCATGCCGTCTACCTGCTCAACTGTGCCTCCGAGGACGCGGATATGCGCGCCAAGACGCTGACCTCGCTCATCCACTCGCTGCGCGTGGGCCAGCAGATCGGCGCCCAGGGTGTCGTGTTGCATCCGGGCTCGGCCAAGACCGGCGATGTCAACCAGGCCATCGTGCGCGCCGGGGCCACGATCGCCGAGGCTTTGCAGGAGAGCGAAGGATGCATGCTGCATCTGGAGAACACCGCAGGCACGGGCGGCACCCTGGGACGCTCGATCGAGGAGCTCGCAGACCTCATCGCAGCGGCTGGCGGCGAGCAGCGACTGGGACTGTGCCTGGACTCCTGCCACCTGCTGGCCTCCGGCTATGACATACGCACTCGCGCGGGCATGGATGATCTGATCGCGCAGGTATCGGAGAAGATTGGGCTGGAGCGGTTGGGCTCGCTGCACTTCAACGACTCCCAGACCCCGCTGGGCTCAAACCGCGACCGCCACGCCAATGCTGGCGAGGGCGAGTTGGGTGAAGAGGGCTGCACGGTCTTCCTCTCCACTCCTGCCTTCGAGGGTCTGGCCTGCGTGCTGGAGACACCCGGAGTGGAGCGTTCAGGGCCTACACAAGCTGAAGTTGCTCTGCTGATGAAGCTGCGAGCAAAGGGCCTGGTCCGCAGCTAGGCCGCGGCCAAGGCAGCCGCCGGCTCAGTCGTCGCATCCGCCGGCGGAAAGATCTGCGCCAACTCAGCATGCAGCGCGGGGACGGGCGAGACACGGTAGGCGTCACCCAGCTTCAGCCAGCGTCTACCGGCATCGCCGATCAGCTCGAGCACCACCTCGACGCTTCCGGGGAAGCTCTCGGCGAGGTGCTTGAAGTCCTCGATCGCGCCCTCCGCGAGGTTCGCGAGATCCACGCGGACGTGTACCGACTGGGGCTCCTCGCTCTGCTTGGCTGCCTTGGCCTTGGCGGCCGCATTGGCCTGCTCGACCTCCTGCTCGGTTGGCGCGAAGGTCTCCACCGACTGCACCACCACACACGTCTTGCCGGCCTCCTTGTGATCCACCCGGCCACGCACCAGCACCACTTGGTCGATCGCGAGCGCCGCCTCGTGCTCGGCCATCGCCTTGCCGAATACCAAGATCTCCACCGCTCCCTCGAGATCATCGAGCGTGGCGAACAGCATGTGATCGCCATTGCGCGTGCGGATGCGCTTGGCCTCGGTGATGATCCCACCGACCGTTACCCAGTCCTTGTCACGACGCTCGGCCAGCGCGGCGAGTGAGCAGTCCACACGCGCGCGCATCGCCTCGCGTAGGGGCTTGAGCGGATGCGCGGAGATGAACAGGCCGATCGCCTCTTTCTCGACCGCCAAGAGCTCGGCCTGGTCGAACTCCTCCGCAGAGATCATGGGGTAATTGAGTCCCCACCCGCCCGCGCCCTCGCGCCGCATCGGGCTCGCACCCGCTGAGGGCACAGCGGCACGGTCGGGGTCGGCGGCGGCGTCCCCCGCGGCAGGTGCGGGATCGAGATCGAAGATCGAGCCCTGGCCGATGAGCGCGTCCTGCTGGGCCTTCTGGCCCGCGCCCTGGGCCTGCTCCAGCACAGCCAGCATGCCCTTGCGCGTGGCGCCGGTGGAGCCCAGCGCACCGCACTTGATCAGCGCCTCGATCGCCTTCTTGTTGACCGCGCGGTTATCCACGCGCTCGCAGAAATCCCACAGCGAGGTGAACTCACCGCCCTCTTCGCGCGCACGCTTGATCGCCTCCACCGCCTGGTAGCCCACGCCCTTGACGGCATCGAGGCCAAAGCGGATGTTGCCCGCCACGACGGTGAACTCGTGGTCGGAGAGATTGACGTCGGGGGGCAGGATCTCGATGCCCATTTCCTCGCAGCGGGCCACGAAGAAGGGCACCTTGTCCTTGGTTGACATCACCGAGGAGATCAGCGCCGCCATGTACTCCGCTGGGTAGTTGGCACGCAGCCATGCTGTGCGGTAGGCGATCAGCCCGTAACAGGCGGCGTGGGACTTGTTGAAGGAGTAATCCGCCGACTTTTCGTTGGTCTGCCAGAGCAGATCGATCACCTGGGAGTTCGTGCCCGAGGCGCGGCAGCCCGCCACGAACTCGGGCTTCAAGGCGGCCATCGCCTGACGATTCTTCTTACCGATGGCCTTGCGCAAATCGTCAGCCTTGGCTCCTGAGAAGCCCGCCAACTCCTTGGCGATCTGCATCGCCTGCTCCTGGTAGAGGATCACGCCCTTGGAGGACTCGAGGATCGGCCGCAGGCGCTCGTCGGAGTAGGTGATCTGCTCGGGATTGCGCTTGCCCTTCGCGTACACCGGGATCTGGTCCATCGCTCCCGGCCGGTAGAGCGCATTGAGCGCGACGAGATCGTTGAACTCGTCGGGGCGCACCTTCTTGAGCGCCTCACGCATGCCCTCGGACTCGAACTGGAACACGCCCACGGAGTCGCCACGCGCGAGCATCTCATATGTCTTTGCGTCATCCAGCGGCAGGTTGGTCATGTCCGGGCGTACGCCGGGCTCACCATTTGCGCCTTGCGCGGAGCGCTCGATGATGTCCAAGGCGTCCTCGATCACGTCGAGGTTGCGCAAACCGAGGAAGTCCATCTTCAGCAGGCCGATCTCCTCGATCGGCTTCATCGAGAACTGCGTGACCGTGCGGAACACACGCTCGCCCTCGCTGGTGCCCGCGTCGGCAAGCTGCAATGGCACGATGTCGGTGAGCGGGCGGTCGGCGATCACCACGGCGGCGGCGTGGATGGAGGAATTGCGCACGATCCCCTCCAGGCCTTTGGCCACATCGACAATCTTGCGCGCGTCGGGCTCCTCGTCATAGGCCTTGCGCAGCGGCTCACCGGGCTTCAGGCAGTCCTCGAAAGAGGGCGCACGACCCATGATCGGGTCGGGAATCAGTTTCGCCAAGCGGTCGCCGGCGCCGTAGTCGAAACCAAGCACGCGCGCGGCATCGCGCGTGGCCGCACGGGGGAACATCTTGCCGAAGGTCACGATCTGCGCGACGGACTCGCGTCCATACTTGTCGGTCACATAGCGCATCACCTGCTCGCGCCCGCGCACGGAGAAATCGATGTCGATGTCCGGCATCGATACCCGCTCGGGGTTGAGGAAGCGCTCGAACAGGAGGTCGTAGCGCAGGGGATCGACATCGGTGATCTGCAGGCAGTAGGAGACGATCGATCCCGCTGCCGAGCCGCGGCCCGGTCCCACCGCGATGCCGTTCTGCTTGGCGTAGGCGACGAAGTCCCAGACGATCAAGAAATAGGCGTTGAAGCCCATGCGGTCGATCACGCCCAACTCCAGCTCCATCCGTTCCAGGGCATGTGCGGGCGGCGGGGCGCCGTAACGCAAGCGCATCCCCTCCTCCACGCGCGCACGCAGGTACTCGCGCTCGGGTGTGCCGTCGGGGGTATCGAAGCTGGGGATCAACTGCTTGCCCAGCTCCAGCTCCACCGAGCAGCGCTCAGCGATCTGCAAGGTGTTGGCGATCGCCTCGGGCCACTGCGCGAATGCGTCGGCCATCTCGCGGGAGTCGCGCAGATAGAACTCGTTGGTATCGAACGTCAGCTTCGGCGCGGCCAGCGTGCTCTTGGTCTGAACGCACAACAGCGCGGTGTGGTGGTCGTAATCCTCGCGGCGCAGATAGTGCACGTCGCCCGTGCCCACCAGGCTGCCCGCGACCTCGCGCGCGATCTTGACGATGCCCTCGTTGCACTTCTCCTGCGGCGCGAGACCGTTCTTCTGCAACTCAAAGTAGACATTCTCGGGGCCGAAGATGCGCAATAGATCATCCGCGTGCGCACGTGCGTCCTGCGGGCGGTCCTCCAGCAGACGCTGGCAGAAGCGCGAAGCCAGGCAGCCGGTGAGCGCGATCACTCCCTCGGAGTGCTGCTGGACCTGGTGCAGATCCACGGTTGGCTTGCCCCGCTGCAGGCCCTCCAGGAAACCGGCGGAGGAGAGCTTGACGAGGTTACGGTAGCCGGCGTTATTGGCCGCCAGCAGCGTCAGGTGATTGCGCTCGACCTTGCCGGGACCCGAGGCGGTGTGATCCTCCACGAGATAGATCTCACAGCCCATGATCGGCTTGACATCGTGCTTGGCACAGGCCTGGTAGAGCTCAACGGCCCCATTCATCACGCCGTGATCTGTGAGACCCAGGGCGGGCTGGTCGAACTGCGCCGCGCGCGCGGCGAGAGCCTCGATCTTGCAGGCGCCATCGAGCAGCGAGTACTCGGAGTGCACATGCAGATGGGCGCAGGTCGGCTTGCTCACCACCGGAGATACTAGGCGTCGCGACGGCGGACTAGCGGGCCAGGCCCTGGGCCCGATCCGACCAGCCCAGCAGCAGCGACAGAGGCTCTGCTGACCCCTCGAGCAGCACCTGCACGGTGGGCGGCAGCGGCGCTCCGCAGAGCACGAGCAAAAAGGCCTGCTCATCCAGGTGAACCGTGCTCAGCGGCTGCTCGGAGCGCATCCGCGTGACTGCCAGCGGCTCGCCATCGCGTACCTGTACATACAGCGTCGCGCTCGGCGGGCCTGTGATGGCGAACGCCAAGATGAAGCTGTGTCCCTGCGTCCACTGGGGATCGATCGCCTCCGAGAGCGCCAGCAGCAACAGCCCGGGCCAGATCGTGATGCCGCCCTCCGCGAGGTCTGAGAGCGCCAGCGGCTTGCGGCGCGTCGCCAGCAACCGGCGCAGTTTGCGCCTTGAGCCACGCACCTTGACGCCGGGTAGCCGCCGTCCTGCCCCGCCGGCCGCCAGCTCCGCGAAGGCCGTCACGGGTCCCTCCAGCAGGAAGGCGCCGCGCTCGGTGCCGGAGAAGCTCTCGACGCTGCCTGTGGATGGCCTGCGCACAGTGGCGCGCTCACCCTCCACGCGCACCTGCACGTCGCCCAATCCTTCGATCCTCAGCGTGTATGTCAGAGCCCGCTTCAGACGCTGCGCCGGCAGCAGTTCACAGATCAGCTCGCCCGCCAGCTTCGCGTCCCGCTCTGCGGCCACCCTGCGGATCGCGGGCGCCAGCCACGACTCGCGCTGGCCACCCAAAGGCAGTACACGAGGGATGAATTGCGCGTGCGCGGGCTCAGGCTCGGGCTCGTCGAGCGCAGCAGGCACAGGCTCAGCGCCCATTGTCGGCTCCGACCCGGCCGCAACTTCCGGCTCGACCTGGGGCGCGGCCGCCGCCGGCTCCGACCTGGCTGCGGCCTCGGGCTCGACCTCCGGCTCGGACTCAGGCGGGGAGGCGACGCGAGCACGCAGGCGGGCAACGGCAGCGGCGAGTGCCTGGGCCATCTCCTCGCGATCGGGCTCTTTGCGAGCGCGCTCAGCTGGGGACGCCTCCGACTGCACGACTCCTCGCAACTGCACCGCGATGCCCTTCAGCTCCTGGACGATCGACTCCATGCGGGCGCGGCTGTGGTTTAGATCCTGGATCTGCTGCTCCAGGAGCAGCTCTCTGCGCGCCAGCTCCCGCTCGCGCTCAGCCAGCTCCCGCTCGCGCTTGGCCAGCTCCTGTTCGGCGCCACGCGCGGCGGCGCGGCCGGTGGCGGCCTCCTGCTCAGCCTCGGAGAGCTCGCGGCGCACAACCTCCAGGCGATCGGCGAGCTCGCGTGCGTGGCGCTCACCGGCGCCTAAGCGTCGTTGCAGGCGATCGAGCTCTCCGCGCTGCTCGCGCTCCAAACGCTCGCGCTGTTCCTCGGCCTCGACGCGCAACTGCTGCTCTGCGTACTCACGCTGCTTGACGCGCCGCAGCTCATGCTCGCGCGCGGCGAGCTGCTCGGCCACACGCCGCTGCTCCTCCTCGGCCTCCCGCACTCGTCGGCGTAGATCGGCCAGATGGGACTCCAGCGTGCGCACGGTCACCTCGGCAGCCTCGGCCCGTCGTATCAGTGCGGCATCGCCAAGCTCCGCGCGGCGCGCACGGCGAGCCGCCAGGAGGTCACGCTCACTGGAGCTGCCGGGGGACTCCTCGCCCGGGGTCCTGTCGCCCTCTGCCATCAAGCTCCAGGCCAGGGTATGGGTGTGGTCGGACGTGACGTCAGGACTCGTGGCGCAAGCGCCAGGCCATGCGTGACTGCAACGACCACAGCTCGATGAAGCCGGGCGCGGCCGTCTGTGCGAAGAGACCGCCGGACTCGGCGAAGGACGCCAGCGCGGCGTCGTAGACCGCGCCCGGCGAAGCGCGCGTGATCACGCGCGCCGTGCCCTTATAGAGCTTGAGGCCAATGCTGCCGGTGACGTGCTCGTTGACGGACTGCATGTAGGCGTCAAGATCCGCGCGCAGAGGCTCCCACCAGAGACCGGCGTAGACGAGATAGGCCCACTGGCGATCGAGCTGGGGCTTGAACTGGTTCTGGTGGATGGTGCAGACGAGCTGCTCGAGCTCCTGATGGGCGGGCAGGAGGATGGCCGCGGCAGGCGCCTCGTAGATGTCGCGCACCTTCAAGCCAACGATGCGATCCTCGATGTGGTCGACGATGCCGACACCATGTCGAGCGGCGATCTCGGCGGCGCGTTCGAGCAAGGGTACGAGCTCCATGCGCTCGCCGTTGAGGGCGACCGGTGCGCCTGCTTCGAACTCGACGGTGAGGACCTCGGCCTCATCAGGCGCAAGCTCGGGGCGCGTGACGAGCTGGAAGACGTCGTCGTCGGGCGCGTGCGAGAGATCCTCGATCCAGCGACCCTCCGAAGAGCGCCCCCAGAGGTTGTCATCGATGGAGTAGGGGGCCACCTCGGTCCCGCCTTTGACGGGTATGCCGTGCTCGCGCGCGTAGGCAATCTCCTGCTCACGGCCCATCTGCCAGGAGCGCACCGGTGCGATCACCTTCAGCTCGGGGGCGAGCGTGGCGACGGTGACCTCGATGCGCACCTGGTCGTTGCCCTTGCCGGTGCAGCCGTGAGCGATCGTGTCGCAGCCACTGCTACGCGCGTAGTCGACTGCGAGCTTGGCGATCAGCGGCCGGCCGAGCGCGGTGAACAGCGGATAGCCGCCGCCGTAGAGCGCGTTGGCCTTGATCGCTGGCAGCACAAACTCGCGTGCGAACTCCTCGCGCGCGTCCACGATGTGGCATGCGAGCGCTCCCAGGCGCAGCGCCTTACCCTTGATCACCTCGTAGTCCTCGCCCGGCTGCCCGAGGTTCACGGTGAGACAGACCACCTCCGCTTCGTAACGGTCCTGAATCCACTTCAGCATCACGCTCGTATCCAGGCCGCCCGAGTAGAGCAGCAGCACACGTTTGACCTGCTCGGGATCGGCCTCGTAGGAAGCGGTGCGCGGAGGGAAGGTAGGGTCGCTTGCGGGCCCGGACATGGGCCGGGAAGGCTACTGGGACACGCCAACCGCCGTACTACACGCAAGCTACACATAGCGTGTAAACTAGGTGTATGAGTATGGCACGAACGAATATAGAGCTTGAGGACACGTATATCCAGACGATCATGGAGCGCTATGGAGTGCGTACCAAGACCGCGGCTGTCGATCTTGCATTGCGACATTTGGCCGGACAGCCAATGACCATCGAGGAAGCCCGGGCAATGCGAGGAGCGCATGCGATCTCCACAATCCCCGCCGACACCTTGCCGCACGCGGTCGCGTGATCCTGGTTGATACCTCGGCGTGGATCGAGTACGACCGGGCAACAAACAGCTCCGTCGATCACCGCCTCTCGGAACTGATCGACATGGATGCTCCCGTCGCGGTCAGCGAGCCCATCATCATGGAGGTGCTCGCCGGCGCACGCGATGAGCGGCGGGAAGAAAATCTGCGCCGCCTGCTGGAGCGCTTTGCGCTGTTGAGCTTCGAGACGGTGACCGACTTCGACGGCGCCGTGCGGATCTACAGACGCTGCCGCGCGGCGGGCGTCACACCGAGGGGGATAGTCGACTGCATGATCGCGTCCGTGGCATGGCGTAAAGGAGCCACGTTGCTCGCACACGACGCCGACATGGACCGCGTCGCGCGCGTTATCGAGATCGGCATGGACAGGTCTTCACTGCGGGTGTCGCGCTAGTCATCGACGTAGGGCGTTTCCCCAGCAACCTTACGGCGGCGGCGCTCCATGAGCGGGTACACGGCCCGCGAACTGAAGCCGAGCTTCTGATAGAGCCCTTGCTGGGCGGCGGTGTGCAGCAACCACGTCAAGTCCTCGTAAGGCCCGTTTGTCGATGAGCTCGAGGCAGCGCTCTCCGCGCCACGTCAGTCCTCCAGCACGGCGCCCAACCGCCGCAGCGCCTCATCCACGTGACCCTCATCGATGATCAGCGCAGGCAGAAAGCGGACAGTGCTGGGGCCGGTTGCATTGAGGATCAGGCGCTGCTCGAGCAGCGCCTGGCGCACGACGTCCGGCGCGGCGACATCGAGCTCGCAGGCAAGTATCAGTCCGCGGCCGCGAACGGCAAGGACATGCGGCAGCGCTTCCAGGCCAGCGCTGAGACGCTGGCCGAGCTCACGCACATGCGCAAGCAGCTCCGGATCGTCGATGATGTCAAGCGCGGCGAGCGCGGCGGACGCGATGACGGGGCCGCCGGCGAAGGTGGAGCCGTGGTCACCGGGGGCGAGGACGTCGGCGAGCCTTGGGCCGGTCACCAGCGCACCGATGGGCAGTCCGCCGCCCAGCGCCTTGGCGGCGGTGAGCGCATCAGGCACTACGCCAGTCTGCTGGTAGGCCCAGAGCGAGCCCGTGCGACCCATGCCGCACTGGACTTCGTCGAAGATCAGCGCCGCACCGTGCTCGTCGCAGGCCGCGCGCGCCGCGTGCAACAACTCCTCGGAGAGGACGTTGACGCCGGTCTCACCCTGGATCGGCTCGAGCAAGACGGCTGCGGTATCGGCGCCGACGGCAGCGCGCATGGCGTCCGGCTCGGGCACGATCGCGTGAAAGCCGGGCACGAGCGGCGCGAACGGAGCCTGCTTTGACTCCTGGGGAGTTGCCGAGAGCGCTCCGTAGGTGCGTCCGTGGAAGGCCTGGTGGACCGACACGATGTCCCCGCCCGGGCGCGCCTTGCGGGCAAGCTTGATCGCGGCCTCGTTGGCCTCTGCCCCGGAGTTGGCGAAGAAGACCTTGCCGCCGAGCGAGGAGCGCGAGAGGCGCGCGGCCAGGCGCATCGCCGGCTCGGTATAGAAGAGATTGGAGACGTGCATGAGCCGGCCGAGCTGCTCGCGCGCGGCCGCCACCACCAGCGGATGGCAATGCCCCACATTGGTGACCGAGACACCGCAGAGAAAGTCGAGGTACTCATTGCCTTCAGCGTCCCACAGATAGGGACCCTCGCCGCGTACGAACTCGACGGGGAAGCGCGCGTAGGAGGGAATGACGCAATCGCCCTCGAGCTCCTGCAGGGCCGCCAGGCTCACGGTGCGACACCGACCTTGGTACCGATGCCTGCGTCGGTGAAGAGCTCCAGCAGGAGTGAGTGGGGCAGCCGCCCGTCGATGATGTGGGCGGAGTTGACGCCTCCCTGGATCGCATCGAGGCAGGCCTGGAGCTTGGGTCGCATGCCTCCCTCAAGTCCCGGCAGAGCCTCTTTGACCTGCTCGGCCGTGGCCTGCCCGATGAGCGAATCGGGGTCCTGAGGGTCGGCGAGCCAACCGGGGACATCGGTAAGGAAGATCATCTTGTAGGCGCCGAGCGCGCGGGCGACAGCGCCGGCGGCCTCGTCGGCGTTGACGTTGTAGGAGTGCCCGTCGCGGTCCGCGCCGACGGAGGCGATGACGGGGATGTAGTCGGAGGAGACGTGGTTGAGCACATCGACGTTGACGCGCTCGATGCGCCCGACGAAGCCGATGTCCTCACCCGCCGGCCCGGAGCGGCGGGCGACTCGGAAAAGTGAGCCGTCATCGCCGCAGAGCCCTACCGCGGGCTGGCCGTGGCGGTTGATGCGCATGACGATCTCCTTGTTGACCTTGCCGACGAGCACCATCTTGGCGACCTCGACGGTGTCGGCGTCGGACACGCGCAGGCCGGCGACGAACTCGACGGGCAGGCCGAGGCGCTCCATGTAGGCCGTGATGTCGGGGCCGCCGCCGTGCACGACGATGGGACTGAGGCCGACGTACTTGAGCAGCACGACATCGCGCGCGAACTCCTCGCGTAGCTGCGGGTCCTCCATGGCGGCGCCGCCGTACTTGATGACCACCGTCTTGTGGTGGAACTCGCGGATGTATGGCAGGGCCTCGAGCAGCGTGCCTACGTCGCGCATCGGGCGAACCTCCGGATTGGGGGTCGAGGGCATCGGGATGCTCCCACTAGGTCGTGTAGTCGGCGTTGATGGTTACGTACTCGTGCGAGAGGTCGGAGAAGAACACCTCGGTCTCGGCGCCATCGCCAGGCAGGGTAATGTCGTACTCGACTTCCTCGGCCTGGACAGCTTGGGCGAGCGCAGCCTCGTCGTAGGGGATGGCGGCGCCCGCGGAGCACACCTGGATCCCCTCGATCGAGATATCGATTGCCAACGGCGCCGGTAACGGTCCCCGCGCGCCCAGCGCGCCGCCGATCGCCTGCACGATGCGCCCCCAGTTGGGGTCCGCGCCGTGGAGGGCGGTCTTCACGAGCGGGGAGTTTGCGACGGCGCGCGCGGCGGTCTCGACGCTCGGCTCATGCCCGCCACGCACGAGCACCCGGGCAATGCGACCGGCGCCCTCGCCGTCCCTGACCATCAGGATCGCGAGCTGGCGCAGGAGCGCGTCGAGCGCCTCGCCGAGGCGCAGCTCGTCCTCGCTCTCGGGCGCCACGAGCACGCCGGAGGCGCCCGAGCACATCAGGATGGCAGTGTCGTTGGTGGAAAGCTGGCCGTCCACGCTGCAGCGGTCGAAGGAGCGCTGCACGCAGACGCTCAGCAGCAGATCGGCCGTGTGTGCCTGCAGCACAGCGTCGGTCTGTACGTGGCAGAGCATCGTGGCAAAGCGCGGGGAGATCATGCCCGCGCCCTTGCACTGCGCGCTGAGGCGCACGGTGCCGGAAGGCAGCCGCAGCTCGAGGTTGGCGCGCTTCTGCAAGGCGTCGGTCGTCTGGATGGCCTGCTGGAAGTCGCCATCGCCCTCCTGGCGCAGTTGTGAGCTGGCGTCGAGGATGCCGCGCAGCACGTTGTCCATCGGCAGGTAGTGGCTGATGCTTCCCGTGGAGCCCAGCGCGACCTCATCCGGCTTGATGCCAACGGCCATCGCGACGGCGCCCTGGGTCTTGGCGGCGTCGTCGAGCCCGCGCCGACCGGTCGCGGCGTTAGCGCAGCCCGAGTTGGCGAGCACGGCGCGCAGGGCATCGAGGCGGCAGTGCTGCTGACTAACGAGCACGGGAGCGGCGGGCGTGCCCGTATCGGCGAAGCGCGCCGCGCTTGTGGGCTGCTCGGCGTCGCACACGAGGATGCCGAGATCGTGGTTGCCGGATGGCTTGATCCCACAGGCGACGCCGGCGGCGCGGAAGCCGTCGGGCAGACCCGCATCCGGTCCGAGGTCCGTGACGTGCTCGGGGCGTGGCGACCAGCGCGAGTGAAAGAACGGCTGCGGCGGGCCGGCGGCCGTCTGGTCACCGCGCGGAGCGTACGTGCTCATGTCAGACCCGCCGTCTCGGGTTGGCCGAACATCAGGTTTAGGTTCTGGATCGCCTGCGAGGAGGTGCCCTTCCAGAGGTTGTCGATGGCCGAGAAGATCAGCACCTTGCCGGTGTGCTCGTCCGCGGCCGCGAAGAGACGACAGAAGTTGGTCTCGCGCACCTCCCGCACCCCTGGTGGAGCGTCTACGACCTCGACGAAGGGCTCCTCAGCGTAGGCGCCGTGGTAGAGCTGCGCCAACTCACGTGCGGCCACGGCCCGTGGGGGCGTTACGTAGCAGCTGGCCAGCTCGCCCTGATCGAGGGGCACGAGGTGGGCCTGGAACTGCACGGGCAGATCAGGGTGGGCGGGATCGAGATCATTCAGCTGCTGCTCGATCTCGGGCGTATGGCGGTGCTGGGCAACCTTGTAGGGGGTTATGTTCTCGCCGGCCATGGACAGATGGGTTGTGTCATCGAAGGTACGCCCCGCGCCAGAGAGTCCCTGCTTGGCGTCGATGACGACATCGGCGATCAGGCCGGCGCGAGCGAGTGGAGCGAGCCCCAGGACAGCCGCCGTCGGATAGCAGCCGGGGTTGGCGACGATGCGCGCGGAGGCGATGCGCTCGCGGTGCAGCTCGGTGAGGCCGTAGACCGCCTGCGCCAGCAGATCGGGGCGCGGGTGCTGCCCGTACCAGTGCTCGTAGGTGGCCAGGTCGCTCAGGCGGAAGTCGGCGCTGAGATCGATGACGCGCGCACCACGATCGAGCAGCGCAGCCACGGTAGGCGCCGCGGCCGCGTGCGGGTAGGCGACGATCGCCGCGTCTATCTGCTCCAGGCCGTCGAGGTGCAGCGGCTGGATCTCCAGTGGCACGCGGTAGCGCGGGTAGAGGTCCTCAAGCCGCCGTCCTGTCTCCGAGCGTCCGGTGATGCCCACCAGCTCAAAGCCGGGGTGGCGCCAGAGCAGATGGGCGGCGAGGGCACCGGCGAAGCCGGTCGCGCCGGCGACGAGCACCCGCGGAGCGCCGGGCCTGGAGTGCTGAGCGCCACTCGCGCTCCGTTGCTCGCCGCTGGAACCGGAGTCAGCCACGCAGCTCACCACCCAGCTCGCCCAGCGCGGTGACGATCCGCTCGCGCAGCGGGGTCACTTCCTCGTCGGAGAGGGTGCGATCGGGCGCACGGAAGGCCAGCGCGAGCGCGAGCGAGCGCCGGCCCTCCCCCACCTGCGGGCCGCTGTAGACATCGAAGACACGCGCGTCGCTGAGCAGCTCACCGGCGGCTGTACGCACGGTGTCGAGAACCTGCGCGGCAGGCACATGCTCGGGCAGCACCACAGCGAGATCCTGGCGTAGCGGCGGGTAGCCAATCAGGTCGAGGTAATCGGGGCGTGAGGCGCGCGCGATGAAGCGATCGAGGTCGATCTCGAAGCAGGCGGCCCCGGGCAGCTCCCAGGTCTGGGTGACGAGCGGGTGCAGCTCGCCCAGCCAGCCGATGGGATCGCCGCCGAGCGAGACCTGCGCACTGCGGCCGGGATGCAGGAATGGCTGCGGCGCGGGTGCGAACGCCAGGTCGGGTACGCGCAGCGCGTTCGCGAGTGCTTCGAGCAGGGCCTTGGCGACAAAGAGATCGGCCGTGGCAGGCTCCGGAGCGCCCCAGGTGACAGGGCTGATTGCTCCTGCCAAGAGCACAGCCAGGGACCTGTGTTCGTCAAGCGCTGTGTCCCGCCAATGGAATACCGCGCCATGCTCGAACAGACGCAGGTTTGGTTCGCCGCGGGCGAAGTTGTGCCGGGCGATGTCCAGCAATGAGCCAAGCAGCGTGGTGCGCAGCTGCGACTGCTCCTCGGAGAGGGGGTTCTCGATCACGACAGCGCGGCGACGCTCGTCCTGCTCGGGTAGGCGCAGGCTGTCGGCTACGAAGGGTGCGGCGAACGTCCACCCGACGACCTCGTAGAGCCCCCGCCCCACGAGCACATCGACCGCACGACGATGCAGGCGCTGGGCGGGCGTCAGCAGTCCGTAGGCCTCGCGGCGCTTGGGCAGCGTGGCCGGCAGCTTCTCGAGGCCGTCGATGCGGGCGACCTCCTCGATTAGGTCGGCCTCGCGCGTGACATCGTCGCGGCGCAGCGGCGGCACGGTGACCTCCAGCCCGTCGGGACGCTCGACGGTGGCGAAGTCGAGCGCATCCAGGATCTCCGCCTGGCGTGGGCGGGGGATGGGAACCCCAAGGATCTCGCGCACGCGGGACTCACGTAGGGGAATCGTTCGCGGCGGCGGTCCCTCCCCTCCGATGTCGATGGTGCCCGGCGCGAGCGTCGCGCCACACAGCGCGATCATCAGCTGCGCCGCCACCGCCTGCGCATACATGCACGTCTCGGGCTGAAGGCCCTTCTCGAAGCGAGAGGACGCCTCGCTGCGCAGGCCCAGCGCCCACGATGCGCGGTGGATGGCGGGGCCGTGCCAGGTGGCGACCTCCATCAGGACGTTGGTCGTCTCGGGCTGCACCTCCGAACGAGCGCCGCCCATCAGACCGGCGATCGAGGTGGGCCCCTCGCCATCCTCGATCAGCACCATGCCGGCGTCGAGCGTGCGGATCTGGCCGTCGAGCGTCTGCACTGTCTCACCCGCGCGTGCCCGACGCACCACCAGGCGGTGGCCGGCGACGCGATCGAGGTCGAAGGCGTGCAGCGGCTGACCCGTGAGCAGCATTGCGTAGTTGGTTATGTCAACCACGTTATTGATGGGTCGCTGCCCGGCCGCCATCAGTCTCGCCTTCAGCCAGGGTGGCGAAGAAGCGATCGTGACGTTGTGAAAGACCCGCGCGGTAAAGCGGGGGCAGAGATCTGGACACTCAACTTCAACCCGCACCGCGACCGCGTCTGCATCGAGCGCTCCCTGCGATCCGGGATCCTCGCTCCAGGGCGCCAGCGCAAGCGGCGCTCCGGTTGCCGCGTGCAACTCGCGCGCCACCCCGTAGACGCCAAGGCAGTCGGGACGGTTAGACGTGACCTCCAACTCCAGCACCTCGGTGGCGATCGGCAGCACATCCGCCAACGGCCCCCCGGGCGCTCGGTTCGCATCGGGCAGCAAATCCCCGAGCACCATGATGCCGTCGTGGTCGGAGCCGATCGCAAGCTCGTCCTCGGCGAGGATCATTCCCTCCGATGCCACTCCCCTGAGCTTGGCCTTCCCGAGCTTGGTGCCATCGGGCATCACCGATCCCGGCCGCGCGACCGCCACGTCCTGCCCGGCGGCCACATTTGCGGCGCCGCAGACGATCGTGGCTGGACCCTCGGGCCGGGCGGGGCCGAGATCGACCTGGCAAACCGTCAAGCGATCAGCATCGGGATGGCGTTCCGCCGCCAGCACGCGACCAACGACGAAGTGCTCGAGTTCGCGCACACCGTGGTGGTGGATGGCCTCCACCTTGGTGCCCGTCATCGTCAGGCGCTCCTCGATGCCGTGCACGTCGAGCGCGGGATCGCAGTACTCGCGCAACCATGTCAGCGGGACACGCATTACCCAAACTGCTCCAGGAACCGTAGATCGTTCTCATACAGCAGGCGCAGATCGGGCACTCCGTACATCAGCATCGCGGCCCTCTCCACTCCCAACCCCCACGCGAAGCCCTGCACCTGCTCCGGGTCATAGCCCGGCGCGTTATGTTCGGTGGTCGGCACGTACGCATACACGTTGGGATC
This sequence comes from Solirubrobacteraceae bacterium, assembly GCA_035939185.1. GTDB lineage: Bacteria > Actinomycetota > Thermoleophilia > Solirubrobacterales > Solirubrobacteraceae > Palsa-744. The sequence continues at coordinate 271,308 of DASZGB010000008.1, forward strand.
GACCTCGCCGGCACCCAGCACCTCCAGCCAGCCCTCGCCCTTGCATAGGTGGCAGCGTGCACCGTCGCGCATGAAGCCCTTGCCCTCGCAGTGAAAACAGGAGACATCGACCTCCACGCTGGGCTCCGTGAAGGGGAAGAAGTGGGGCCGCAGCCGCACCTCACGCGCCTCGCCGAAGGTAGCGCGCGCGAAGGCCAACAACGTGCCCTTCAGATCCGCCAGCGTGATGTCCTCATCCACCGCCAGGCCCTCGATCTGGTGGAACTGCGGGGTGTGCGTGGCATCGCTGTCAGGCCGGTATACGCGACCGGGGATCACCACATACAGCGGCGGCGGATGCGCTTCCATCGCGCGCACCTGCATCGGCGAGGTGTGCGTGCGCAGCACCAACTCCTCGGCTCCCCCTGCCTCAGCGCCGTTTGGTCGCTCGATGTAAAAGGTGTCAGTACGCGCCCGCGCGGGGTGCGTGGGCGCGTGGTTGAGCGCGTCGAAGTTGTAGTGCACGCTCTCCACCTCGGGGCCCTCCAGCACAGTGAAGCCAAGGCCCAGGAAGATATCCTCGAGCAGCCGCTGCGTAGCCGTGAGTACATGCAGGCGACCCACGGGCTGCGCAGGCGTCCCCGGCAACGTCACGTCCACGGTGTCCTCACGCAGCTTTGTCTCCAACTCCCCACTGTTGAGCTCGGCGGCGCGCTGCTCGATCAACGCCTCCAGCGCCCGCCGCGCCTGGTTGGCAGCGCGCCCTACCGCGCCCCTTTCCTCGGCTGGCAGCTGAGCGACGCCCCGCAGCATCTGCGGCAGCTCCGCTTTGCGCCCCAGATAGCGCACCCGCAACTCCTCCAGCGCCTCGCTGGTGGGGGCGGCGGCGATCGCCTCCTGTCCCTGCCCGCGCAGCTCTTCGATCCGTTCGATCATCACGAGGGGACCCTAGTCATTTCATACAAACCGATGGTCGCCGCCATCGCGGCATTCAACGACTCCGAGCGGATGGGGATGTGCGCGGTGTGCTCGCATCCGCTCACGACCTCCGCCGGCAATCCCTCGCGCTCCGCGCCGATCAGCAGCGTCAAAGGCTGCTCAACTGCCAGCTCGCCGAGCGGCTGCCCTGCGTGCGCCACCAGCGCAACCAGTTCTCCCGGTAGCTGCGCGACTGCGGCCACGTGTGTCAGCGGCACACTGAAGATCGCCCCCATGCTCGCCCTCACAGCCTTCGGCGAGTGCGGGTCAGCGCAGCCGGGCCCCAGCGCCACACACGACGCCCCAAACGCCTCCGCTGCCCGCAGGATCGTGCCCACATTCCCAGGGTCGGACAGTCCGTGCAAGTACACACACAAAGGCCCCACCGGCGCATCGAGGAACCGCTGCTCATACACCCCGATCACGCGCGTACCCGAGCCAAGGTTTGACACCTCAGCGAGGACGGCGGACTCGACGTCGATGAAGCTCTCTCCGCCAAAGCCGGTGCCCACCGCGCGGTAGCCCTCAACAGCAGTTCGTCCGGCCCGCTGCGCCGCAGCGAGAAGATCCTCACCCTCTGCGATGAAACGCCCAGCACGCTCCCTCTCCCGACGGCGGCGAAGCCGCCTTAGCTCCTGGAGCCTGGAGTTGTGGCGTGAAGTGATGATGTCTATCTGCTGCAAAGCCAAATCCCTTAAGTCGATACAAAAAAAGGCGCCGGCCTCAAAGAGAGCGGCGCCCGGAGAATCGAGGTTGTCGGCTGCGAACTAGGCAGCTACAGCCTCGCGGGCGACCTCGGCGAAACGTCGGAAGGTGTCGGCGTCGCGCACGGCGATGTCCGCCAGCACCTTGCGGTCGAGCTCGACGCCGGCCAGCGAAAGCCCGTGCATGAACTGCGAGTAGCTCATCCCGTTCTGCCGCGCAGCAGCGTTGATGCGCGTGATCCACAGCCTGCGGAAGTCGCGCTTGCGGTTGCGCCGATCGCGATAGGTGTAGGTGTCGGCCTTGATCAAGGCCTCCTTGGCGCGCTTGTAGTTGGAGTGCGCCTCGCCGCGGAAGCCCTTGGTCAGCTCGAGCGTCGCGCGCCTTTTCTTGCGTGCGCTGACAGAGCGCTTGACACGGGTCATTTGCCGACCCCCAGCATGCGCTTGATGCGCGGCGTGTCGTGCGCGGAGATAATCGCCGGCTGCGCCAGCGCGCGCTTGCGCTTGGGCGACTTCTTCTCGAGGATGTGGCTCGTGAAGGGGTGACGCCCACGGACCTTGCCGCCAGCGGTGACCTTGAAGCGCTTCTTCGCGCCGGAGTGCGTTTTCATCTTGGGCATAGCGAGCAGACGATTATGGCAGACCGGCCTGCCGCCTACTGCGTGGCGGTCTCGGCACCCTGCTCGGCCTCGCTGGCGGAGGCGCCATTCGGCGTCGCGCCATCAGGCGCAGGGGTCTCGGACGTCTCAGGCGCCTCGATCCTCGCCGCCGCCTCGGCCGAGGCTCCGTCCGAGACGATCTCGTGCTCAGGGACGTGCCCGTCAGCGCGACCGGCTAGCACGGCCTTGGAAGGCGCGAGCATCATCGTCATGTTGCGTCCCTCCTGCAGCGGCCGCTGCTCGACCACGCCCAACTCGGCGAGCTCTTCGGCGAGTCGATCGAGGATCATCGTGCCCCGCTCGGGGTGGGTGACCTCGCGCCCGCGGAACATGATCGTCACCTTGACCTTGTCCTTGTGACGCAGGAAGCGTTCGACGTGGCCCTTCTTGGTGTCGTAGTCGTGCTGGGCGATCTTGGGGCGGAACTTGATCTCGCGGATGACGATCTGCTGCTGGTGCTTGCGCGCCTGCTTGAGCTTCTGCGCCTGCTCGTACTTGTACTTGGAGTAGTCGAGCACCCGGCAGACGGGCGGGCGTGCCTCGGGCGCGACCTCAACCAGATCGAGGTCGCGCTCCTGAGCGAAGCGCAAAGCGTCGGCGGTCTTGAGCACCCCCACCTGATTGCCCTCATCGTCGATGAGGCGGACCTCGGGCACGCGAATGCGCTCGTTGATCCTCGTCTGGTCCCGCTCAGGCGGGCGCCGGTCGAATCTGCGGGGGACCGGCACTAGCTGTGTTGGCGGCGCGTCAAGTCTTCTCTACGCGCGGCGCTGTGAAGGAGTGCGAGTGATCAACGTGGTCGAGTATAGCGGCGCAACGGCCGCGCGGCTAGGGCTTTTCTGCACGCGCACACTCCGCTGCGAGCTGCGCCACCAGCTCATCGATCGGCAGGCTGCCGGCATCCCCCAGGCGATGGCGGCGCAGTGAGGCGCTGCCCTGTGCCTGCTCGCGCTCGCCGACGATGAGCATGTTGGGGATCTTGCGCAGCTCGGCCTCGCGGATCTTGCGTCCGATCGACTCGCCGCGGTCATCGAACTCGGCGCGCAGCCCGTGGCCGCGCAGCCGCTCATACACGCTCGCCCCGTAGTCGTTGAAGCGATCGGAGACCGTCAGCACGATCGCCTGCAGCGGCGTGAGCCACAGCGGAAACTCCCCCCCATAGTGCTCGATCATGATCCCGATGAAGCGCTCGTAGGAGCCGAAGGCGGCGCGATGGATCATCACCGGCCGGTGCTCGGCGTTATCAGCGCCGGTATAGGTGAGGTCGAAGCGCTCGGGCATCGAATAGTCCAGCTGCACCGTCCCCAGCTGCCAGGAGCGCCCGAGCGAGTCGGTCATGTGCATGTCTATCTTCGGCCCGTAGAAGGCGCCATCGCCGGGGTTCAGCTCATACTGGAGCCCGCGCTCGTCGAGCACGCTCGTAAGCTTGCCCTCCGCTCGATCCCACATCTCATCGCTGCCGATGCGCTGCTCCGGTCGCGTGGAGAGCTCCAGGCGCACGTCGAGGTCGAACAGCGCATACGTCTGGAATGCCTGCTCGATGCAGCTTGCGACCTCCTGCTGGACCTGCTCCTCGGTGCAGAAGATGTGCGCATCGTCCTGCGCGAAGTGACGCACACGCAGAAGGCCGTGCAGCACGCCCGAGGCCTCGTTGCGGTGCAGTAGCCCGGGCTCGGAGTAGCGCACGGGCAACTCGCGGTAGGAGTGGCGCTGGCTCTTGAAGAGGTAGGCGTGCCCGGGGCAGTTCATCGGCTTCACGCCCATCTCGCGCTCCTCCACCTGCACGGTGAACATGTTCTCGCGGTACTTGCCCCAGTGCCCGGAGGTCCTCCACAGCTCGGCGTCGTAGATGAGGGGCGTCTTGACCTCGGTGTAGTTGCGCGCGGCGTTCATCTCGCGCGAGAGCGCAACGAGCGAGTTGTATATGCCCGTGCCCGCGGGCAGCCAGAAGGCCGCACCGGGTGAGACGTCTGAGAAGTGAAAGAGCCCAAGCTCGCGCCCCAGCTTTCTGTGATCGCGTTCCTTGGCGCGCTCGATCAGCTCCAGGTACTCCTGCAACTGCGCCTTGTTGGGGAAGGCCGTGCCGTAGATGCGCGTGAGCATCTGCCGCTTGGAGTCCCCACGCCAGTAGGCGCCGGCGACGGACTGCAGCTTGAATGCCCCCACGGTCGCCGTCGTGGGCGCGTGCGGACCGCGGCAGAGATCCGTGAAAGGGCCGTTGGTGTACAGCGAGACTGTCTCCAACGGGGCCTCGGACGGGGCGTTGCGCACGAGATCGTCGATCAGCTCGACCTTGTAGTCCTGCCCTTCGCCCACGAAGCGCTCGCGTGCTTGCGCCACCGGCACATCCTCGCGCGCAAAGGGCTCGGCGGCCTTCACGTGCGTGCGCATCCGCTCTTCGATCGCCGGGAAGTCCTCGTCGGAAATCGAGATGCCTTCAGGGAAGTCGAAGTCGTAGTAGAAGCCCCCATCGATTGCGGGCCCGATCGAGATCTTCACGCCGGGATAGAGCTCCATCACGGCCGTGGCCAGCACATGCGCGGCGTCGTGGCGGATCAGCCGCAGCGGCTCCTCGCCTTCGCTCTTGGCGGTGAGGATCGCGATGTGTGCCCCATCGGGCAGCGGCCGCGCGAGATCGCGCAGCTCCGCGGTTCGCTCGGCCGGCTCGGGATAGCTGATCTCGATCGCGAGCGCCGCGCGTGCGAGACCGGGCCCTATCGCGGCGGCGGCATCCGCACCGGTGGCGCCATCGGCGAGCTCGAGCGCCTTGCCGTCGGGGAGAGTGATCGAGATGGACATGCTCGGGTGGAGGCTACCCGGCCACGGCGATGCGCTCGTCGCTGGGTGCCCGGCTTGGCTGCCCGAGCACTCGTCTGCTCCTGCTGCCATTTAGTTATGCAGACAGTTGTCTGTGCTTTCTGCCATCATTGCGATATGAGCAACGGCGAGTCGATTTCAATCACCCTCTCACCGGCACAAGTCGATCAGGTCGTGCGCGCAGCCGCGCAGGGAAGCACCCCGAGCTTCTCGGCTCTGATATCGACCACGCTGAACACCCGTCGTCTTGAAGCCGAGCGGGAAGGGGATCGCCCGTCCGCGGGCGCCAGGAATGGGGGCACCGCGGACGAACGGAGGGACGAGAAGACCACCGCCAAGGGTTACTTTCCCACCTACGAGGACGCGCGCCTCTCGCGCTCATTGCTGCGTGGCCTATCGGTGCTCACCTGCTTCGGTCCCAAGAACGAGGAGCGCGGGATCATCGAACTTGCCGACCTGCTGGGAATGAGCCCCAGCACTACCCATCGCTACGTCACAACGCTGGTCGAGTTGGGCCTGCTGGAGCGCAGCACACGCTCGCGCAAGTATCGCCTGCCGCCGACGCCCCAGGCGAAGGGCAGTGGCGCGCGAGTCTGAATGTCGTCGTACGCCTCAGCGGCCGCCCGTCAACCCGTGTGGACCATCAGCCACTTGAGGCGCGCCTGTCATGCAGCCAGTCCGCCACCACAGACACCTGGCCCGCGTCGAGCGATCCTGCCCGTCCGGCCGCGGCAAGCGCCTCGTCAATCGTCGTCAGTGTCGTGTGCCGCAGGCCCAGCGCCTTCATCCGCGCCTGGGCAGTGGGCATGTCATAGCTGGCGATCGTCATCGTGTCTTCCACCAGGAACCCCGCCTGGCGCAGGTTCGCGACCGCATCGGCGAGGCTGCTGGCCGAGAAGGCCAGATCCTCGATCACCAGTACTCGCGCCCCCTCGGGAGCAGTTCCCTCCACGGCGCTCTCCTTGCCCCACGCCTTCGCCTGCGAGCGCACGTACAGAAATGGCAGGCTCAACCGATCGGCCAGCCAGGCTCCCCACGGGATCCCCGCCGTAGCCGTCCCTGCGATCGCATCCGAAGCAGGCCGTGCGGCGACGGACTCCAGGAACGCGTCGATGATTTCCAAGCGCTCTGCCACGTGCCCCAGCAGCTGCCGATTGTCGACGTAGACCGGGCTCTCGGTGCCCGATGTGAGGCGGAAGAAGGGCTCGGTTCTGAATGCCACCGCGCCGGTACGCACAAGCGTCTCGGCAATCCCGCGCGCCACGGCTTGGTCGTGAGGGGTGCTCATGAGGCGCTCAGGGTAACCGAGTCGGCTCAACTCACTGCTCGGCGCTTGACCACTGCTCGGCGCTGGACCACTGCTCGGCGCTGGACCACTCGCACCGGTGTGATCCATCTTTTGCCGACCATGTTCCAAGCCTCCAGCAGACCGTTGTCCAGGCCCTTGTCAGCCGGAATTTGGGCGTCCAAAGCAACTTTCGGCGCTGGGCACGCATAGTAGCCAGGCATGCACGCATTGATACTAAGTCGACCGGTGCGGAACTGGCTTGCGTGGATCTCCAGCACGTGGGTCTTGTCGTACACGGGAAGTGCGCTGAAGTAGCCTGTGAGAAGCCGCAAAGAAGGCTGCTGTGCCAGTGCGAAAGCCTGGACGCGGAAGCCCCACAGCTGTAGATCGCTAAAGCGAGGTTCGGTCACCGCCGTCTTGAGCGTGATCGGAGTTTCATAGGCTTCGTGCCGGAAGCTAATGGTTTTGGCGTCGAGTCCCTGGGTTCCGAGCTGCGGCCTAACAGCCAGGGACACGAGTTGGTATCGACCGTCTGCCCAGTTGATACCGAACGGGAGTAGGGCTCCCCCAGCTTTGGATGGCAGCGCGTATCCCGCGATCACCTCGGGCGCACCATCTTCGTCATAGTCGTCAGACTGTGCTGCTCCCGCCCGCAGAATATGCCATTCGGCAGCTTTCAATCCAACCCCCCTGGGACGAAAATGCAGTTCCAGGTGGAGTCGCCCACCGACCACGTCGTATATCCGCAGATCATCCGAACGCACTCGCGGGAGGGCGCCCTCACCTGCACTTTTGTTGAATGCTTCGTGGCTTGGAAGATCCTCGACCACGAGAAGCCAGGAAGGCTGTTCGGTCGAGTGAAACTGGACGCGCTCATCGACCACGACATGACCGCCTCCCGGTCCGGCGGCCATCAAGATCTGACTCTTCAGCCTGTCCATTTGAGAGCTGATCGATGGCGGCGGAAGCAAATCGCCTCTGAGGATCGCAACCAGGACCAGTAGAGCGAGCAGTCCCGAGACGAGCAGACCAAGCACGGTGTCCCGCCAAGGGCCCTTGGGCTTCCCCGGCGCAACCAGTGTGGGCGCATCGGCCGGCTCTTCCGATGTCGTCGGACTGAAAGCGCGCAACTGCACGATCTCTGCCCCATGTGCGAGCGCGCGAGCGACCTCGCTACGCTGACCGCTTCCGCCCACGAGTTCATCCCACTGCTCGGTCCGGACCGTTCCCACAATCCTGATTTCGGGATCGTGGGCTTCTTCGAGGATCGCGAGAGAGGATGGATCGAGCGCATCGACGAAGCGATCAAGTCCATCCAGCCACAGGCAGAGCCGTGGTTGTGAGCCAGGCAGATGTACACCGCCATCGAGCAGTGAGCGCAACGACTGTGAGTCCAGAGGTATGACTGCAAGTGTGTCCCTGAGCACCTGGCTTGCCGCTTGGCTTGTCGCTCGCGACTTTCCGCTGCGAGATGCACCGTGAACGATCACCTTCTGCGATGCTCGTAGGGCACTGGCGATTGTGTCATCCTCGTTACTGGGGCGAGGCTGATACCTGGTCACCTGGCCGCTGGCCCCGCGCGCGGGGAAGACGCCCAGCGTCTCAAGGCGAGCGGCCCCCAGCGGTTCGGGAGGCCAGACGCGCAGGGCGCTCTTGAGGGTCTGGCGATCCCTCAGGCACTTGCTCAGTCGCTGGCCGGAAGCTGTCAGCAAGCCAACCGCCGCGACAGACAGCACCTTCCCGAGCGCCGTAAGATCTAGGGCGCCCGTAATCTGGGGCAGCAGCAACGCTAAGAACGCAAGCACCGAGGTGGCGGCTGCCACGGTTACGTCACGTCGGACCCCTGGGGTCATCTGGAGCGGTCTCTTATCGGAAATATCATCACTCCGAACAAATCATATATAGGGGTGTGATCGACTGCACCACCGAGGAGCAGGCCTCGCTAAGAGTTGCCGGTCTAGTCGGCGCTCGTTGAGGAAGCCGGCGGCGCCTTCGGGAAGGGTTTAGTGCAACGCCGAGAACGGACTTACCAGAGGGGTAGGCTTTTCACGGACGCACTCGGCAATGAGTATCCCGCTCCGTCTCCAGGCGTACAGGTCAAACGTGCCTTTCTCTCACGCAAGATCAAGTACGTGCCACCTAGCGCATAGCGAATGAGCTCGGGTTGTCAACTGAGATCGTCAGGCGAGTATTGCGTCCACCACGTCGAGCAGCACGCGACCAGCGGCATGATCGTCGGTGTCCAAGCCTGGGTTGTAGATCGTGACGTCCATGCCTGCGATCAATCCGCTGCTCACCAACGGACGGGCGAGGCCGACCACCTCGCTCGGTGTCAGGCCGCCATCCAGACGCCAGTCGACCGCTGGCATCAACTCGTCGTCGAGGCAGTCAGCATCGAGATGAAGCCACACCCGCTCGACGCTCTCGGCGGCCAGGAAGGCCGCTGCGTGGTTTGCGGCATCCTCGACGCCAACGGCGCGAAGCTCGGCCAGGTTACGGACGAGCATCGGCTCGCGGTAGACGTCCCGGCTGCCGTCACGCAGCTGCAAGGCGCGATCGCGATGCCCGTAAACCACGCACGCCCGGGCCGGCACGAGGGGCCGGCGCCCCTCCAGGTCTGAGATCACATCGGGGCCGTGACCAGTCGCGATCCACAGGTCGCTGTCGGACAGCTCACCCGTGCCGTCGGGCAGGTCCCAGAAGTCGGTGTGACCGTCGAGCAGCACCAGCCCGGCCGAGCCAAGCCGCCGCAGTGCAAGCAGACATCCCAACAGGACGCTGTCGTCTCCACCCAAAACGACTGGGAACTCCCCTGCATTGAGGATCTGACAGACGTGGTCGGCCTGCTTGATCGCGAACATGGCCGCGGCCCGCACGTTGCGCGCTCCGAGCTCCGGGTCGCGCCTGTCCTCAAACGCCGGGGCGCGCACAGCAGGGGCAACCGGCGCGCCTATCCGCTCGGCGAGTCCCAGCGCAAGCAGGACCGCGCCCAGCCGCTCAACACCCCCAGGTCGCAGCCCGAGGTTAGTTTCGACATGAAGAATCCGAGATCGCAGCATCGCACACGACGATATGCGGATTCCTCCGGTCCCGGAGTGTTACTGATGCGGTTTTCCGGTCCGCGGCCGCGTGGCACCCGGAGGGTGTGCTGACCCGCCCTCGGGCCCGGTGCAGCCGAATGGCGAAGGTCGCAGCGCTGCAACCCACGACCGCCGCCGCCTCCTTGGTCGAGAGGCCCTCCCAGGCGCACAGTAGGAGCGCCTCACGGTCACCCTCCCGCAAGGCGGCCAGCGCCTCCAGGATCTGGTGGTCGCCCGTGGCGGCTGAGGCGCACGGATGCGCCTCGATAGCGATGCGGATCATCTTGGGCGGCCTGGGAGTCGGTCCTGCGTAGCTGCCGGGCGAGTCGGACGCCCAGGCGTGAAGGCAGCGCGCTTCTCGATCGACACCGGCGAGATGATCGACGGCGGGCTGCCTCTCGCAAGCGTCGCCACGGTCACGAACTGGTGCCGGCGCCATCGCGATGCCTGCGCGCCGATTGGCAGCGCGCGCAGCGCCACCTGCACCCCACCGGGCGCTACGATCAGTAGACGATGGAGCCTGCTATCGCCCCCGAAATGGTTGCTGTGATTCCACGGGCCGAGCACACGGTCCGCATCGTGTTCGCCGACGGCGAGGTCCGCGACGTGGACATCACCCCTCTGCTGGACACCCCCGCCTTCTCCCCTTGCGCGACCCGGCCATGTTTGAGCAGGTCGCGGTCGATGAGCAGACAGGCACGATCACATGGCCGGGCGACGTTGACCTCGACCCCGACGTGATCTACGCGGAGCTGGACCTCGGACCCGACAAGGCCCAGGTCTATATCCTGGACCGCAGCATCGCCGCCTGACTCGCCTACTGCGCACATGCCTCGCGCAGGAAACGGAACCAAATTGGAACCTCAAGGGCCTCCGGGAGGCCCGAAAACCCCACTGTTTGCGGGCCGTAGGCCAATGGGCGATACTGGGCTCGAACCAGTGACCTCCGCCTTGTCGAGGCGGCGCTCTCCCAGCTGAGCTAATCGCCCTGGGATGGGAAGCCTAGCATCGGCGAGCCGGCCATGGCCCGGTATCCTGGCAGGCCGAGGGCGACGTGGCGGAGTGGCTACGCAGCGGCCTGCAAAGCCGTCTACACCGGTTCGATTCCGGTCGTCGCCTCTATGGAGACAGCCTGCAAAACGGCACTTTTTGAGTGTCCCGACGGCAGTCCCGTGACGCCCAAAACAGGCTACTCTCCCAAAACTCTCCCAAAACGAGAGTCCTGCGCGGCAACAAAAAGGGGGCGAGCCATGCCGCCCGCCCCCTCGCCCAGCGCACCACTCAACGCTTCAGGCAGCGCGCCGCAGCGGGACCACGTTCGCCGAAGGCACGTTCGTAGGGGAGCCATCGCGAGCGCCATCTCGCTCTCCCCACAGCTCCGCGAACTTCGCGACACCCTCGGGGTCCGGCGTGTAGTGCAGATAGCGTTCGGTCGTGGTGATGTGGCGGTGGCCCATCATCCGCTGGACCTCGTGGATCTTGAACTCGCGGATCGCCTGCGTCCCGAACGTGTGGCGCAGGTCATGGAAAGACAGCTTGGGCAGGCCAGCTCGCTTGCTTGCGCTGATGAAGCGCCGATACAGGTCGCTGTCGCAAATCGGCTTCCCCGGCTTGGTCTCGTGATCGAAGACGAGCGCCTCTGGATCCTTGCCCTCACACAGCGGCCAGAGCACCCGGCGGACATTGGGGCTCATCGGGACCGCCCTGGTGCGCCGCCCCTTGTTGCCAGCGAAGCCTCCGTGCCTGGTGTAGCCATCCTCAAGGCGCACAACATCAACCTCGAAGTCCACGTCGGCGACCTTCAAGGCCCTGATTTCGCTGAGCCTCGCCCCCGCCTCCGTCGCGAAGGTGTAGATCGCGATGTCCTGGTCGTAGTGCGCGTGACCGAGCAGTTTTTCGACCTGCTCGGGCGTGTAGAAGCGCAACTTGCCATCGCTCTCGACCTTCGGAGGCCGCCACTCCCACGCAAGCGCCGGGCTCGCCGGATGCGTCCCGAAGATGCCGCGTATCACACGGCGATGGTGATTGAGCGTGTCAGCACTGCGCCCCGCCTTGGTCAGTTCCCGCCGGACAGCGAGCAGATCATCCCCGCTGAATGTGTCGAGGACACGATCGGCCCACGTCGAACCAGACCGCCAAGGCCGGGCAGCCAAACGCTCGCCGATCCTTTCGTACTCGTGCAGCGTCGAGCCGCGCAGACCCTTCTCCTCCTTGCAGGAGCGCACAAACCGATCCAGAGCGACGCCGAACGTGTGACGAGTGCTCGGCGCCTCCGTCGCGTGGGACGCCGCGAACGCCTGCGCCTTCACGACTGCTTCGCCTTCGCTCAGGTATCCGTGCGGCGGACGACCCTTCTTCGTCCAAGCAGGGCCAAGCACCTTGCGCGAGTCCTTGCCCGACGGAAGGACGTAGCGCATAACCCACACGGGCTTGGAGCGCGGCTTGCCCTTACACGTCTTAGAGAGCTCGACCTTGACGAGCACATGCGTTCTTTGAGCTTGCATCGGGACTATCCCTCCTGATGCCGGAGTCGAGCGGCGGTCCTAGAGCTGCTCGACTGCTGTTCCGAGTGCCCCCGGGGTTCCAGCCCCGGGGGCACTCCCTATGTGTATGCGGCATCTTATGGGAGACCTGAGACGGCATAGTCATGTGTCTGACCGCTGTCCCTCTAGCCATGCTTCGATCTCCGGCCACCGGAAACGTCGATAGCGGCCCACGCGGACATGGGGGATGCGATTCGCCCGCGCTGCCTTGCTGACCCACGATGGCTGGACTCCTAGACGGGCGGCGAGTTCGTCCGCCGTGAGCAGCCGCGAGGCGGCCATCCCTTGCGTTCCGGGGGGCTCACGGAGGCTTGTAGCGCCGCCCGGTCGAGCACGTAGATCGGTTCCCATATGGTTATTGACCGTGAGGAGCACGAAACGGCCAACGACTTTCAGGCGGAGACCCCCCTTACTCAAGACCAGGCGCAGAGCCCCAATCTAGGGAGCGAGCGGGCAGCAGGTGTCCGTCTGGGGCATACGGACACCTCAGACGGACACTCTCGTCTTCATTGATTGCCGGTCTGCGCTCGCCTGATGTGGGCATTAACCGTGCGGAGCAGTCGAGTGAGCTGACCCTGCCCGCCGCCGCGCGTGGGGTGGGCAGGGCGCGGTGGTGCGTGCGGTGATGTGGCTGCCATCTTCAAAGGCTAGGTCGGCTGCGAAGGGGGAGCCACCTACGGGACAGACGGGTGGGGCGGTGACGCCGCGTGGCCGGTAGGTCACGAGTTCGCCATTGACTTCCCGTTCGTAGATCAGGTGCGCGGGTCCGAAGGTGGACTTGAGCTGCACGACGGACACATTGGAGCCACCTGGGAGGCTCGGGACGAGGGGCACTTCGGTGTTGATGCTGCCGCTGAAGGGTCCGGTGTCTGGGACAAGCTCTCCAGGGAAGACTAGGGCTGCGTAGACCGGATGGAGGGCTTCGGCGAAGAACAGGATCGTGATGTGTTCGTGCGCGGTTTCGCCACGGTAGGCGTAGACGGAGGCTGGCTCTTGGACGACCTCAGGGCCGTAGGGGACCTCTGCGAGCGCTGAGCCGTAGCCGACGTGGGAGTTGGCAGGGCAGCCTTGGGGGTCCTTCTTCGTAAAGTTCGCTGGGTTCGCAGATCGCCGTGCCGAGGCCGTTGCGGGCGAGTCCGATCCCCGCGGGCAGGTGCAGATTGACGCTGGTCAGCGGGGAGGGGACCTGCCCATTTGAGCTGCCGATCGTGAAGCCGAAAGTAATAGTCGTGCTCGCGCCCGGCCTGTCCGGGGAAAAGCTCGTGTAGAGGCGGACCGTCTCGGAGGCCACGGCGAACGGCGGTAGAGCCAGTCGAGCGGCCCAGGAGGCGAGCAGCGCGAGCGCCAAGCACCATGCCCTGGCGGACCGCGGGAAGGATGGGACGATCACGCGGGGGGCTCCGTCGGCTGAGCACGCACCGCCAGCAGTACCCTAGAGGTGCAGGCGCCCCACCACCTGCACAGTGGCGTTGTCGTTTTCGCGGTTGAGCGTCCCGAACAACCCCCCGCTGCCGGAGGCGTGCGCGTACTTGCCGCCCCCGTGGCTTACCTTCAGCGAGCCGCTGAAGCTCGCGTATGCCCCCCGTCCAGGGTTCAGTTTCGCGTATCCCTGGCCTGAGATCGTGCCGCCGCGCACATAGATCGTGAACCCCACGCTCACGGTGCTGCCGACCGTGAGCCGTGCCCGCACGCTACCTGGGAGCGTGCCGGTGGCCGGGCCTTCCTCTAATAGCTGGACACCTCTTTCGCTCTTGAAGCGCAAGCGTGCGGTGTCGTTGATGGACAACACCTTCGTCGCTTTTGCAGCGGGTAAGCTCAACACGACCGGAGTGCGGACTCCCACGCAGATGCAGAGGATCATCGTCCCGCCGGCTAGCAGCGTATCTAGACGATTCCGTAAGATCACATCCGATTCCTACTCTACGGAGAGGTTGAGCCGCCAGATCTGTTTCTGATCGAGACCGATCGTGCGCAAGCAATCTCGTTGTAGTATTCCGTTTTCTGGTATCCGGCGACCGACATGCAAGGGCTGCTCAAGCGACGCCAAGGCGGTTGGGGTGATGTCGCTGCTTGCGTTTCGGGACGTGAGCAGGCGTCTTGCTGATGGGGCGTACGGGGTGGCGATGCTGGATCGTGTGTCCTTCGGCATTGATGCCGGTGAGGCGGTCGGGCTATGGGTGCCGCGGCT
>DASZGB010000009.1:0-369676 GCA_035939185.1 Solirubrobacteraceae bacterium
CCCCCCCCCACCCCCCCCCCCCCCCCCCATCGCGGCAGCGCTACTTCGGCGTATTCGGGTTTTCGACCGAGTTGGGACGCTCGGCGAGCGTGACCTTGATGGTCTTGTGTTCGTAGGCCCCGTTGCCCTTGGCGCGCCTGAGTTCGATCGAGACGGTATCGCCGGCCTTCTTGGAGGAGATGGCGCCGCTCAGATCCTCGGAGCTGGTGACGGGCTTGCCGTCGATGCCGACAATGATGTCGCCGCCCACGGCCACCTGACCGCCGGCGATCTGACCGCTGAGCGAGCCACCGCGGATGCCGGCTTTCTGCGCTGGCGTCCCGTTCTGGACGCTCTGCACGAGCGCACCGCTCTTGACCGGCAGGTTCAGGGGCGCGAGCGATTCGTCGATCGTCAGCGAGGTGAGACCGAGATAGGCGCCGCGCACGGTGCCGCCCTTTTCAAGCTGGGGCAGCTCCGCTTTGGCGGTATTGATCGGCACGGCAAAGCCGATGCCGACGCTGCCGCCGCCGCTGCCACCGGTCTCGATCTGCGAATTGATGCCGATCACGCGACCGCTCGAATCGAGCAGCGGTCCACCCGAGTTGCCGGGGTTGATGGGCGCGTCGGTCTGCAGGACGTTGGAGATGGTGAAGCCGTTGGGGGCGGTGATCTGCCGCTGCAGGGCGGAGATCACACCGGTGGTGAGCGTGCGATCCAGACCGAAGGGGTTACCGATCGCAAGCACCGGATCGCCCACCTGCGCTTTGCCGGAGTCGCCCAACGCTAGGGGATGCAGCGTCAATCCTTCGGTGGGGATGTGCAGCACGGCGAGGTCGTTGGAGGGATCCTTGCCGACCACCTGGGCGTTGACGGTCTTGCCGTGTTCGAGGCTGACGGTGACCTTGACGGCGTTCTCGACCACGTGCCAGTTGGTCAGGATGGTGCCATTCGCGCTGACGACGATCCCCGAACCCGAGGCCGTGCCCTGCTGCTGCTGGCCTTCGCCGCCGAACAGGAAGGGCGATTCGCTCTGCTTGACGATCGTGGAGGTGACAAACACCACGCCGGGCGCGTCGCGCACGTAGATGTCGTGCGGCGTCAGCGCGTGACTTTCGGCGGCGGCAGTGGCGTTGGAGGGAGCAAGCGGCGCCGAGGACTGGATCGTGACCGTCCGCGAGGAGCTGTTGTCGAGCTCACCGGCGGCTGCCAGCACGGCAACGACGATACCGGCGCCGAGCAGCGCCGCTACAAAGGGGATTGCGAACATGCGTTTCATGTGAGTGAGGATGATCGACCGCTATGAAGGCGGTCTAAAGGAGAACCACGAACTCTCTAAAACCGATGAACCCCTCTAAAACCTGCGTCTAAAACCTGCGCAGCGCCCGCAAGGCTACCTCGGAATCGGGGGCGCGCATCAGCGCCTCCCCCACAAGCACCGCCTGTACGCCTGCAGCCTGCAGCTCCCGCAACTGCTCGGCAGAGCCGATCCCCGACTCCGAAACCACTGCGACGCCGACTGGAATATCCGCCATCAGGCGTGCCGTGCGCCCGACGTCCACGCTGAAATCGCGCAGGTCGCGGTTGTTGATCCCCACGAGGTCGGCCCCGATGGCCAGCGCGCCCTGTAGCTCAGCGCTGTCGTGTACCTCAACCAGCACGTCGAGACCCAGCTCGCGAGCCTGCGCATGCAGCGCACCGAGCTGCTCCCGCGATAGGGCAGCCACTATCAACAGCACCGCGTCAGCGCCTGCGCCGCGCGCCTCGTGCAGCTGGTAGGGATCGACGATGAAGTCCTTGCGCAGGATCGGCAGCCCGCACGCTGCCCGCGCCTGACGCAAGTCCTCGAGCGTTCCTTCGAAGTGCGGACCCTCGGTCAGGACTGACAGCGCGGCGGCTCCTCCACGCTCGTAGGCGCCCACGATCTGCGCGATGTCGGGGTTCTCGCGCAGGCTGCCAGCCGAGGGCGATCGGCGCTTGAACTCCGCGATGACCGCGACGCCGGGGCCGCTCAGTGCCGCGCGGAAACCGCGCGGCACTGGAGCGCTTGGGGCGCCGGCAGCGAGTTCCGAGAGAGGCATCTCCCGTTTGCGCTGCACAAGATCGAGACGGGTGCGCGCGAGAATCTGATCGAGCACGTTGGTACTCACGAGGGGGCTCCAGCCAATGCGCTCACGACGGTGCCCCAGCCAGCGCGCTCACGACGGGGCGCCAGCCGGTGCATGTCTCTGACTGGCCTGCACGTAGCTTTCGAGCGCCTGTGCCGCGTCCCCCTCTGCGAGCGCGGCCCGCGCCCGCTCGACGCCCTCAGCGACGCTGTCGGCGGCGCCACCGACGTAGATGGCCGCGCCGGCGTTGATCAGCGCGAGATCGGCGCGCGGTCCCTGCTCGCCCGCGAGGATGGCGCGCGTGACCTGCGCATTCTGCTCGGGGCTGCCGCCCTCGTAGTCGCGGGGCGCCAGCGCGATCCCCACATCGTTGGGCGCGAGAGTGTACGCGCGTAGTTCATCCCCGCGCACCTCGATCACGCGCGTGGCCGCGGAGGTGGAGATCTCATCGAGGCCGTCCTCGCTGGACACGACGAGCGCGTGCTCCACTCCCAAGCAAGCCAGCGCCCCGGCGACGGTCTCCAGGAAGGCCGGGTCGGACACCCCGATCAGCTGCCGGCTGGCGCCGGCGGGGTTGGTTAGGGGACCGAGCAGATTGAAAACGGTGCGCACACCGAGCTCCTTGCGCACGGGCACGACGAAACGAGTGGCCTGATGGTGGGCGGGCGCGAACATGAAGCCGAAGCCGGCCTCTTCGATGCAGCCGGCGACGCCCACGGGGTCGAGATCAATGCGGGCGCCCAGCGCCTCGAGCACGTCAGCCGAGCCGCAGGGACTGGTGGCGGAGCGGTTGCCGTGCTTAGCCACGGCACAGCCCGCGCCGGCGGCGATCAGGGCAGCGGTGGTGGAAACGTTGAAAGTGCGCAGGCCCCCGCCGGTGCCGGAGGTGTCGAGCAGATCCGTACGCGCGGTGGGTACGTGTGCGGCGAGCTCGCGCATGGTGCGTGCCAAACCGGCGAGCTCCTGGATGGTCTCGCCCTTAGTGCGCAGAGCAATCAGGAAGGCGGCGATCTGGGTCTCGGAGACCTCGCCGTGCATGATCTCGGCCAGCACCTCCGCGCTCTCATCAGCGCTGAGATCGCGCCGCGCAGCGAGCGCGTCGATCGCTTTAGTCAGGACTTCGTTGGGCATCAGGCCAGAAAGTTAACGAGCAGCCGCTTGCCCTCGTCGGTTAGAACAGACTCGGGGTGAAACTGCACGCCCTCGGCGGGCAGGTCGCGGTGGCGCACTGCCATCAGCACGCCATCACCATGCGCAGATGCCTCTAGGCAGTCGGGCAGCTCGGGGTCTACCACCAGAGAGTGGTAGCGCCCAACCGTCAGCGGACTGGACAACCCTGAGAAGATCGTGCGCCCGTCGTGTTCGATCGTGGTGGCCTTGCCGTGTACGGGAGGGTGCAGGATTACGCGGCCCCCGAAGGCCTGCGCCAGCGCCTGATGACCAAGACATACGCCCAGAGTGGGTACCCCGGCCTCGGGCATCCGTCGCACGGTCTCAAGCGCGATGCCGGCGTCGTCGGGAGTGCATGGGCCGGGAGAGATGACGCACCGCTCATAACCGCGTGCCAGCAGCTCATCGACGGTGGCGCGATCGTTGCGCACCGTATCCACCTCCGCCCCCAGCTCACCGAGGTACTGCACGAGGTTGTATGCGAAGGAGTCGTAGTTGTCGAGGACGAGGACTCTCATGACGCGCCTACTCAATCCCAATCTTCCTGCCCACAGGCGAGCTCGATCGCGCGCATGGCAGCGGTGGACTTGGCCACGGACTCCTCGTACTCATAGGCGGGCTGGGCGTCGGCGACGGTGCCACCCCCAGCCTGCACATGCGCGACGCCGTCCTTGACGACGACGGTGCGGATGTGGATGGCGGTGTCGAGGTCGCCTTTGTAGCTGAGATAGCCGACGGCGCCGCCGTAGCCGCCGCGCTTGACGGGCTCGAGCTCGTCGATGATCTGCATCGCGCGCACCTGGGGAGCGCCGGAGAGGGTGCCGGCGGGGAGCACCGAGCGCAGCGCGTCCATCGCACCAACGTCCGCGCGCAGCTTGCCCGAGACAGACGAGACGATATGCATGACATGGCTGTAGAGCTCGATCTCCATGAGCTCATCGACGGTGACGCTTCCGTACTCGCACACCCGGCCCAGGTCATTGCGCCCGAGATCCACGAGCATCACGTGCTCGGCGCGCTCCTTCTCGTCCGCCAGCAACTCGCCGGCGATGCGACGATCCTCCTCAGGAGTGTCACCCCGTGGACGAGTACCGGCGATGGGGCGCGTGGAGACGTGCGTGCCGGTGACGGTCAACAACGGCTCGGGGCTGGCGCCGGCCACCTGGAAGTCGCCGAAGTCGAGGAAGTACATATAAGGACTGGGGTTGACGGCGCGCAGGCCGCGGTAGATGGAGAAGGCCTCGACGGGCACCGGCGCCGACCAGCGCTGCGAGGGAACCACCTGGAAAGCGTCGCCGGCAAAGATGTACTGCACGATGCGCGCCACCATGCCTTCGAAGTCCTCACGGGGCATGTTGGACTGAAACGTGGGCAGCGCCCGTGCGCCCGCCGCGCGTGGCGCCCGCGGCACGGGCCCGGCGAGGGCGCGCCGGATCTCAGCGATCCGCTCAGCGGCAATGGCGTGGGCACGCACATCATCCGGCTCGGCGTCCAGGTCGGCATTGACGAGGATCGAAACGGTGTGCTTGAGGTGATCGAAGATCACCAGCGCGTCGGAGAGCATCAGCGCCATGTCAGGCAACCCGAGCGGATCGGGATTGGGCTCGGCCAGCGGCTCGACGGTGCGCACGAGGTCATAACCGAAGAAACCCACGGCGCCGCCCATGAAGGGAAACTCATTCGCTGCCCCATCTGGCAATCCATTCGCTGCCCCATCCGACAGCGGCGCCTGGCGAAAGCGGGCTACATGCTGCGCAGCCAGCGCATATGGATCGCCCTCATCCCCCTGCGACCAGCGCAGCACCGAACGTGGCTGGAAGCCGATGAATGAGTAGCGCCCCATGCGCTGACCCTGCTCGGCAGACTCCAGCAGGAAGCAGGGCTCCCCCGGCGCCAGCTGACGCAGCTTCAAGAACGCCGACACTGGGGTCTCACAGTCGGCGATGAAGCTCTCGCAGATGGGGACGAGGTTGTGCGGAGCGCCGGGCGGGCGGGTCTCGTGCAAGGGATCAGCGACGGCGCTCATCGAGAACCCGCTCGGCGTCAGCGAGGGCGCGACCACGGCTGTGCAGCAGCACGAGCAGGTGGTAGAGCACATCGGCCGCCTCTTCATCCACACGCTCCTCAGACTCCTCGCGCGCGGCGCGTGCGACCTCCTCGGCCTCCTCCATGACCTTCTCGCCGATCAGCGGCGGGTCATCGAGCAGGGTCACGGTGTAGGAGCCCGCGGGACGCTCGAGCGCACGCTCGCGCAGGGTGCGCTCGAGGCCAGGCAGTATCTCGTGCGGCGCGCGCGGTGCAAGCTGCCCACGGTGAAAGCAGGTCCGCTCGCCCGTGTGGCAGGCGGGGCCGGCGGGCTCCACTAGCGCCAACAGCGTGTCTCCATCGCAATCCAGGCGCAGCGCTCTTACGGCCTGGGTGTTGCCGCTGGTGGCGCCCTTGTGCCACAGTTCCTCGCGCGAGCGGCTCCACAGGTGCAGCTCGCCGGTCGCGCGTGTGCGCTCGAGCGCCTGTTCGTTCATGTAGGCGAGCATCAGCACCTCGCCACTGCGCCAGTCCTGGACCACGCAGGGCACGAGACCGCGCTCGTCGTAGGCGAGTTGCTCGGAAAGTGGCTCAGTGACCGGGATCTCCACCCGCGCCATTGTAGGGGTCGCGGTGCTGCATCATTCCGCAGCGATGACACCACTGCTCCAGCGCAGGCTGATAGTCCTCACCGGCAAGGGCGGCGCCGGTAAGACGACGATCGCAGGCGCGCTAGGCTTGCTGGCCGCGCGCGAGGGTCTGCGCACGCTGGTGGTGGAGGTCGGCGAGCGCCAACACATACCGACGCTCCTGGCTCGGCCCGAGCCCGCGGAGCCAGGCGTCGTGGTGGAGCTCATGGCAGGGCTGTCGAGCCTCTCAATCGATCCCGATCGGGTGTTGGCCGATTGGTTGCGAACGCTCGGCGGGCGCGTGACGGCGCGGGTGTTGCTCTCCAGCACGACCTTCCAGTACTTCGTCGCGGCGGCACCGGGCGCCAGGGAGATCCTGAGCTTGGTCAAGGTGCTGGAGCTAACCGAGGGTGTATACGACCTGGTGATCCTCGATGCCCCCGCCACGGGCCACGCGATCGCGCTGCTGAGCTCGCCGCGCACCTTCGCGGGCCTGGCGCGCGTGGGACCGATTGCCGCGCAGGCACGGCTGGTGAGCGAACTGCTGGAAGATCCCGAGCGTTCGGGTTACGTGGCCGTCGCCAGGGGAACGGAGATGGCGGTCACCGAGACGCTGGAGCTGCGCGAGAGCCTGCGCGAGGAGTTGGGTCGCGAGCTCGATGTCGTGATCGCCAACGCGGCGCTGCCGCGACGTTTCGATGAGCGCGAGCTCAGCAGGATCGCGATGCTCGACGGCGGGCATGAGCCGCTGCTCGCTGGCGGTGGCCAAGCACCCATGCTCGACGGCCAGCGCGCGTTGATCCGTTCGGCCAGCAGGGCCGCACACGCGGTGCACGCACGGGCGCAGGCGCAGAACAACCAGATCGCGCGCTTGCGCCGCCAGCGCCTGCAAGTGCTACGGGTGCCCTTCGTCTTCACGCCTGGCATCGATGAAGCGGCCCTACTGCAAATCGCCGAGCGCCTGGGCCGTGGGCTATAGGACGGTCCCCTGTTTGTCCAGCCACGCCAGCACATCCAAGGCGTTGCGCCGGGGAATGGGAACGGGGTAGAAGACCCGGTCGATGATCCCTTCGTGGGCGATGAAGGTGAGGCGGCTGTAGACGCGCTCGCCGCTGCCCGAGCGCGTGGTGGGTAGATCGATCGTATCCGCCAGCTCCATCTGCGCATCGCTGAGCAGCGGAAACTGCAGGCGCTCGCGCCGGCAGAAGCGACGTTGCTCCTCCGCCGGGCGCGCGCTGACGCCGACGACGTGGAGCCTGCGCCCGGCGAAACTCGCGACGTGCTCGCGGAAAGCTCGGCTTTGCAGCGTGCAGCCGCTGCCGAGCAGGCCGTCGGGGTCCTCGGGGACCTGGGGCGATGTTTCTGTCCCGGGATGCACGAAGACCACGAGCGGCTCGATCGCGAGGGTGGCGAGATCCAGGATCCCCCCCGTGGTGCAGGCCAACTGCAGCGCGGGCAAAGGCTGACCCAGCAGCGACTCGACGAGCTCGCTATCGCTCGGTGCCCAGCTGGCCTGCAGCTCGAGTTGACTGGGGCTAGCGAGCATTGCCGTCTAGATCGGCGTTCGCCAGTCGATACAGGCGCGTGTACATATCCTGTTCCAAGAGGCCGATGCGCATCAGCGTGCTCATGTAGCGGTGCACGGTGCTGTTGTTCATCCCGAGCTGTTTGGCCACTTCCGCGACCCCCCGCTCGGTGCCGTCCAGGGGGAAGCAGGTCAGCACCTGTAGGCCGATTAGGAGCGAGTGCGACAGACTCCTGTCTTCCATCAGCGTGCGGAAGAGCCACTGCGTGGAGTGTCCGGTGCGCTTATTGCCGGTTGTCTGCGAATCCTCGTGAAGATCCTCGACCGGGCCGTTGGCCCTGCGGTGGATTACGCGCTCGACCTGATCCTCGGTGAGCTGAATGAAGACACGTCCACGTTCTGCTTTGTCGCCCATCGTGCGAGTTGGGCGCGGGGCGCCGCGCCCAACTCGCTGTGGAGCGCTTCGCGGCATCGAGACACCGGACTTGCCGTCCTTGGCGGCACTCCGGGCGCGGCGCCCCTCCTCTCCGCGTTTGGGAGTTGCAGTCCGACTGGTGTGTTTGTCCCGCATTGCCTTGCTAATGATGATGCCTTGCAGCTCCCCTGCTCTCAATGCACAGGTGAAAATTGTTCTGATTGGCGCATCGAGGGTGTATCCCGGAAGAGTTCCGCAGGTTTCTACGCCGACTGCTGACCGTAGGCAATACGCCATAGGCGCAATACGGGCACCAGCGCGCGAGCCAGGGGACCACCGGCACGCACGAGGTTCGTTGTGTGCGCGCGCATATGCGCAGCGCGGGCGCTGTCCTTGGAGGCATACATCGCCACCATGCAAGCGGCTATCACGGCGTGCCGCTGGCCGTGGCGCAGCTCTCGCAGCGAGCGCGTAGATCGCTCGATGGCTTCGTGTACCCGCTGCAGGGCGATCTCTTCGCTGGGGTAGTGAGCGATGTAGCTGTGCGCGCCCCGCGCGGCATCCTCAGCCTGGTCGACGTAGCTGTCGAGCATGGTCACCGCGACGGAGAACCAGGGGAAGTAGGCCGCATAGGCTCTGGCAACCCATTGCTCGTCACATCTGGCGTCGGCGGCCAGGGTGAGGAGCACGTGAATAACTGCTGAGCAGCTTGCAGCCGCGGTCAGCTCGAATCGATATGCCGCGGTTGCGCCACAGGACAATCGCAGTGCCTTGGGTTCGTCACCAGATGCGGGCGTAAGCACGTGCGGAAACTCGTTTTGCGCCCAGCGATCGAGCGCCACCCGGCGACGCTCAGGGTCGAGCTCGTGGTTGCAGACGCCCACGTTGGCGCGCCTGCCCTCCTGGATCAGCAGCTCGCGCACAGTGCGATAGGAGGCAAGCGACGCGCAGCAGTAGCGACTGCTCCGCACGAGCGCCGCGAGATAGCCACCGTCGTCGCCCCAGGGATGATGGCGATAGTACGCGGAGATGTTCGTATCGAGATCGAGCGCCTCGTGCAGAGCGCGGTGAAGCTGATAGCCGTTGAGCTCACCGGCCATGGCGCCGCGCTCGCTGACGTTATCGAGGAAGTCCCAGATCGTCTCGTAGGCGACGATCACCTGCAGGAGCCGGCGCTCGCGCGAGGAGGCGATCACCGAGAAGAGGGCCGCACCGTCGGTATTGGCGCGCTTGCGCGCGAAGGAGTCGAGCGCATCGGCGCGCAGCGGCGCATCGGGAATGCTCAACGCTCGTGCCCGCCACACGCGAGCCTCGCTTGCCACACAGGGCAGACCCCATACCAGCTCGCGCACTGCAGCTGCTGCAAGCACCCAAATCTGGCGCAAAGACGGAAACGCCACACTGTGGATTCGTCCAGAAAACAAGATACTTCTGGACGCTAGTGAACGTATCGGTCGTTTCCGTCCGATTCGAGCTGGAGAACTGTTTCTGCTCGTTCATCAGTCGTAAAGACTGAGCGCAGGCCGCACACGGGCCGCGAGATAGCCAGGCAATGCCACAATCGCAACGGCAACCGCGGTGACCAGCGCGAAGCTGCTGATAGCAACCAGCGCACCGAGCGAGAACACGACCGGGAAACCGGTTACATTCGCCAATGCGTGACTCAACAGCAGCTGGCCGTAAAGTCCGAAAACGCCGCCGATCGAACAGCCGGCCCCGAGTAACAGGGCGCTCTCCACGAGCAGCGCGCGCCACAGCACGTCCCGGCTGAAGCCATCAACCTTCATGTCGGCCAGGCGCGAGCGGCGCTGCCAGATCATCGCGCACATTGCGGCAGCCATCGCCAGCACGGCGGCGATCAGCACAAGAACTGAAATCTGGGTGAGACGCGAGAGCCCCTGGCGTGAAGCCTCGCGCTGGTTCTGTTCACGCTGCTGGGCAGTTTCGACCACCAGACCCGACCCGGCCAGCGCCGTGCTCACCTCGCTGCGCCCTCGTTCCAGAGATGTGCCGGGGGCAAGCACGATGTTGTAGGCGCTCGGATCGGTACTCCCCCATGCGCGCGCGTAGTCGTCCGCGTTGAGGATGATCGCGCCGGGCGGCCAGCCGATATTGGTGCTGAGCGCGGCGACGCGGAAGCTTGTGGGTCGTGGTGAGGGCAGCGTAAAGGACTGCCCGATGGACAGATGCCGGTCGTTGGCTATGGCCTGGGAGACGACCGCCCAGCCGCCTTCGCGCAGATGCGCGCTAGCGCGGGCGAGGTCGCCACTGAGGATCTGCGTGGCCGGAATGAGCTTGGTGGAGGCGCTTGGCGGAGCAATCACCCACACACGCCGTGAGCCATAGTCGAGGAAGCCGGCACGGTAGAGGCGAACGGAGCTGACACCCGGAAGGCGTTCCAAGGTGCGAATCGCCCCCGCATGAAATGGAGCGGTGGCAAGCAGATTCTGCGTTCCCGGCGGAGTGGCCCACAGGTCTGTTATGCCGGCAATATCGTGAGCCGAGTTGTCGAGTCCGCGCTGCAGATCGCCGCCTGCCCCCTGGATCGCGACGCTGCCCATCACCGCAATCGCACCCGTCGCCGCGATCGCAAGCGAACGCGCCCGGTTGCCGGGGGAGCGCAGTTCGACGACGGCAAGATAGGGCGCGGCGCCCCTGACCGGTGCCTGTAGCCGATCGAACAGCAGGACCACCCCCTGCAGCAATACCGGTAAGAGCAGCAGCAGCGCAATCACCAGACTCACGATTCCCACGATCGCCGCCTGCGGCATCACAAGCAGGATGAGTGTGGTGATCGCCAGGCAAGCCAGCCCTGTAGCCACGATCACGCTGGTTGGTTTGTACCCCCGCTGTAGGTAGGACCCAGCAAGCGAAAGGCGCCCGAAGACATCTGCCCAGAGCGGCAGGAGTACGCCTACACAGGCGGCCAGCATGCCTCCTCCAACGGCGATCGCAAAACACTGCCAGGTCAGGATGCGCTGCGATCCAATCGGAAACGCGAACGACAAATAGCCCGGGTTGGCGTGGAAGACGATCAGCGAAAGCGCATCACCCAGCAGCAGGCCCAGCAACGAAGCGACGACACCAAGGATCAGCCCGTCGAGCAGGATCACCGCCACGATCGAGCGCCGGGGGTACCCGTCGAGGCGCAGATCTTCAACCAGACGACGGCGCTGGGGCACCGTCAGCAGGATTGCATTGAACGCGAACAAAAAGCCCACCAGCGCGCTGATCGCCGAAAACAGCAATGCCGACTGGTTGGTGGGCCCGGCTGCCTGGCTGAACAGCGTGGCATCGAAATTGGCAGGGCGGACATCGAGGCTGCCCCCGGCCAGGTGCGTCAAGCCTTCGTGCACTTCGCGGTCACGTCCGGGCGCTGGCCTGACGAAGATCCTGTTCAGGCGGCCTTCGAGCCCAGCCAGACGCTGGGCGTAGGCCAGCGGCGCTAGCGCCACGGGACTGTCGATGAGCGAGCCGATATCGCTTCGCAGCAGCTCGGCGCCGAGAAAGGCGTGCACGATACGACCGCCGATCTCGATTTCGACGGGGCTGAGCGAGAGTAGCCCGATCGACTGAGCGATCGGCGCGGGCAACGCGAAGGCCCGCTGACTGGTCAGCTGGGTGGCGGTGAAATGGTGCAGCAGAGGTCCCGCGAGGCGTGCGAAGCGAGGGTCGGTGCCGACCATGTTCACCGAGCGCTGCCCTGTTGGTCCGATCACATTGGCCTTCGCTTCCAGGACCGGCTCGGCCGCGCGCACACCCGGCAGGCTCTGCACCTCGCCCAAGATCCGCTGATCGAAGCCCTGAGGGCTGCGAGCCGCGAGCTGGAAGCGCATGTCGCCGACGATCCCTTTGGTGAGCTGGCGCACCGAGCCGTCCAGACTGGTACTGGCGACCTGCGAGGCGAACAGCAGCGCAACGCCCACAGCGATGCCCACGACCGCGAACAGCTCCTGCACGATGCGTGTGCGCAGGCGCAGGCGATAGAGCAAGAGAATGCTCGAGAGCTTCATTGCGTCAAAACCTCTCTGATACAAGGATGCTCGCGCACTTCATCGCTCAAGATCCCGCTGCCGAGGTGGAGTCTTCAACTGGCATCGATCGATACCAGCCGGGCCTCTGGCTCATCGTCCTGCAGGCGACCATCGCGCAGCGTCAGCACGCGGTCGGCATAGACAGCCGCCTGCGGGTCGTGGGTCACGAGCACGACCGTCAGCTGGCGTTCGCGGCAAACGCTGGTCAAAAGCTCGAGCACTTCTTGCCCGCGGCGGCTGTCGAGGCTGCCGGTGGGCTCGTCGGCCAGCACCAGCTTGGGATTGGTGGAGAGCGCGCGAGCGATCATCACGCGCTGGCGCTCGCCCATCGAGAGCTGATCGGGACGATGGCGCAGACGATCATCAAGACCCAGCCGATCCATCAAGGGCGTCACCTCCGCGCGTGCCTTGCGCGCCCGCACGCCCGTTCCCATCAGCTTCAGCGCGGCGTTGTCCACAGCGCTCACTCCCGGGGTCAGGTTGAGGATCTGGCGCACGAAACCCAACTCGCGCAGGCGGTAGCGAGCGGCATCCTGATCGGAGAGCTTGGATATATCGCGGCCGTCGAGCGCGATCGAGCCACTGTCGGGGCGCAACAGCGCAGCGATGAGGAGCAGCAGTGTTGACTTGCCCGATCCGCTGGGCCCATACAACGCAACCAGTTCTCCCTCCTTGACCTCAAGCGAGACCCCATCCACGGCGCGTACGGGCTCGCCCTCGCCGATACGGTAGTGCTTGACGATCTCGTGCAGCTCCAGCACGGCGCTTTCTAAGCGGACTGTTCGCGGCTGCGCAGCTGAATCACCTTGCCGGGCTCATCGTCTTCCTCCGGCGGCAGGGGCAATTCGGGCTGTCCTGTCGGCGGCGTCGACAGACGTCCGCCGCTGAGCGAGGCGATGTGGTGGGCAAACATCAAGCCAGGCATGTCGGGAACCGTGATCAGCACCGCCATGCCTTCGTCGTCGGCGAGTGAGCGCAGCAACTGGGTCACCTGCTCGCGCTCGATCACATCCAGGTTGGCGGTGGGGTCGTCCACCAGCAGGAGCTTCGGCGCGCGCACGATCCCGTGGGCGATCGCGATCAACGAGCGCTCGCCGTCGGACAGGGAGTTCCAGTGCTGACCGGCGCATTCGGACATTCCCACACGCTCCAACGCCTCTCTGGCCAGGGCGTAGGCGTGGCGGCGCCCACGCTCGACCAGTCGCGGCAAGGCCACGTAGTCCAACATGCGCAGATCGCTCTTGGGGCCCGCTCGCCGAACCCAGCCGATGCGCTGGAGCATCAGGCGCGTGTGATCGGCCTCGCGCAGAGTCGCCATATCGAGGCCTTCGAAGCGCACCACGCCCTGGTCGGGGCGCTCCAAACGCGCGGCGATCTTCAGCAGCGTGGTCTTGCCCACGCCGCGTTTGCCCCACACGGCCACCAGCTGCCCAGCGCCGACGTCGAGCGTCACATCCTTGAGTACCCGAACGCGGTGCGGTCCCCGCAGGTAGCTCTTGCCGACACCTTCCAGCGAGAGCAGTGGGCTCATCTCATGCTTCCCGCACTCGCCGACCCGCCTCCTGGAAGCCCGCACCCATGTTCTCGAGCGACTCGCGCACGCCCTGCAACCAGCTCAGACGCGCCTCCCAGAAGGCCAGCTCGGCGTCTCTGACCATGACCATGACCAACCCCGACCAGCGGCTGGGATCGGGGGGTCGAATCCGTTCGAAAGACTTCTTCAGCTCCTGCACGCGCCCCAGACAGACGAGCTCCTGGCCATAAACCAGCTCGATCATGCGCGGCAGGTTCTGCGGCTGGCACAGCGCGATCTTCATGTGCAGCTCATCGCGCAGCGGCGGCGCCGAGGAAGAGGCGAAGAGCCATTGCTCGAAGTGACGTACACCCTCTTCGGTGGCCTCATATGAGGACTCCTCACGCGCGCGCACAAGGCCCTCGCGTTCCAGGCGGGCCAGAGCCGAGTAGACGTTAGAGTCCACGAACTCCGCCGATGACAGGCGCTGACGGAGTTTGGCCGTCAGCCGGTGAGCGGGGCTTGGCTCCTCGATGACTAAGCCCAGTACGGCGA
Organism: Solirubrobacteraceae bacterium; assembly: GCA_035939185.1. Taxonomy (GTDB): domain Bacteria; phylum Actinomycetota; class Thermoleophilia; order Solirubrobacterales; family Solirubrobacteraceae; genus Palsa-744. The sequence continues at coordinate 13,954 of DASZGB010000009.1, forward strand.
TCTTTGCTGACATCTCGTTGTGCGCTCCCTCGCGGGGTTTACCAGGTTATTGGGACGGTACACCATCTACCGTCCGAGCGCCGCCTTAAACTGAACTGTTCAGATAGGCTGGTGTATCGATCGGTGGGATATGTCCGGACGCGGAAGCTTAACGTAGCTGGTGCGCGTAGAGGTGTTGTGTTTCCGACACACGCAACATGCGCTGGCAATTAGGTGATCCTAGGCGATGCAGCATGCGCTGGCGACTAGGTGATCCCGAGGCGGTCCAACAGGCTCTCATCGGTGCGCCACTCGCGCCTGACGCGTACGCCCAGGTCCAGATGCACGCGGCCGCCCAGCTCTCGTTCGAGCTCTTTTCTCGCCGCGCTGCCGACAGCCTTAATCATGCGTCCGTGGGCGCCGATGACGATGCCTTTCTGGGACTCGCTCTCCACCCAGATCAACGCCCTGACGCGCGTCAGACCGGTGCGCGGCCGCTCGATCTCCTCCACCACCACCTCGACGGCGTGAGGCACCTCCTGGAAGGTGCGCCTGATCACCGCCTCGCGGATCAGCTCGGCGAGCAGCAGCGCCCGGGGCTGGTCGGAGTGCTCGGCGGGATCGAACATGAATGGGCCCGCAGGCAGCTGCGTCGCCAGATGCTCCAAGAGCTCCGCGACGCCCTCGCCTGTACGCGCGGAGATCGGGAAGAGCTCCCCCACGCCCTCCAGCTCGGCGGCCTGCGTGAGCGCACGTGCCGTCTGCCCGCGGTCGAGGCGGTCGATCTTGTTGACCGCAACCGTTACCGGCGCCTGGGCGCCAGCGAGCGTGGCCGCGATGTACCGGTCTCCCGGCCCCACCCCCTGCTCGCCCGAGAGCACCAGCAGGGCCGCGTCGGCCTCAGCGAGCTCCTGGCGCACACGCCCAGCCATGCGCTTGGTGAGCGCATCGCGCGGGCGCTGCACACCCGGCAGGTCCACCAGCACGAGCTGGTACTCACCCTGGGTCCACACTCCGCGGATCGCGCGGCGCGTGGTCTGCGGCCGGTCGGAGACGATCGCCACCTTGTCCCCCACGATGGCGTTCAGCAGCGTCGACTTGCCCACATTGGGACGGCCGGCCAGGGCCACGAACCCGCTGTGCGTGGTCACGGTCGTGAGCTCTCCTGCGGGTCGATCGCCTCCCAGCGCAGGACCTCCGCCTGTAGGGCCAGCATTTCGCCTGCATCGGTTTCGTGGTCCATCCCCACCAGATGCAACACACCGTGAACGACCGCCTCGCACACATCCTCGGTGTGCTCCATGCAGATCACCACATCACCCAGCTCACGTGGGCCAGCGCCGATCGACTGCGAGCCGTCGATCGGGAACGAGAGCACGTCCGTGGGAGCGTTTTTGCCGCGGTGCTCGGCGTTCAGGCGTGCGATCCGCGCGGCATCCACGAACTCGATCGCCACGTGACCCTCATGCACGCCGACTGCCGCCGACGCCACCGCACACAAGCGCCTTATTTGCGTCAATGGCGGCAACTGATCTTCCACTTCTACAGCAAACACCTCAACCTCGATCCCTCCCATCGCGCGGTGCGCTACGCCAGCCGGCGATCGGCGGCACGTAGCTCTGGCGCCTCGCGCCGACCGTGCTCGTCGTAGGCCTCGACGATGCGCTGAACGAGCTTGTGACGCACGACGTCCTCGCCGCCGAAGCGCACGAACTCGATGCCCTCGATGGCTTCGAGCACCTCCCCAACGACGATCAGGCCGGAGCGCTGCTCGCGGGGGAGATCGACCTGCGTGACGTCACCGGTGACGACCATCTTGGAGCCGAAGCCCAGGCGCGTGAGGAACATCTTCATCTGCTCGGGCGTGGTGTTCTGCGCCTCATCGAGGATCACGAATGAGTCGTTGAGGGTGCGCCCGCGCATGAAGGCGAGCGGGGCGATCTCGATCACGCCGCGCTCAAGGTGCTGGCTGACCTTCTCGGGGTCGAGCATGTCGTGCAGGGCATCGAAGAGCGGACGCAGGTAGGGGTCGACCTTGGCCATGAGGTCGCCCGGCAAAAAGCCAAGCCGCTCGCCGGCCTCGACCGCGGGGCGCGTGAGAATGATGCGGTTGACTTCATTGCGCGAGAGCGCCGCCGCGGCCATCGCCACCGCGAGGAAGGTCTTGCCGGTGCCGGCAGGGCCGACGCCGAAGGTGATCGTGGATTTGCGGATGCAGTCGACGTAGCGCTTCTGGTTGACCGTCTTGGGAGCAACGCGCAGGCTGCGGTGGCGCCATACGACGTCCTCGAGCACCCGTGCCGGTGACTCGTGCGCGTCGAGCGCGCCGGTCACCGCTGAGATGGTGCCGGGCCCGATCTCATGCCCACGCGCGATCAGGTCGGAGAGCTCGCGCACGACGCGCTCGCCCGCGCGCGTCTCCTCCTCCGAGCCGTCCAGCGTGAGCAGGTTGCCACGCAACCAAACCTTGCACTCCAGATGACCCTCGAGCGCGCGCAGCACGGTGTCCTGACTGCCCGCAAGCTCGGCCGCGACATCCCCCGGCAGCTCGATCTGGGTCCTCATTGGCCGCAATTCATCCTTGCCACGCCGTCTCCTCGCCGCGATTCATCCTTGCCACACCATCCCCTCACCGAGCCTCATCCGCTGAGCGCCGCCTTCACCAATCCCGACACGCGCTTGCCCTCCGCGCGACCATCGACGCTGGCCATCGCCAACTTCATCGCAGCGCCCATGTCTCTGACCGACTGCGCACCGCTCTGCTTCACCGCCGCGTCCACGATCTGCTTAAGCTCCGCTTCGCTTAGCTCCGCGGGCAGGTAGCCGGCGATCAGCTCCGCCTCTTGCTCCTCGCCTGCGGCGAGATCGGCGCGCCCCGCCTCGCGGTAGGCGCCGGCGGCCTCGACCCGGCGCTTGCGCTCGCGCCTGAGCACCGCGAGCTCGTCGCTTGAGCCCTCCTTCGCGGCCTTCTGCAGCTCGGAGAGCACCAGCCGTAACGCGCCCACGCGCTGTTTGTCCCCGGCGCGCATCGCATCCTTCACGTCCGCGCTGACTTGCTCGGCTATCGCCATCTCTGAAAGCAGGATACGCCGCTCAGCGCTCTTCACTGTGTTCAAGCGGTGTAGGGCTGCCCAGGCGCCCCGGGTCCGAAGCGTCGCGCCCGAAGACGAGGGCGACATTCCAGTCAACGAGCAGGCGCAGCTTGCGGCCGAGGCCGGGCATGAGCAGGAGGTGGTAGGTGCGCGCGATGAACCAGGCGGGCAGGCCGCGCCAGCGGATGCCGGCGGTGATGGCGACGGCCTGGTTGTGACCGAGCTCGGCGACGACCCCAAGGCTGCGCCAGCGGAATGGCTTTTCGCGGCCGTTGCCGAGCGTGGCGGCGACGTTGCGAGCGACGCGGCGGCCCTGGCGCAGGGCGTGCTGGGCCGTGGGCGGACAGGGCCGCCCCCGATGCGCGGGGTCGGGTACGGCGGCGCAGTCGCCGATCGCCCAGACGAGTCCGTAGTGGCCCTGCACGCGCATCTTGCTGTCGGCCACAATGCGCCCGCCGCCGTCGAGGGGCAGCCCGAGCTTGGCCACCTCGGGAGTGGGCTTGACGCCCGCGGTCCAAACCAAGGTGCGAGCCGCCACGCGCTCGCCGCTGGAGAGCAGGGCAAAGCGCTCGCCGACCTCGCGCAGGGTGGTCTCGGTGAACACTTCGATCCCGCGGCCCTCGAGCTCGCGCTGGGCGAAGCGGGAGAGCCCCTTGGAGACCTCGCCCATGATGCGCTCGCGCGCCTCCACCAGCACCCAGCGCATGCCCTGCGCGCGACAGCGCGGGTAGAGGTCGATGACGCGCGCGGCGAAGTCCTGGAGCTCGGCCAGACCCTCGACGCCGGCGTAGCCGGCGCCGAGGAAGACGAACCCGAGGTAGTCGGCCCGCTCGGCGGGATCGTCGAGGGACTCGGCGATGTCCAGGCAGCTGAGCACCTGGTTGCGCAAGGCGGTGGCGTCGGCGAGCGACTTCAGTCCGATGGCGTGCTCGGCGAGCCCCGGGATGGGCAGTGTGCGCGAAACCGAACCCAGGGCCACCACAAGGCGGTCGTAGTCGAGCGTCACCTCGGCGCCGTCGATGCGCCTGACCGCGAGCTTGCCGCCGGCGGGATCCGCACTGTGCACGCGCCCGATCAACAGATCGGTGCGCCGCAGCTGAGCACGCAGGGGCACGACCACGTGCCGGGGGTCGAGCGTGGCCCCCGCCGCTCCCGGCAACAGCGGCGTGTAGAGCATGAAGTTGGCGTCGTTGACGAGCGTCACTCGCGCGCTGTACGCGGGCAGTACACGCTCCAAGGCACGTGCCGCGTAGAAGCCGCCAAAACCGCCACCCGCTATGACAACGTGCCAGGCCACCAATCCAGGCTATAAGGTGCGGCTGCTCATGAGCGCATCCCTGTACGCCGACGCGCTGGCCCCGTTCCTGGCTGACGCGCAGCGCCTGCTGCCAAACGGCGCGGAGGTGTTCGACGCGCACACCCACCTTGGCTTGGACGAGGACGGTCGCTCGCTGACGCTGGAGCAGCTGCTGGGCCAGCTGGACGACGCGGGCGCGCGGCGGGCATGCGTGTTCCCGCTGCACGACCCCGAGCGCCATCCGGCCTACCGCGTGCCGAACGACCGCGTGCTGCGCTGGGCGGGAGAAAGCGCAGGCAGGCTGATCCCCTTCGCGCGTCTGGATCCTGCGGAAGAACCGATCGTGGAGGGTGAGCGCGCGCTGGCGGCGGGGGCGAAGGGAATCAAGCTGCACCCCCGCGCGCAGGCGTTCTCCTTCGATGGCCCGGAGCTGGACGGGATCTTCGCACTGGCGGGTGAAGCCAAGGTGCCGATCTTGATCCACGCGGGACGGGGGATGCCGCCGGTGGCAGATGGCCTGGCCAACGTGGCCCTGCGCCACCCGGAGGTGGTGCTGATCCTGGCGCACGGCGCGATCTGCGACCAGGGCATCCTCACCTCGCGGCTGGCCGATCACCCGGGCGTGCTGTATGACATCTCCTGCTTCTTCGCGCTGGATGTGGTGGAGCTGCTGGCGCGGGTGCCGATCGAGCGGATCGTGTTCGCCTCCGACCCACCCTATGGCAGGCCCTCGAGCGGGCTCTACCTGGCCTTGCGCATAGCCACACACGCAGGTCTGGACGAGGCGGCGGTACGCGGCTTGTTGGGGGGCACGATGGCGGATCTGGTCGATGGCCGGGGGCTGCCCGCGGTCACGCCTGCACGCCGCGGCCCCTCGATCACCCTCGCAGGGCGACTGGCGCGCGTGTACGGCTATGGCAGCCTGGCCGGCCCGGCGATCTTCGCGGGCGTGATCGAACAGGCGAAGGCGATGATCGAAATGGCGATGGCGGCCTGCCGCGATCCCGAACCGGGAGACGTAGGCGAGGCGCTTGAGATCATCGGCGCGGCGCTCGTCGCAGCGCAGGGGCTGCTCGAGACCGAGAACGGCGCGCCCGCCGCGCTCGATCTGTTGTTCCGCTCGATGGCGCTGGCCGCGACCGAAGCGTCAGACGGGGTCTGAGAGCCACACGGCCGCCCACTCACCAGCGTGGCGCCGCTCACGCTCACGCAGCCCCAGGCGATCGTGAAAAATCGCGGCAAGCTCGTCGGTCTGCTCCCGCAGCAGCCCGCTTGCGATCAGATGCGCGGGCGGCCCGATGAGCGAGGCGGCAAGATCGAGCAACAAGGGCCTAACGAGATTGGCAAGCAGGACCGGCGCCGAGTCCTCCGCAATCGCTGGCAACCGCTCACGCCGCAGATCGAACAACTGGGCATATACGCAAACACCGTTGGCGCGAGCGTTGTCCTGTGTCGCCTGCACGCTCGCGGGCTCATGGTCGAGGCCGAGCACCGGCGCATAGCCAAGTTGGGCGGCAGCGATCGCAAGCACGCCCGAGCCGCAGCCAACATCCAGTAGCTGCCCGCGAGCAGGCTCCTGCGCAGCAAGCGCAAGCAGCAACTCAAGACACATGCGGGTGGTGTGATGAGAGCCGGTGCCAAAGGCCTGCCCAGGGTCGATAACGATGTCGCTCTTACCGGGCAGCGCAACAGGCGGCTCCCAGGGGGGACGCACACGCAGACCAGGCACTCCCGCGGGCGCATCGATCACGATCGGCCGGTGAAAGCGCTTCCAGCGCTCAGCCCAATCGTCGGGAAGCTCGGAGGTAGAGACATCCACCAACGCAGACCCGGCGGCAGCGCGCAGATCGGGCAGCTCGGGCAGCTCCCCGGGCGCGCCGTAGACGGCGTACTCAACGAGCGCATCATCGACCTCGATCTCCTCGACTCCTGAAGGCGCGAGCGCAAGCAGCTCGGCCAGCGCAAGCTCGGCGTCCTCGCGGCGGACGCGCAAAGCGAGGCGAATCACGCGGCCTGGCTACGCAGCGCCCGGCGGAGCTTGGCGAACATGGAATCCTCGGAGCGAAGGTTCTCCTCGGTGATGGTGTCGCTGAACTGCGCGAGCAGCTCGCGCTGCTGGTCGCTGAGGCGCCGCGGAATGACGACGTTGACGAGCACGCGCAGATCGCCGTGGCGCCCGTGGCGCAGCGAAGGCATGCCCTGACCGCGAAGCACAATGACCTCCCCTGGCTGGGTGCCAGCGGGCACATCAAGCGGCGTGGAGGAGTCCTGCGCAAGCGTGGGCACGTCCAGCGTGCCACCGAGCGCGGCCAGCGGTGCGGGAACGTCGAGCACCGTAATGAGATCGTCGCCCTCGCGCACGAAGCGCTCGTCGGCGCGCACTTTCACCAGCACGTAGAGGTCGCCGGCCGGAGCGCCAGCCGCACTGGCGTGCCCCTTACCCGAGAGGCGAATGCGCTGGCCGTCGGAGATACCGATCGGCACATCGACGTCGAGCGAGCGCTTAGCGCTTAGGCGTCCGCGGCCACGACAGTCCTTGCAGGGAGATGCGGCCATGCGCCCGTCGCCGTGGCAGACGTCGCAGGCAACAGTACGCATCATCTGGCCGAAGGGGGTGCGGGTGACGGCCTGGAGCTGCCCGGCGCCGCCGCAGCGCTGACAGGTCTCGATGGGCGTGCCGGGCTCGGCGCCGTTGCCGTGGCAGTGCTCGCAGCGCTCGATCGCCTCGAAGGAGACGGCGACGGTGGCGCCGTGGGCGGCCTGGAGCAGATCGAGCTCGACGGCGACGGCGATGTCCCCGCCCGGCGCAGCGCCGCCCCCCCAGCCACCGCCGCGCCCAGCGCCCGCTGCACCCCCGAAGGGACTGCCGCCGCCGAAGAAGGCGTCGAAGAGATCGCTGATCGAGCCGAAGCCCTCAAAGTTGGGCGCATAGCCGCCGGAGCGCAAACCCTCGTGGCCGTAGCGGTCGTAGGTGGCGCGGCGCTCGGGATCGCAGAGGATCTCGTAGGCCTCGGCGGCCTCCTTGAACTTCTCCTCGGCGCGGGGGTCGTGAGCGTTGACGTCGGGATGCAGTTCGCGGGCGAGCTGGCGGAAGGCCTTCTTGACCTGCTGCTCGGAGGCGTCGCGAGGGACGCCGAGCACCTCATAGCAATCGCGGGGCATGGAGGGGAGAGCCTATCGAGGCTGTCAGTTCTCGCCGTAGGCGTCCTCGACGAAGCGGGAGAGCGCGAAGGCGGCCTCGCGCACGGTGGGGATCGCCTGCGCGTAGTCCATGCGCACAGGACCGATCACGGAGACGGTGCCAAGCTTGCGCTGGGCGACTCCGTAACCGGCGGCGACAAGTGCGAGCGAGCGCATGGCAGGGATCGGATTCTCGTGACCGATGCGCACGTACACACCGGGTTTGCTGAGCGCGGCGCGCAGGACATCGAGCAGCGCGACGCGGCGCTCGAGCAGGCTCATGAGCTCATTTATCTGCGTGACCTCGCCGAGATGCCCCTCGGAGAAGAGGCGCGAGGTTCCTTCGACGTAGAGGGTGTCCTCCCCCTCGGAGCCGAGTGCGCCGATGGCGGGCGCGAGGCGATCGAGGAAAGCGCGCTCGGTGGCGGGTAGGGCGGGGTCGATGAGACGCTGGTGCAGCATCCGAGCTCCCAGGCTGATCCCGACGAGCCGCTCATTGAGGTATTCCCCAGCCCAGGCGAGCAGCCCGGGATCGACGGGCCCCTCAAGCGTGGCGAGCACCTTGGAGACGCCGCCGGTGGAGGTGATGAGGACGACCATGACCATGCGCGGCTGCAGCGCGAGGACCTCGACGTGGCGGATGGTGGCCGTATTGGCGGAGGGGGCGGAGACGACCGCGAGCAGGTTGGTGACCTGAGAGAGCGTCTCGCTGGTGGCACGCATGGCGTCCTCGACCTCCTGGCGCGTGACGGACAACTGCAGGCGGGGCGCGGGCAACAGCCCCTGGCCGGTGTAAAGCATGCGATCGACGACGTAGCGGTGACCGGCGTCGGTGGGGATGCGCCCGGCGGAGGTGTGCGGATGGTCGAGCAGCCCCATCTCCTCGAGCATTGCGAGCTCATGGCGCACCGTCGAGGCGCCGCAATCGAGCTCGGGGTCGGCGGCGATGACCTTGGAGGCGACTGGCTGACCGGTGCGCAGATAGCCGTCGACGACGTGACTGAGGATGCGCTCCTGCCTGGCGGTGAGCATGGTTGTGATTGTAGGGCTGAGACCCCCGTCCTCTAGATCTCCACCTCGGCCTCGGCGTTGCGGATGATCTGCTTGCCGTCCTGCTCGGCAAGCGTGTCGATGATGGCGTGCCCGCCTGAGACCTCGCGGACGGTGCCGGTGACGAGCACCTCCTGCTCGGGCACACCCATCCCGCGAAACTGGACGGAGAGGCGCTTGAGATGCTCAGGGCCGCCAGCAGCCTCGGTCTGAGCACGAGCAACCTGGGCCATACTCCAGAGCCCGTGGAGGATGCGCCCGGGCAAGCCGACAGCGCGGGCGAAGTCCTCATCGATGTGGATCGGGTTGAAGTCCCCAGATGCGCCGGCGTAGCGCGCGGTCAGGTACTTGTCGGGCGTGACGCGAACCTCAGGTATGGAGGCGCCGGCAGAAGCAAGATCAGCCATGGTCAGACTCCTCGGACGATGTCGGTCCAGGTGCCGCGGCAGACCTGCTCGCCGCGCTGGTTGAGGGAGATGGACTCAAAGACGTAGTAGCCGCGGCCGTCCTTTTCGGAGATGTCCTTGACGGAGGCGGTGGTGGTGATCTCATCACCGGCGATCACCACGGGCCCCCACTCGAACTCCTGCCCCCCGTGAACCATCATGGCGAAATTGAGTTCGATATCGGGGTCAAAGATGGGCGGCCCGACAGACGGCGCGCAGTAGACGACGGCGAACATCGGCGGCGCGACTACATCGGCGTAGCCAGCGGCACGGGCGGCCTCGTGGTCGAGGTGCACAGGATTGGTCTCGCCGACGGCCCGCGCATACTCCTTGATCTTCTCGCGCCCAACGGCGTAGAGCGTGGGCGCGTAGGTCTTGCCGATGGCTTGCGTATTGACTGGCACCAGCGGGCTCCTTGTACAGAGAGTGACGGATACGGGAGGTGGCGGCGGAGCAGTCTACATCCCACCACGGAGCAGGCACGACCTAAGACCCACCACCGCCCGGGTGAGGCGGTCTACATTCCCACCGCCCCACCCGAATGTACACTGGGCCTAGAAACCGATGTCCTCCCCACCCCCCGCACCCACACCGGCCGGCTCGCCGTCGCCCTCGCCCTCGCCCTCGCCGGGCATAACCCCAGCGTGGCGCTGCGCGCCAGCGGGCGTATCGAGGAACTGCACGGCAAAGGCCACAACGTTGACCGCCTGGCGCTTCTGCTGGCCGATCTCGGATGATCCGTCGGAGGTCTCCCACTCGCTCCACTCCAGGCGCCCGTCGACAACGACGCGGGAGCCCTTGCGCAGGTAGCGATCGACGTTCTCCCCCTGGGCGCCGAAGACGGAGATGTCGAAGTAGTTGGGCCGCTCCTCGTAGGCATCACCCTCCCTGCGCAGGCCGTTGTTGGCAAGGCGCAGGCTGCAGACGCTCTGCCCGGAGGCAAGCGCACGCAGCTCGGGATCGCGCGTGAGACGCCCGACGAGAATGACGCGGTTGGTATCGGAGTAGGACATGGTGTTGGTTCCTTTGGGTTGCGATTGCCACCCCCAGACCAGGACCATACGCACCACTTGCGACGTTTCTCTGGCGATGATCAGTCCGTGAGGCGATAGCCGACGCCCCGAACGCTGATCACCCAGCGCTCGCCAAAGCAGGAGACGAGCTTGCCGCGCAGTCGACTGGCATGGCTGTCGAGCGTACGTGTACGTGCAGGCGCCTGAAAGCCCCAGATAGCTCGCAGCAGGTCGTGCTTGGCGAATACGCGCGTGGGCTCGTGGGCGAGATGCAGGAGCAGTGCGTATTCGCGCGGACGCAAGCTGACGGGTTGATCGTGCAAAAGGACGGCGCGCGAGCCGGTATCGATCACCAAGGGACCGACGCAGAGCCGAGGCAGCGCCGGCTCAAGCGCTTGAGCGGCGCGTCGCAGCAGCGACCGCAGGCGAGCAAGCAACTCCAAATAGCCGAGACTCATCTGATCATCTTCTCGACCCCACCCGCTAGGACAAGCGAAGAAGTCATCGGCACCGGCGGCAAAGGCGCGCAGTAGATCCACGGAACGGGCCGGCGAGCCAAGGACGATGACTGGCAGATATGCAGGCCACGGAGCACCGTCACTGCGTATGGAGGAGAGCAGTTCCAGCGCCCCACCAGGGGAGTCAAGGTCTCCAAGGATGACGAGCGCGGGCGTGAACATGGCGGCGATCGCGCGAGCGTGCTCAACGGTATGAGCGACGGTCGTGGGATAACCGTCGGCGCTGAGCTGCGCGACGAGCGGCGCGGCGATCTCGGGCTCGTGCTCGACCAAAAGAATCGACTGGACATCTCCGCCCGTCTTTGCAAGCCCGACTGAGTCAAGCGCCATCACAGCTCGACCTCGCGCGGAGAGATGCCGAGCCCACGGCGAGCGATGAGGGCGAGCACGTCGGAATGAACCCAAGGCGTGGGCTCGGTCTTGCCGGCATTGGGAAGCAGACCGACACGACGGGCAAGCCAGCTGGTGTCACCGTGGACGTTGCCACAGGAGTCGCGTTTAAAGCGCCCGCAACGAATGGTGATCTCACTGAGGCTGTCGCCCCGAGCGAGGGCAAGCTGGACGGCTTCGCGCAGGCCGCGATTGAGCACGATAGGACTGGCGTCGATGCGTTCGAGCTCCCCGCGGAGAGCCGAGACGGACAGGCGCGTGCGCGGACGCTGGCACGAGAGGGCGCGAACGGTGATGTCGCGCATGGGCTGATAGCACTCGAGACTGGCTACGACCTCGCGCAGGCTGAGTGGCTGAGCATCGTCGGGGGATGAGTGCGTAAGGCGGTGCCAGCGAAGCTCGGGAATGGCGATGCCCTCGCTGCAGGGCAGCAGCCGATAGGAGTGACCATGCCGATCGCGCAGCTGGCGCTCGGCGTAAGCGAGATCCAAGTCGTCCAGCTCATGACCGTCAATGTCCTGGTCGGGCCCCTCAGCGAAAGGCGCGACCCAGAGATCATCGGCCCGCAGCGGCCGGCAGAGGCGGTTGCGATCGGGAGCGAGGTAGTCGCTGCAGGCGAGAGCGGCGTTGTGAGGAGGCTCGTCGGCGGCAAGATGGGCAACCAGCCGGCGATCCCCGCGGGTGGCCGCATCGCGGTCGATGAGCAGCATGCTGCCGCCGCGGCCGGGGCGCAGGAAAAGCTCGCGCAGACGGCCGTGGGGGTCGGAGTAGCGTGCAAGCACCTTGCTCTCTTTGTCCGACCAAGCGGCAAGAGCGCTACCCCTGAAGGGAAATTAATCGCTGCGTGCGTATTTGCTGCGTGCCCTCAGCGCGGCCGCGTGGCGCGCTCGACCTGAGCGCCGCGCTCGGTGAGATGCCAGGCGTTGGAGCCGCCCTTGAGTTGCCCTTCACCGGTGTTGGTGACGAGCTCGAGCCGCTCGAGGCGAGTGAGTAGCTTGGAAATCTGCCCCTGGTCGGCGATGCCGGACCCCTCGGCAACCTCGCGATTGCTGGCGCCCGGACTCTCGCCGATGACGGTGAGAACGCGAACGGTGCGATAGGTAAGGCGCATGTCGAGCCCTTCGAGCGGGTCGCGCCGGATCGGCGGGGCGGCCTTGCTGGGCTTGGGCAGCTTGGGAGCGGGCCGGGTAAGTTCGTTGGAGGCGATGCGAGCGCCGAGATAGGGCAGCACGATCATGCTCATCAACGGCCCGACGAGCTCGGTGAGCGGCTTGCGCCCCCCGGCGAGCAGCCGCGTGTGCAACACGGCGAAGACAGCACCGACGACGCCTTCGGCAGTAATGTCGGCGGGCTCGCGCGCGGAGCCGCTGGACTTGGCGCCAGCAGATCTGCCGCTGCTGCCCTTGCGCCCGCGATCGACGATCTGCTCGAGCGCCTTGAGCACTTCACCGCGGCGATCAAGCACGCGCGGTCCGGCGCCGAGGGCCTCGACAATGAGGAGCCTGGCCAGCCCAGGCTCCGCTTGCATGAAGGCGAGGATCGCGGTGAGCCCGGCGCGGGTGCCCTCACGCCAGGAGGACTCCCCCTCATAGGCCTCGACGGCGAGGGTCTCGACGCGCTCGATGGCCTCGTTGAGAGCGGCGAGGAAGCAGTCCTCGCGATCGAGGAAAACGTCGTAGAAGGTCTTGCGCGAGACCTTGGCACGACCGATAACCTGAGCGACGGTGAGGCGAGCGTAGCCGACTTCCTCAACGGCTTCGACGGTGGCGGCGAGCATGCGGCCGCGCTGGATCTCGGTGACCTGCCCACGGGGCAGCCCGTTGGGGCCGGGCCGCAGCCGGGGGGTGCTCGAGCGCGTCTTGTCCCTGGAAGCCATGTCTGTGTGCCTTACCGATCCTGTTCAAGTAGTTTCGACGATGTTGGGCCGTCAAGCCCTTGAGAACTGATCCCATCTGCTCGATCCAGTGCTTGGGGGTGGCGATGGGATCTGCGCGGATGCTGACGTAAAGGTTCACGGGTCGTTGGCCAAAAGTCGAGCCTCGTCTCCTACTTGGACCGATCGCCCACCGAGTTGGAGTTGTGCGAACGGGCACGAGACCGACCGTCATACCCTCAAACGGCTGGGATCGGTTGACTGAGAAACATTGGTGAACAACGGGACAATTCACCTTTTTCCCGGCGCGGCCCTAACGCTTCTTGTTGTCGACGGCGCGGGATTCGCCGCTGCGAGCGCGCTCCTTGTTGACGGTGCGTGCAGCGATCTCCTCGGCACGAGCCTTGGAGGCGCCCTGCTGGCGCTCGCTGTCCTTGATGTGCTCGTACTGACGGGCGCGCTTGCTGCCCGGTTTGACACCGCGGGGTGGCATCTAGAAACACCTCCTTCGAAATGGTTTGGGGAACCTGCACGACAGGTACCCACCAGGCGGTGCGGGCTAACAGCGATCGCGGCTGCGGCGCGCGGCGCTGAGAAGGGTTGGGGATCCGAGTGGGCCCGACGGATCGGCCGTCAGCTCAGTCACCCGTCCTATCATCGATGGCCTCCGTACATACGTCGATCGAAAGAGGCGACACGATGCTTCTCGAGGATTATGGCTTGATAGGCGACACGGAGGCTGCTGCGCTTGTCGGCCGTAACGGAGCGGTGGACTGGCTGTGCGTGCCGCGCTTTGACTCCGCCTCGTGCTTCTCGGCCCTGTTGGGAGACGAGCGGCATGGACGCTGGCTTTTGGCGCCGGAGGGCGAGGTGCTCGCAAGCTCTCGTCGCTACCGACCGGACACGCTCGTGCTCGAGACCGATTTCGAGCTGCCGGACGGCGTCGTCCGCATGATCGACTTCATGCCCCGGCGAGGCAGAGGCCCGCCACGCCTGATGCGGATTGTCGAGTGCCTGCGGGGTCGGGTTGCGATGCGGATGGAGCTACTGGTGAGGCCCGACTATGGCTCGATCGTGCCGTGGGTTGAGCTCAGCTCCGATGGGGCAATCGCGATGGCGGGTCCCGACGTGTTTCGGCTAAGCACGCCGCTGGCGCTGCGCGCGGAGCATGGAGCGGTGACGGCCGAGTTCGTGATCGGCGAGGGCGACCGCGAGCGGCTGACGCTGACGTGGCACCTCTCCTATGAGGAGACGCCGCCGGTTGAGGACGCCGACTCGGCTCTTGCTCGTACTGAGGTGTGGTGGCGGCAGTGGAGCGGTCGCTGCCGCTACGAAGGCGCGTATCGCGAGCAGGTGTTGAGGTCGTTGATCGTGCTCAAGGCGATGTCCTCGGAGACGACCGGAGCGGTAATCGCCGCGCCGACCACATCGCTGCCGGAGGACATCGGCGGCGTGCGCAACTGGGACTACCGCTACTGCTGGCTGCGCGACTCGGTGCTGACGCTCGAGGCGCTGCTCGACGCCGAGTACGCCGAGGAGGCGCTCGCCTTCCGCGACTTCCTGCTGCGCGTCGGGACAGGCGACCCGTCGAAGATCCAGATCATGTACGGGATCGGCGGCGAGCGCCGATTGACCGAGTTCGAGTTGGGTGATCTGCCCGGCTACGAGCGCTCGAGGCCCGTCCGGGTCGGCAACGCTGCCTCCGAGCAGTTCCAGCTCGATGTCTACGGCGAGGTCGTGCACGTCATGTTCATCGGCACAGAGCTGCTTGGCAGGATCGATGAGCGATTGTGGCCCCGCTGGCTGGCCGTCGTCGAACACGTCGAGAAGATCTGGCGCGAGCCCGACGACGGGATCTGGGAGACGCGCGGCCCGCGCCAACACTTCACGTACTCCAAGGTCATGGCCTGGGTCGTGTTCGACCGCGCCGTGCGAATAGCTGAGCGCTTCGGGATGGACGCGCCCCTCGATCGCTGGAAGGCGATCCGCGACGAGGTACATCGCGAGGTGTGCGAGCGCGGGTACGACCCAAAGCGCCGTACGTTCACCCAGTACTACGGATCACAGGAGCTCGACGCCAGCGTGCTCAATATCCCGCTGGTCGGCTTCCTCCCCGCAACCGACGAGCGCGTCACCGGCACGATTGACGCGATCTCGCAAGAGCTTGGACGCGATGGCTTCGTCTCGCGCTACTCGACCGCGCACACCGACGACGGATTGCCGGGTGACGAGGGGCAGTTCCTCGCCTGCTCGTTCTGGCTTGTCAGCGCACTCGCGCTCAACGGTCGCGTTCCGCAGGCGCGAGCTCTGTTCGACCGGCTTTTGCACCTGGCCAACGACCTCGGCCTGCTGGCCGAGGAGTACGACGTCGCGCGTCGGCGCCAGGTCGGCAACTTCCCCCAGGCGTTCAGCCACCTCACCCTGATCGTCGCGGCGCGCTCGATCTCCACCGCCGAAGCGAACGCGAAGCCGGTGGCCGCTTGAGCACGGCGCGCCCGACGCCAGGCGCGCTCGCCTCCTCGACGCGGAGGATCCTTTTGCCGCTGGCCCTCGCCCAGTTCATTTGCAGCTTCGCGGGATCGAACATGAACGTGATGATCAACGATCAGCCATGTTGATCCCGCCCGTCTACATCCTCACGACGCTGGCGTTCAACGACCTCACCTCGCGAGCTCGGGCCTTCGGCATCATCAGCGGCCTGGGAGGCATCGGCGCCGCGGCAGGGCCCCTGATAGGCGGAGTCATCGCGACGGCAATCAGCTGGCGCGCGGCGTTCGTCTTTCAGGCCGCCGTCGTCGCGACGATCGTCTTCCTCGCCCGGCGGATCGCCGATCCTCTGGAGCCGGACCCGACACGCCCTTTCGACACGGTGGGAGCGGTCCTATCAGCGGTCGGAATGTTCTTCGTCGTGTTCGGGATCCTCCAGGCCGGCAACAACGGAGCCCTCACAGCAGTATCCCTGGCGGTCGGAGCCTGCTTCTTGGCCTGGTTCTTCCTGCACATCCGCTCCCGGGAGCGAGCGGGACGGGAACCGCTCGCCGCCGTCGGCCTTTTCGCGGCTTTTCGCTTGCCCACCAACCTCGAGCAGCCGGCTCACGAGTAGACGGCGCTGGCCGCTGTGCACGCGAACCCGGCTACTCCCAAGACAGGCACGGCCGCGCGGGGCCGGTTGCGGCGTTTTGCCGCGATCGTGGCGCTCGCCGTGCCGGTCGCCATGGTTGCGGTGGCCGCCGTCGCACTGGCTGGGGACGTCCCCATCGCCGTGCTGGCGGTGGTGCTCGTGCTGGTAGCGAACACCGCCATCTGGTTCGCCTTGACCGAGCGCGGCACGCTGCGTGCGCTCGGCGCGGTGGCCGCGGTCCTCGCTGGTGCAGGCCTGGTCGTGGTACTGGCGGCTCACTGGCAAGGGCTGCTGGTACTGATCGTGCTGCTCCTGTTGCTCGCACTGTTCGGATTGGCCGCGCGCTACGCACTGGAGCGGACCGGGGAGGTGGCGCTCAGAAGGATGGCGGGCATGGTCGTGCCGGTGGGCGCCGCCGGCTCAGCGGCGCTGATCATCAACCTGAAGTCGGGCGGTGGGAAGGCCGAGCATCTCGATCTCGCTGGGGAAGCCCGGCAGCGAGGCGTCGAGCCAATAGTCCTGCAGCCGGACGACGATCTGCTCGAGCTCGCCGAGAGCGCCATCGCGCGCGGCGCGCAGGTCATCGGGATGGCCGGAGGTGACGGGTCGCAGGCGCTCGTGGCGACGGTTGCTGCGCGGCGGGACATTGCCCACGTGTGCGTCCCGGCGGGAACGCGAAACCACTTCGCGCTTGATCTGGGTCTGGATCGCGACGACGTCGTGGGCGCGTTGGATGCGTTCACCGACGGCGTCGAGCGGCGCATCGACCTCGCGCGCGTGAACGACCGCGTGTTCGTCAACAATGCGTCGCTCGGCGTCTATGCGAAGGTCGTCCAGTCTGAGGCCTATCGCGACGCCAAGCTCGAGACGTGGACGCGCATGCTGCCAGACCTCCTTGACCCGGACGCTGAGGCGATCGACCTCGAGTTCACTGCCCCGGATGGGACCAACCGCGACGATGCCCCGCTCGTGCTGGTGTCGAACAACCCATATGAGCTCACGCATCTGTCAGGTGCCGGCACACGCGAGCGGATCGACACGGGCATGCTTGGCATCGTGGCTGCCCGTGTGCGAGGCACCGACGTCTCAAAGCTCGTAGCACTCGAGCTGGTCGGCCAGGCGGGGCGTTACCCCGGCCTGCTGTCGTGGTCTGCGCCGGAGTTCGAGGTCCGCTCGGACGGTCCCGTGGAGGTCGGCCTCGACGGCGAGGCGCTGGTGCTCGACCCGCCGTTGCGCTTCGCATCGCTCCCCGGCGCACTGCGCGTACGGCTGCCGCGCCGCGCAGGCCTGTCACCGGCGGCCCGCGCAGTGGCGCTCACAACGGAGAACCTGGGCACACTGCTGCAGGTGGCGGCCGGCCGGTGAGCCACGCGGCCACGCGGCCGCTGCTCGGCCTGGCCGTCTTTGTGCTTGTCGGCTGGGGAGTCGGGGTGCTGTGGCTGTCTGTCGTCGGGTCGGCAGACCTGAACGCGGTACGCGACGTAGCCGCTCAGCGTTCCGCGCCTCTGACCGACGGGGCGCGAGTGGTCACCTGGGCGGGTAGCGCGTTCCTGCTGGTCCCGCTCGCCCTGATCGTCTGCCTGGCGCTCGGCCGGGCGGGTCTGCGCAGAGAGGCGCTCGCGGTCGCGCTCAGCCTGGGCGGCGCGATGCTGATCTCAGCCTGCGTCAAGCTGCTCGTGTCGCGGCCGCGCCCACCCGTCGAGCACCTACAGGCGGCTACCGGCTCGAGCCTTCCCTCGGGTCACGCAATGCAGGCGGGTGCGTTCTGGTTCTCACTGGTGCTGGCGTTGCGAGCGCCGGGGGCACAGTCGATGGCCACCCGCATGGCTGCGGGGCTAGCGTTGCTGCTTGTGCTGGCAGTGGCCGCGTCTCGCGTCTACCTGGGCGTTCACTATCCAAGCGACGTGGTCGCCGGCATGCTGCTCGGCACGGGCTGGGCGGTGTACGTGTCGCGCTGCTTGCGGGAGCCTAAGGTTCAGTGACGATGCGGGGTCGTGTGCAACGCCTGGACCGTCGGCTGATGAGGCGCTCCTTCGGTGCGCGCTCGCCCGCCCTGGACCGCTCACTCGTCGCCGTCACACGGGCGGCGAGCTACTCCCGACTGTGGCTTCTCATCGCGGTCGCGATGGCCGTGTTCGGCGGACGAGGAGGCCGGGCGGCGGCGAAGCGCGGCCTCATCTCGATCGCGGTCGCAGCAGCAGTGGCCAACGGTCCCGCCAAGCTCCTCGTGCGCCGACGGCGGCCGTCCTCGCGCTCGCGCCCGACGCTCATCCGCATGCCGCGGTCGACGTCGTTTCCATCTGGTCACACGGCCGCGGCGTTCGCGTTCACCGCCGGCGCCTGCACCGAGTTGCCAGTACTAACGACTGTGCTCGTTCCGCTGGCGGGTGTCGTTGCCTACTCACGCGTGCATACCGGCGTTCACTACCCGAGCGACGTCGCAGCCGGAGTAGGGATCGGGATCGGCTCGGGCCTGCTGGTCGCGCATTCACCGTGGCGGTCCCATTGATCCCCAGAAAAGCCCTGCAAATGAGGCTGCTGCACAAACCTCGGCCTGAGCCGCCTTGTCGTCTGGGGTGTCCTCGAGAAGGCCAGGGTCAATACCACCGACCCGGACTCCCGGCCGCTACGGCGCACCGGCACGAACCTCATCCAGGGCTATAACGCCCAGATCCTGGTCGGGGCGGGGCAGGTGATCCTCGCCGCTGATCTCACCCAGTCCCCCGTCGACTCCACAGAGCTTGCCCCGATGGTCATCAGGGCCAGCGAGGAGCTACGAGAGGCCGGGGTGACCGAGCCGATCGGCACCGTTCTCGCTGACGGTGGCTACTGGAGCGCACCGGAGATCACCGCGATCCGTGGCAGGGGGATCGAGGTGATCATCCCGATGCGCAACGCGCGGCGCACCGCGCCCGCAGACTGGCCGCCAAGCAGGGGCCCGAGGCCAAGCGAATCGAGAATATCCTCGCCACTCCTGAGGGCAAGGCGCTCTACCGGCGAAGACAGCAGATCGTCGAACCGGTTTTCGCCAACACCAAGTTCATCCGCGGCGCCAAACGCTTCCAACGGCGCGGGTTAACCGCGTGCCGCGCCGAGTGGACGCTGCTCGCCACTACCCACAACCTCCTAAAGCTCTGGCGGGCGAGGATAACGAGGCCGATACCCACCTGAAGGCCGACCTCGGCCCACGAACAGCCTCAGTGCAGAACCTCACTCTCCACGGCCAACCGCTCACCGCGCCAACGCTGCCCAGGTTTGTGCAACAGCCTCATTAGCAGGGCTTATACCGCCAACGGGATTCGAACCCGTGTTACCGCCGTGAGAGGGCGGCGTCCTAGTCCCCTAGACGATGGCGGCGCGCTTAACGACGCTGTCGAGGCTATCAAAGCGACATCCAAGCCCGCGGTGCCACGGAACGGCCTGCGGCAACGCAACTCACTGCTCAATCCGGCGTAGCGATGCTCTAGGCGCCCACATGGCCACCCGCAGGGACGCCCGTGCGATATCTTCGGCTCTCCCACCACGCGGATGTGGCGGAATTGGTAGACGCGCACGGTTCAGGTCCGTGTCCAGGTAACTGGGTGGAGGTTCGAGTCCTCTCATCCGCATCGGCTGTAACTGCAGATGATAGCAGGACATTTGCGACTTGGGTCGATAGTATTGTGAGTCGTCGTGAGTGGTGCCTGGTGTGCATAATGTTCTCAGATGAGAACTATGCACGTCGCTCCGCGATCGAACGTCGACCGAGCACGGCGGCGGCGAACGCTTGTGAGCCCTTCAGCGTGCACTTATTGCGCCACTGGTACTTCAGCGCGGCGTGCAACTCATGTGGGGTCGCGTGAGCGTTCAGTCCGACCGCGGGGCCTGGATCGTACGCTGGCGCGATGCGTCAGGCCGTCAGCGCGGACGGCGGTTCGCGAGCGAGGCCGACGCGCGGTCGTTTGACTCGCAGACGCATAGCGTCGCGGTGGAGGAGCGGCGCGTCAGCGAGGCGCCGCAGGGTCGAGGGGTCTACCGGTATCTCACGCGAAACGGAGCCCACTGGTATTTCAAGACGCGCGGGCGCGATGGCTCGCAGATCACGCGGCGCGGGTTCCTCAGCGAGAAAGCCGCCATCGACGCCAAGCGGCACATCATCGAACAAGTCGCGCGCGGAGAGGCCAGCTACACCCAAGAGACCTTCGCCGAATACTGGGAGCGATGGCTACGGCGCCGCAGGCACCACTTGGCGCCAGCATCCATCGCGGCATACACCGTCGACGCGCGCACGCGCTTGCTGCCCGCACTGGGCCAGACTCGCCTCGCAGCGATCGAGACCCGACACGTCCGTGGCCTTTTCGAGGAACTCGCCGAGCGTGTGCAGGCAGGCGAACTCGCGGGCAAGACGATCAACAACACGCTCACGACGCTCACGGTCTGTCTCAACGACGCCGTCAAGGACGGGCTGATCGCAACGAACCCAGCAATCGGGGTACCACGATTCCCGCGGACGCACACCGAGCGCGACTACCTACGCCTGCACGAGATACCCGTCTATCTCGACTCCTGCAGCACCGAGTACGAGCCGCTCGCTGCACTGCTGATCGGAACCGGCGCCCGAATCAGCGAGGCGCTCGCCATCCGCCCGAGCGACCTCAAGCTCGACACCCCCGGCGGATGGGTCACCATCGCCCGCGCCCTCAAACAGGACGGCACAGTCGGCGCCACGAAGTCCAGACGCGCCAGATCAATCGAGATCGGCCCCGAACTCGCACACCGCCTGGAAAACCATCTCGCAGAGCGCCGTCACGCATATCCGGAAGCGGACGATGCTGGCTCCTTGTTCATCGCACCACGCCGAGGCCGCCGAAAACAGGCCGCGCGCTCGACGAGCAGCCGAGAACTCCTACCACCCGACCGCCGGACTGTCGGACTATGGCACGCCCATGCCCTTCAGGACGCGGCGCTCCGCCACATGCCACTGCACTCACTTCGCCACACTGCCGCAGCCGCGTGGCTGGCCGCTGACAACTCGCTGCTCTACGTCCAGCAACAACTCGGACACCGCGACCTCTCCACCACCAGCCACTACTACGGCCACCTCGAGCGACACCACAGCCCAACACGAGGCGCACACGCAACCGAGCAAGCAATCACACGAGCAGGGCCTAACTGACAGTCACCCTTGCCGTGCGAACCGAACGTCTGGTCACCATCCTTTGCGCAAGCCTGGTGCCGTCGCGCTCGCTCCCGCCCCTGAAGGAGGAGTGAGCCGGGAGTCCGACGGGCTCCCGCAGCGCGTCCTGAGCGCAAGCGGATTGTGGGAGCGACGAGACGCTTGCACCGCCGAGTAGGCAGGCGTCTCGCTGCTCACAGCCGCCGCGCTCCGGCTCGTCCGGTGAGCAATCGGACGAGTCACGGAGTGTTCCGTAGCCAGGGGCGGGGTTGTCAGCGATGGGCCTTTTCATTCTTTTTGGGCGGCTTTCGAGGGGTGGGGGCCGTCTTCTACGTGCTCGCCATCGCGCTTGTACAGATGTCTCGACGAGCAGCACGCCGCGAGGCGAGCAGCGAGGACACCACTGGCTCAAGATCGCCGTCGGCTCCTCGGCTCTAGTAACCCAAACTTCGTGGGGCGATTCACATCGATATCGCTGCGTGCCTGGACTGTTCGCCAGACAGTGTCGCGCGGCGACGATCCCGGTTCTGCGCCGAGCGGCTGGATGGGCTTGAGGATCAAGCGTCCCACGCTCGCGCGTTAGACTTACGCCGTGCCCCCCGGCCTTCCTCTTCCAGAACTCCCCTACAGAACCACAAAGTGCGAGCGGGGCGTGGTGAGGATCGAAGCCCTCGGCCAGGACCGCCATCGCGTGCGGGCCGAAGGTGAGATAAAGGAGGACCGCGTTGTCATAGGCCAGCTCGCCGCCTACCACCTCGCGAGCAGGTTGGCTCTGCGGCTGGGTGGTGCTCGGTAGCGGTTGCTCAGCGTGGCCAGAATCAGCTCGTGTTGCACTCTACGACCGCCGGTCCTTCTATAGCCCCGCCCCAAGCCGGAGAAACGAGTCATATACCATCGCCCGACCATTCGAGTGGACCTTCAGCCGCACCAAGCTCGACAGCGTAATCGAGAAGATCACCCGTCACGACCCCAGCCCGTCGCACTCGCCGCATGAGCCGCATCACTTCCGGACACGTCCACTAGCCCGCACTCGCCCTCGGGCGAAAGCAGGCGCGCACCGCCCGCGGTCAGGAGAGATCGCAAATTCGCTAAGAGCACTAGCCCGAGGCGAACATACGCGGAACACAGCGACCATGCGGCCGGCGAGATCGCCGGCCGGCTACCTGCGATTAGCCATCCGAAGCCCTGTGTGCTTCCCGCTCGCCCGACGGGCCGAGGAGCACTCGCTCCGGTCGACCGACAAAGACATAGAACAGCGACTCTGGAAGATAGCCTGAGTTCGTCAACCCAACGAAACAACGATCCCGTTTATCGCAGTGATTCGAGCGGGTGGTGTCTGCGGATGTAGTCGCCGAAGAGCGGCGCAGTGAAATCGACGTAGCCGCGCCGAGGGCTGTATATGAGGCCCTTGACGTCAATAAGGTTCTGGCGAACCAGGGCGGTGCCACTCTGGTCGACGCCGAGCATCCCGGAAACCTCGGCTGTGTGCTGCGGGCCGTCGCCGAGATCGGCGATTGCCGCCAGATAGCGACGCTCGGCGGCCGTCGCGCGATTGAAGCGAGCACGGTGAAAGCCGCTGTCGAGCTGCTCACGAGCGATCGTGTCCGCAGCACGAGCATCCCGGTCGGTGATCGGGGAGCGCTCGGCGATCAGCCACGCATAGCGTCCATAGGTCTGCAGGAAGAACGGATAGCGGTCGGCTCGCGAGAGAATGAACTCGAGCGCCGACTGCTCGTAGTCCACGCCCTCCCGATTCGCAGGCAGCGCGAGCGCCGACCGCGCGGCCTCGGGGGTGAGGCGATCGATCTCGATGTACTGAAACAGGCGCTCGGCGTATGAGCTCGCCTCGGCGAGCCTACCCGGCAACTGAGGCAGCCCAGCACAGACAAGCGCCACAGGGAGCTGACGCTGCGCGATGCGGTGGAACGCCGCAAGTAGCGCCTGCAGGTCGTCCTTCTCGGCGAACTGCATCTCGTCGAAGAAGAACACCACGCCGCAGCCGGCCTCCCGCGCGGTCTCCCCCAGTTCCACCAAGACATCCTGAAGATCCACGTCAAGCTGTCCGCTGTCACCGCGGCCGGGCGTTGGGTCGACCTCGATCTTGAACGTGACCCCAGTCGGCATGGCGGTCACCGAGAAGCTGCTAATGACGGAGAGAGACTGACGAAGCCGCTTGCGGACCCCCTCGCGGCGCCCAAGCGAATGCGCAGCCTGTGTCGCGACCTGAGCGAGCACCGGACGCAACGGCCCACGGCCGCGCAACTCCATGTATCCCGAGCCCCAGCCGGCATCCTCGGCCTCAATCGCAAAACGGTTGAGCAACACCGTCTTGCCGACACCTCGCAGACCCCACAGCGCAAGGTTCTGCTCCGGTCGCCCGGCCGCCAGGCGCTTAAGCAGCGCGCCAAAGCTCGCCTGCTCGCCCTCGCGTCCGGCAAGCTCCGGCGGCTGCGTCCCCGCACCGGGAGCATAAGGATTCAGAACCTCGTCCATGAGCCAGCGAGTATATCGCCTTATATGGCTGTATTTGGTCTCCACATAAAACCAAATACCAAGCTGTCCCGTGACAACAGTTTGGCAACAGTCATATCGTCCGGTACGTCCCATGCGTCCGCGAAACCCCACGAAACGGACGATCTGGACGCCCGCGGACGCATCTGGACGCGGGGGGCACGGTTCAGGTCCGTGTCCAGGTAACTGGGTGGAGGTTCGAGTCCTCTCATCCACATGCAACTCATGTGCGTATCTCGCGCGGGGGCGGCGGGACGACCGTGACGGCGCTCTCTTGTCAGCGGCGCTGAACAAGCCGCGACGCGACCACGTCGGCGAGCGCGAGGATGGCGTTGAAGGGCAGCATGAGCACCCGCAGCAATGGAGCCCGCAGCGCGCCCCGCTTACCCGCAAGCGGCGGCCCGACGGCGGCTCCGAATGCCGCAATACCGGAGAGTGGGCGGATAGAGACCCTGATCTCGGCGACCTTGCCGTGCTGGTCGCTGCGGATGAGATCGACGCCCTCGGCCAACCGGCCGCCGAAATCGACGCGCCAGAAGAAAGCATGCGTGTTGCCGGAGGAAAACTCGTGAGTGATCTCCACGCGCCCGGCGCGGCGAAAGAGGACTTCGAACAACTCGATCGCGGCCTCGCGGCCGCGAAAGGGAGAGCTGAAGATGGGCGAGTGCAGCTCGACGTCCGGGGCAAGCGCCGCCTCCCAGGCCGCGAGATCGCGCGTCTGCCATGCGGAGCGGTACGGATGGACCTCCACGAGCGTAGATGCTAGACGCGCAGTCCGAGGCTTGCCCCTGCGGTCCGAGGCTTGCCCCTGTGCGACGAGCGCGCTCGTCTAGGCTGGGCAGTGGGTGAACGAGCCGCGAGACATCTCGCCGAGGCAGGCCACCGGCGAGGAGCTGCCGGTGCCCTCGCGGTCTTTGCGCAACGGCCTGATCGGTCTGGCGGTGTTCTTCCTGCTGGTGGGGGGCCTGCTGAGCGCCGTGCCCGGCCTGCGCTCGGTCGCGGAGCGCATCACCGACGCCAACACCGACTGGGTTGCCGTGGGGATTGCACTCGAGCTGCTCTCCTGCGCCGGCTATGTGGTGCTATTCGACATGGTGTTCGGCAGACTCGGCAGGCGTCTGAGCACGCGTCTGCCGCTGGCTGAGCTGGCCGTGAACTCGGTGGTATCTCTCAGCGGTATCGGCGGCCTCGCGCTGGGCGCTTGGGTGCTGCGCAGCAAGGGGATCTCAGTACAGCGCATCGCCGAGCGCTCGGTGCTGCTCTTCATCCTGACCAGCGCGGTCAACGTGGGCGCCGTGGTCCTCATCGGCGTACCGATGTGGCTTGGCGTGCTGCCGGGTTCGCATAACCCCCTGCTGACGCTGCTGCCCGCGATACTGGCGCTTGCCGCGATCCTTGGCACGCTTGCGCTGGCGCGCTGGGCAGGAAAAGTGACAGCGGCGAACGACGACGACAACAACGATAGGGACGGCCTTGGGGCAGGCCGCACAGGCGTGGCGCTCACTGCGCTCAGCGGCGGCGTCAAGGACGCGCTGGCGCTCATCCGCCAGGGCGATCCGCGCCTGCT
Organism: Solirubrobacteraceae bacterium; assembly: GCA_035939185.1. Taxonomy (GTDB): domain Bacteria; phylum Actinomycetota; class Thermoleophilia; order Solirubrobacterales; family Solirubrobacteraceae; genus Palsa-744. Next base: position 39,146 of record DASZGB010000009.1, read on the forward strand.
CGGCGCGGTGGGCTACTGGCTGTTCGACAACCTCGCGCTGTATGCCTGCCTGGCCGCCTTCGGCTCTGCCCCGTCGTTCTGGATCGTGGCGATGGCATACCTCGTGGGGATGCTCGCCAACTCGATCCCGATCCCCGGCGGGTTGGTCGCCGTCGAAGGCGGGCTCGTAGGGATGCTGCTGCTGTTCGGCGTGCGCCCCGCGGGCGCGATCCTTGGAGCTGTGGTCATCTACCGAGCGATCTCACTGTGGATCCCAGCCACGCTCGGCACGCTCGCATTCGTCAGCCTGCGGCGCGAGATTGGAGAGCCGTTGCAACCGGCGGAGCCAGCAATGGACTGAACGCGACCGCAACGAACTAAACCCGACCACTATGGATTGAACCCGACCGCCATCAGCAGGACCGTAATCAGCACGAGCCCGCTGAGCAGCGTGCCGAGCACCAGCAGGCGTCGAGCCAGCGCGCGGTATTCGCCGCTGAGGCTGACGGCGCCCACGGCGCTTGCCGCGAGGTCGCGCTCCGCCAGCGCGGCGGCGCGCTCAGCGCTGGGAATCATCACGGCGATCACGAGAACGCCGATGAGGACTGCGGCGCTGAACCCCCACAGCACGAAGAACTGCCCCCAGTGGTGGGCGATGCTGGTGATGTCGATGCCGGTGAGGATGACGACGAGCAGGCCGGGGATGATCAGCTTGCGCTCGATCGCCGACTCGAGCCGGTGCAGCGCGGGCAGGCTACGCGGATCGTTGCGGAAGGCGATGGCAAATGCGATTGGGTAGATGAACGCCACTCCGAAGGTGATCAGAACGGTCATGTTGTGGATCGACTTGACCACGTAGTAGGTGTTGACGGTCGCCGTGAGCACGATCCTCGCTCGCTAATAGGGCTTTTCGAGGCCCATGAAGAGCATCGTGATGAGCAGCAGCAGACCCAAGACAGAGCTCACGACTCCCAGCCGCCGGGTGAGAGCGCGATACTCGCCGCTGAGCCCAAGGACTGCGCCCGTGGGAGCGCTGTGCAGATCGCGCTGTGCCACCGCCTCGGCCCGCCTCGCGGTGGGGATCATGACAACCGCCAGCGCGACCCCCAGCAATGCCACTACCCCGATGCCCCACCAGACATAGATGGCGTCCCAATGGCTTCCCTTCGCGGCCATGTAGCTCCCGCTGAGGATGACGACGAGCACCCCGGGGAACATCACGTAGCGCTCGAAGGTGTACTCGATGCGGTGCAGGATGGGCAGGCTGCGGGGGTCTTGCCGGCTGGCCACGGCGAACACCAGGGGCCGGGCGAAGATCGCTCCGAAGGTCATGACGATGGTCGCCACATGGATGGCCAACGCGATGTGAAATGAAGTGACAGCGGGCGCCGGCATGATCGGCGGCGCATATTAGGCTCGCCTTTCTCAGTGCCCTATGCGCAACCGTCCTCTCAGCTAGCGGCAGCGCACGGGAGCCAAGCCGGTGTCTCTGACAGCGACGACCGCCGCGCGGCCTAGTCGCGGAAGAACTCGACCAGCAGCTCGTTTACGCGCTCGGGCGCGTCGTGCTGAACCCAGTGGGTGGCCTCCGGGATGCGCTCCATGCGCAGGTTGGGCACCCACTGCGGCAGCGGTTCGGCGAGCTCGCTGCCGAGATGCCTGTCGCGCATGCCCCAGATCACCATCGTCGGCGTCTGGATCGGCACGAGCTGGGCGAGCGCGCCCCGCGGCGACTGGCGCAGGGCGGCGCGGTAGTAGTTGACCATCCCGGTGAGCGCGCCGGGCTGCGCCCAGGCCTCCACGTAGCGCTCGAGGTCGGCGTCGCTAAAGGCCTTGGGCGAATCGGCGCGCAGCGAGCGCTTGGCGAAGGAGAAATCGTCACGCGCGATGCCGCGCTCGGGCAGCCCGGGGAGCTGGAAGAAGAACATGTACCAGCTCTTGCGCAGCTGCCGCAGGGTGCGAAAACCGCTCAACATGCGCTCGGGATGGGGGACGTTGAGGATCGCGAGCTTGCGCAGCAGCTCGGGATGGCGCATCGCGGTCATGTAGGCGACGGCGGCGCCCCAATCGTGCCCGGCGAGATAGACGGGCTCCTCGCCGAAGTGGCGGATCAGCCCGGCGATGTCCTGCGCGAGGCGATCGCCGCTGTACTGGCGCCAGCCCACGGGCTTATCCGAGAGGTTGTAGCCGCGCATGTCGGGCGCCACCACGTGATAGCCGGCCTGAGCCAGCGCGGGGATCTGATGACGCCAGGAGTACCAGAACTCGGGGAAGCCATGCAGGAGCACGACGAGCGGCCCTGTCCCGGCCTCGACGTAGTGCAGGCGGATACCGCCGCCGAGCAGCGCCTCGCCGTGCGTGACCTGGACATCGAGCTCGGTGGCGTCCATCCTTATGAACACTAACGCACAGCGACGGTACGACGCCGGACACCCGCGAGGATCGTGGCCAGCGCGACCGGAACAGTGGCGGGCAGCTCTTTGACAGCGAAGAACAGTAGATCGAAAGTGAGCGCGAGCAGCGCGACGAGCAGTGCGCCCTGCAGCTGGCGCGCACGCGGCCCGGTGGCGGCGAGCAACCCTCCGAGGAGGCCCGCGACGAAGAGGTCTCCGTAGCCCATGACGGCGTCGCCGAAGACCGCAGACTGTAGCCGCGGCAGATGCGCGGCGGGGTGCGCGGCGTTGAGCACGTCATTGGGGCGCTGCAGCAGATCGGACACAACCAGCGCGGTATCGGCCAAAGCCATCAGCACGATGCCAAGCGCCAGCCAGCGCGCGGGTGTGACGGCACCCAGCAGCACGCCCAGCGTGACGCAACTGAGCGCCGAGAGCGCGAGCGCCGCGGCCTCACCGCTCAAGCCACCGCGATCGGCCCAGGCCAGCGCGAACAGCGGCGCCACCAGCAGCGCCGCAAGCGGCTGGGGCTCGCTGGAGCTCCACACGCACCACCCCAGCGCGAGCGCGGCGAGCACGGGCACGGCAACGAGCGCGAGGTAGGTAAGCACCTGGCCGCTGGCGTGTTCGGCCAGTCGTCCTACGAGCACGAAGATGAGCACTGAGAGTGGCGGCAACGCCGCCCACCAGGGGCTATGCAGGCGCGCCAGCGCGGCCACCGCCCGCCCGGAGGGCCCCAGCACCGTGGCGCCCTGCACGAGCGAGAGAACCGCGATTGAGAGCCAGAAGGGCAGCACGGTGACTCAACATAGGGCCTCAACGGAAAAGTAGGGCCTCAGCGGGAAAGGCTCTCGGCCGGTGGTCGATCGGTAATGATTGCGGGGAGCAGATGAACCTCCCGATGAACAGGCTCCAGGACGTGTACTTCCGCCGGCGCTTCGGCGCGGTGGTCGCGGCGCTGTCGCTCGTGGCCCTAATGATCGCGGCGCTGGGCTCGGGGGGCTCAAGCCACAAGCCGAGCCACGCGGATGCGCGCGCAGCCACCCACCCGGCAGCGCCGCAGCTGAGCGCGGCAGAGAGGCACGCGTTGGCGCACAAGCAGGAGGAAGCGGCGATCAACGCAGTCCTCGCGCGCACGCCGGCGGTGGTGCAGGGAGGCACGCGGGGCAACGAGGTGGCGCTGACCTTCGATGACGGTCCCGGCCCCTACACGAACCGGCTGGTGGAAACCCTCAACCGCCTGCAGGTGCAGGCCACATTCTTCGCCGTCGGCACCGAGGAGCGCTACTTCTCCGCGGGCACGCTGCTGGAGCTGCGCTCGGGCGATGTGGTGGCCGACCACACCGAGACGCACCCGATGATGGCGTTGCTCTCGCCGCACGACCAGCACGAACAGCTACTGAACCAGATCTACCAGATCCAGCTACTGGGAGGACCTACTCCCCGGCTCTACCGCCCCCCCTATGGCTCCTTCAACGCGACGACCTACCGCGAGTTGCACCACCTGCACCTGCTGATGATCCTGTGGAGCACGGACACGGGCGACTACGCACGCCCGGGCGTGCAGGCGATCGTGCAGCGCGCGCTGGCGGGCGCGCACCCGGGCGCGATCATCCTCATGCACGACGCGGGCGGGGATCGCTCGCAGACGATCGCGGCGCTGCCGGCGATCTTGCATGGGCTGCGCGCGAGAGGGCTGAGGCCGGTGACGGTGCCACGCCTGCTGCTCGATGACCCACCGCCTGCGGGCCAGGCGATCCCCATGCACCTGAGTGGTGGATAGACGCGCTCGCCTGGAAGATAGGCGCGCTCAGTGCCCTGGCTGACGCTCAGTGCCCCAACTGCACCGTCTTGATGACGAGCAGCAGCACGGCCACGACCAGATAGCCGCGCAGCAGCAGCATCGCCGCCTTGCGCCCAGGCGACCACACGGGTCGCTCGAGCAGCGCCAGCGGCGGCATCGTCCAGGTATGGCGCCGCTCGCGGGCAACCTCTTCCTCCGCGGAGGCCTGCGCCCCACCGATCCCAGCGCTGCGCACGACATAGATGGCCCCTACGGCCAGGCAGGCAAACGTGAGCAGCGATAGATACAGGAACAGCTGCGTGATGCCGACGGAAGGGAACATCGTGGAGATCATCAGGATCAGCGAGAGCTCGATCAGGATCGCGACGATGACGCTGGCGATGACATTGAGCCAGCGGGCGTTGACCCACGGTCCGAGCACCTGACGGTCGTTGCACAAAAGCAGCAGGAAAACGGTGGCGCTGGGCAGGAGCACTCCGGCGAGCGCCTGCACGGAGGTGGTGATGAGGCCGAGGGGCGCCCCGGGGATCAGCACGATGCCGGCGGCGGCCGTGACGATCAGCGCGAAGCTCGCGTAGAAGAACTTGGCGTCGCGCAAGCCGCGGTGCAGCGAGTGCGAGGCGCCGAAGACGTCGCCGAAGGCGTAAGAGGTGGAGAGGGTAACGGCGGCAGCGCCGATCAGCGAGGCGTTGAGCAGGATGACGGCAAAGAAGGTGCCAGCGAGCGAGCCCAGCTGCCGGCCGAGTGCGGTAGCGACGGTACCGGCGTCGTTGAAGTGCCCGGCATAGGGCGTGCCGGCGAAGGCGAAGGCGCTCACCGCGATGAGGGCGCCGGCGCCGATGACGACGACGAAGGCCCCAATGACGGTGTCGGCGCGCTCGTAGTTGATCCAGCGCGGCGTGATGCGCTTGTCGACGATGTTGGACTGCTGGAAGAAGAGCTGCCAGGGAGCCACGGTGGTGCCGACGATGGCGATAATAAGCAGCACCGAGGTGGAGTTGACGCCGCCCTGGATGCTGGGCCGGAAGGTGTCCTGAGCGATCTGCGAGACGCTGGGATGGGCGAGCACGAGCAGGGGTATGACGAGGAAGTTGGCCACGACGAAGACGTACATGAAGCGCTCCCAGCTGCGGAAGCTGCCGGTGGAGGTGATGGCGATGAGCGCGAGGGCGGCGAGCGGCACGGCGAGGTACTTGCTCACCCCAAAGTAGCCGAGCGCGAGGCTGACGCCGATGAACTCGGTGACGATCGTGAGGAAGTTGAGGATGAAGAGATCCCCGACGGAGAACCATCCCCAGAAGCGCCCGAAGCGCTCGTTGATGAGGCGCGCGTGGCCGACTCCAGTGACGGCGCCAAGGCGGATCACCATCTCCTGGTTGACGATCAGCACAGGGATCAGCAGCAGCAGCACCCACAAAAGTGTGGTGCCGTAGTTCTGGCCCGCCTGCGCGTAGGTGGAGACTCCGCCGGCGTCGTTGTCGCCGACCATCACGATCAGGCCGGGCCCCATGATCGCGAGCAGCGCCATGGCGCGCGAGCGCCAACCGTAGCGCTCACCGGAGTCGTGCATCCTGATCGTGCCGAGCGCCCCGCGAATGTCGCCGATGTGGGCGTCATCGAGTACGGGAGGCACGCCGCCAGCCGCGGGCGCCGCGCCTGCGGATCGCGCAGGGGCGTCTGCCGGAATAGGAGCCGGCGCCAGCGAGTCTTCCAGCGTGACGGGGTCCTCAGCCATGGGGGTTAACCTCCTTCCTAGTTACTCGGTAGCGGTGCGGAACAGCCGCGGCGAAAGCCGCGGACGGTGGCTGCGCGCCCGAGTGGTGGAGGTCCCGAGTAAAGAGGCGGCTAGACGAGCCGGGACGAGCCGAGCGAGCGCGCGGCGAAGTGGGTACTTCGTGGACGTTCTCGATCTTGATCTCGATCTCGATCTCGATCCATCTCCGCCTCCTTTCGCCGCTCGCTGTCAGGGCCACCCATCACGCCAAAAAGCCTAGCAGCGGCGGGCTTCTCGGACCCGTTCAGTCGCTGACGAGGCCGAAGCGCCGTCGCCATCCTGGGGGCAGGGTGAGCTCCAGCACATCGTCAACCGTAATGACGCCGACGATGTGTTGATCCTCTTGCACGACGGGCAACGTGAGGAGGTTGTAGTCGGTCATCATGCGGGCGACCTCGGGTAGGTCAGCGCCGGTCTGCACATAGACGGGCTCGTGCTCAGCGATCTCGCCGAGCAGCGCCTGCGGGCGGGCGCGGATGAGGCCGACGATCGGCACGGAGCCGCACAGGCGCTGCGCCGAGTCGTGTAGGTAGATGGTGGTGAGGGTGGCGGGCCCGATGTCGCTGCGGCGCACGCGCTCGAGCGCATGCTCGACCGAATCATCCTCCCCCAGCGCGATGAAGTCGGGGCTCATGAGGCCGCCGGCGGTGGAGGGGTTATAGCCGAGCAGCGATTCGATCTGGCGCCGCTGAGCGAAGGGCAGCAGCGCAAGCAGGCGCGCGCGGCGCTCCTGGTCAATCTCCTCGATCAGGTCGGCGGCGTCGTCGGCGGCCATGCGCGCGATCACGGCGGCGGCCTGCTCGTCGGGGCGCTCGCGGATGAACTCGAGCTGGTGGTGCTCATCGAGCTCCTCAAAGACGTCGGCCTCGAGCTCGCGGTCCTGGGCGACGGCCTTGATGATCTCCTCGCCCTCCTCGTGCGAGGCGGCCTCAACGAGGTCGGCGATCTCTGCCGGATGCAGGTTGGCGAGCTTGCGGTGGGAGAAGCGCAGGCGCGCGGTGGGGACGTGGTCGACAAAGGGCTCCATGTCCGACCAGTCGAGGAACGGGCGGTCGCGGACGAGGCCCTTAAGCGGTCGCGGCAGCACGCGGCGCAGCTGGGCGCTGAAGGAGGAGTCGAGGCCAACGACGCGCCACCAGCCCTCGATGCAGGCGAGCTCGATCTCGCGCGCAGTGACCAGACGTGGCGGATCGGCCTCGACGTTGACGAGCTTGCGCCCGAGCACGTCCTGGCGCAGCAGCACCTCCCCCACGCGCCGCTCGAAGCGCCCAAGCGAAAGCTTCTCACCGGCGAGCCGCACGGAGCCGGCCTGCAGCGTCGCGACCTTGTCGATCGGCACGAACAGCTCGCGTCCGCCAATGCGCGCCTTCAGTCCCGTAACGGGCGGGTAGCCGCCATCGGCGAGGCGCACGATCAGATCCTCGACCCGGCCGAGCCGCTCCCCGCCGCGATCGAGCAGGGGACTGTGCAGAACCGACGATAGGTGCACGACTGGCTGAGGCACGTCAGCCATAACGTTAGTGCACGCGGGGGCGGTCTATTCTTCTGCGCCGCCGCTGGGCAGTGCACGCGCTCCCAGGTCGCGGTTGGTGGCGGCCGCCTGCGGGTCGCGGATGGCGGCGGAGCTGGGCTTGGCGGCGATGGTCGGCGCCTGCAGCGAGCCGATGCGCGCGACGAGTTCATTCCACTGCGCAGGACTGAGGTCGCCGGTGACCGTCAGCGGTGAGGGCGCGGTCTGCCCCGCCCCGGCGGAGTGCGCAGCGGCGATGGTCCCGACGGTGGCGCCGGGTCCAACGCTGGGCGCAAGCGCGCCGGGCACGGGGTGGAAGCCGACGTGGATGTGGTTCCAGTGGTCGGGCAGGGCGAGCGTGTTGGCGGCTTCGGGGTACTGCATGAGGCTGATGATCTGGTGCGGCACGAAGCGACCCTGCAGCGTGAGCAGCGCGCGGATGGTGACATCGGTGATCGACCCCGTCCCCTGGTGCCCGGCGATGGCCACGCCGTTGATCGCGGAGATATCGACGGCGTCCCCGAAGTAGTGCTCGGAGACGTTGCCGCTGGTGGTCAGCTCGCTGTGTCCGCAGCGCAGGGCGCTGACGGTCGGCTTCAGCCCGCTGCGCGAGAGGAACTCGAGCACGGCGAGCACGCGGCCATCGACGGCGCCGGAGGCGATGTCCTGGCGGCCGCATTCGTAGATGCTGATGCCGGGATCGGCGAGCACGGCGCGCTCCAGTTCGCCCTGGCTCATGAGGAACACCTGCGCGACAGTGGAGCCGAGCAGGTTGACGTCTTTGCGGGCGCCCTTGGGGTGCAGCGCGGTGTCGAGCTGACGCCAGTTGGCGAGGATCGGCCGCGGGTCGATCGTGCCGCTGTCCCCGGAGGGGCGGATGGCGAAGCGCAGGCGCGCGCTCTGCGCGGTCACGGGCACGCTCACGTGCGCGCCAACCCATCCCTGCAAGGGCGAACCCGCCTGAGCGCCCGCGGGCTGTGTGCCCGCGGCCACGGGCGTCTTGCTGAGGTGGCCAAGGACGGTGCCCTGTGAGACCACCGACCCCAATCGCAGGGGACGCCACTTGCCACCGTGACCATCGCCGCTTGAGCCCTGCGCATTTGCGCGGGTGGCGGCCGCCTGTGCGACGGGGTTGCCGGGGTGGGCATACAGGCGCACGCGCGCCATCCCTGCAGGCGGCGCGGCGGCTTCTTCGGTCGATGGCTGCTTTTCCGCTTCGGCCTGGACCTGCGATTTGGGCTGAGTGGGCGTCTTGACGTGCAGCGTCTTTGGCAGCTGACGCCCCGCGCTGGCGGGCTTGGTGGGAGCGGGTTCACCCACAGGTGGCTTCAACGGGCTGCTGAGCTGCTTGGCTTTGACAGGACGCGCGGCCACGTGGTAGCGCGGAGCGATGCTGCCCATGCCGGCGTAGGTGAAGACGTCGCCGTAGACGTCGCGCAGCGCGAGGTAGTTGCCAAGCCTGTGGGAGTGCCCGAGCTTGACAACGCGCCCGTCCTGCACCGCGGTGACGGGGGCGCCGACGGGACCGAGCAGATCGACGAAGCGCAGCGCTTCGGCATGTGTCTTGGCGATCTTCTGGCCCACCACGGCGGGCGCTGGAGCAGTGGCGAGGCTCCCCGGAGCGGGCGCCGTGGCCGTCGGAGGGTTCATGGCCGCAGGGGGATTCGTCGTGGCCGCTGGGTTCGCAGTCGCTGGGTTCGTGGCCGCAGGCGGGTTCGCGTTCACGTAGGGCGCGAGCGGCACGGCCCCGGCGGTAGCAGTGGCGACAGTGGGCAGCGGCGCGCTGGGATCCTGCGCCAAGCGCGCGCCGGCGACGGGCAAGCTGCCCTGCGTGAGGCCGGTCAGTGTGGCGATAACCGACTCGGGATAGGCAGCGATGAGCTTGGCACGCAACAGCACGGAGCTGACGTAGGCCTCGGAGTGGTTGTAGGCGAGGATCGCGGTGTGCAGATTGCTGGAGGCGCCGGCGGCGTGCAGGTAGCGAGCGGCGGCGAAAATGGCATCAACGGGGTTGTAGGGGTCAGCGTAGCCGGCGCCGAGGGCGTCGACGCCGTACTGCATCCAGGTGGTAGGCATGAACTGCATCCAGCCCACAGCCCCCGCGGTGGAGACGTTGAGATCGGCGCCGTAGTTGGTCTCGACCTCGTTGATGGCGGCGAGGATCTGCCAGGGAACGCCGTACTGGATGCCGGCAGCCTGATAGATGGGCAGGAGGAAGAGGGGGATGCGGTAGTAGGAAAGCGCCTGCGCGGAGACGGCGGACTGTCCGAGCAGCGAGGCCAGAGTCCCGGCTCCTCCGGCCACGGCGAGCGGCGGCGGCGCGACGCCGTTGGGGGCTCCCGGCGGCAGCGTGGTGGGCCCACCGGCCCCGCCAGCCCCAGCGACGCCTTTGCCGTTGGCGCCAACCCCGCCGGTCTGCCCCCCGCCAGGGCTGGCGCCCTTGCCGGCGTTACCGAGCTTGCCGCCCGCCTTGGAGCCACTGCGCCCGCGCTTGGGAGGCGTGGACTGCTGCTTGCGCAGCGTCACGACCTTGGGCCCTGTGGCTTCGCTGCCTCCCGGCGCGGCCGGCGCCGGCGGGGTCGCGGGCGCAGGCGCGGGCGCGGCCGATGTGGGCACGGGCGCGGAGCTCGTCGTGGATTCGGTGACGGTGGAAGTGGTGGTGGTCGGTTCGCTGGAGCCGGGCTGCCTGCTGGAGGGAGCGGAGGTGGTCGTCGTGGTCTTGGTCGCGGATGGGGGCGTTTCTTCCCCGGCGCCCGTGGCCGCGGGGGTGCTGGCGGCATGCGCGCCAGGCAGCGCGCCGCCGAGGCCAGCGGCGGTCAGTCCTCCCCCCGTCAGCGCCGAGAGCATCGCGCGCCGCGCCCAGCGGCGCGAGGCGCTCTTGCTCAGCGGCGGCCCCTGCGAGCCGTGTTCGTCGTTGCGTTCCATAGTCGTGGGTGTATGGACAGCCCACGCTTATGGGCCGGTCCCCCTTTTCCAGTCATATCGGCAGGCAACCAAGAATCGGTAAAGGGTTCGTAATTCCAGCGTAAAGGAGACTGTTCGGCGGGGCGCCGTTTTGGCCCTGCAAGGACCAGAGCGGCTGGACTTTAGTGCTGGAGGAGGCAGAATCGCCAGGTTGGCCGAATTGCGCAGCGCTCGGCGCAGGATCTGTTGCAGGATCAGGGCGGCAGTGTGCTGCCGGGTCAGACGGCGGCGCGTTGCCGGATCAGGCAGCGGCCCCGAGCAGCGTCCGCTCGCGGGCAGCCCCGGCATCCGCGGCGGGCGTGCGGCGCAGCACTTCCACGCGCGCGCCGTGCTGCGGATTGAGCGTGATCGAGCGCCGCACGACGCGCTCGGAGGCAGGCTCGGCAGCGCGCAGCGAGACCTCCCCCACGATGCTCTGCAGCACGCGCTTCATCTCCAGCAGCGCGAAGCTCGCGCCAAGGCAGCGGCGCACGCCGCCACCGAAAGGGATCCAGGTGTAGGTGCCGGCGGGTCGCTCAAGGAAACGCTCGGGCTGGAAGGTGCGCGCGTTGGGGTAGATGTCCTCGCGGCGGTGCATCAGGTAGATGCAGGGCACGACGGCGACGCCGGCGGGAAGCGTGTAGCCGCCGAGCTCCATCGGCGCGGAGAGCCTGCGCAGGACGATCGGCAAGACGGGACGCAGGCGCAGCGTCTCCTTGATGACGGCGTCGAGATACTCCTCGCTCTCACCCGCGAGCGCCTCGGCGCGCAGGCGCTCGAGCTGCTCGGGATGGCGCAGCAGCCGCTCCATCGCCCAGGACAGCGAGGTCGCCGTCGTCTCGTGCCCGGCGACGAGCAGCGTCATCAGCTCGTCGCGCAGATCCTCATCGCTCATCTGCGAGCCATCCTCGTAGCGCGCGGCGATAAGCAGCGAAAGGATGTCCTCGCGCTCGGCCAGGTCAGGCTCAGCCCGCCGGCGGCGAATCTCCTGCAGGATGGCCTCATCCACGGGGTCCATGACGCCGCGGAAGGAGCGGTTGCGTCCGATGCGAGCCGGGCCCAGCAGCGCCAGCATGGCCAGGCGGCGGGGATCGGTGGTCCATTGGATCATCCCCCGCAAGAGCTCGCGCACGTGCTCGAGCCGCGCGACCTCGGTGATGCCAAAGACGGCGCGCATGATCACCTCCAGCGTGATCGCCTGCATGCGCGGCAACAGCGCGAAGGGCTCACCCACGGGCCAGCGGGCGATGTCCTCGTGCGCGATCGTCACCATCAGCTCCTCGTAGCGCTGCATGCGCTCGCCGTGGAATGGCGGCAGCATCAGCTTGCGATGGGTCATGTGCTGAGGCTCGTCGAGCAGCAGCACCGAGCGCGAGCCCAAGACGGGCTCGAGCACGCTATTGGCCTCGCCGGCGCGCAGCACGTCGGGGTCGCCGGTAAAGACCCGCTTGACGTCCTCGGGGTCAGACAGGAACACCCACGTGAATTCGTTGCGGATGCGCAGCGTGAAAAGATCGCCGTAGCGCTCGCGGCAACGCTCCATGAAAGGCAGGGGACGAGCGCCCCAACCGAGCGTCTGCAGGGCGCTGGGCATGCGCGGGCCGGGAGGCAACTGCGACTTGGCGATGCTCACATTCTGAAGCGTAGCCGAAACCGACCACTGTTTGGCCAGGCAGCCAGGATCTTGTTGACGCGCAACCGCTCCGTCGGGCTCGCCCGCGGGTTCCTATGGTTGTAGCGTCCGCCACGAAACAGGTAGAGTCCGATACCGGAGAGTTTGGTTGTCAGAGGAAAGGGATGGAGAGGGTCATGTCTAGATTCGGGGTAGTTCTTGGCGCAATGCTCGGTTGTATCTGCCTGGCCGTCACAGGCACGGCGTGGGCGGGTCAGACCGTCACGATCAAGGCGAAGTTCACGCCGAACAAGCTGGGCTCGCCCACGAACGTCTCCGGCGAAGCCCACTTCGTCTCGACGCTGCCAGGAGAAATCCCGGCGCCGATCACGGGCTTCACGGTCAAGGGACCGGCGGGCCTGACGCTCGACACGAAGGGCACGGGCGTGTGCAGCGAAGCAATCCTGATCGGCCCAGCGGGCCCCGAAGGCTGCCCGAAGAACTCGGTCGCCGGCTTCGGTGGCGGCACCGGTGCGCTGAAGCTGGGCACGCAGATCATCGAAGAGCCCTACACGCTCAACTTCTTCCTCGGCGATAACCACCCCAACCACACGGTATTGCTGCTGTACCTGAACGCCGTCTCGCCGGTCTCGATTCAGATCGTGTTCACGGCAGTGGTGGAAAGGTTCCCCAAGCCCTACGGCCTGGGCTTCCACTTCAACATCCCACTGATCCCGACGCTGCCGGGAGCCTCCGACGCGACGGCGCTGAGCGCGCACGTCTCGATCGGCGCGCCCAACGTGTTCTACTTCGAAAAGGTCCACGGCAAGCGCAAGCGCGTGCACGTGAAGGGGATTGTCCTTCCCAAGACGTGTCCGAAGGGCGGCTTCCCGACGGAGACGATGTTCACCTTCCAGGACGGCACGTCGAGCGACACGAAGCTCAACCTGCCCTGCCCCAAGAAGAAGAAGTAGGAGCGGCACGGGTGGAGCGCAAGCTCGGCACCCTCTGCGTAACCGCTGCGCTGGCTGCCTGCGCCCTCACCACGGGGGCACAGGCAGCCACCGTAGCCAGCATCACCCCTGCATTCGCACCCGCGCGCCTGGGCGCGAGCACGGCCTTTAGCCTCGCGATCCAGTACTCCAATCAGGGCGGCGGCGTGCCGGAACCGGTAACCCATGCGGTCGTGCACCTGCCCGCGGGCCTGGGCATAGAAGTGCGCGCTGCCGGCATCTGTCCCAAGTCCAAGCTCGAAAAGCAGTCGGGGCAGGGCTGCCCCGCCTCCGCCAGGGTCGGGCGCGGCAGCGCGCTGATGGGCGCTCACCTGGGCGCCATCGACCTACACGAGAACGCCGCTTTGAGCGCCTGGCGGGGACCCAACCAGGGCGGGCACCCGACGCTGGAGATCCTCGGCGAAGGGCTCTCGCCGCTTGAAGAGCGCGTCGTGGTGACGGGCGTGCTCGAAGCCGATCATGCCCCCTACGGCCAGCGATTGACGATGAGCGTCCCTCCAATCCCCACGCTCCCCACCGAACCCAACGCCTCGGTGCTGCACTTCTCGTTGACGGTCGGCGCGGGGCACGGCAGGCTGGGACGGCTGATCCACGTGCCAAGTAAATGCCCCGCGGGCGGCTTTCGCTTCGGCGCGGACTTCGCCTACGCCGATAGCACCAGCAGCAGTACCACCGCTGTTGTCCACTGCCCATAGCTCCTGCACTGCCACGGCTGCCCAGCGTCCGTAGCGCTTCCATTGGCGGGGCCTTCCCGCTAACCTTGCCGGCATGGAAGCGTTGCTCTCGATCCTGCAGGTGATCATCGCTGTCGTCCTGATCTTCCTGGTGCTGATGCACTCGGGTAAGGACGCCGGACTGTCGGGCGCCTTCGGCGTGGGCAGCGGCACGGGTCCCCTGGGGGGAGGCTCGATGGTGGAGCGCAACCTGAACCGTTGGACGGTCGCCTTCGCGATCCTGTTCGTGGGCAACACGATCCTGCTGCTGAAGAAGCCCTGGTAGTAGGGCTACGCGGCCAAAACACTGGACCCCCTCCGAGGGTCCCTTTAAAAATCTAACGGTCCTCGCCGGCGGCGACCGCTTCGGGCTCGCGCGCGACCGACTCCTCCACCCGCTCCAACTCCTCCAGCCGATCGAGGATCGCGAGCGCCTCGACGCGCACGGCGTGATCGGTGGCGTGGTAGTCCTCATCTGAGAGCTTGCCGGTGCGGTAGTCGAGTTCGAGGTCGCGCAGCTCGCGGTACTTCGCTTCGCGGGCGGCTTCGAGCTCGGAGCCAAGGCGCGTGCGGGCGCGTAGCGTGGCGCGACGGCGCAGCGCCGCCGGCCACAGCGCAATCAGGCCCCCGAGGAAGACGATGCCGCCGCCGATCCAGATCCACATCACGAGCGGAGAGACGATCAGGTGGAAGGCGGCGGGCGGCGGGTGCTGCATGTAGGCGCGGGCCATGACCGCGATCGCAAGGATGCCCTCGTCGGGGCGCACGAGCGGGATGGTGCGGTTGCCGACGGCGATGATGTGCTTGAGCGCGGGCGTGTCGATGTTCGGCGCAATGGCGCTCCAGACATCGCGACTGAGACCGGCGTCCATGCTCACGTGGCTGACGGCGGTGCCGCCGATGAAATGCCCTACCGAGCCCTGAGTGGGGTCGCTTGAGTCATAAAAGCCCTCGCTGGGCCAGAGGGTGGCGACGTGATGGCCACCCTTGAAGACTTCGAGCATGGCGCCGAGGCTAAGGATGGAGCCGGTGTGAGCGGGGTCATAGCGGGGAGTGATGGAGGCGGTGGGGCGCACGTAGCGCACGGTGTAGGCGCCCACGCGCGTGGACTGCCCGGGCGAGAGGCTGAGCTCGGAAGCATGCTGGAAGGACGAGGAGGCGGCGACGCCGATGAACAGGACGGCCATGCCAAGGTGCACGATGTAGCCGCCGTAGCGGCGGCGGTTGCGCCGCATGAGGCCCAGCAGCGCGACTGGCGGGGCCTCCCCCGCCGTTGACATGCGCGCACGGGTGCCGCGCCAGAACTCCTGCCCGAGGCTGCCGAGCACGAAGGCGGCAGCACAGAACATGGTGAGCGCGAGCGGCTTGCTGCTGATGCCGAGCGCCAGCAGCACCACCAGCGCGAGCGCCGCACAGGCGAGGGGCACGAGGAAGTTGCGCCGGGCGTTGGCGAGCGTGGCGCGGCGCCAGGCGATGACGGGGCCGACGCCGGAGAGCAGCACGAGCACGAGCGCGAGGGGCACGGTGTAGCGATCGAACCAGGGCGGCCCCACGGAGGCGGCGGTGCCCGTGAAGGCTTCGGAGATCAAGGGGAAGTAGGTGCCCCAGAAAATGACGAAGCAGAGCGCGACAAGCACGAGGTTATTGGCGAGGAAGATGGCCTCGCGCGAGAGCAGAGAGTCCAGCCGATGCTCGGAGCGCAGCAGCTCCCGCCGTGAGACGACGAGATAGATGGAGCCGGCGATCAGGGTGGCGATCAAGATCAGGAAGGGCACCCCCAGCGTGGCCCCCCCGAAGGCATGAATCGAGTTGAGCACGCCGGAGCGCACGAGGAAGGTGCCCATGATCGCCAGCGTGCCGGTGGCGAGCACGAGCGAGACGTTCCAGACCTTGAGCATCCCCCGCTTCTCCTGGATCATCAGCGAGTGCAGGAAGGCCGTGCCCGTGAGCCAGGGCATCAGCGAGGCGTTCTCGACGGCGTCCCAGCCCCAGTAGCCCCCCCAGCCGAGCTCGGCATATGACCAGCGCGCCCCCAGGAGGATGCCCACGCCGAGGAACAGCCAGGCGGCCAAGGCGAAGCGGCGGATGACGCGGATCCAGTCGGCGTCCACCCGTCGCGCCAGCAGCGCGCCGATCGCGAAGGCGAAGGGAATGGTGCAGAGCGTGTAGCCCGAGTAGAGCATCGGCGGGTGGATCATCATCGAGGGGTGGCGCAGCAGCGGATCGAGGCCGACGCCGTCGGCGGGCGCGGGGCTCGAGGTAGCGAAGGGGTTGGCGTAGAAGAGCATCAGCGAGATGAAGAAGCCGCCGAAGCCGAGCAGCACGGCGGTGGCGTAGGCGGCGACCTCGCGCAGGCGGTGGCGCGTGAGAAACAGCACCAGCGAGGACCACAGCGACAGCAGCCAGGCCCAGAGCAGCAGTGAGCCTTCCTGCGAGGACCAGACGGCGGCGGCCTTGTAGAAGCCGGGCGTGGTCGTGGAGGAGGTGTTGGCGACCGTGTTGAAGGAGAAGTCGCTGCGCAGAAACGCCTGCTCGAGCACGGCGAAGGCAAGCGTGAGTACGCCCGCGAGCAGGTAAACCGAGCGCCGCCCCGAGTGCGACCAGCGCACGAGCCCGGTGCGCGCGCCGTAGACGCAGGCGCCGATGCCATAGAGGCAGATGGCGAGCGCAAGCACGAGGCAGGCATGTCCGAAGAAGGCCACGGCTCTCCTCTCTACACGCGTCCCCCGCAGGGCGCTGTGCGTCCCCCGCAGGGCGCTGCCCGTCGCCCGGAGGGCAAGGGACGACCTTGCACCAGCCCCAGCATCAGTAGCTCTGCTTGCTGGCAGGCGCGACCGTGTACTTGGACGGGCACTTGGTGGTAAGCGAGTCGCGTTCGCCCACGAAGGTCTGCCCGGCGCCCTTCTGCACGGTGACGATGATCTCGCGCCCTTCGCGGAAGGGATCGGGCACCGTGCCGGTGTAGGCGACGGGCACGACGGTCCCCCCCGCGCGATCCTCGACGGAGAAGTCGAGCGTCTCCCCGGCGTGCTGCACGGAGTGCGCGACGACGGTGCCGGTGAGCTGGTAACTGTGCCCCGGCTGCGCGCGCTGCACGAGCTGGGTCGGGCTGAGCGCCGGTGAGGCGGCGCTGAAGCTGGTGTAGATGAGCGCAGTGGCGAGCATGACGGCCGCGCTGAGCGCCACCACCAGCCGGATGGTTCGCTTGCGAGAAGGGTCCATCACGAGCAAGTATCTCAAACGCCTGTCGAGGGAAACGCAGCTGGACGCCGAAACCTTGGCTTACCAGCCGAGTTTTTAAGAAGTGAGGGGCCGCGTGATGCCATCCAGACTCCACCTGCCGATCAAAGAGCGACGTCCGACCCGAGCGCGCAGGGCCGCGCGGGCGGCGCCACAGGCGACGACCAGTATGGACGTGGCCGCGCACAAGGTCCGCGAAGCGGGCGGCCCGATCGACCAGGCCTCCTACGTGTGCCTGTGTGGCTTCGCGTTCGCTGCCGCGGTCTCCACCTCGGTGCAGTGTCCGCACTGCGGCGAGCCGCAGGCCTGGTAGGAGTTACGTGGACACGGCGCGAGGCGGCGTCCTCGCTCGCTCATGTGCAAAGCACACTTCGCTCGCTGCGTCCTTGCCTCGCTTGATCCACGTCACTCCTACGCGGTGACTTTGGGCGCTCAGGCCAATCCACACCGATTGTCCTTGCCTGTGGCCGGGTAGATCACTTGCGTCCGTGCCCCCAAGAGCGTAAGGAGAATCAGGTGCCAGCGATGAAGAGCAGCAGCGGGATCCTCGCCGATGACATGCGCGAGGAGCGCGAGGAGATCGTCGCGATGCTAAGCAAGGCGTACTGGATGGAGATCGAGACGGTGATGAGCTATCTCGCCAACTCCGTCAACCCCGATGGCATACGCGCGCAGGAGGTCATCGAGTCCTTGCGGGGGGACATCCAGGAGGAGCTCGGGCATGCCACACAGTTCGCGACACGCATCAAGGAGCTGTACGGCGTGGTGCCGGGATCGATGGACTTCCAGGCCGAACAGTCCTACCTGCAGCCCCCCGCACACCAGAACGACATCGTGCACGTCATCAAGGGCGTGATCGCCGCGGAGACCGGAGCGATCGATCACTACAACAGGATCATCCAGGGGACCGACGAGAGCGATCCAGTCACAAACGACATGGTGATCGCAATCCTGCACGACGAGGAACGCCACCGGCGTCTGTTTGAGGGCTTTTTGCGCGAGTACGACGAGCAGCCCTCGCGGTCATAGCGCGGATGCGCACACGGGGTCGGTAACACCACGCCGCGCGGTCAGCCGGAACATGGCAGCGAAGATCAAGAGCCCAAACACGTTGAGGAACAGCTTGTAGTCGACGGCGACCGTGCCGAAGATGTCCCCCCGCGATGGCCGTGGGCCAGTGGGGATCAAGCCTGCGGCGTTGAACAATCCGTCCACGATCAGGGCCGCGACGACCATCGTCACGAACATCAATGCGACGATCCGCAGCGCAAAGCGGGTGCCGTAGTACTTGCGGTAGATCGCGATGATCGGCAGCACGATCAGATCGGCGAACAGGAAAGCGAGCACTCCGCCGAAGCTGATTCCGCCCGACCACAGCACGGCGGCGAGCGGCACGTTGCCGATCGAGCAGACGAAGCTCAACACGGCGATGATCGGGCCGACGATGACATTCTCGACGGCCGCGAGCACGCCGCCTGTGTGTTTGAGGAACAGGCTGTTGAAGAAGCCGTTGCCGAGCTGCGCGATGAAGCCCGCGAGTAGGAAGCCGACGGTGATCTCCTTGTAGAGCATCTGCCAGTCGCCGCGGAAGTTGGAGGCGACATCCGACCAGGCGGAGATCGAGGTCAGTCGCTCGCGCCAACTCAGCCGCTCGCCGGCCGCATGGTGTCGATGACCCGTATCCGCCTGTTGGGCGTGCGCACGTGCTTGCGCCTCCAGCCGCGGCGAGACGAACGCCCTCAACAGCACGGCCATTAGCACGATCATCACGAGACCCCCGACGTACTCGGCGAGCGTGAACTGCCAGCCGATCAGCACCCATAGCACCAGCCCAAGCTCCCACACGAGGTTGGTGGAAGCGAACTGGAAGGCGAGCGCGGTGGTGGCCGAGGCGCCTTTCTGGAACAGGCTCTTGGCAATCGCAATCGCGGCGTAGGAGCACGAGCTCGAGGCGGCGCCCAGGCCCGTCGCCAGCGCGAGCGGCTTCGGCCCCGATCCCGACAGCGCGTTCTCGATGCGCGCCCTCGGCACCCATGCCTGCACGATGCCGGAGATGGCGAAGCCGAGCACGAGCGCCCACCACACCTCCCACGCCATCAGGAACGAGTCCCGAAGGCCATGCCAGATGACGTCGAGAACGTCCATCAGCGGGCGGTGTTCGAGGCCATACCCGAAAACTAGCGCTCGGGCTGCTCGACGGCCACGCCCACACCTGCGTGATCGGAGCCGAGCCCCGCCAGCAGGACGCGCGCACTGCCGAGATGATGGCTGCGATTGGGCGGCTCATGCGCCGTGCCTGAGTCAGCGTGTGGGAAGCACCACAACTCGACTGAGAACCGCGGTGACATGAAGTCATCTACGCCCACGGCGGCAACCCGGGTGGCGAACTGATCGCGATGAACGACAAGGCAGTCAGGTGCCGACGTAGAGCGCGAGGTGCTCGCCGGTGAGGGTGGAGTTGGCGGCGACGAGGTCGGCGGGTGTGCCCTCAAAGACGATCCGGCCGCCGTCGTGGCCGGCGCCGGGGCCGAGGTCAATGATCCAGTCGGCGTGCGCCATGACCGCCTGGTGGTGCTCGATGACGATGACCGACTTGCCGGAGTCCACGAGCCGGTCGAGCAGGCCGAGCAGCTGCTCGACGTCAGCGAGGTGCAGGCCGCTGGTCGGCTCGTCGAGGACGTAGATGGAATCGGTCCCACCCACCTGGCGGGACCGATTCTCGGCCATGTGGGTGGCCAGCCGCAGGCGCTGCCGCTCGCCGCCGGACAGCGTAGTGAGCGGCTGGCCGAGGCTGAGGTAGCCGAGCCCGACGTCGGCGAGCCGGTCGAGGATGGCGTGCGCGGCCGGCGTGCGCGCCTCGCCGGCGCCGAAGAACTCCTCGGCCTCGGTCACCGACATCGCGAGCACCTCACTGATATCGCGGCCGCCGAGGTGGTGGTCCAGCACCGATGCCTCAAAGCGCTTTCCCTCGCACTCCTCGCAGATGGTGGCGACGCCGGCCATCATCGCCAGGTCGGTGTAGATGACGCCGACGCCGTTGCAGTTAGGGCAGGCGCCCTCGGAGTTGGCGCTGAACAGCGCCGGCTTCACGCCGTTGGCCTTCGCGAACGCCTTGCGGATCGGGTCGAGCAGTCCGGTGTAGGTCGCTGGGTTGCTGCGTCGCGAGCCGCGGATCGCGCCCTGGTCGATCGACACCACACCCGCGCCGGCCGGGATCGACCCGTGCACGAGCGAGCTCTTGCCGGAGCCGGCGACGCCGGTAACGACGACAAGCACCCCGAGGGGGATGTCGACGTCGACGTCGCGCAGGTTGTGCGCGCTCGCGCCGCGGATCTCCAGCGTGCCGGTGGATGTCCGCACGTTCTCCTTGAGGGCGGCCCGGTCATCGAGATGGCGGCCGGTGAGGGTGCCGCTGGCCCGCAGCCCCTCGACGCTGCCCTCGAAGCAGACGGTGCCGCCCGCCGGCCCGGCGCCGGGGCCGTGGTCGACAATGTGGTCGGCGATCGCGATCGCCGACCACGGCTTGTGCTCCACGACAAGCACCGTGTTGCCCTTGTCCCGCAGCCGCAGCAGTAGGTCGTTCATCCGCTGGATGTCATGAGGGTGTAGGCCCGTGGTGGGCTCGTCGAAGACGTAGGTGACGTCGGTGAGCGAGGAGCCGAGGTGGCGGACCATCTTGACGCGCTGCGCCTCGCCGCCCGACAGCGTGCCCGACGGCCGGTCGAGCGAGAGGTAGCCCAGCCCGATCTCCACGAACGAGTCGAGCGTCTGCTGCAGCGCTGCGAGCAGCGGCGCCACCGACGGTCCGTCGACGCCGCGGACCCATTCGGCGAGGTCGCTGATCTGCATCGCGCACGCATCGGCGATGTTGATTGCATTGATCCGCGAGGAACGTGCAGCCTCGCTGAGCCGGGTGCCGCCGCACTCGGGGCACGCGGTGAAGGTGACGGCACGCTCCACGAACGCCCGGATGTGCGGCTGCATCGCCTCCTTGTCCT
The DNA here is from genome assembly GCA_035939185.1 of Solirubrobacteraceae bacterium. Classification (GTDB taxonomy): domain Bacteria; phylum Actinomycetota; class Thermoleophilia; order Solirubrobacterales; family Solirubrobacteraceae; genus Palsa-744. The sequence continues at coordinate 60,125 of DASZGB010000009.1, forward strand.
TGGCGAGGAGCGACTTCTGGACCCGCGGGATCAGCCCTTCATAGGTCATATTGATGCCCTCGATCTTCATCCTGGTCGGCTCGCGGTGGAGGAAGTCGTGACGTTCGGTCTTGGTGTACTTGCGGATCGGCTTGTCCGGGTCGAGGAAGCCCGACGCGCTGTAAAGCCGATAGTTCCAGCCGCCCGCGTTGTAACCCGGGATGGTGAGCGCACCCTCGGCGAGCGCCTTGGAGTCATCGAAGAGTTGGGAGAGGTCGATATCGGTCGCCGATCCCATGCCCTCGCAGCGCGGGCACATGCCGCCGGTGCGGGTGAAGGTCTGTTTCACGGTCTTGCTGGCACCGCGTTCGATCGTGATCGCACCGCTCGCTCGGACCGAGGGGACGTTGAAGGCGAACGCGTTGGGCGAGCCGATGTGCGGCTGTCCGAGCCGGCTGAAGAGGATCCGCAGCATCGCGCCTGAGTCGGTGGCGGTGCCGACCGTGGAACGGGCGTCGGCACCCATCCGCTGCTGGTCAACGATGATCGCGGTCGTCAACCCTTCGAGTACGTCGACCTCGGGCCGCGCCAGCGTCGGCATGAAGCCCTGCACGAAGGCGCTGTAAGTCTCGTTGATCAGCCGCTGCGACTCCGCGGCGATCGTGTCGAACACCAGCGAGCTCTTGCCCGAACCGGAGACGCCGGTGAACACCGTCAGCCGGCACTTCGGGATCTCGATGCTGAGGTCCTTGAGGTTGTTCACACGCGCGCCCTGCACGCGGATCAAATGCGGCGCGGGGAGATGCGGAACCAGCGGGTCGGCGCTCACCGGTCCTGGAGCAGGCCGAGCACGTTCCCGTCGGGGTCCGTGACGGTGGCCACCAGGCGGCCGCCACCGACGTCGTGCGCGGGCTCCTTCACGGTGGCGCCCGCAGCGGTCACCTCGGCCAGCTTGGCCTCGATGTCCGGCACGTGCCAGTAGGCCACCGGCGAGGTCATGCCCTGCGGTCCACCGCCCGGCACCAGCCCGATGTGCTGACCGGCGACCTCGAAGCCGACGTAGTAAGACCCGTCGGCCTGCGGCGGTACGCCGAGCAGGGCGGCATACACCGCCTTGGCCGCCGCCAGGTCGGACACGGGATGCAGCACAGTCTTGATTCCCTGGGTGGAAGAGCCGGTCATGTCACTCCTAAAGCCGTGGTAGTGATGCCCATGGCGGTCATGCTAGCTGCGGTTCGGTGACCGGCAACGGCACAAAAGCCCCAAACCCAGTCCCAGAGCTACCTGATGTGCATCCCCGAGATGGCCCGCGAGATCACGAGCTGCTGGATCTCGGCGGTCCCCTCGAAAATGTCGTAGATCTTGGCGTCGCGGTGCCAGCGCTCGACGGGGAACTCGCGGGTGTAGCCGTTGCCGCCAAGGATCTGGATGGCGCGCTCGGTGATCCAGACGGCGACCTCGCCGGCCTTCCACTTGCTCATGGAGCCCTCGGCGTTCTCGAAGGGGACCTGGTTGCGCCCCATCCAGGAGGCGCGCCAGACGAGTAGGCGCGAGGCGTCGAGCTCGAGCTTCATGCGCGCAAGCGTGAAGGCAATGGACTGGTTCTCGATGATCTTCTTGCCGAACTGCTCGCGCTCCTTGGCGTACTCCAGCGCGTACTCGTAGGCGGCGCGAGCGATGCCAAGCGCCTGCGATCCGACCGTCGGTCGCGAAGCCTCGAAGGTAGCCATCGAGGCGTTGGACTTGTTCTTCTTGCCCTCTTTGGCGCGGGCGAGGCGTTCATCGAGCTTGTCCTTACCGCCGAGCACGTAGCCAGCGGGCACGCGGCAGTCATCGAGATAGACGTCGGCGGTGTGCGAGGCGCGCAGGCCGTGCTTTGAGACCTTGGCGCCTTCGGAGATGCCCTTGGCTTCGCTCATGGGCACGACGAAGGCGGCGTGGCCGCGAGAACCGAGCTCGCGGTCGACGGAGGCGATGATGACGTGGACGTCGGCGATGCCGCCATTCGTGGCCCAGGCCTTCTGGCCATTGAGCACCCACTCGCCGGCGGCCTCGTCGAACTTGGCAGTGGTGCGGATGGCGGAGACGTCGGAGCCGGCGTTGGGCTCGGAGGAGCAGAAGGAGGCGACCTTGATGTCATCGGGGGCGCCGAAGCAACGCGGGATCCATTCGCCGATCTGCTCGCCGGAGCCCTGGCCAAAGATGGCGGCAACGGCGAGGGAGGTGCCCATGATGGCCATACCGATGCCGGCATCGCCCCAGAACAGCTCCTCGTTGACGATCGGCAGCGTCAGCCCAGTGGGATCGGCGAAGAACTGGGCGAGGCCTTCGAAGCCGTAGAGGCCGATCTTGGCGGCCTCCTGGATGACGGGCCAGGGCGTGGCCTCCTTCTCGTCCCACTCATGCGCGACGGGCCGCATGACGTCGGCGGCAAAGCCGTGAACCCAGTCGCGGATGTCCTTCTGGTCCTGCGTGAGGGCCATGGAGAAGGCGGCGTCCTTGTTGGCGGCGCCGGCGATGGCCTCGATGGCGGCCTCAGCAGCCTCTGTGGTGACGTCGGTGGTTGCCATGGGGCGAGAAAAGCTCCTTGAAGTCGGGATGGCGATGCGTATCGGGAGTGCCAGCTGGCGCTGGGAGGGGTCGAGACAGCCCCTGCGAGCCGGTGAGGAAAGTCTACTGAATCCCAGGGCGAGAGCCAAATCGGCTCCTGGGGCCCGGTGACAGCTCAGCACACATTCCTATCGCCCACAAAATCGCCAATCCCGACTCCCTTTATGCTATTTTGCCGATCCTCATGTTCTCGATCTTCTCGATCTCCCCGATGCAGAAAGTGATTATGTCAAAGCGCACAATCGCAGTCGTCGTCTCCCTGCTGGCCCTGGCGTTGGGCCTCGCCGCGTGCGGCTCCTCATCCTCAAGCTCGGGCAAGAGCGTGGCCTTGGTGGCCTACTCGACCCCGCAGTCGGCCTACGCCCAGCTGATCCCCGCCTTCCAGGCCACCGCCGAAGGCAAAGGTGTGACCTTCACGCAGTCCTATGGGCCCTCGGGGGAACAGAGCCGCTCAGTCGCCAATGGCCTGCATGCGAACGTGGTCAACTTCTCGCTGGAACCGGATGTGAGCAAGCTCGTGAAGGCCGGCCTGGTGCCCGCGAGCTGGAACCAGAACGCGACGCATGGCTTCGTGACGAATTCGGTGGTGGTGTTCATCGTGCGGGGGCACAACCCCAAGCACATCACCAGCTGGAGCGATCTGGTCAAGCCGGGAGTACAGGTGGTGACCCCGAACCCGTTCACCTCGGGCAGCGCGCGCTGGAACATCATGGCCGCCTATGGGGCACAACTGAAGGAAGGCAAGTCGCCGGCTCAGGCGCAGGCATACCTGACGCAGATGTTCCACCACGTGGTAAGTCAGGACAGCTCGGCGCGCAATGCTCTGCAGACGTTCCTGGCGGGCCGTGGCGATGTGCTGCTGGACTACGAGGACGATGCGATCGCGGCGGAGCAGAAGGGCACAGCAATCGAACACGTGATCCCCGCGGACACGATCCTGATCCAGAATCCGATCGCCGTGCTGGGCAAGGGCGACACGGCCGCGGGCCAGAAGTTCGTGGACTACCTGCTCTCCCCCACCGGCCAGGCGCTATGGGTAAAGAAGGGATACCGGCCGGTGATCTCAGGCGTGCCGGGCGCGAATACGTTCCCGACACCCAAGGGCTTGTTCACGATCGACACGCTGGGCGGGTGGACGCAGGTGAGCAAGCAGTTCTTTGACCCGGAAAAGGGCTCGGTGGCCAAGATCGAGCAGTCGCTGGGGGTGTCCACTGCCAAGTGATCCTTCGACCCTGGCGCTCGAGCGCCATGCGGGCCGTCGCTGGGGCTGGCCACGCTCGCCCCGCCGACCCCCCCGTGACCAGCAGCCCAGCAGACCCAGTGGACTGAGCAGCCGCATCGGCGCACGCTCGGCCTCGGTGCTGGGCCGCGGGCTGTTGGGGATCTATCTGTCGGTGCTGGTGGTGCTCCCGATCGCGGCGCTGTTGGCGCGCTCGAGCCACGGTGGCCTGAGTGCGTTCTGGCGCGAGGTGAGTAGTCCCGAGGCGCAAGCGGCGATCAAGCTGACACTGGGGGTCTCGGCGGTTGTGGTGGCGCTCAATGCCGTGTTCGGCACGCTGATCGCGTGGGTGCTGGTGCGCGATGAGTTCCGCGGCAAGAAGGTGGTGAACGCCCTGATCGACCTTCCCTTCGCGCTGCCGACGGTGGTCGCGGGCGTGGTGTTGCTGGCGCTGTATGGCAAGAATGGCCCGTTGGGCATCGACATCACCTTCACGCGTACGGCAGTGGCGATGGCATTGCTGTTCGTGACGTTGCCGTTCGTGACGCGCTCGGTGCAGCCGGTGCTGCTGGAGCTGGACGGCTCGGCAGAGGAAGCTGCAGCGTCGCTGGGGGCGAGCCGGCTGATGGTGTTCCGGCGAATCGTGCTGCCGGCGCTGACGCCGGCGATCATCTCGGGGATCGCACTGAGCTTCGCGCGCGCACTGGGCGAGTTCGGCAGCGTGGTGCTGATCTCGGGCAACCTGCCGTTCAAGACGGAGGTGGGCTCGGTGTACATCTTCGGGCAGATCCAGAACGAAAACCTTCCCGCGGCGGCAGCGGTGTCAGTAGTACTGATGGTGTTGGCTTTGATTGTGTTGGCCGCGCTCAGCGTGCTGTCGCGTGCGAGGTCAAAGCATGTCCACTGAGACCCCCAGGTCCTCAGCGCCGGGAGGCTCGTCGACTAAAGCCTCACGGCTGGGTCTGCGCACAGTGGCGCTGGGTTACCTGGCGCTGCTGCTGCTGCTGCCGCTGGCGATGATCTTCTACCGCACGTTCGAACACGGCCTGGCGCCGGTGTGGAAGGCGATGACGGAACCGAATGCGATGCATGCGTTCTGGCTGTCGATCGAGCTGGTGGCGATCGCGGTGCCGCTGAACACGGTATTTGGCATCGGCATCGCGTTGCTGCTGGAGCGCGGGAGCTTCCGCGGCCGCGGTGTGCTGGGGCTGGTGATCGACCTGCCGTTCGCGATCTCGCCGATCGTCGTGGGTCTGGCGCTGGTGCTGGTGTATGGCCAGGTGGGGTGGTTCGGGACGTGGCTCTCAGAACACGGAATCGACGTGATCTTCTCGGTCCCCGGCATGGTGCTGGCGACGGCGTTCGTGTCATTGCCGTTCGTAGCGCGGGAGACGATCCCCGTGCTGCGCGAGTTGGGTACGGACGCGGAGCAGGCGGCGGCCACGCTGGGAGCCAATGCGTGGCAGACGTTCTGGCGCGTAACGCTGCCGGCGATCCGTTGGGGCGTCGTCTATGGGGTGGTGCTGACGACGGCGCGGGCGCTGGGAGAGTTCGGTGCGGTGAGCGTGGTCTCAGGCCGCATCGAGGGCCAGACGCAGCAGCTGCCGCTGTACGTGCAGGATCGCTTTGAGAACTTCGATGCCACGGGCGCCTATACGGCGGCGGTGGTGTTGGCGCTGCTGGCGCTGGCGACGTTGCTGGCGATGAACCTGTTGACACGGCGAACGCGGGCCAGGAGCAAGCTCGCTCCCGCATCCAATCTCAATCCCGAGGTGATCTGAAATGGCTATCGAGGTGAGGGACGTGACGAAGCGCTTTGGCACGTTCACGGCCCTGGACGATGTCTGCCTGCGCGTGGGCGATGGCGCGTTGACGGCGCTGCTGGGCCCGAGTGGAAGCGGGAAGTCGACGCTGCTGCGGATCATCGCGGGTCTGGAGACACCGGACAGCGGCAGCGTGAGCATTGGCGAGGAGGAGGTGACGAGCACGCCGGCGAGAACGCGTGGGGTGGGCTTTGTCTTCCAGCACTACGCACCGTTCAAGCACATGACGGTGGCGGACAACGTGGCGTTTGGTCTGAAGGTGAGAAGGCGCCCCAAGGCGGAGGTGCGCGAGCGCGTGGCGGAGCTGTTGGCGCTGGTGCGCCTGGATGGCCTGGCCCAGCGCTACCCCTCGCAGCTGAGTGGCGGCCAGCAGCAGCGCATGGCCTTGGCACGCGCGCTGGCGCCGCAGCCGAAGGTATTGCTGCTGGATGAGCCCTTTGGCGCACTGGATGCGCAGGTGCGCGCGGAGCTGCGCGAGTGGCTGCGGCGGCTGCACGAGGAGATCCATGTGACGACGATCTTCGTGACGCACGATCAGGAGGAGGCGATGGAAGTCGCCGAGCAGATCGTGGTGATGAACGCTGGCCGCATCGAGCAGGCGGGCGCCCCGCGCGAGTTGTACGAGGCCCCGCGCAACGAGTTCGTGATGAGCTTCGTGGGCCCGGTGAACCGCCTGGGCGACGCCTTCTTGCGCCCCCACGACATCCAGATTCTGTCGCACCCCGACGAGAGCAGTACGGAGGCGCTGGTGCGCAGAGTGGTGCACCTGGGCTTCGAGGTGCGCGTAGAGCTGACGCTGCAGGATGGCCGCGACGTATGGGCGCAGGTCACGCGCGAGACGACGCAGGAGCTGGAGGTCGAGGAGGGCCAGATTCTGGCGGTGCGGCTACCGGCGCCGCGAGTCTTCGCCTAAGGGCCGCTGACCGAAGCCGGGAGACACTCGCCTTCGGCTCGCATCCCCGTTTCGGCCAGCGTGAAGCGGCGTTCTTACCCCATTCGGGGCACAGGCGCTCGCTCAGCGGGTGTGCCAGGAGTCCTCTTCGTGGGTCAATTTGACGATCTCCTTGGGCAGCTTGCCGGCGGCGACGTCGGCGACGGTGACGTGATCGAGGACCTTGCGCAGGTTGGAGCGCAGCGCGATCCAGACCTGCTGGAGCACCTCGGCGGAGCCGCCGTACTCGATCTCCTCGGGTCGCTGCCCGCGCACCCCGACGAGCGGCCCCTCGACGGCGCGTATGACCTGCGCAAGGGTGACCTGATCGGCGGGTTGCGCCAGCCAATAGCCCCCCTCGGGCCCCCGCTGGCTGCGCACAATCCCAGCTGAGCGCAGCTGCGTGAGGATGTTCTCCAGGAAAGACAGGGGAATGCCCTGCGCCTGGGCCACTTCATCGACCTTGCGCGGGGAGTCCTGGCTGCCGGCTGCCAACTCGATGGTGGCTCGCACGGCGTAGTCGGCCTTGGCGGTGACGCGCATCGTGGGGCATTCTTCCGGAAACGGCGGCGGAGAGCACCCTGGGGGCGCCTCCTCACCCGTGAGCGGCTCGCGAAGCCTCTGACCCTAGCGCCCCTGTCTCCTCTCAGTCGAGGTCGCGCAGGTACTGGTACTCGGGTGTAGAGCGCGCAGCGGGCTGGGCCATGCGCACGCGTAGATCGAAGTAGAGCAGCGCAAAGGTAAGCGCGGCGAAGGAGGCAGTGAGCGTATGAACGACGATCCCGAGTGCGACGGAGCCCGCCCCCGCACTGCTGCCCAGCGGGATAGCAGCAGCGCCGCGCATCAAACCGGCGGTGAGCAGTCCGGTTAGCAAGAGGAGTCCGAAGATGCGCCAATAATGCCCACGCGTCAAGTGACCGCTGCGGCGCAATGCCGGCAACCAACCCTCCTGCTCGATCGCGGCGGCCTGGGCGACGACGGCCCAACGTAGCGACAGTAGGACCCCTGGAACGATCAGCGCGAGGAACCCGAGCGCAATGCCCAGAGTGGCCATCACCTCAGCGGCAACGACGACGGGAAGCACCTGGAGCCCCCGCGCGGCGACTTCCCCCGCGCGCGGCCTGCTGCCCTCGCCGATGCGAACTACCGCGTGCACGTGTAGCGCGGAGATGAGCGGTCCGACGAGCGATAGGTTGAGCAACATGAGCAGCAGATAGCCCTCCGTGTTCTGATGACTCCCAGTCGCGAGCGGCCCGGAGCCGGTGACGGCCAGCACGGCAAGGTCATACGGCGCGATCACGCCCAGCGCAAGGATCGCGAACAGCCACGGATAACGCCGATACAGACCTAGAGCGCCGCTGAGAATGTCCCCAATGGAGCGAGGTCGATCGAGATCGATTGCATCCGGCGATTTCATGGGCTGCGGAGCATAGTGCGTAACGCGCAAACCTTCAGGATCACGGTCTAAAGATCCACGACAGATGGCTCCTCAGGAGAGCAGAGCGACGGTGCGTGGTCGCAGCTCATTCATTGATTCCCAAAATAAGTATTTCTCCAGTTAGTTACCCACCAAGGTAGCGGCAATCCCCTTTGTAGCACAATTAGCACCCGTCACTGTATCTACAATATTTTCGACTTCGGGTTTATATAGCAAGTTAGCTCCGTTATTTGCCCGCAAGCCAAGCCGCGCCCATGCGAGCCAGCCGCGCGCCCGACCATTTCCGCGCCCTGAAACCATCTCTAGGCGACGAGACGTTCACACCCAGGCACGTCTAGAGGGTTCGAATCTGACCAGAGGCGACAAACCGCGGAGCACGGCCTCTAAAGGGTGAGCGACGGGACTCGAACCCGCGGCCACCGGGACCACAACCCGGAGCTCTACCAACTGAGCTACGCCCACCAAGCGAGAGAGCAACTAAGTCTAGCGGCGGGCGATGCCGACGATCTCCGCGGTCCAGCTCTCGATTGCTTGCAGAACAGTCGGAAGCTCGGCCTCGTCCACCTGCCGCTGGGTGTCCCCCAGCCCGTTAGCGCGGATGAGCACGATCAAGTTCGACGCAAGCAGAGACGCAACCGCGCGCTCGGCCAGCGCAAGGCAGTTGCCAACACCGCGATCTGGATGGCGCGCGACGACCAGCTCCCAAGCATGCCGCAGCGATACAGGCCCCGAAGCAAGCTGGGCAAGCAGCTCCAGACCGAGCGAATCGGCCAGGAGGCCCTCCTCGCGAGCTAGGGCCGCAGCCTGAGCCTGGGATGCGTCCGCTATAGAAGCCGGCGCTGCCTGGACGCCCGTCTCGCGGCCCGTCTTGACCGCGGCAAGGAGACGCTCGGTGACCTCGCGGCCCGTGCGCTGGGCGCTGCGCCAGCCCCGTCCCATCGAGAGCTGCTCGACCGGCAGATGCGGCCCTTCGAGCACGGTGAGCTTGGCCTGGTGCGGATTCCACTTGCGTTCTCCCAGCTCGATCCACTGCTCGCGCGCCCAGGGCTCGACGATCGTTGCGTACAACTCCTGCTCAGTGAGGTTGAAGCTACAGAGGTTGTGCGGGAACTGACGCAGCTCGATGTGGTAGGCCGTCGCAGCGGACTGCTCTTCGTTTGAGGGAGCCTCGGCGCTCATCATGGCGTCGAGCTTGCCATATTGCAGGGATGAGCGATACACCCACAGCCACACTAACGGCCACCCCAGCGGAGTTGCCCCTGCCCGGAGGGCAGACAGGAGCAAGCATCGTCCTGCACCCGCTGCTGTGCGCGGAGATGAAGGGCCCGGTCGGTTGGTTTCATCGCGCGAGCGGGCCGACGGCGACGTTGAAGGCGCTGGGCATCGGCGTGCCTGCCGAGCAGCAGGTGAGCGTCCCGATCATCGCCTTCCTCCTCGAGCATCCGACGGCTGGTCTGATCCTGATTGACACCGGCTTCCATGGCTCGGTGGCAGATCGCGCGAGCCCCGAGCGCAGCCGCAACCTCGGTCCGATCGGCCGCGTTCTGGCCCGCGATGTGCAGATGCGTCCCGAGCAGACCGTCGCCGCGCAGCTGCGGGCACGGGAGATCGATCCAGCAGAGGTCTCGGTAATCGTGATGACCCACTTGCACTTCGATCACGCCAGCGCGCTGGCCGATTTCCCCGCCGCCACGGTGTTGGTATCCGAGCCCGAGTGGCAGTCCGCACGTGGACGCGGTGGCGCGCTGCGCGGCTACAGCGTTGCCCAGCTGGATCCCCGACCCAGCTACCGCACGCTGGACTTCAGCGCCGCCAATGCTCGCGCCCGCGGCGCCTTCGCGCAGACTTTGGACGTGCTTGGCGATGACTCGATCACACTCGCTTTCACGCCCGGGCACAGCCGCGGCCATCTGTCCGTGATCCTGCGCCTCAGCTCCCGCGAGGCGCTAATCGCAGGCGATGCCATCTACACGATGGCGACGCTACGGGACGGCGAGCGACCATGGCGCTCAGACGACGCCAAAGCCTTCGAGCGCAGCCTCAGCGCGCTACAGGCCTATGACCGCGAACAGCCCGAGGCACTGATCATCCCCGGCCACGACATGGAGCACTGGCGAAGCCTCGACGAGCGCTATTCCTAGTGGTATGAGCCTGCTCCTGAGCTCCCTGCTTGCATACTAGTTGGAGACGCGATGCCCCCGGCAGGATTCGAACCTGCGACCCTCGGATTAGAAGTCCGACGCTCTATCCAGCTGAGCTACGGGGGCTTGCTGTATCTGCACAGTGTGGCCATGATCTCTGCGATCCGCAGACAGCCTGCAAGCGGCTGAGCTCCGGGATGCGTTGTTTTAGGCAATCTTGAAGCGAAAGCTGTAAAAGTAGACCCATGAGCTCAACACCAGGCATCGACCCGGACCTGACCCGCAAGCAGCGCCGCGAGCAGGCGCGCGCGCAGCGCAGGGCAATGGAGGAAGCGCAGAAAGCGGGCGCGCAGCGGCGGCGACTGATGCAGCTGGGTGGGATCGTCGGCGTGGTGGTGGCGATCATTGTGATCATCCTGGTGGCGACGAGCGGAGGCGGCGCGCACAAGCTCAAGAAGACAGAAACGGGTTCGGCCCTGCCGCATGCGACCGAGGTGCAGGCGAGGTTCGCGGGGATACCCCAGAAAGGCATCGAACTGGGCAGCCCCACAGCGCCCGTGACGCTGCAGGAGTTCGCGGACTTGCAGTGCCCATTCTGCCGCCAGTACACGACGAGCGTATTCCCGGTGCTGGTGAGCAAGTACGTGCGTACGGGCAAGCTGCGCATGGAATTCCACAACTTCGACATCATCGGGCCGGATTCGATCAAGGCCTCGAAGATGGCCGAGGCCGCGGGGCAGCAGAACCTGCTCTGGAACTACGCCGACCTCTTCTACAACAACCAGCAGACCGAGAACTCGGGCTACGTTACGGATGAATTCCTGACCCAGATCGCTGGCGGCGTCAAAGGCCTGAACGTCCAGAAGGCCCTCTCCGAACGCTTCTCGCCAGCGGTCGAAGGCAAGGTCAACAACGACAACCAGCTTGCGCGCGTATATGGCTCGCAGTACGCCAACCTGCCGGTGCCAGGTTTCAACGGCACGCCCTCGTTCCTGCTCTACAAAACAGGCACGACACCGCAGCTATACAGCCCCAACTCCCTCACCGAACCAGCGGTGTTCGAAGCGGCGATCAACAAGCTGCTGAAGGGCTAGGCCACGCGATCATGAGCACGCGTATGCTCAGCAGGACGATGATCGGCCTGACCCTGCTCGGCCTGGGCGTGGCCACGTATCTCACGATCGCCCACTACTCGGGAGGCACCACGATCTGCCCGCTGCACGGTGGCTGCGAGACGGTGCAGCACTCCAAGTATGCCCAGCTTGACGGCGTCCCGGTGGCACTGATCGGATTGATTGGCTACATCCTGATCCTGGGTGTTTTGCTGGTGCCAGCCACGGAGACCACGAGGCTGATCGCGGTCCTGCTGACGGTGGGCGGATTCGGCTTCTCCGCATATCTGACCGGTCGTGAGCTCTTCTCGATCCACGCGATCTGTCCGTGGTGCGTCAGCAGCGCGATCATCATGACGATCCTCGCCTGCCTGGCCGTCTGGCACTTCTTGCGAGGCGATGACACCAGCGAGGCTCTCATCCCCGCCGGCACGGATAGCGCGACGTCCGCACAGCCGCCAGCCGCCGAGCCCCTGCCGGGCTCCTAAACGCAACATCCTCACAAGCCCGGCCGCCGGGCCTTTGCCGGGTTCCTAACGCAACATCCTCACGGGCCGCCGGCCGCCGAGCTTGCCGGGCTCCTGAACACTCGGTCATCCGTCCATTGGCCAAGCGCCTGGCCGGACAAGCGCTCGGAGCCGCCGACTGGATGAAGGCAGCACAGGCTTCTCGACGGCAGCGCACGTGTGTTGCCGTCGCCCTCCGAGCATGTCCGCGCACACCGATCCCGCCCTTCACCCCAGCAGCGCGCTCGAGCACGCGCAAGCGCCGGCGCAGACACTGCGGCGAACCCCCGAAAAGCTCCCGGCATGCGCAGCGCTGCCGGCATGGGGGGAACAACATCAGATCGCCCGCCTGTTCGAAATGACCAACGATCTGCTCGCGGCGATCACGCTCGATGGCCGCTTCACGCTACTCAACCCGGCCTGGGAGCAGTCCTTGGGCTGGTCGCGCGAGGAGCTGATGGCACGACCAATGCATGAGTTCATCCATCCCGACGACCTCGAGCAGACAATCGCCCTAACGCTCGTCGGACGTCACCGCTCCGCGCACTTTGTCAACTTCACCAACCGCTATCGCCACCGGGACGGCTCCTGGCGCTGGCTGCTGTGGAGCGCGCGCTGCGATGGCGAGGTCTGGTACGCGGCGGCCAAAGACGTGACCGACCGCATGTGGCTGGAACGCCAGGCTCTGCGTGATCCCTTGACCAAGCTGCCCAATCGCCTGCTGCTGATGGACCGCGCGCGCCAGGCGCTGGGACGACTGCGGCGCAGCCACGGCCTGGTGGCGCTACTGTTCATCGACCTCGATCGCTTCAAGGCCATCAACGACAGCTATGGACACGCCGCGGGCGATCATCTACTGATCTCCGTCGCGGAGCGGATCGTGCGAGCGCTGCGTGACAGCGACACCGCTGCCCGTCTGGGTGGAGATGAGTTCGTAATCCTCGCGGAGGATCTCGAGAACGTACGGGAGGCGCTCGAGGTCGCCGAGCGCATTCTGGACGCACTGGAGACGCCCTTTCTCGCTGGCGCCAGCGAGGTGGCAATGCTCGCGAGCGTCGGCGTCTCGGTCTCAAATAACTCCGAGACCGACCCCGAGGACCTCTTGCGCGAGGCCGACATCGCCATGTATCGCGCCAAGAGCGTGGGCGGCGCTCGCCTAGAGCTCTTTGACCACGGCTGGGCGACCGGCTGAGGCTGGACGACTTCGCTGAGACTGGACAACTGGCTGAGACTGGGACGACTTCGCTGAGACTGGGACGACTGGCTGAGCTGAGCCACGCGCGCGCGCAGGAGCAGCGCCCTTAGCGATAAGGTCGCTGCCCGGATGACACCGACGCGCCCGCCCTCGGCCCCCCAGGCATTCGACCCCCAGCAGGCCGAGCTCCAGAAGCGCGCGGCCGCGCAGGCCGCGGCGATGCTGGTACGGGACAGCGATCGCGTTGGGCTGGGAACCGGATCCACGGTCGCATACCTGCTGCCGGCGCTTGCCGCGCGTGGGCTGCAGAACGTGCAGTACGTGGCCACCTCACCGGCGACCGAACGGGCCGCAAAGGCACTGAGGTTGGCACTGAAGGCGCTGGATGAGCTCGGCGAGCTCGACATCGCCATCGATGGCGCCGATCAGATCGATCGACGCGGGTGGCTCGTTAAGGGCGGCGGCGCGTCTCATACGCGCGAGAAGATCGTCGCAAGCGCCGCGCGGCGCTTCGTGGTGATCGCCTCCGCCGACAAGGCCGTGGCCGCGGTGAGCGCGCCGGTGCCGCTCGAGATCCTGCGCTTCGGCGCGCATAGCACGCTGCACGCTCTCGGCTCTTCACGGCTGCGCGAGGTACCCCTTAGCCCCGATGGCAATCTGATCGCCGACTACCTCGGAGATATCGCGGACCCGGCTGCGCTCGCAACGCGGCTCTCCTGTACCCCGGGGGTCGTCGAGCATGGCCTGTTCGCGCCGGAGCTCGTGAGCGACGTCCTGATCGCCGGTACCGATGGCGTCGAGCACCGTCCCGGAGCCAAGCGAAACTGACGCGCGGGGAAGACCTCTTCATGCGGAATCCCGCCCAGGAGCAGCCTCTTATCGCGAGGGGGAAGTTCTCATTTCGGGAGCAGTTCTCAACGCGAGAGCAGCCCTCATATCGAGATCATCCCCAGAGCGTCCAGGTGCCGGGCGCACCGTGAAGACCACACGAGCTCGCCCGAGAGATGCACCACCCCGACCTCGCGCAGACGCTCCAGCGCTTCGCTGATCGCCAAGGGCTCGATGTCATAGATCTCGCCCTCGAGCTCTACGCGCGTCCAACGCTCATCGCGATCCGTGCGCAACACCTGCAGCACGATTGCCCGCTCGGCAACCTCGCCATCCTTCGGCTTGCAACCACTACCCTCACTTCGCATGGGAAGAACCGCCCTTTCCGTGCCGGCCCCGGCGTGGCACCACCCGCGCCGGGGCCATCCGATTTACTGAACCAGCTCAACCCACCACACCCTCCGGACGTACCCCCCCAAACAGCGGCGATTTCCGCCCCAAACCGACAAAGTTGGCGCGAAACCGACGTTCACCCCAACCCCTCAGTCGGAATCGAGCTGCATGCGGAACGACTCCGATGCCTGCACCGTGGCACCGACGGCATGTACCCGATCGGCCAACCACTGATCGGAGGTCACCACGCGCACCGCCCCGGGCTGAGGCTCCGCCCCGAGCAGGCGCACGATCTCATCATCGGCGGAATCGCGGCGCGGCCGCGGCGCGTGCGCAACGGTGATCACGGTCGAGACGATCGGCGGGCGTGGAGGCTGCTCGAACACCACTGTAACGTCCTCCCCGTTGGCCACCGCCCAGCGCTCGAGCAACCCAACGAGCCGGACCATCGCCGCGTGGCGATCCTCCCACCAGCCATCGGGCCGCGTCCCGATCACGTTCATGCCATCCACGAGCCATCGCACCAGCGGGGGACCGAGGAATCGAACCTCGAGCAAGGGTTTTGGAGACCCCCATGTTACCGTTACACCAGTCCCCCGGACCCTTGAGATTGTAGGGGTTTCGCATTCGCGCTTGGCCCGGCTCGGCGCGCCACGTGGCGGTCGATGCGGTTTCATTCCACGGCAGCCCCCTGCCATGAGACGCCCCTGCAGGGGCGTCTGCCCATCCGCTTGAGCCGCGTCCAGAACGCTAAAGCAGCGCTTCTCCCATGCCGAAGCCAACCGGGACGACGACCCTTTGGCACTTGTGATGATCCGTACATACTTTGGCAGGCTCTGGCGCACGTCCCGGAGATCGCGGTCGGTGGATCGACCCTCGGCGGGGGCGTCCCCGAAGACCGCCGGTGCTCGCACGCGGCAGGCGCGCGGACACCGCCTGCCAGAGGGCGCGACCCTGCCTGCAATGGATGCGCAGGCAGGGCTCGCGCTGCTGCAGGAGCAGGCGGGCTTCGCCCTGCTCGAGGTCCTCATCAGCGCCGTCATCATCGGCCTCGTGGTGATCGCTACCTTCACGGGCTTCGACGTCACCCAGCGCGCCACCGCCGACGAGCGCGCGCACGCGCAGGCCGACGTGCTCGCCCAGCAGGACGAGGATCGGCTGCGCAGCATGCAGATCGACCAGCTCTCGGGCCTGAACGAAACCCACACCGTCAAGTACAACGGGACCGAATACACGATCAAGTCCACGGGCGAATTCCTCAACGACACGACCGAATCCCAGAGCTGTGTCAAGGAAGCCCAGAACGCCAGCTACGTGCGGACGGTCTCGACGGTCACCTGGCCCGCGCTGAAAACGCGCCCGGCAGTGGTCGAGACCGGCCTGATAACGCCCCCGGCCGGAGGCGAGCTCCTGGTACAGGTCTTCGACGGCAGCGGCGTCGGGGTCCCGGGCATGAGCGTGGTGGCCAAGGGTCCCTCGCCCTCGGAAGCGACCGTCAGCGCAACTACCGGCGCCAATGGCTGCGTAGTCTTCGCCTCGCTGGGAGAAGGCACATACAGCGTCGACACCTACCAACTGGGCTACGTGGACAAGGACGGCAATAGCGAACCGCCCAACTCCCAGCGCACTGCTTCGGTCACCTCAGGCACGACGACCAAGAAGCAGTTCCAGTTCGGCAAGGCGGGCGAACTGACGGTCAAGTTCGTCAATTTCGAAGGCGCCGCGTCCGAAGGTGACTCGTTCGTGGCCTTCAACACCGGCATCACCACCGGGTTGGTGCGGGGCTTCGGAGTCCTTGGCGCGAGCGAATACGCCACAAGCAAAACCACCCCCAAGACGCTGTTCCCGTTCAGCTCAAACTATGCGGTCTACGCCGGCACCTGCACGGCCGACGCACCCCCTGCGGCGGTACTCGAAAAGCAGGGCGTACTCGTGCCCGCCGGCGGGGCTGCCACGATCAATGTGATCGTGCCGCCGGTCAAGCTGCAGGTGTTCAGCGGAAGCTCTTCGGGCTCCCCGGGAACGAAGGTGGAAACCGGCTTCACGGGCAGCTTCACGGACCAGGGCGTGGAATGCCGCGAGGACGCGACGGGCGGGGAAGGGACGGGCGTCGAAGAAAAGGTCCATCCATTCTCCAGCGGCGCCTCCACCGTCAACGGCGAACTGCTGAAGCCGATGCCATTCGGCACATTCACGCTGTGCGTGGCCTCCAAGGCGAAGGTCGGAGCCCCCAGCGAATACCGCAAGCTGAGCGGCACGGTGGTCGAAAACAAGGCCGCCGAAGGCACGGGCCTCTACTCGATCTACCTGGGCGCCGGCGAACACCGATCGGGATCCCCTTACACATGTCCATGACCGCGCCCCCCACTCCACTGACCGCGCCCCCCACCCGACTGCGCGCCGAGCACGGCTTCACGCTGGTGGAGATGCTGGTGGCCGTGGTCTCGGGCATGGTCGTCATCCTCGCGACCCTCTCGGTCCTGGACATCTCCATCAGCCAGTCCTCGCGCATCAGCGAACGCGTTGATGCCGACCAGCACGGCCGGCTGGCGATGGAAAAGCTGATGCTCGAGCTGCACTCCAGCTGCATCGCCTTCGCCTCCAACCCGGTGGAACCCGGAAGCACCGACACCAACATCAAGTTCGTCAGCCAGTCGGGCAATGAAGCCTACTTCACGAGCGTGACCAAGCACGAAGTGTCGCTCAATACGGCCACCCACCAACTGATCGATGCCTCCTACTTGAGCACCAACACAGCGTCGGAACTGGGCACGAGCTGGCACTTCCCCGCAACGGCGACCAGCAGCCAGCCGCTGCTCACCGGCGCCTTCCAGACCACCGTCGAAGGCGCCACGATCCCCGTCTTCCGCTACTACAAGTACCAGAACGGCAACATCTCGACCACGCCCGAGCCAACGCCGATCAGCGAACTCGACGCGAAGGCGACAGCCGAGGTGACCGTCAACTTCACGGCCGCTCCAAGTTCGGAACGCATCAGTGCCGACCGCAAGGTGGAACTGACCAACACCGCCGTGCTGCGCTACGACCCATCCTCCGCGACAGGAACCAACAAGCCATGCGAATAAAGCTGCACCCAGCAGGAATACGCGCGGCGCATCACGAGGGGCCTCGCCCCACCGCGGCGCATCACGAGCCGCCTCGCCCCACCGCGGCGCATCACGAGGGGTCTCGCCCCACTGCGGCGCGTCACGACGCGGGTCGCTTCGGCGCTGAGAGCGGCTTCACGATGATCGTGACACTGGTGGTGCTGTTCATCGCCTCGCTGCTGATGGCGGGCGCGTTCGCGGCGGCCAATGGCGACATCCACCTCACGCATACCGACACCTCAGCGAAGAAGGCCTACTACGCCGCGCAGGCGGGGATCAGCGACTACATCTACCACCTCAATCAGGACATCAATTACTGGACCTACTGCACCGGGGGCTTGGCGGAAACCAACCACTCCCTCAACCAGATAAC
Organism: Solirubrobacteraceae bacterium; assembly: GCA_035939185.1. Lineage (GTDB taxonomy): Bacteria > Actinomycetota > Thermoleophilia > Solirubrobacterales > Solirubrobacteraceae > Palsa-744. The sequence continues at coordinate 77,780 of DASZGB010000009.1, forward strand.
TCAGGAAAACAAGACCGAACACAAAGTCCCCGTGCCGGGCGTGACCGACGAGGAATACGCAATCCAACTGCTGCCTGCCACGACGGCGCCCTCCACCGACAAGAAGTGCGATCCGGCCAAGCCGGTGGAAACGATGATCGAGTCGGGCCAATTCGCCAGCGGCAGCTTCCGCATCAACTCCACGGGCTTCTCGGGCAACCAGGAGCGCACGATCACGGCGACCTTCGCCCATCGCGGCTTCCTGGAATACATCTACTACACCAAGTACGAGACGCTGGACCCGGTCACGTACACGCCCGTGCAGAACAGCTGCGCCGCGTTCCTCAGCTCCCGGCCCAACACCTGCACGACGATCCAGTTCATCACCGCAGACAAGGTCAACGGCCCGATCCACAGCGAGGACACGGTCTCGATCTGCGGCGAACCGATCTTCGGACGGGGACCTTCGGACAAGGTCGAATTCCGCGGCGGATCGACGGCGGCGGGTGGCGGCTGCAGCAACTCCGCGCAATATCTGGGCACGCTGATCGCGCCTGCCAACGTGGCCTCGCTGGAACCGCCGCCGAGCAACAACTCGCTGCTGACGATTGTCGAACCGACCTACCACTACGAAGGCAAGACGACGCTCGTGCTGGAAGGCGAAAAGATGAAGGTCACCTACATCGAAGGCGAAGGCGCGAGCGCCCACGAAGTCGTCAAGGAAAACGTGCCGTTCCCGGCCAGCGGCCTGATCTACGTCTCCAACAAGACCTGTTCGCTGACCTACACGCCATATGGGCCCAACTACACCGAAGACACGGGCTGCGGGAATGTTTATGTAAAGGGCAATTACTCGGGCCAGCTTACGATCGCCGCCGAAAACGACATCGTCGTCAATGGCAACATCACGACGGCCGTCAACGGCGAAGGCGTCCCCCAGACCAATGCCGTGCTGGGTCTGATCGCGAACAACTTCGTGCGCGTCTACCACCCGCTGAGCGGCCGCACGAGCCACAGCGCGTTTTCCTGCAACTCCTCCACCAACGCCGCGGGCACGATGGCCAACCCGATCATCTACGCCGCGATCCTGGCCGTCAACCACTCCTTCATCGTGGACAACTACGACTGCGGCGCTCCTCAGGAAAAGCTCACGGTTTACGGCGCGATCGCCCAGATCTTCCGCGGCACCGTCGGCACGCACAACGGCACAGAAGTCGCCAGCGGTTACGCCAAGAACTATATCTACGATGACCGCCTGAAAATCGAGAGCCCGCCGCACTTCCTCAACCCGGTCAAGGCCGCCTGGCTGATTCGTCGCGAGACGGTCTCGCCCAACCCCTAGCAGACAAACCTCACACCAGTAGACAACCGTCTGCAAAATGAGGTAGCGTTGCGCTGTGGCCCAAGCGCCAGAGCAAGCGAGCTCCTACCAGCACCCGGATCTGCTGGCCGCAGTCGTGCTGCACACGCTCGTAAGAGCGGGCTCGCGAGCCAATTCGATCCGGGCGACGATCCTCGCCTGCGAGCGCGACCCGGATAATCCGGCGGAGCGCCGCCAGATCGAAGCGGCCCTGAAGGGCCTTACCGCCGATGGCCTCGCTTACCGCCGCGGCGGGCGGGTGGGGGCGACGCGCGCCGCGCTGCGAGCTGACGCGCTGAGCTTTTGAGCGGCTCCTTGCTGCTCTCGACGCCCCCCAGCATCATCGCCGGAGGGACCTCCAAGGCGCGGGCGAGCTTGAGGATGGTGCGCAGGTTGGGGTCGCGACGACCGTGCTCGAAGACGCTGATGGCGGCGCGGTCGACCTCGGCTTTCAGCGCGAGTGCTTCCTGGGAGATCCCGGCGCGTTGGCGCGCCCAGCGCAGGTTTATGCCGAAGCGGCTGGCGGGGCTGGCGGAGGGGTCGGCCTGGTGGCGCGGTCCGCGCACGCCCGAGTTGGAGACGCCAATGCCTTTGAGCAGCGCCGCCGGCGTGACCTCCACGGCGTGGGCCACACGCACGACGGTGGGCAGGTCGGGGGAACGCTCGGCGCGCTCGAGGAAGCTCACCGCCGCACGGTCAAGGCCCAACCTATCCTGAGACAGGCCGATCTTTTCGCGTGCACGGCGAATGTTCTGCCCGAATTGCTCGAGCTGTCCATCTATCTCGCGGTCGCCGGTGCTCTGCATGATGCGCGCCGTGCATCCTGTACGTCGCCTGCGAACGTAACCACTGCTTAAACATAAGAAAAGCCGAATTCTGCCAGAAGCCCGAATGATGGACGCTGGAGCAAATGGTGCGGCGGGTGGGATTCGAACCCACACGCCCTTGCGGACAAGGCCTTTTGAGGGCCCCGCGTCTACCGTTCCGCCACCGCCGCACGCAGGGGCTCCAAATATAGGCCCCTCAGGCGGGGTGAGGCGGGGGGCCGCCGTAGTCGCCGTCCCCGCCGGAGGCAGCGCGCTGCTCCAACTCCACGTTCCAACCCTGCTGGAAGCCGCGCATGGCGAAGGTGATAAGCAGTATCTGCACGGGCACGAGCAGCAGCGTCAGGAGGCCGAGGAGACTGGCGTTCAGCGCCGGCTGCATGAAGCCGGCGCCGTCGCGATTGAACCACGCGGAGGCGCCGGTGAGGGCGAAGATGATGAGCAGTACCGCCAGACCCGAGGCCACCGGCAGCACGCCGCGATTCCAGCGTCCGGCGTAGAAGGCCAGCAGCAGGTAGGCGAGGGCAAACGCTAACTGCAGCGCGATGGGTGGGCCCAACAGGACTTCCCAGCCGCCGATGGTGATGATCAGCAGCAGCCCGGCGCTTACGAGCAGCAGCAGGATGACGGTCGCCCGCGTCCCCTGCACAACCGCCTTTTCGCGGTTGGGGTGCGTGATCGTCACGCCTGCTGAGGCTTTCTGGGCAGCCATGCTGGACATCGTCTGGATGACCATACAATCTCAGGCGGCTTCCATGCGCAAACCTGTGCTCTGAGAAGCCGTACAAAACACCGCGGGCGTGGTGGAACGGTAGACACGCTGGCCTTAGGAGCCAGTGGGCGCAAGCCCGTGTGGGTTCAAATCCCGCCGCCCGCATCGACCAACTCCAGCAGCGCTTCACACAACGCTGGCGGCGCCACGAGGATGCCCCAAGGCAGATCCTGGCGCTCTTGCAGCTCGACGATCTCCAGACCGGCGCTTGCGCAGATGAGCGTCCCGGCGGCGATGTCCCAGGGCTTGACGGTGCGCTCGTAGTAGGCGTCGAAGCGGCCGGTCGCGGTCCAGGCAAGATCGAGCGCGGCGCTGCCGAAGCGGCGGATGTCGCGGACGCGCGGAATGAGGCGGGCGAGGACCTGCGCCTGCGCGGCACGCACACGCGCGTCGTAGGCGAGGCCGGTGGCCACCATCGCGGTGGCGAGATCGTCGCGCAGCGGCGAGGTGAGCGTGCGCGTGCCCAAGGTGCGCGTGCCCAAGGTGCGCGTGCCCAAAGGACCCTCAAGCGTGGAAGCCTCCCCGCGGATGGCCGTGAAGAGCTCCCCGCGAGCAGGATCGTAGATAGCGCCTACAAGCGAGCCCTGCTCGTCCTGCACGGCGACGCTGATGCACCACTGGGGTATGCCAAAGAGGAAGTTGACGGTGCCATCGAGCGGATCGACCACCCAGCGCAGGCCGCTTGAGCCCACCTCTCCCCCACTCTCCTCCCCCAAAAAACCGTCGTCAGGGCGCAGCTCCCCGAGCAGCTCGCGGATCGTGCGCTCGGCCTCGACGTCGGCTTCGCTGACGAGATCCGTCGGCGTGCTCTTGCTCGTGACATTGTGCTGCTCGCCGCTGCCGAAGCGCTCCAGCAGCAGCGTCCCAGCCGCGTGAGCGGCGCGCACGGCCACCTGCTTGAGCAACTCGGTGTCGTGAGTCACGAGAACAGCGGCGGGCGCTGCTGCGTCCAGGGCCGCGCGGCTTCGAGCTGAGCGCCGAGCGAGAGCAACGTGGCCTCATCCGCGGCGCGCCCGACGAGCTGGACGGCGAGCGGCAGACCGTCGTCGCTGAAGCCGGCTGGTACGGCGGCGGCGGGCTGGCCGGTGGCGTTCCAGGTGCCAAGGAAGGGAATCAGGCGGGTGCCGCCGTTGATGGTCCAAAGCGCGCCGCGCCCCTCGTACTCACCGATGCGCAGCGCCGGGCGGGCGGTGGCGGGCGTGAGCAGCACGTCGTGGTCGGCGAAGACGCGCCCGACACGGGCCACGAGCGCGGCTTCGGAGGCGAGCACGCGGGCGAGGCCAGCCTCCCCCACGAGACGCCCCATACGCACGATCTGCCGCGTACGGCGCTCCATGCGCTCGATGTGGCCGAGGTCCATCGCGGCGTCGTGGGCGCCGCGCAGGAAGCGCCCGAGCAGGTGGGGTCCGAGCCACGGCGGATAGTCGGGGTCGCGCTGCACCACCTCGTGCCCGAGCGAGCGCAGCAGCTCGGCGGTCTGCTCGACCGCGGCGAGCTCGCGCGCATCGATCGGCTGGGGCAGGATCGGCTTGGTCGAGACCGCCACGCGCAGACGCTCCGGCTCACGCGCGGCGGCTTGCGAGAAGGTCCCCTGCGCGGGGGGCGTCTGGGCCGTGGCGTCGAGGAACAGCGCCGCATCGCGCACGGAGCGGGCGATGGGCCCGTAGACGGCGAGACCATGCCAGCCATACAGCTGCTCGGTGTGGGGCGCGAGCGAGATGCGATGACGGCTGGGCTTGATCCCGAAGAGCCCGCAGAAGCTCGAGGGAATGCGGATCGAGCCAAGCCCGTCGGAACCAAGAGCGCCGCCAACGAGGCCCGCGGTCACCGCCGCTCCCGACCCGCCGCTCGATCCTCCCGGGGTGTGCTGCAGGTTCCAGGGATTGCGGGTGGAACCAAAGGTGGGCGTCTCGGTGAAGGGCCAGAGCGTCATCTCGGGCACGTTGGTCTTGCCGATGATGATCGCCCCCGCCTCGCGCAGCCGCCGCACGACCTCCTGATCGGCGCTGGCAACGCGCTCGGCAGCGCGGGTGCCGAACATGGTGACCTCGCCAGCGACGTCAGCGTCTTCCTTGATGGCGATGGGCACGCCGAGCAACGGTCGCTCCCCGCCAGCGCCGCGGCGCGCGTCAGCCTGGTCGGCTTCCAGCAGCGCGCGTTCAGCGAAGACGACGCGGAATGCGTTCAGCTGCGCGTCGTGGCGCTCGATCCGGCGCAGACAGAGCTCGGTGAGCTCGCGCGAGGAGACCTCGCCGGCGGCAATCAGCTCGGCCTGGCGAGCGAGGCCGGCGAAGGCGAGGTCGATGGAATCCATGAAAGGCACTCTAAACCGGAGTGATGGCGCCGTGCCGTGCCGGCCACTCCCGCAGCTTGCCCTGCGCGTGCGCAAAGCGGCGCACTAGCTCGGCGCGCAAGTCCGTGGGCTCCACCACAGCATCGATAACCAGCTCGGAGGCGAGGTGCAGCAGATCGATGTCTGCCGCGTACTCCTGGCGCAGCTGCTCGGTCTTGGCGGCGCGCTCGACCCCGTCTGCGATCGCCTGAAGCTGGTTGTAGTAGACAGCGTTGATGGCGGCCTGCGGTCCCATGACCGCAATCGAGGCGCCGGGCAGCGCGAGGCAGCAATCGGGCTCGAAGGCGGGCCCGGCCATCGCATACAGCCCAGCCCCATAGGCCTTGCGCACGATCACGGAGATCTTGGGCACAGTCGCCTGGGAGACGGCGCTGATCATCTTGGCGCCGTGACGGATGATCCCCTGGCGCTCAACCTGGGTGCCGATCATGAAGCCGGGGACATCCGCCAGGAACAGCAGCGGGATGTTGAAGGCGTTGCAGGTCCAAATGAAGCGGGCGGCCTTATCGGCGGAGTCGCAGAAGAGCACGCCGCCCTTGTGCTTGGGCTGGTTGGCGACGATGCCGACCGCCCGGCCCTCCAAACGCGCGTAGCCCACACACAGCTCCTTGGCCCAGCGGGGATGGATCTCAAGCCAGGAGTCCTCATCTACGAGCCCTGCAATGAGTCCCTTGATGTCGAAGGGCTTGTTCTCATCCGCGGGGATGAGATCCCCGAGCGGCGTGGCGGCGGCGGGTGGCCCTACAGCGGCGGCCACCGGCGGAGTGTGTTCCCAATTCGAAGGGAAGAACGACAGATAGCGCCGCGCCAGCGCGATCCCTTCCTCGTCGCTCTTGACCAACTGGTGCCCACAGCCAGACACGCCGGTGTGCATCTTGGCTCCGCCCATCTCCTCCAGCGTCACCTTCTCACCAATCACCATCTCAGCCATGCGCGGCGAGCCGAGGTACATCGAGGCGTTGCCTTCGCGCATGATGACGAGGTCGCAGAAGGCGGGGATGTAGGCGCCACCGGCCGCGGAAGGCCCGAATAGCACGCAAACCTGCGGAAGCACGCCAGACATGCGCACCTCGTTGTGGAAGATGCGCCCGGCCCCCCGCCGCCCCGGGAACATCTGCACCTGCTCGGTGATGCGGGCGCCGGCGGAGTCGACTAGGTAGATCATGGGGATGCGCAGCGTCATGGCGCGCTCCTGGATGCGCAGGATCTTCTCCACCGTCTTGGGCCCCCAGGAGCCGGCCTTGACGGTTGGATCGTTGGCCATCAAGGCCACGGGACGCCCGTCGATCTCTCCCACCCCAGTGACGACACCATCAGCCCCCAGCCCCTCCTCCTGCCAGTTGGCCAGGAGACCCTCCTCGGCGAAGGACCCCTCGCGCGAGCCCTCATCGATATCGAGCAGCATGCCGACGCGCTCGCGCACGGGCAGCTTGCCCTGCTCGAGCGCCTTCTCGCGATGCCGCGCAGGCCCTCCGGACAGAGCCCGCTCGTTGGCATCGTGGAGCTTGCTCACGCGTTCAGATCCCCGTGTTGGCGACGGGCTCATCGCCGGAATAGTCGTAGAACCCCATCCCCCCCTTGCGTCCGTGCCAGCCGGCGGAGAGCATCTTGCGCAGCGTGGGTGGCTGGGCGAAGCGGCGCTCGCGGAACTCATCGAAGAGCACATCGCAGATCGAACCGAGCGTGTCGAGTCCGACGAAGTCGGCGAGCGTGAGCGGCCCCATCGGGTGCCCGGCACCGGCCTTCATGGCTTCATCGATCTCCGCGACGGAGCCAACGCCCTCTTCGAAGGCGCGCATCGCGTCGAGCATGTAGGGGACCAACAGGCGGTTGACGATGAAACCGGCGCGGTCGCGGGTGGGGATCGCGAGCTTGCCCTGCGAGCGGGCGAACTCCAGGGCGAGTTCGAAGGCAGCGTCGGTGGTGGTGATACAACGCACGACCTCGACCAGCTTCATGACCTGGGCGGGGTTGAAGTAGTGCAGCCCGACGAACAGCTCAGGGCGTCCGGTGGCGGCGGCCTGATCGATGACCGACAGCGAAGAGGTATTGGTGGCGAAGACGGCCGCGGGCTGGACGATCTGGTCGAGCTCGCGCCACATCTCGAGCTTCAGCGGAAGGCTCTCGGTGATGGCCTCGATGACGAGGTCGCAGCCGGCGAGGTCGCCATAGCGGAGCGTCCCCGTGATGCGCCCGCGCACTGCATCCGCATCCTCCTGCGTGCTCTTCCCCTTTTCCACCGCACGCGCGAGCTGCTTCTCGATCTTGCCGATGCCCTTGGCGAGCGTCGCCTCGTCCACCTCGCGCAGCACGACCTCATAGCCCGCCTGCGCAACGACCTGCGCGATGCCGTGCCCCATGAGCCCGGCGCCGAGCACTCCTACCTGCTTGATATCCGCCATGAAACCTCCGTCTCTGCCGCGTCGCTCGTATTTGAGGGGCTGGAGCCTAGTGGAAGTTATGCGCGGGCCTCGGCGTCTGTGCCTGTAAGAGAGCCATCTACGCGAAGGAGCTTTGTCATGTCCAACCGTCTGGCGCTGCTGGCGGCAGCGCTGCTCACATGCCTGGCGCTCGCACCTGCCGGAGCATCGGCCTTCGATCACCCCTACATCGGCCAGTTCAGCACCCTCTCCCAGCTCGGTTCCACAGTCCCCAGCAACGGCGACGTGAACCCCTATGGAATCGTGACGGTGCCGCGCAGCGTCGGCGCGCTGGCGCGCGGGAACATCCTCATCAGCAACTTCAACAACAGCGAAAACCTGCAGGGCACGGGTAGCACGATCGTGCAGATGACGCCGACGGGCAGCCTGTCGGTATTCGCCCAGATCGACCCCAAGACCCTCCCCGGCGCGTGCCCCGGCGGCGTGGGCCTGACGACGGCGCTGGCGGTCCTGCCGCACGGCTTCGTGGTGGTGGGGAGCCTCCCCACGACGAACGGCAACGCGGCGACGGCACAGGCGGGCTGCTTGATCGTGCTGGACAGCTCAGGCCACGTGGTGAAGACGATCTCCGGCGGTCCGATAAACGGTCCCTGGGACATGACGGCGGAGGGCGAGGGCGCCAACAGCACGCTGTTCGTGACGAACGTGCTCAACGGCACGGTGGCCGGCGGGGAAACGCCGACGCCGGGTGGCACGGTGGTGCGCCTGCGCATCCACACGAGCGGACGCCACGCGCTGGAAGTGACAGAAGAGAGCGTGATCGGCGAAGGCTTCCCGGAGCGCACGGACCCGGCGGCGCTGGTGATCGGCCCCACGGGCGTGGAACTGGGCGAGGACGGCACGCTGTATGTGGCCGACACGTTGCAGAACCGCATCGCGGCGATCCCTGACGCCAAGCACCGCACGACGCCTCTGGGCGGCGGCGGTGAAACGGTCGCGAAGGGCGGCTACCTGAATAGCCCATTGGGCCTGACGGTGGCCCCCAACGGCGACATCATCACAACCAATGGCGGGGACGGCAATCTGGTCGAGACGACGCCGGTGGGCGCCGAGTTCCAGCCCTTCGACACGGGGTTCGGCGCAGGCTCCCTGTTCGGCCTCGCCCTGGCCCCCCACCGCAGCGGGATCTACCTGGTGGACGACGGCAACAACACGCTGCAACTGCTGCACTGATGTTGCACGGGGCGTCCCGGCGGCGGTAGCCTCAACCGCGGGGACGCCCCGTCACCATCCACCCGTCGTCAGGAGCCAAGCCATGAGCCTCATCACAACCGAAGACCGCGGCGCGGTGCGTCACGTGGTGCTGAACCGCCCGGAGAAGCGCAATGCGATGAACCAGGCGCTGCTGATGGAGCTCGCCGACGCCCTGCGCGCGGCGGGTGACGAGGACTCAGTGCACTGCGTCATCCTGCGCGGCGCCGGCCCCGTCTTCTCAGCCGGCGTGGACCTCGGCGAGCTGGCCGCGTTCGCGGGAGAGCCAAGTGTGCTGCGCCCGTTCCGCAACGTGTTCCTCAGCTGCGCGAACCTCTGTGAACAGATGCCCAAGCCCGTCATCTGCCAGATCCACCACACCTGTGTGGGCGGCGCCCTGGAGGTCGCACTCGGCTGCGACCTGCGAGTCGCCTCTGAGGACTCCCGCTTGGGCCTGCCGGAGGTCCGCTTCGGGATCATCCCCGACGTGGGTGGCAGCTCGCGCCTGCCGGCGGTCGTGGGGCTCGGCCGCGCGAAGGAGCTGATCATGACGGGCGCCACGATCGACGCCGCAGAGTCCCACCGCATCGGCCTCGTCAACCGAGTGGCGGCGGCGCAGGAGCTGGAGGCAGCCACGCAGGCCCTGGTGGATGAGCTGCTCGCTAACTCGCACATCGCGGTCGGGCGCGCCAAGCGCGTGATGGACGCCTCCGCCCGCCCCGCCCTGGCGCAGACGCTGGAGCTGGAGGTCGCGGTGCAGGAGTACTGTGTGGCCGCGATGCGGGAAGCCGCGCAGGCGGCGCGGGAGGCCGAAGGAGCCCTGGCCAGCTAGCGCTCAGTGCCAGTCGATCGGCCCGGCCACGAGCGTATGGCTGCCGAGCGGCCGCCCAAGGATCTCCTGCGCACGCCGCGCACAGGCGATCAGCGCATCCAGATCGATACCCGTCTGCACCCCCAGCTCGTGCAACATGGAGACGAGATCCTCGCTGGCGATGTTGCCGGTGGCGCCGGCGGGCACAGGGCAGCCGCCGAGCTCGCCGAAGCTCGACTCGAAACTCCTAACCCCAGCCTGCCAGGCAGCAAAGGCGTTGGCGAGCCCGGCGCCACGCGTATTGTGAAAGTGCGCCGTCAGCTGCACCCCATCGCCGAGCGTTTCGCGGGCCAGCGCGAAGAAGACGCCGATCTGCACAGGGTTGGCCATGCCGGTGGTGTCGCCGAAACCGATCTCGTGCGCGCCGAAGTCGCGCAGGCGCGCGGCGATTTCGAGCACGCGCTCGGGCGGCACGTAGCCCTCGTAGGGACAGCCAAAAGAGGTGGAGATGACTCCCTCGCAGCGCAACCCGGCCGCGCGCGCGCGGGCGAGCACGCGCTCCAGCCCAGCCAGCGACTCGGCAATGGAGCGGTTGACGTTCTTGCGGTTGTGCGTCTCTGAGGCGGACAGGAAAACGTTGATCTCATCGATGTTGGAATGCCCAAGCGCGCTGTCGAGCCCGCGCTCGTTGGGCACGAGCACGCTCAGGGAGACCCCCTCGGGCAGGTCGATCCCCGCCAGTACCTCGGCAGCGTCCGCCAGCTGTGGAATCACATCGGGGCGCACAAAACTCGTCACCTCCAAGCGGCGCAGTCCGGTGCGCGCAAGCGCATCGATGAGCTCGATCTTGCGCGCGGTGGAGATGACCTCGGGCTCGTTCTGAAACCCGTCGCGCGGCCCGACCTCCCTGATACTGACGGAGTGTGCAGGCACGACTAGGACATCGAGAGGCCGCCGCTGACGTTGAGCGTCTGGCCAGTGACGTAGGAGGCGTCCTCGGAGGCAAGGAAGGCGATGGCGGCGGCAACCTCCTCCGGCTCCCCCGCCCGCCCGAGCTGGGTGGCGTCGACCATCCCCTGCTTGAGGCGCTCGCCAACCTCGCCGTAGACGATCGGCGCGGCATTCAGGAGCGGCGTCTCGATCGGCCCGGGCGCAACCGCGTTTACACGCACGCGATAACGCGCGGCCTCACGGGCGATGGCCTTGGTGAAGCCGATCACGCCGGCCTTAGCGGCGGAGTAGACAGCGGACCCCTGCGAGCCGACGCGCCCGGCCTCGGAGGCGACGTTGACGATCGCGCCGGAGCGCCGCTCCTGCATGCCGGGCAGCACGGCGTGGGTGACGGCAAGGGTGCCGCGCAGGTTCACGCCAAGCACGAAGTCCCACAGCCCGGGGTCCGTCTTGACGAAGAAGGAGAAGAGGTCGGTGCCGGCGTTGTTGACGAGTACGTCGATGGGCCCCAGCGCCTGCTCGACCACGGCGACAGCGGCGTTGACGGAGTCGGTGTCGGTGACGTCCATGTGCACGGCGTGCCCGTCGAACTCGGCGGCGACGGCGCGCCCGCCCTCCTCGTTCAGATCGCCGATCGCGACGCGAGCCCCCTCGGCGGCGAGGCGCCGCGCGGTAGCCGCCCCGATCCCGGAGGCAGCACCGGTGACGAGCGCGATCTTGCCCTCGAGGCGCATCGCCACAGCCTATCCGGGCAGGAGGGAACGTACGAGCGCGACGCTCAACCGTCCCATAGGCCGTTGAGAGGGACCGCGGCGAGGCGCTCGCCGAATGGCAGCGTGTCGGATCCGGTGTAGAGCACAACGCCCGCTTTGAAGCGTGTCCCCAGCTTGTCCCGCAGGTAGCGCAATCCCGCGAAGTCCCGGCGAGAGGGAGTGGCGCTCGCCTTGACCTCGACGCCCACAACCTCTCCGCCATCGCTTTCCAGCACGATGTCGACCTCACGCTGTTCCTTGTCGCGATAGTGGAAGAGCGATACAAGCTCATGCGCCCAGTCGCATTGACGCAGGAGCTCCATGGCGACGAAGCTCTCCAAGATCATCCCGAGGAGTGCCCCGTCCTGGGCGATCCGTCGCTCGTTGGCTCTGACCAGGAACGCCAGCAGCCCACAGTCGACCACGTAGAGTTTGGGAGTCTTGACGTGGCGAGCGCCGAGATTGGCCAGCCATGGCTTCAGGCGGCGAATCAGGAAGAGGTCTTCGAGGACCTTCGTATGGGATCTGACGGTGTTGGCGTCCAAGCCCAGCTCGCTGGCCATTCCGCGAAAATTTGCCAGTGCACCCGAGCGAGCGGCGATGAGATGCAGCAGTCGCTCGACGTTCTCCACGTTGCGCAGACTGGCGATGTCGCTCACATCGCGTCCGGTAATGGATGCGACATAGCTTGAGAAGAAGCGGGAGCGTCCCCGCGCGCTGCGTCCCACAAGCTCGGGATAGCCGCCTTTGGTCAGCAGCGATGCCACCGCGAGGCGGCCCGCCGGCGCTCCTGTAACTTCGGGGAAGAGCCCCTGAAACAGGGTGTCGATGAATTTCTCGGGGACGCCGCGCATCTCCCCCTGGGACAGGGGCCACAGATTGACGTACTCAACCCGTCCCGGCAGGGCATCGGCGACGGTCGGGAGAGTGAGGAGGTTCGCCGAGCCGGTCAGCAGGAACTGCCCCCGAGTCTGGTCGCGGTCGAGCCGCTCCTTGATTGCTAGCAACAGGCGTGGCGCGCGCTGGATCTCATCTATGACCGCCCGCCCTGATATGTCCGCGACGAAACCGCGCGGATCCGTCAGCGCGGTATTCAGGATGGCTTCGTCATCGAGACTGATGTAGCGGGCGGGATACTCGTCCCTCGAGAGATCCTGCGCCAAGGTGCTCTTCCCGACCTGGCGCGCTCCGAGCAGGGCAGTCGCACGACTCTCGGAGAGAGATTCGAGCACCAGCGGACGAACATGGCGGGTTAGCAAACCGGCCGACGGCATCACGGTCCTCGTATTCTAGCGGACAGATGAGGACTTTGCCTTCCGGCAGATCATGAGTTAGATATACGGCAGATAATGACTATAACCACCGGCAGATTACAGTTTTGGCCGAGGTCGTATACTCGGCCGCCGTGGCCGAAGCCCCCGTGTGCATAGTCGGCGCCTCGGGCGCGTTAGGCTTTGGTCTGGCAGTGCGCCTGGGCCGGGCGGGCATCCCGATCGTGATCGGCTCGCGCGATGAGGGACGCGCACGGGAGGCCGCGCTGCGCGCCGAGGAGGCGGTCCCAAATGGCGAGTTCAGCGGCTACGAGAACGCCCGCGCGGTGGGCGAGGCCGAGCGCGTGATCCTGAGCGTACCCTTCCGCAGCCAGTCGGAGACGCTCACGAACCTGAAGGGCGCATGGCGCGAGGGGCAGCTGTTGATCGACGCGACGGTGCCGCTGGCGGCGGCGGTGAGCGGGAAGGCGACGCGCACGCTGGGTGTGTGGCAGGGCAGCGCGGCACAGCAGGCACAGGAGATGGCGGGCGCAAGCGTGCGAGTCGTGAGCGCGCTGCACACGATCAGCGCGGCCTCGCTGAGCGACCTGAACCATCCGCTGGATCAGGACGTGCTGGTATGCGGCGACGCACGCGTGGACAAGCGCGAGGCGGCGTGGCTATTGCAGCGGATCGCGGGCTTGCGTTGCGTGGACTGCGGGCGCCTGGAGATGGCGCGGATCACGGAGTCGCTGACGGCGATGCTGATCGCGGTGAACTCGCGCTACAAGGCCCACGCGGGTATCCGCGTGACGGGGCTGCCGGAGGAGCTGTGGGAGTAGGCGTTGTAATCCTCGCGGGCGGCACGGGTGGCGCCAAGCTGGCGCGCGGGATGCTGGACGTGGTCGGCCCCGAGAACCTGACGGTGGTGGCGAACACAGGCGATGACATCGAGATCTACGGCGCCTACGTCTCCCCGGACCCGGACCTTGTGAGCTTCTGGCTGGCGGATGCGATCGACGCGCGCGGCTGGGGCCTGCGCGATGACACGTTCAAGACGATGGATGGCCTGCGCGAGCTGGGCGTGGAGGTGTGGTTCAACCTGGGCGACCGCGACCTGGCGTGGTGCATCGAGCGCAGGCGGCTGTTGGATGAAAGCCTGTCCCCCACCGCGGCTCTGGCACGGCTGAACGAGGCGCTGGGAATGCGTGCGAAGGTGCTGCCGATGAGCGATGACCCCGTGCGCACGTGGGTGCGCGCTGACAGCGGCTGGCACCCCTTCCAGGAGTTCATGATCCGCGAGCAGGGCCAGGGCATGATCGATGGCCTGGAGTTCCGCGACGCCGAGCAGGCGCGCCCGAGCACTGAGGTGCTGACTGCGATCGCGGACGCGCAAGCGATCGTGATCGGCCCATCGAACCCACTGGCATCGATCGGACCGATCCTGGCGGTGCCGGGTATGCGCGAGGCGCTGGCAGGCGCAGCGGCGCCGGTGGTGGCCGTGAGCCCAATCGTGGGCGGCGAGGTGCTGAAGGGCCCGACGGCATCGTTCATGGCGTTCGCGGCGCTCGAATGCAGTGCAATTGGTGTGCGGGACTTCTACGGGGAGCTGCTCGATGGGATCGTCTCCGACGAGCCGGCGCCGGAGGGCGGACCGCAGGCGTTGCGCATCGACACGCGCATGTCCGACGCGGCCGCGCGGACGAAGGTGGCCGAGCAGGTGCTGAAGTTCGTAGGCTCTTTGCAGTGACACACACCGCCGCGGTCCTCCCCGTGAAGCGCTTCGAGCTGGCGAAGCAGCGCCTGGGCGCGAGCATGGCCGACCCAATGCGGCTGGACTTGGCGCGGGCAATGGTGGGCGATGTCTTGACGGCGCTGCGCGACTGCTCCTCGATCGACCTGCGGATCGTCGTCACGAGCGAGCAATCGGTCGCGGCAGCCGCCCGCTACCAGGGCGCAATCGTCGTGCAGGACAGCGCACAGGAGGGCCAGAGTGCAGCCGTGATTCTGGGCTTGGAGCGAGCGTTGGCGGAGGGTGCGGAACGAGTGTTGTGCATCCCGGGCGACTGCCCCGCACTGGACCCGCAGGAGCTCGACGCGCTGCTGCTCGCGGACAGCGACACGCCCGCGGTGGTGATCGTCCCGGACCGCCACGGCACAGGCACGAATGGCCTGCTGCTGAGCCCCCCCGACGCGATCGCCCCGAGCTTCGGCCCCGGCAGCTGCCAGCGCCACCAGGAACTGGCGCGCAAGGCAGGCGTGGCGTGCCGGCTGGAGCGTCCGGCGTCACTGCTGCTGGACATCGACACGGGCGAGGACCTCCAGGAGCTGCGCGAACGCTTGGCCGGCGAGACGGTGCGAGCCCCGCGCACGCGCAAAGTGCTGGGCCTCGGGGGAGCGCGGCGGCCGGCGCTGAGCGCCCGTTGAGCACCCTGAGCGCCCGCAGCGTGAGCGGCCTGCCGGAAGTGCGGGCGGGGGACGATTTGGCGGCGCTGATCGCGGTTGCGCTGGACGCTGAGCAGCTCGCGGGCAGGATCGTGGCGATCGCCCACAAGGTGGTGTCGAAGGCCGAGGGAGCGGTGGTGGCGTTGACCGACATAACCCCCACCCCCCAGGCCCAGGCGCTGGCAGCCGAACAGGGCAAGGATCCGCGCGTGGTACAGGTTGTGCTCGATCAGTCGCAGGAGGTGATCAGAGCAGCCAATGGCGTGCTGATCTGCCGTACCCACCACGGCTTCACGTGCGCGAACGCGGGCGTCGACGCTTCCAACGCGAGCGACAAGGGCACCCTGATAACCCTCCCGCAGGACCCCGACGCCTCGGCGCGCAAGCTACGCGCGCGCCTGCAAGAGCTGACCGGCGCCGCCCCGGCCGTGCTGATCACCGACAGCTTCGGCCGCGCCTGGCGCCACGGCCAGTGCGACGTGGCGATCGGCTGCGCGGGCCTTATCCCACTTGAGGACTGGCGCGGCCGCAGGGACAGCGCGGGCCTGGAGCTGCGCGCGACGTGGCTGGCGGTGGCCGACGCGATCGCGGCAAGCGCGGAGCTGGCGCGCGCGAAGGACTCGCGCGAGCCGGTGGTGATTCTCAGCGGGCTGGAGCGCTTCGTGACCGCCGCGGACGGTCCCGGCGCTGGAGCGCTGCTGCGTCCTGCCGTGGAGGACCTGTTCGGCTAAGCGCTCTCGGCTCGTTTGCTATGCGCTCTCGGCAATTCCGCTAAGCGCTCTCGGCCCCAAGAGCGCGCGAGCCTTCGCTGCTGCCCCCGGAGAGCGCGTGGCGGGCGTTGACGAATGCGGCGCGGGGTAGGGTGGTGGCGAAGAAGCGGGCGGGCCCGATGCTGCGGGTGCCGAACGCCTCGAAGGTCCGTGCGATGTGTTCGTCGCGGGCAGCAGCGGAGAAGAGCAGGCGCTCGCCAGGGCTGAACTTGCGCCCGCCGGCGTAGTCGTAGATCATGAAGGCGTGGCCGCGCAGGCCACGGTTGTAGCGGCGGCGGTAGCGCGTGAGGCCCTGGTCCATGGGCTCAGCCCCCAACAGCGCGGGAGCAACGCTGTTAGAAAGCCACTCGGCAGACTGGAAGGCCCAGCCGCAACCGACGCCCCAGAGGGGATCGATCGCCAGCGCGGCGTCGCCCACGAACGCTAGGCCGGGGGCGGTGAGGGCGTGCGCGACATTGGTCATGTCGAGCTTGCCCTGCACCGGTTCGATAAGGCGCGAGGCGCGGATCGGCGGCGCCTCGGGGATAGCGGCGATGAAGTCCACGAGTGCCTTGGCCGGGTCCGCGCGGAACTCGGGCAGGCGTTCCTTGGTGGGCATCGCGGCATAGAAGGTCTGGCCGCTGTCGGTGGGAAAGCAGGCGGCCATGTGCGGATCGAGCATCCACAGCGAGGCGTCGGGAGCGCCAGCGGGCAGGGGGCCCTCGAAGTAGCCGCCGTAGGCGAAGCGCCCGTGGCGAACGGTCTTAGTCTTGACGCCGGCCAGCTTGGCGGTACGCGAGTCGCGCCCATCGGCGCCCACGACGAGCCGGGCGCGCAATGTGAGCGTCTCGCCGCTGGCGTCGCGCACACGCACGCCGCGAACGGTGCTTCCGTCGCGCACGAGCTCGGATGCAGTGCGCCCGAGCAGCAGCTCGACGCCTGCGGTCTCGGCGGCGATGCGGCGCACGAGCGGATCGAGCTTTTCGCGGCGCAGGTTGACCCCGGGGGGCACCGGGTTATTGCTTGAAGGCGCGATCCATCCCCAGCGCGTCCACAGGCGCCCACGCGAGCGGACTCCCCCGGCCGCTTCGATCGGCGCCAGCAGTCCGACGCGTTCGAGCGTGGCCACGGCGGAGGCCTGGATGTAGTGCGAGCAGACGCGCTTGAAGGAGTCCGGGTCGGGGCGCTGCTCGACGAGCGCCACGCGCAGGCCGGCGCGACCGAGCATGATGGCAGTGGTAGAGCCGGCGAGGCTGGCCCCAACGATCACGGCGTCGTAGTCCGGGGCCTCGGCGATGATGCCCCCTGCCTGTGCTGAATCGGCCATGTCTGTCATGTTCATGTCAGCTCCTTCCGCTCGCACCCGTGGGCTGGGTGAGACGCACGCTCTATAGTTCGAGACGCACTATACAAGACGAACGATGAAAAGCAAGTCGATCCGCCTCACGACAACCTCATACGCGGTCATGAGCCTGCTGGAGATGCTGGGCGAGGCCACGCCGTATGACCTCAAGCAGGCGCTGGAGCAGTCGATCCAGAACTTCTGGCCGGTCCCGCACACGACCTTCTACGAGGAGCCGGCGCGACTCGCAAAGGCCGGCTACCTCTCGCAAAGCCAGGAGTCCGGGGGCCGACGGCGCAAGCGCTACACGCTGACCGATCACGGCCACGAGGCGCTGCGCGAGTGGGCCAACTCCCCCGCCACTGCACCCTCACAGTTCCGCGACGAGGGCATGCTGAAGGTGTTTGCGGGCGCGGATCCGCAGGTTGTGTATGCCGGACGGGGCGACTGGCACCGCGCGAAGCTCGCAGAGCTTGAGGGATATCTGGAGAACCTGCGTATGCGCGAGCTGCCAGAGGAGCCGGGCGAAGATCGTTGGCGCGGCGCGGAAGCGACGCTGATCGCCGGCATCAACTACCAGAAACAGATGATCGAATCGATCGAACGCTTCATCGAGAACCCCTCAGGATGAAGAACCCCCTCAGGATGAGCCTCAGGCGGCGACGGGCACCGTGCCCGCCCCCTTGAGCGGATAGCTGCGCCGAACCTCATACAACGTGCTGCGCTCGGCCGCGGGCCGGCCGGCCTCGTGCGCGGCCGCGATGAGCTGGTCGGGATCGAGCTTGGTGCCGTGGTAGGAGCCAGCGAGGCGCGAAATGGACTCCTCCATGAGGGTGCCGCCAAGATCGTTGACGCCCCAGCGCAGCGACTCCGTGGCGGCGTCGAGGCCCATCTTCACCCAGGAGGCCTGGAGGCTCGGGATGCTGCGCCCGAGCGCGAGCCGGAAGACGGCGGTGTGCTTGAGGTTCTCCGCGCGCGAGATCTCTTCCACTCCGTGCGTGCGCCCGAGCAGCGTCTGGAAGGGGATGAAGGAAAGCGGCACGAACTCGGTGATGCCGCCGGTGCGCTCCTGCAGCTCGCGGATGACGCGCATATGCTCGGCGAGCTCCCAAGGCTCCTCGATGTGGCCGAACATGACCGTGGCGGTGGAGCGCAGACCGGCACAATGAGAGGCCGCGATGATCTCCACCCAGCGCGCGACGGGCAGCTTGTTGGGGCTGATGCGCTGGCGCACGCCGTCGTGCAGCACCTCGGCGGCGGTGCCGGGGGTCGAGCCAAGACCGGCGTCGCGCAGCCGCGCGAAGACCTCGGCGGGCGCCAGCGTGGAGATATCGCACATATGCGCGATCTCCATCGGCGAGTAGGCGTGCAGGTGCAGATCGGCGCCCGCCTCAGCAGCGGTGGCCGTGGCGAGACGCAGCCAGCTGAGGTAGTCCGCGAAGGACCAGTCGGGGTGAATGCCGGACTGGATGCAGAGCTCGGAGACGCCGAAGTCGATGGCCTCGAGCACCCGCCGCACGAACTCGGGCTCCTCATGCTGGTAGGCATCGGGCGAGCGCTTGCCCTGGCCAAAGCCGCAGAAGGCGCAGCCGACGGTGCAGACGTTGGAGATGTTGATGTTGCGGTTGACGACGAAGGTGACGGTGTCTCCGGCCAGCTCGGCGCGCAGCTCATCGGCGGCCTGGCGTATGTCCTCGATCGCCTCGGGACGGGTCTCGGCGAAGAGGGCGGTCAGCTCCTGCGGGGTGAGCCACTCGCCGTCGCGGCCCTTGGCGATGGCTCCCGGCACGGCATCGGCGCGGATCGCAAAGGGCGGGTCCTGGCGCCCAGATCCCCGCCGCGGGATGAAGGACCAGTACTTGAGCTTGATCGTGTCGAGCACGCCCTGAGCGACCCAGTCGGAGTCGATGTAGCGCGGGTAGACGCATAGTCGCTCGGTGAGCGCATAACCGTCGGCCTGCAGGCGCTTGCGCACCTGATGCGGCGAGGGAAATGGATGCTCGGGCGAGATGTGATCGCCGTTGGCGGAGAGACCGCCGAGGTCGCTGGCGCCGGCGGCGACGAGCTCGGGCCACCAGTCAGCGAGGTTGGGCGGCACCTGGATGCCGACGTCGGGCAGCAGGCGACGGGTCGCGGCGATGAGGCGCTTCATGTCCTCGATCGAGACGGGAGAAGCCCACGCCGGCAAAGACATCTGGGGCCGATGCTCGGCAACTCCGGTGCGCCAGTAATCGCGCGCGGCCTGGCTGGCGATCTCTGCCGGCTCCTGCCCGTAGTAGCGCTGATGGGGAACGAAGTTCTGCAGGATGATCTCCTGGATGTGCCCGTACTGGGCGTGCACGGCGGCGAGTGCTTCCAGCGAGGCAACGCGCTCCTCCTCGGTCTCGCCGATGCCGACGAGGATGCCAGAGGTGAAGGGGATCGCAAGCTCGCCCGCGGCGCGGATCGTCTGCAAGCGCCGCGCGGGATGCTTGGTGGGCGAGCCGGCGTGCACGGTCTGCATCAGCCGCTCGGATACGGACTCGAGCATCAGCCCCTGCGAAGCGGTGACCTCGCGCAGCCGCGCCAGATCCTCGCGGGAAAGGACGCCGAGGTTGGTGTGAGGCAGGATGCCGCGCTCAAGCGCGCGCTCACAGGCCCACACGACATAGGCGGTGAAGTCGGCGTGCCCGTAAGCGGCCAGCCTGGCGGCGACCTCGGGGTTGACCTCGGGCCGCTCGCCGGTAAGCACGAGCAGCTCCTTGACGCCGCGGCGCGCGGCGCCGTCGATGATCTCGAGCACTTCCTCGGGTGCGTACAGATGCGCCCGATGTGTGGCGAAGGCGCAGTACTTGCAGTAGCACTGGCAGGTACGCGACAGCGAGAGCGTCAGATTGCGTGAGTAGGTGACCCTCCGACGCATTGCTTCGCAGTCTATGAAGGTTGGGGCGGGCGCGGCTGATCCGTCCGATCGGAATCGTAGTTTGAGGTTCATGCCAACAGAGACGCTGCGCCCAGCGGTGGCCGAGTTCATCGGCACCTTCACACTGATCTTCATCGGAGCCGGCTCGATCATCGCCGCCCACGGCATCGCAGACCCTTCGCTGATCGGCATCGCCCTCGCCCATGGCCTTGCGATCGGGGTGATGGTCGCCGCCTATGCACGTGTGTCGGGAGCCCACTTCAATCCCGCGGTTACCTTCGGCTTCTTGCTGACACGGCGCATCAAGCCAGCGCTGGCGGTCGTCTATTGGGTAGCCCAGCTGGCCGGAGCGGCAGTGGCGGCGCTATTGCTGCGCGAACTGCTGCCGAGCAGCGAAACAGAAGCCGTGAGTCTCGGCGTGCCCGCATTGGGGCACGGCGTCAATGCGGCGGCGGGCGTAACGCTCGAGGGCATCCTGACGTTCCTGCTGGTGACGGTGGTGTTCGCGACAGCCGTCGACCCCAAGGGTGCCTTCAAATCGATCGCGGCCTTAGCGATCGGCCTGACGATCACGCTCGACATTCTCTTTGGCGGCCCCTTCACAGGCGCGGCGATGAATCCCGCCCGCGCGTTTGGGCCGCAACTGGTGGGCAACCACTGGAGCAATGGCTGGGTGTGGTACGTGGGCCCGCTCGTGGGCGGCGCGATCGCGGCGCTGCTGTATGAGTTCCTGTACCTGCCTTCGCGCCCCAAGGAGGAGCCGCCTCCGGTGGCCGAGGGCATAGCGGAGTAGCCCGCACCCCAACGCCACTATCCTGAGCGGCGATGGCCGCTCCTCCCCGCGTCTACCTGGCCCGCCACGGCCAGACGGCGTACAACAAAGAGGGCCGCTTCCAGGGCCAGCTGCCGGTCCCCCTGGATGAGACGGGCCGCGCGCAGGCGCGCGAACTGGCCGAGCAAGCGGTCGCGCACGAGTTCGCCGCGCTGTGGTGCAGCCCGCTGCTGCGCGCGCGCGAAACCGCGGACGCGGTGGCCAAGCGCATCGGCCTGGAGCCGCGCGAGGACGCGCGCCTGATGGAGACCGACGCAGGCGACTGGACGGATCGCCTGTTCAGCGAAATCCACGCAGAGGCCCCGGAGGAGTTCGCGAAGTTCATCGCGGGCGACCCGTTCTTCGCGTTCCCCGGCGGCGAGTCCTTCGCCCAGCAGGGCGTGCGTGTGGCGGCGGCGATCTACGATGTCCGCCGCGCCGAGGCCCCAGCGCTGGTCGTCTGTCACGGCGGCGTGATCCGCCTGGCCCTCGCGCTGCACCTGGAACACGGCGCGACCCTGGCCGACAGGGTCCCCAACGGCGCCCTGATCCCGCTGGACCCGCGCGAGGCGCGGCGGATCGAGCATGGCGGGGACCCGCTCGCGACTACGCCGGGCTGAGCGTCAGAGTGGGGAGAGGCTCCGCATACCTCCTATCCCTTCCTCGTCTTGCGATGCTTGGTCTTCTTGCGATGCTTGGCCTTGGTGCACCCGGTGACGGCGATCTTGGTGTTCTGCTTGACGACGGCCCCGTTTTGCCCGGTGAGCGTGGTGGGCATGACCAGGCTGGTGCCGCAGAGACTACCCTTGGCCTTGGCGGGAAGGACGGCGGCGAGCCCGGAGTGAGGTCCCTCGGGCAGCTTCAGCTCGAACGTGCTGATGGGCGCGTCGGGGACGCTGTTGAAGGCGCTGCTCGTGACGCCGTGCTTGATGTCGATGCTGCCGACGAGTTCGAGCTTGACGCCTTCGCCCTGCAGGATGAGGACGAGGTCGGGAAACCCGGCGCCGCCATGAGACACCAGGTACGCCGGCCCGGTGAGCGGGCTCGACAGGACCGGAGTTACCGCTGTCGCGATCCCGATGTTCGCCCCCGCCGGGCACGACGCGGGGTTGGCGTTGAACGTCGCATCCGGGCACGCTTGCTGGATCGTGGAGAGCCGTGAGGGAAGCTGCTTGGGGAGCGTCACGGCGACCTGGCCGATGTTTGCCTGCGTGCGGTTTGAGGTGACCTTGACGTCGAGGCTCGCCCCGCCCTTCTTGCTCGTCTTGGCCTGCGTTGAAACCTTGAACGTCGGCTTGAACGGCAGTTCGCGGCAGCCACCGACCTGAAAGCGCGAAGAGACCTGGCTGCTCGCGCCGCCGGTTGACGTCGCTGTCCCCGTGACCGCCGTCGCCGCACAGTTCGTCGGGTTATAGGTGAAGCTGGACTTGTCGATCGTCACGGCGATCTGGCGCAGGTCGGTGGGTACGCCCTTGACGATCTGCGGCAGCGGGTCCGATGTCACCGTCACCTGCGCGGTGTGCGGATCGACTTCGATCCGCGCCCTTGTGACGATCGTCCCGAGGTTGAACGGTCCCGCGACAATCGGCGCGACGATCGACAGGCCAAACGGCGCACCGCGATAGGGGCCGGTGAGGTAGACCGATATTTCCGGTGCACCGGGCTGGGGGATCGTCAACGGATACGCCCCGGGGCCGGCGGTGACAACCGCGTGCCCGACCTGTGAGGCGCTCCCGCACGTCCCTGCCGCGGCCTGTGGTTCGCCACAGAGGGGCACGTTCGCGAGTATCCCCGCGAGGCCCTTGGGCATCTTGATCTGCAGCGTTTGCACGCGCTGCTGGCCATCGCCGCGGGTGAGGGTCGCGGAGAAGCTGGTGTAGCCCCCCGCCTGGGTGTTACCGACGCCTGCGCTCAGACTCGGTGCGAACGGCAGCGCTCCACTGGGGCACGCGCCGCCGCCCGCGCCTTCGGTGATAGCGATCGGAGCGTCCTGCACGAAGTTCGCGAGGAACGGGCTGCTCCACGGCGTGAACGACGCAACCGCATCACTCACCCCACACGTCGCCGGGGTAACGAGCGTCGCCTGTGCGCCACCGGCGAACGTCAGCTTGAACAGGCTCGCCGGCATCTGCGGCGTGCCTTCGAATGTCGTCGTGATCTGACCGGTTTCTTCGTTCAGGTGGGCGCTCCCCACCAGCTTCACGTTCACACCGTCCGCCGAGGCGGTCGCGAGCAGCTTCAGTTCCGGCGGACTCGAGGGGAGCAGATAGATACCGCCTTCCAGCTGCTTGTCTTCGGCGCCTTCGATCAGCGGCGACTTCACCAGCACCGTCCCGAGCTTCGAGGAAGCCGGACACGACGCCGGCCCATCGTTCTCTTCGCCGTTCGGCAGGTTTTCGAGGGCGGCCCGCTGACGCGAGCACGTCTGCAGACCACTCGCCTGCCCGGGGTTGACGGCGAATCCTGGAGGCAGCGTGACGGTCGCGTCGGCGATGTCGGCGCTGCCAAGGGAGGTGGTTTCCTCAAGGCCGCCGATCCCCGGCTTGACTTCCGCGGTGAGCCCGGATGGGGAGTCCCCGATCGCGGTTTCTGCCAGCACGCTGATTGACGGGCCGAACGACAGGTTCTCACAGCCGGTGAACCCGGTCGGGTTGTCGTTCGCGTCGTGTGAGAGCGAACCGGCTTCCGACCTCGCGGCGGGATCCTGCCACGCGCCGAGCTCGCGGATGAGGAAGGGCTGCGGTTCTCCGCAGGCCGTGGGGAGTGTCAGGATCGGCGTCAGGACCGGGAACTGCGGGGTGCTGCAGTAGCTTTCGGTTTCTTCGTTTTCTCCGACCGGGCTTTGTTCGAGCTGTGCCTGCCTGCAGCCCCCGTTGTGCCCAGTGCGCCAGCGGTCGTGGCTGTGGTCTCCCGGCACACCCCAGATCGTGAGCATCGCTTGATCGATGGCTGTCTGAGCGAGGTTGTTGATGTGTACGGTGATCCCGTCGTCGCCACCCGTCCGCACGCTGAAGTCGAAGCGCACCGTCACACCAAGTATCTTGACGCCCAGCTGAGCCGGCTCACCCGGCGGGGGCACCATGTTGAAGACCGGATGAGTGGCTTCCATGCTCTGTCCTATCAGTTGTGCCTTCAACGTGCCAACCATGCTGGCCACAGGGCAGCCACCACTTTCGTTGAGCGCCAGTCGCTGCGCGCTGCACTGCGGTACGGACGCAAGGTTGCCTATGAATCCGGGCGGCAGCGTCGCTTCGAGGTTCTGCAGTTCTCCGTCGACGAGGAACCCTTCGCGTTGGCCGCTCGCGGGAGTCTCCGTCGCGAGGTTGTAGACGGTCGTCATCTCATAGGGGTGAGACCCAGCCTGTGTGTCGATCGTCCCATTCGCGTTCGATGCCCACGCGTCCCAGCTCATCAGGCCAGAGTGCGCCGGCACTGGTCCCACCGTGATCGTGTTGTGAGTGCTCGCGGGCGCAAGCGCCCCTCCGCCACCGATCGCAATCCGATTCGTCAACGCCGGGGCGTCCGCCCCCGCTTCGACCGCTATCCCGATCGGTGGCTGCGGATTCGCTCCCCCAGAGATTGGGAGTCCGCCACCGCCCCGGAACGTTGAGAAGCCTTCAGTGTTGACGCACGTCACGGTAGTTGCTCCAGCCACGCCTGCATCGACGCCTGGGCCGTCACCGCTGCACTGCCAGTATTCGTGGCCCAGCCTCGGATCGACGCCCCATCCTTCCGCTGAGCCCCTTTCCCCTTCCATACCGGCGATCTCCAACTCTCCCGCTTCCTTCGCCTTGACGCCCGGAGGAAGGGTGTCCGTCACGGTGATCGCGCCTACGCTGCCCGCCGCGCCCACGTTGAAGATGTTCACGCCGATGGTGCCGCTTGCCCCGCCTTTTCTCTTCAAGACGGCACTTGCGCCGCTGGCTTCGAGTTCGTGTCCTTGCATGCTCGCGAGCGCGCCGACGAACGTCACGGTATAGATGCCTGGGGTCGCGGCGGCAGCGACCGAGACGTTCCCCGTGCCGATGCTGGAAAGCGCTTCGAGGTTGGATTGCACGGTGACGGGTGCGGATCCGAAAGGAATCGGCGCGGTTTCCTGTCCTTCGTAGATCAGCTTGAAGGGACCGGCCGCTTCGCTCGAGACGACTTCACTCACATGGTTCACACCCGGTACCAAGTTCGACGGATAGGTCGTGCCTGACAACTCCCAACCCGCCCGTGCGTTTTCGGCGGCCGCCGCGACACTCCCCAAGCCTGGGATCCCAACGATCGCCAGCGCACATGCCAGCAGCGTGAGCTTCGCGCCTACCGCAGCCGACCCGTGCGTCCGGCGTGCGACAATAAGGTCCCTGGACCGCCTCATGACTTCACCCTCCGCTCGTTGCTGGTTCGGCTGGTGTGCTTCGCTCTGTGCCTGCGCCGCGCCGCCTGTTCGCACCGCTTGTGCTTCTTTGTCTGCTTGACGCGCCGACATGCCCGCAGTGCCAGGGCAGGTCCTTTCGCTCTCGGCTCCCTCGCGGAAGCCTTCTTGGGCTGTTCGGCGGGTGGGAAGTTGCCGGTTCCCACGAGTTCGACACTGGGCGGGCCGGTCGCCTCGGAGCCCAACGGCTGCACGCTGCGACATTCGCTCGCGGAGCACCCGACCGAAGCGGAGGTGAAGCCACCGCCGACGCGCGCGTCGTAGAGCTCGTTGCGTTCGCGTGAGACGTCATTCTGTCCGAGCGGCCCCAGGTGCGTGAAGAACACATTGTCTCCGCTGGCGTCAGCGTCCACGAGGTAAGAGAATTCCTGGCTTTCCCCACCCGACAGCAGGTAGACGCAGCCTCCGTTCACCGGCGAGACTTCCCCGGCGGTACAGGTGCCTTCGCCCTCTTCCTCCCACTCATAGACGTCGCCCACACCGTTTCTGTCGGTCGAGGTGAGGGGCTGAATGGAGTCGAAGAATATCCTCCGGCCATTGCTGGACATCCAACGTCGGGTGTAGAGGTTGCTTTCTGCTCCAACCGGTAGTGGCGTCTGGGGTTCCTGCCGGATGCTCGGCGGCTCTCCGGTCGGGTTGCACGACACACAGCGCAGTTGTCGGTATTCCACTGAATAGTGAAATACCTCGGGCGTCTGCACGTTTTCCGGGCCTATGTTGTCGTACCCTGTCAGTTCTCCGACGGAGATGAAGACGAGACCCCGACCGTCCGGCGTGGTCTCGGCGGTGCGATCGCCGGGGTTCGGGACCCAGTCGCCATAGCGGTCGCTGCCACTGCCGAAAGCGTACGCCGCGGCTTCGTCATCCGGGGGCGACAGCGTGGCGATGAACGTCGCCTCGCCGTGATGGAGGAGGTAGAGGTTGTCGCCTCCCGCCTGCGCCGATGCACCGCTGCTGTTCTTGTTGCTGGCGAGCACACCGCTCGCCACGAGATAGACATATCCGCCGTCTTCCCCGATGCTGTTGACGCCAACGACGCCCAGCACCCCAGAGCCTTCGCCGACCAGGGCTTCCCGCGTGTTTGAATGGGTGTCGAACCGCCACAACCGTCCCCCTTCGGTGTAATAGGCCAAGCGCCCGTCCGGCGAAGCCGTCCAATACTCAGCCACTCCTTCTCCGGAGACCTGCACCTCGCTCCCTTCCTCCAGCACGAAGACGTGGCCGAAGAGCGGCCCGGGCTGGGTATCGGTCCAGAAGACACGCGAGCCATCGGCCGAGATCACGTTGCTGAGCGCGTTCTTTGCGTTGGTCCCCTCTTCATAGCCGCCAAAGGAGGCATTTGGAACCGTGTGACCTTCCGCTCCCGGCAGGACATTGACGAGCCGCAGGCGCCCTTCCGTCTCCAGGTAGAGGTTGCAGCCGAACATGCAGCCCCCACCCCGTTCGAAGCTGTCTTGCTGGCCCCGTCCTGGCGGCACTTCGGTGGCCGGTTCCGCATCGGGGGTCAATGCAGCCTGGGTCTGGAAGATCGCCTTCGACTGGTCCTGGGAGGACCCGGCGTACAGGGGCCTGCCACAGGATCTCGGTGTGCTCGTGGTACGCACAAGCGGCGAATAGGTGCCCGTTGAGTTGTCTCTCTCATAGAGGATCGAACATCCCAGGGGCGTGCCCGGTGCCAGGCCGGAGTCGCCGCTCGTCCCGAGCACACCTGTCGACAAATCGCTTGAGAATGCCTGGTAGGACGTCTGGCGTCCGGCGCCATTCGGAGTGATCACGCGCGGGTGCCAGCCGTCGGCGCCTCGGGTGGCGAGCCACTGGGTGCCAGCGTTCGTCCCGACCAAGCCGCTCCCGCCTTCTTCCCCCGGTTCACCCATGTAGACAACAGCTTCACCGTCGACAGATGCTTGAGACGGCTGCGCAGAAAAGCTCGTGACTCCCCCGATCTCGGGGGGTCTCGCCGGCCCGTACGGTTCTCCCGTTCCCCTCGTGGAGACGAGCTCGCTCACCCTCCCGTCCGGGAGCCCGGAGAAAGGCGCAGCGGCGGACGCAATGCCCACCTGGGCACACATCGCCAGCACGAACCCAGCGATGAGCTGACAACACCGACGTCTCGTCTTCGGCTGACGCCAGCCGCGTCCCAGTGACTCATTCATCGATCGATCTCCTCCTCGTCGGTTGGCGGCGCCCATCACGCTGCTTGCTCGTGGTCGTTGGTGTGCATGCGAATCGTGTGTGCCACCTGGCGCCCGGTGGTGGTGAGCACCCAGGCGTTGGGCTCTCCCTTGGCGTGCCCAACGCCGGTGTTGCGGGCGAGCCCGAGGCGCTCAAGGCGCGAGAGGAGCTTTGAGATCTGCCCCTGGTCGGCGATCTCGGCGCGCACGCCGACCCCCCGGTTTGACACCCCCGGCTCATCGGTAATCGCTTCCAGCACGCGCATCGTGCGATAGGTGAGGCGCATGGGGATGCCAGCGAGCACGTCGACCTCCTCGGCGCGCCCTGCCCTGGATGTCTTACGCGCTCGGGCCTGGACCGGCTGCGGCGCAGGGCGCGCCTGCTCCTTGCGCACGGCGGCGGGCCCGAGGTAGGGCAGCACGATCATCCCCATGAGGTCGCCAAGGAGATCGGTGAGCGGCTCGCTGTCCTTGCGCAAAAGACGGGCGTAGATCAGGGCAGAGGCGGCGCCGACGAGACCCTCGGCGGTGAGCGGCGGGCACTCCTCCCCCCGGGCGCTCTCCAGGCGGCCCTCATCGATCACGCGCGCGAGATCGCCAAGGATCTCTTCACGACGCTCCAGCACCGCCTGCGATCCGCGCAGCGCCTGCACGACACAGAAGCGCGCAAGCACCGGCTCGCGGTCAAAGAAGGAGAGTATCGTCCACAGCCCACCCCGGATACGCTCGCGCCACACCAGGCCCTCAAGGCCCGCCGCGTCGAGCTCCCCCCGGATACGCGCGGTGACATCCTCGAGCGCCGCGATCAGGCATTCCTCGCGGTTGCGGAACAGTTCATAGAAGGTGCGCCTGGAGATCTTTGCGCGGCGCGTGATATGCGCGACGGTCGCCCGCGCGTAACCGAGTTCCTCGACGGCCTGCGCCGCCGCCGCGAGCATACGCGAGCGCTGGATCTCGACGATGCGCGGATGCGCGACCCCCTCGCCCCCAGCGGTCAGGGTGCGACCGGGCATCAAGCGGCCCTACCACCGAGGGCAGAACCCGAGACCCGACCGGAGCTAGCCCCTAGAGAGCTGGACCCCGGCCAAGAGAGAGAGAGAGAGAGAGAGATGCCTCAGCGATGCTGAAGCATCTAGAAGGACCCCTCGCTGGAGTCACAGCCATCCCTGCCACGTATGTCGAACCCGACTGCACGCGAACCACGTCTCCCTTATCCATTGACCCGGCACCTCTCCCCAACATCCCCTGCAAGCTTGAAACCGATCCAGAAGACCAACCCAAACCAAAAGCCTATTTCCGCCCGTAACCCATCCGGATCACCAAGGCCAGGCCATCATACACACAACTCGGGCTTAAAAGCAACCCCAAAAGGGAAACGCCGTGTACTGCCGAGAACAAAGGCCCTATACGCCGCCCGCAAGCCGCGAGACGAGCTCCGCCCCCTCGCGCGCCATACGCGAGCGCGGAACCACCTGATCGAAGCCGGCGGCCAGCGCGCGCTCGCGCACAGCCGGATCGACGTGTGCGAAGAAACCCAGGGTGCCCATCCCTTTGAGCAGCGTCTCGTTGTTCAGTTCCGCCACGAGCGCGGCCCCGTCCAGATCGGGATTGGTGAGATCGACCACGAGCACCACCACTCCCGCCAGCCGCTCCCGTACCCGCTCCACCTCCCCAACCAGCTCCACCTCATGCCCAGCAGCCACCAGCTGCCCCTGCACGCGCGAGCCGAAGAGCAGATCGGGGATGAGCGCCAGCACCCGTGCCATCGTCGCCGGTCCTGTCGCTTCGCGCCTCGGCCGGCCTACTGCGCGCGCAGGCGCGCGAACTCCTCGCGCACGGAGTACGGGCGCCCCCACATCTGGGTGACCTCGACGCGACCCTCGCGTAGCTCGCGCACGACCAGCTCGCCCTCGATCCCGGCGTCGTCGAGCAGCTGGAGCGCGCAGTGCACGGTCGGCGCGGCGGCGGCGTGGCCGAAACGATGAGCGACCAAAACGCGCCAGTGCCAGTCGTGGTGCGAGTAGGGCTGAGCGTTGCAGGTGGCGAGGTAGATCGCGGCATCGACGTAGCGCGCCTCATCCGCGATGCGCAGGTCGAACTCGAGGTCGGTCCAGTCCTCGGGGAGAGAGTCGAGGATCTGCTGGAAGGTGTCCGCGAGGCCCATGCTCCTAAGCCTATCTCCACGGGCCCGAGAACCTGCCGTGGCTATCGCCGTGGCTATGCTCGAAACGATGGCTGCCACGGACACGGATCGCCTCCACGAGGAGTACCGCACGCTCAGCGAGAGCTGCGGGCTGATCGACCGCTCCGAACGGGGCAAGCTGGCGCTGACGGGCGCAGGCGCAGTGGAGTTCCTAAACGGCCAGGTGACGAACGAGCTGGCCGACCTGCGTCCGGGTGAGGGCTGCTATGCCGCCTTCCTGACCCACAAGGGCAAGATGCTGGGCGACCTGCGCATCCTGGCAGTCGGCGACGACCCCACTGGCGAGGAGACCCCCAAGCACGCCCCAGACGAACTACTGCTGGATACCGAGCGCGTGGCGCTGCAGGCGCTGTTCGACATGATCCGCCGCTTCAAGGTGGGCTACGACGTGGAACTGCACAAGCGCACGCTGGAGCGAGGCCTGCTGTCCCTGATCGGCCCGCGCAGCCGCGAGGTCGCGGCGGACGCGGCCGGCATCGAGACAGCCGCGATCCCAGAGACAGAGCACGCCCATGTATCCGCCCGAATCGCCGGCCACCCTGCACGCTTGATCGCCACTGACACAGCGGGCGTGGACGTGCTGTGCAACTCAGAGGACCTCGACGCCGTGCGCGCCGCTCTCCAGCAGGCCGGCGCGCACCCCGCGAGCGAACAGGCCGCGGAGATCGTGCGGGTCGAGCGCGGCCGCCCGCGCTATGGCGTGGACGTGGACGACACGACGATCCCCCAGGAGGCGGGCCTGAACGAGCGGGCGGTGAGCTTCAGCAAGGGCTGCTACGTCGGCCAGGAGACGGTCGCGCGCCTGTACTACAGGGGCAAGCCCAACCGC
This sequence comes from Solirubrobacteraceae bacterium, assembly GCA_035939185.1. Classification (GTDB taxonomy): domain Bacteria; phylum Actinomycetota; class Thermoleophilia; order Solirubrobacterales; family Solirubrobacteraceae; genus Palsa-744. The sequence continues at coordinate 108,336 of DASZGB010000009.1, forward strand.
CACCTGCGCGGCCTGCGCCTGTCCGACCCCGCGACCCCCGGCGAAGAGCTGCGCACGTGCGAGCGCGTCGTCGGCCACCTGACGAGCGTCGCCCTCTCCCCCACCTTGGGCCCCATCGCCTTGGCGCTGGTGCGCCGCGAGGCGGAGCCAGGGGCAACGGTGCGCGTCGGCGAGGATGGCATCGCAGCTACCGTGGCAGAGCTGCCGTTCGACCTCTGACAGGATGCGCGGGCGGGTGGGGCCGCAATCTTTCCGGCCCCACCCTCCTCATGCATCTATTCTGCTACGGCGCCATTCAGAAAAGTAGGGGCCGCTATTCCAGAAAGAGCGTGTTGGTCGATTCCGGCTCACCCGCTCGAAATCGTATCGTCCCTTTCATTTTAATAGGCACCAGACCGACTTTTAGGCATTCACTATCGATTACCGCGAAGGCGGTTTCTCCTCCGTTGGGGTTCGTCCATGTCCCTGGACAACCTCTGGGTTCAGTGACAATCGTGTAAGGACCTCCCCCGTTGCATCCCACCCCTGCCAGGGTCTCTAGGTATTTCAACTTATAGATCGTATCCCTGGTTACTCCTAAAGGCTTTGTTGCGCCATCTTCCGTTTCCATCACATTCTGTGCGGCCAGCGTTACCGTGCAATTTGGCCGCGAGGTCGTGCAGGCTGAGTAGATGATTTCCTCTGGATCTGCTTTTGTGTCCGTGACCCAGTTGCTCAAGCCCCGTGTAGGGGCATTCTCTACATTGAAATCGAGCTTGACCTGACAGGTTACTGTTTCTTCTTCTCCCAGGCTTGGGATAGCATCTTTGAATTTCACACCTGCGGTGGTGCTTTTTCCCCAAGCATCGCCGCTATAGAGCGTGTTACGTGGCGATTCCCATTTAGCTGGCATTCCCTCAACCTGCTGGGCCTCAACCGCCCATTTCAATTTTGATTCTTTGTTTTTTTTAACTGGGCAAAGAGCTCCACTGGCGACGATCGTCACACCTTCATCAGCCTCTTTTATATTCAGATTCTGACCTTCATTTTCGAGCACGCTTTCTTTGAGTTCGAAGTTTTCCCCCGTTTTTTCATTAGCTTCTACCACTTTTATTTCACACACAGACGTTTTGGCTACGCAGGGCGTTACGACACCACTTGATACTTTGGTTTGATTACCTTCTTGAACGAGTTGCAGCGTACATTCCGAGAGAACAACGCTTTCTTTGAAAGTTCCCAGTTCCGCCGTACAGCCTTTGGATGGCCATTTAAATGTTAGATTTAGATGCGGCCCTTCAACTACTTCTTTTTGTTTGCCGATTTCTCCTTTGCTTTGGATTTTCCATTCCACTTCAGTTCCTTCGGCAGGGCACTTTATTTTGCCGCCACCGCCTTCCAGAACGGTTTCCGAGAGAGCTTTCGCCGTACCGTGCGTCACTTCCCCATTCAAAGATCCGAATTCCGCCGACGCAGATGCTGTCGAGACCACAGTAATCAAAAGCGCGGCCATAAGCCCAAGTAGTATATGTATGATTTTATTCATAGAACCTTCAATCCAATCTTCGTTCCGCCTCGGTCGAACCGGGGCCACTGTTGAGGCGTCGCCCGGTCGCCTTGACGCGAGAACGGATCGTTCGACGCCTATACACGCCCCCCCAGGGGACCAACTGCACCGCGCCAATCCCCGTCCCGGAAGGCACCACTATTATATCGATTGAGACGGAGAAATCAAATCGCTGGAAGGACTGGGTGCGCTATCATGGGGGAACTGCCGTTCGACCGCGGCCGTGGGGAGCGAGGGAGCAGCTGAGGCTGGCAACCTCCCGAGAAAGGAGCCGCGCCGTGACCAACCGAATCTCCGCCTTGCCGATCCCGAGGCTGACCGAGGAGAACCGTCGCTGGTGGGCGCTGGGCGCGATGTGCTTCGCGCTGTTCATGATTATGCTCGACAACACGGTCGTGAACGTGGCGCTGCCCTCGATCCAGCGCAGCCTGAATGCGACGACGTCGACGCTGGAGTGGACGGTGAACGCGTACACGCTGACGTTCGCCGTGCTGCTTGTCACCGGCGGCCGGCTGGGCGACATCTTCGGCCGCCGCCGGATCTTCCTGATCGGCGTGATCATCTTTGCGACGGCGAGCGGCGCGATCGGTTTCTCGCCAAATGACACGTGGCTGGTGGCATGGCGAGCGGTCCAGGGCACGGGCTCGGCGCTGATGATGCCGATGACGCTGTCGATCATCACAAATGCGTTCCCGCCGCAGGAGCGGGGCAAGGCGATCGGCACGTGGGCGGGCGTGTCGGCGATGGCGCTGGCGATCGGCCCGGTGGTAGGCGGCTTCCTCGTGGAAGCCGTCTCCTGGCAGTCGATCTTCTTCCTGAACCTGCCGGTCGCGGTGGCCGCAGTGCTCGTGACCCTGTTCGCGGTGAGGGAGTCGTGCGATCAGACGGTGACGCGCACCGTGGACATCCCGGGCGTGGCGACACTGACGATCTCCCTCGCTGCACTGGTGCTGGCATTGGTGGAGGGAAACAGCTGGCACTGGGGCTCAACGCGCGAGCTCGCGCTGTTCGCGCTGGCGATCGTGGGCCTTACGACCTTCGTGCAGATCGAGCGGCGCCGCAAGGTGCCGATGGTGGACTTCAGCTTCTTCCGCGCGCGCACGTTCGTGGGCGCGAACGCAGTGGCGTTCATCGTGAGCTTCGCGATGCTGGCGATGTTCTTCTTCTTGGCTCTGTACATGCAGAACATCCGCGGCTACACCCCGCTGGAAGCGGGCATCCGCTTCCTACCTTCGACGGCGCTGGTGATCGTGATGGGGCCGCTGGCGGGGCGCCTAGCCGACCGCGTGGGGCCGCGCCCGCTGATGACGCTCGGCCTGCTGATCGTCTCGGGGGCGCTGTTCTGGCTCTCGCATGTGACGGTGTCAAGCGGCTACGACGCACTGCTGCCGGGCTTCATGCTGATGGGCATCGGCATCGGCCTGACAATGTCGCCGATGAGCACAGCCGCGATGAACTCGGTGGAGCAGACGAAGGCAGGGGTGGCATCGGGCATCCTCTCGCAGAACCGCATGGTGGGCGGCACCTTTGGCGTGGCGGTGACGGGCGCGCTGGTGAGCAGCCTGGGCGGCGCGAAGATCGATCAGCTACTGCCGGGGGTGCCCGCTTCGATCCGCGCCCATCTGACCGAAAGCCTCGGCTCGGGCGGCGTGCTGCACGGCGTGCCGGCGCGCGCGGTGGAGGCGACGCACGTCGCCTACGTGTACGCGCTGCAGAGCGGCCTGCGCGTGGGCGCCGCGGTGGCGCTGCTGGGCGCCGGGCTGGCATGGGTGCTCGTCGCCAGGATAGGATTGATTGCCTCTCCTTCCCCGTCCCCGACACACGAGGTACATGAGCACCGTGGCAATGAACCTGCAGCAAGTCTCCGAGGTTGACACTGAGCCGGGCGAGCTGCCCAGGACGATGGCGGCGTGGGTGATCCGCGAGGAGCGCTTCGGCGAGCCCAAAGACGCCTTCCAGGTGGAGGAGATCGAGGTCCCCGAGCCGGGCGCGTTCGAGGTAATCGTGCGGGTGATGGCGGCGGGCGTGAACTACAACAACGTGTGGGCGGCGCTGGGCAAGCCGGTGTCGGTGATGAAGTACGGCGATCATCCCGAGTACGGCCACCACATCGGCGGCTCAGACGCCTCGGGCGTAGTCTGGAAGGTCGGCGCGGGCGTGACGCGCTGGAAGCCGGGCGATGAGGTGGTGGTGCACTGCAACCAGGCCTCCTATGAGGACCCCGAGGTCCACGGCCTGGACCCAATGGCGGCGCCCTCGCAGAAGATCTGGGGCTATGAGACGACGTGGGGCTCGTTTGCGCAGTTCACGAAGGTGCAGGCCCAGCAGCTCCTGCCCAAGCCAGCGGCGCTCACCTGGGAGGAGGCGGCCTCCTACGGCCTGGTGTACTTCACGGCCTACCGCATGCTGATCACGCGCTGCAAGCTGCAGGCGGGCGCGAACGTGCTGATCTGGGGCGCTGCCGGCGGGCTCGGCGTGTTCGCGACGCAGATCTGCGCAGCCGCGGGCGCGCACTGCGTGGGCGTGGTCAGTTCCCCGGAAAAGGGCGAGCTGGTCAAGCGCCTGGGCGCAGTTGACTACATCAACCGCGGTGACTTCAAAGGCATGATGCGCACGGGCACGGAGACCCCGGAGGAGGACAAGGCGCGCTTCGGCGTCTCGCGCGAATTCTCAAAGCGCGTGAAGCAGATCTTGGGCGACGCCCCGGACATCGTCTTCGAGCACGTGGGCCAGGCGACCTTTCCCACATCGGTGTTCACGGTGAAGCCCTTCGGCAAGGTCGTGATCTGCGCGGGCACGACAGGCTTCAACCTGGATTTCGACGTGCGCTACCTGTGGATGAAGCAGAAGGAGATCCTCGGCTCGCACTTCGCCAACGCGTATGAGTGCATGAAGGCGAATGAGCTGATCGAGAGCGGCCAGATCCGCCCGGTGCTGTGGCGCACGCTGGGCTTCGAGGGCGTCGCCGAAGCGCACCAGCTGATGCTCGAAAACAAGCACCTGGGCAAGATCTCGATCCTGGTGGGCGCCGACAGCGAGGGCCAGGGCAAGACAGCCGACGGCCCCGGCGCGATCCACGCGGAGGTGGGTGCCTAAATGGCTGGATCAGGCTCTTTCTTTCCAGCCAACGGCACGGTCATCATCCCCTGGTACACCACGGGCTTTCGCAGCGATGGCTTCGCGGCGGCGCTGAACGAGGTGGCGGCGGTGGCGCTCCGTTACGGCGCCACCTCCTACGCGGTGTACCGCTCGCGCGATGATCGCTACAAGCTGCAGCAGCTGGCGGCCTTCGAGACCGCGCTGGAGTGGGAGCGCTACTGGGAGGGCCCGGAGATGATCGACTTCCGCACACGGCATTCGAGCTGGCATCAGGTGCCGATCCTGTACGGCTGGTGGGACATAACGGCCAGCGGCGGCCTGGATCAACACCGCTCCAACGGCGCCATTGTCAGTCCAGCCCCCTTGAGCTGATCCCAGTAGTGCTCTGCCGGCTCCTTGTGGCCGGTGTAGACGATCGCCTGCCCGGAGCTGTGGATCTGATTGGCGATCTCATGCCCGCGCTCGAGCGTAACGCCCGGGATGAACTTGGCGAGGGTGCGAGCGACGTGGTCGAAGGTGTTGTGGTCGTCGTTGCGGACGATGACGCGCCAGGAGCCGTCCATCCCCGTCCCGGGCCCGTCAACGCGGGGCAGCTCGATCGTCTGCGGCGGCATACCGCGCCAGAATAGAGGGTGGCGCAGCCGGCCATAGGCCGGCGAGCCGGGCCCCTCGCTACTCCCAGTCAGAGCGCGGACGTACAATTGGGACATGAGCGGCGAGCACAGCCCCCGCCTGCCGGAACGCGATCAGCCCTGGATGATGCGCACGTACGCGGGTCATTCGACGGCGAAGGCAAGCAACGAGCTGTACCGGCGCAACTTGGCGAAGGGCCAGACGGGCCTCTCGGTCGCATTTGACCTGCCGACGCAGACGGGCCACGACCCCGACGATGAGCTCGCGCGGGGCGAGGTGGGCAAGGTGGGCGTGCCGATTACGCACCGCGGCGACATGCAGACCCTGATGCAGGGCATTCCGCTGGGCGAGATGAACACGTCGATGACGATCAACGCCACCGCCGCGTGGCTGTTGGCGCTGTACATCGTGGCGGCGAAGGAGCAGGGCGTCGCCGAGGAGCAGCTGCAGGGCACGACGCAGAACGACATCATCAAGGAGTTCCTTGCGCGCGGCACCTACGCCTTCCCCCCCGCCCCGTCGATGCGCTTGATCGCGGACATGATCGCTTACACGGTCGAGCATGTTCCGAGCTGGAACCCGATCAACATCTGTAGCTACCACCTGCAGGAGGCGGGGGCGACGCCGGTGCAGGAGATCGCCTACGCGATGAGCAACGCGATCGCGGTGCTGGATGCCTCGCGCGAGAGACTAGGATCCCCACCCGCCCTTCGCGCGGATGAGCTGATGCCGAAGGTGTTCGGGCGCATCAGCTTCTTCGTGAACGCAGGCGTGCGCTTTATCGAGGAGCACGCGAAGCTGCGCGCGATGGCACTCCTCTGGGAAGAGCTGGGCCGCGAGCGCTATGGCGTGCAGGACGAGCGCCAGCTGCGCTTCCGCTATGGCGTGCAGGTGAACTCGCTGGGTCTGACGGAGGCGCAGCCGGAGAACAACGTGCAGCGGATCGTGTTGGAGACACTGGCCGTCACGCTCGGGCGCCAGGCGCGCGCGCGCGCGATCCAGCTGCCGGCGTGGAACGAGGCGCTGGGCCTGCCACGCCCGTGGGACCAGCAGTGGTCGCTGCGCATCCAGCAGGTGATGGCGTATGAGACGGACATGCTGGAGTACCCGGACATCTTCGAGGGCTCGAAGGTGATGGAAGGGCTCGTGCAGGAGCTGCTGGAGGGCGCGCGCCGGGAGATGGCGGTGGTCGCGGAGCACGGCGGCGCCGTCGAAGCCGTCCCGTATATGAAGGCGGCGCTGGTGGACTCCCACCGCGAGCGGTTGCGCCGGATCGAGTCGGGCGAGCAGGTGGTGGTCGGCCAGAACCGTTTCGCGGAGACGGAGCCCTCCCCGCTCACGGACGACGCCGAGGGCGGCATCCTGGTGGTGGACCCAGCCGTGGAGGCAGAACAGATTGAGTCCGTACGCCGCTGGCGCGCGCAGCGCGATCAGGCAGCAGTGGACGCCGCCCTGGCCGAGCTGGCGCGCGTGGCGCGCTCCGAAGACCCCCATGACAACCTGATGCTGCCGACGATCGCGGCAGCCCGCGCGGGGGCCACGACGGGGGAGTGGGCGGCGACCCTGCGGGAGGTGTTCGGCAGCTACCGCGCTCCCACGGGCGTGGGCGAGGCCGCGGGCGCTCCAGCCAGCGAGGGCGAGCTGGGAGAGCTGCGCGAGGAGGTGTCGCGCCTGCAGGAGCAGCTGGGCCGGCGCCCGAAGATCCTGGTGGGCAAGCCGGGCCTGGATGGCCATTCAAACGGCGCGGAGCAGATAGCGGTGCGCGCGCGCGACGCGGGCATGGACGTGGTGTACGAGGGCATCCGCCTGACCCCGTCGCAGATCGCCGCGAGCGCTCTGCAGGAGGGCGTGCACGTGATCGGCCTGTCGATCCTCTCCGGCTCGCACCGCGAGTTAATCCCGGCGGTAATGGAGTCACTACGCGAGGCCGGCGTGGAGGCCCCGGTGGTGGTGGGCGGCATCATCCCCGAGCAGGACGTGGCTCCCCTAAAGGCAGCAGGCGTGGCGGCGGTATATACGCCGAAGGACTTCGACATCACGCGCATCATGCGCGACATCGTGGAGCTGGTGGGAGCGGGCATCCCCGCGGCGGCGTGAGCGAGCAAGGCTCGGCGCTGGGCGCGCGCCTGCGCGAACGCGACGTGAGCGCGGCCCCGGCGGCGCTGAACCTGCTGGAGAGCACGACGCAAGCCGACCGCACGCAGGCGGCGGCGCTGCTGCGCGAACTCTCCCCGGCGAAGCTGGGCCACGAGGCGCCGGGGCACATCGTCGGCGTCACGGGCCCCCCGGGTGCAGGCAAGTCCACGCTCCTCTCGGCCCTCCTACATTCCTGGAGAAAAACCGGAAAGTGCGTGGGGATGCTCGCCGTAGACCCCAGCTCACGCCGCTCGGGCGGCGCACTCCTGGGCGACCGCGCGCGCATCGACTTCGACCCAACCGACAGGGGCGTATTCATCCGCTCGACAGCCGCCGGAGAGCGCCTGGGCGGCCTCGCCTGGGGCACGCGCGCGGCGGCGCAGGCGCTGGCGGCGGCGTTCGACATCGTCGTGATCGAGACGGTCGGCGTGGGCCAGGCGGAGACGGACATCGCCGACGTGGCGGACACGGTCGCGGTGGTGGTGCAGCCGGGCAGCGGCGATGCGCTGCAGTTCCTAAAGTCGGGGATCATGGAGATACCGGACGTACTGGTGGTGACGAAGTCCGACCTCGGCCAAGTGGCCACAAGCGCGCGCCGCGACTTGAGCGCGGCGCTGCGCTCACTGGGCGCGCGCACAACGCCGGTCCTCGCGGTCTGCGCCATGCCCCCGCCCAGCGGTATCGAGGAGCTGCTGGAGGCCCTGGAGGAGCACCGTGCCAACCTGGACCTGCCCAAGCGCAGGCTGAGCGCGCGCCGCGCGGGCGCGCTGAGTGACTTCGCGAACGAGCACGGGGAGCGCGGAATCAGAGCGCTCGGCGGACGTGCGGCAGCCCGAAACTGGCTGGATCAGCAGGAGCAGGAGCTGGACGAGGCCACACTTGTAAGGATTTTGGAGGGGAGGATGGGTCAGTGACCCCGAGACTCCTTGTGAGTGACGCATGCATACGGCCGGCGCAGCCATGACGCGCGATCTGCTGATCATCTTCGGCGCCTTCGCACTGGCGAGCGCGCTGGCAAGCGCTCTGGGCGCGACGAACCTGGGCACCTCGCTGGCTTTCGGCCAGATCGGGTTCGCGATAAGCCTGGTTTATGTGATGGTCAAGCGCTGATCTTGCCCTTCGTCAAGCGCTGATCTTGCCCTTCGCCCGACAGAAACTGTCGGAACGATTCCTCCATCAAGGGTCTAGAATAAGTGCTGATATTCGGATGAACACCGGCATCTAGGCGAGATATGGGGTTGGACATACCGCATGGCGCACCAGCGGCGGCAATGGCGCTCTTGATCGCGGTGAGCGTAGCTGGGCTGGCCGGCTGCGGAGGCGGGAGCGGGTCCGGCGCAAGCCCCACGACGGCAGCCTCGACTCCTCTCGTGGGCGGCGGCAGCGCGTTCCATCCATCCGGTGTCACGATCGAGACGACGACGCGTGCGCCGCGCACGAGCCTGGCGCGCGTCACCTGGGATGAGCCCTACGGCGAACCGACTTCGCTCGACCCACTGAAGGCCCGGGGCCTGTCCGAGAACACGGTCCTTGCCAACACCTGCGACGCGCTGCAGCGCACCGGCCCCGATCTGAGCCTGCAGCCGGGCCTGGCAACCAGTTGGACACACCCCACGCCAACCACCACGGTCTTTAAGATCCGCGCAGGCGTGCGCTTCTGGGACGGCGCCCCGATGACGGTGGGCGACGTGGTCTACAGCCTCAGGCGCCATCTGGACCCCAGGCTCGGTACGCGCTATCGCGCATGGGTAAACGACATCCAGAGCATCGCCCAGACTGGCCCCGACAAAATCACGCTTACCACCAAGATCCCCGATGTGCTGGTCGCGCAGATGATGTCCACGGGCCTGGGCACGGTGATCGAGCAGCGCTACGCCGAGGCCAGGGGATCGGCGTATGGCTCGCCCGCAGGAGGGCTCATGTGCACAGGCCCCTTCGAGCTGAGCAGCTGGACGCGCGGGCGCCAGATCGTGCTCAGGCGCAACCCCGCTTACTGGGATGAAGCGCTCGAGCCCAGGGTCCAGACGCTCGTCTTCAAGTTCATCACCGACCCCACGAAGCTGATCGAGGCGCTTACAGCGGGGAGGATCGACGGGACTTACGAAGTCCCGATCGCGGGTATCCCGCGACTTGCCTCGCTTGGCAGCATCTATGCAGGACTGTCGACCAGCCAGGAGATCCTGCAGCCGCTGCAGAGCACTGGACTGGACGCGAACTGGAGGATCCGCAAGGCGCTCTCCTTCGGCATTGAACGTACGAGCATCATCCAGTCTGTCCTGCACGAAGTTGCCGTACCCGAGCTCTTCCCGATCCCGCCGGACTCCTTCGCTTATGCGACGCAGCGGTTTCGCACATGGTGGCTGGCAGCCGACACGCCCGTGCCCCGTCATGGGGGCCCGGCGCGCACGTTCGTCGTGGAAGCCGGCGAACCCAAGGCGACGATGACCATCGGCATCGAGCAGGGCGACCTCCAGTCGCTGGCGGTCGCGCAGGCGGTTCGGGGCGCAGCCGCAGAAATCGGTTTGAAAATGGCCGTCGCGAGGCTGCCGCGAGCTCGCTATGAAGCGCTGATGTTCTCCAAGGCTGCGCGCAGGGGCATCGACTGGACGATCGGTCGCGCGGCCTACCTCGACCAGGCCGAACCGCTGCAGGCGTTCTTCTATTGGGGACTCAGCAATTCGTCGTACAACTTCGACGGCTTCAAAGACCCGCACGCCGACAGCCTGTTCGCAGAAGCGCGGGCGCAGGCCGATCCGCAGCTGCGCGCGCCGCTTGCGATCCGCGCGCTGCAGCGGTGGGTGAGAACAGTCAACAACATTCCGCTGTACATATCCCCCGAGCTGCTGTTCATGAATAACACCATCACCGGCGCGCCGACGTCGCTCCCGACGTTCCTCTATTACCCCTGGGCCGCGATGCTCGGCGGAGCCTGAGGATATCCACGAGCAAATGTCGGTAGGGCTCAAGCCGATCGCCCGACCACGGCTCAAGCCGATCGCCACAATCGAACCGGTCGGGGAGGCCCCCATGCGACGAGGCCTCCCCGTGTCCCGGTTGCGGCCGGCTCAGACCGGCTGCTACAGACCTACGTAGAGTTTGACTCCTTTCGCTGCTTTGCTGATCGTTTCCGAGGGCAACGGCGCGAAGTGATCGCTCTTCAGCGCTTTTTCATTCTGCCCCTTTATCAAGAGCCACATCAGGTAGCTCTGCACAGTGTCGGCGTACTGTTCCTGGAGGAAGATTTCCGAGCCCAGGTAGGAATAGTGCTGCCAGGCTAGGTCGAATGTGAGTGTGCATATCGGATAGGTCGTTCCGGCGAGACCATTTGACTCACTCGCGAGGGACCAATCCACGTCGGGTGCAACCCCTCCTTCCGGTTCGGTGTACGTTGTAGCTTCACAGTTAGAAGCTCCGGATCCTGCTTCTGGTGAAGCAAATTTGACCGTGCCTTTGTTGCTATTCTGGACTTCAACGAAGAAGGAATAGTATTCTTCTTTCCCGTTTTTATGGTGCGTCGGCAAGGATGTGAAGCCCACGGTCTTGGCGTCCGCAAGGTCGGCATAACCCATCGAGTTGGGTGTATTATACACGGTTTTCGCCTCGCCTTCCCCGCCTTCACCGGTTTTTTCGACCGTCGCAGGCCATTCGTTGTTCGCGGCCAACTTGCCCGTTTTCACGAATTTTGCCCAGGTTGTTTTGTTGATTTCGTTCATGAAGCGCTTGAATCCTGCCGTTGCGCTGGCAGAATCTTTGCGCACGATCAGTTTTGGAGCTTCTTTTGTACCGCAGCTCATGATCCCGGCATTTTTGATAAGCGCTTCCAGTGTGCCTTTGTTCGCTGACCACTCTTCTTCGAGAGCCAGGTCTTCGACATTGGGCGCCGTCATGGTCGCCGAGCAGGCCACGGGTAGACTCACGAGCACCGCGACGGCCGACTGGGCGACCGGAGTGGTCACGACGCTATTGGTCAATCCAGACGTTGCTTTAGCGGCTTTGTCCATCATTTTAATCTGCATTTCTTCGGGCGCCAGATCCGACGCGATGTACTTGTCAAGTTTCACGCCATTGCCCGATTCTTTTGCGTTGAGTTCGCCTTTTTCGCTGCCCCACTCTTTCAGAGCCTGTTCATTTGAAGTAGCTTTGTATTCGACAGCAGGCGGTTCTTCACATTCTGTTTTGACTTCTTTGGTGAATATGGTCTGCAGGGCGGTCTGGAGGACTGAGCCCGAACCCGTGATGCTGTTGCATTGTATGCCATTGAGTTCGGAGCCTTCCTCGGTCTGGGGATCTTTGTAAGTGCCATTACTGGCTTTTTTGGCAATTTTGATCCCTTCGCAGGGCCCTTCGGTTTTATAGGTTATGCCTGAGAGTTCTGCATTGATTTCAACCGAGTTCGGGGGTACATTCTTGTATATGAGTTTCCCCAAATCCTGGTTGAGAGGAGGCCCTTCGATCTGGACCAGGCAGCATAGAAGATTGATTGTGCAAGCACTTTTGAATTTAGCTCTCCCGATAGGTTTAAACTCGATGCCGCATTCAAAGTCTTCTACATGGCCTATACCCTGATTTGCTTGACATTCTTCAAAGAAGATAGTCGCGTCAATGTGTCCTTTTTTAGCTGGGTTTTGCGCTTCAAAATCTTCGCGCATTATATATTTATCTGTATCTTTAGCGCATTTGACGACCACTTCGCCGAAGGTAAATTCTATGTTTTCTCCTTTCGATGTGCCTTCTTTACCAACAAAGTCTCCAAACGCCGGCGCCGTGAGGAGGCCGAACAGCAACGTTGCTGCGATTGCCATAAAGAGGGTCTTGGTTGTGCTCATCGCCATGCCCCTCCCGTCGGTTCCGTGCCAGCGGCGCGTCTCGCTTTGCCCTCTGCTTCGGGCACTGGCGCTGGGACAGCTCGTCTGCCCCACGCCTTCTTTGCTCTGATCATCGATCTTCCTTTGCTTGGTTGATTGGCGCTAGAGGAAACCCACGGCTCCGTAGTCGTGGGACCCCGGAATCGAACCCTGGCGCCGATGTCTGATCTTCCGACGGACTCCAGAGTTCGGCATTCCATCAGCGATGGTCCCACGGCCACACAGGCCCGTCAAGTAGCCCGGGCGACGCGTAGAGCTCGACCTCTGCTGCAGCGCTGTCCGCAACTCGCGAACGGCCCTCACAGCGCGGCCCCCTCTGCTCTTCCCTATCCTCCCCACCGCATGGCAACCGGCTGCTTCATCCCCGCCGCACGCTCGCTCGAGGGTGCCGTCGAGCGTGTCCGACTTGCGGAGTCCCTGGGCTATGAGACGGTCTACGTGACCCATATCGCGGGCCGGGAGTCGCTGACGGTGCTGACGGCGTATGCACTGGCAACGGAGCAGATCCGCGTGGGCACGGGCGTGGTGCCGATCTACACGCGCACTCCGGCGACGATGGCGCAGACGGCTGCGACAATCGATGAGCTCTCCAACGGTCGCCTGACGCTGGGCTTAGGCATATCCCACCGGATCGTGGTGGAGAGCTGGCATGGCCATAGCATCGACAGGCCCGTAAAGGAGATGCGCGAATACGCATCGATCGTGCGCACGATCCTGCGCGGCGAGGATCCTCCCGCGGGCGAAAAGTGGAGCACGAGCTTTCATTTGGTGGGCTTGGACTCGTGCCCGGAGCTGCCGATATACATCGCGGCCCTATCTCCGGCGATGCTGCGACTGGCGGGCGAGATCGGCGATGGGGTGCTGCTGTGGCTGTGCTCGCCGCAGTACATCAAGGACGTCGTGATACCCGAGGTGAGGAAGGGCCGCGAACGCGCAGGTAGGACGTTGGCAGGCTTTGACATCGTCCCGGCGGTCCCGGCAGCGCTGGTAGATGACCCCACCGACGCCTTCACGGCGATGCGCCGCGACCTGCTCCCCTATTTTGGCCTGCCGTTCTACCGAGCAATGCTGGAACGCTCGGGCTTCGACGCAGACATCAGAGCGTTTGACGCGGCCGCGGGCGATGTCGATGCAATGCAGGCGGCGATCTCAGAAGACTTCCTGGAGCAGCTCACAGCTGTAGGCGATGAGCAGGCGGTACACGCGGGCCTGGAGCGCTACCGCACAGCGGGCGCGACCTCGCCCTGCCTGGGCCCGATCCCGAAGACGGACTTCGAGGCCACATTGCGCATCGGGATCGCGTAGTAGCCCTGTAGCGAGCGCGTTACCAATCCGTCCACGTAGCGCGGTCTGAGTGCTCGACGGTATAGCCTGTTCGGATTCTTGCCAGGCGACAATCGATGCCCCGGTCATTCTTGTGGGCCGCGCGGCACGAGGAGGTATTGTGCATATGAGTAAGTTCAGAAGCGCGCTGGCGCTTGCGCTGGCCTTGGGAGGTCTCGCGGTGCTCGCTCCGAGTGTGCTCGCATCGGGATCCGCCCAGGGCCCACCCGCCGGTCCCACCAGCCCACCGTTCTTCCAGTGTCCGGCGATCGGCCTGGACACGACCTGTCAGTTCCTGGTGGACGTGACCAACACGGGGACGACCGTTCTGCAGGACACGACGCAGGGCTTCTACGACGGTTCGGATGACATCACGGTGGCGATCCAGAACGACACCTCGGTCCCGCTGGGCAGCATCCACCTCGGAGTGGACGGCTCTGGAGACGGGGCCTTTGGACTCGATGGCGATGGCATGTGTAACGGCTCCATCACTCCTGCGCCGGACGAATGCCCGTTTGGCCCTCCCGGCAACACCGAATCGCCTTTCGACTACTACGGCCCCGACACGGTGCTGACGCCCGATCCTGAAAGCCGCGACGGCGGGACGGTCTCCTTCACGACCGCGTTGCAGCCTGGGCAGTACACCTACATAACGCTGGAGGCCCCCTTTGAAGCGGCCTTGGCTGCGGGCAACGTCAACGACTTCGTGACGTCATCGCTGACGGACACGGCCAACCCCACGGTGACGGGGCCGGTCATCGCCCTGCCAACACCGGCCGACGTAACTGACACGGCAACGATCGTGGGGCCCAACGCCACGCAGGCAACGGGCACGGTCACCTACAAGGTGTACTCGGATCCCAAGTGCACCGTGTTGGTCGCCAACGCTGGAACCAAGACCGTGACGGCCGGCACCGCCGCAGCCTCCAACCCGGTCGGAGTGACGACGCCGCTGGCCAACAACGCGAAGTACTTCTGGGTGGTCGAATACTCGGGCAACGAAGGCGAACACCCGAACACGCCGACCAAGAGCGCCTGCGGTAACGAGGTGATGACGTTCGGCACCCCGGTGCCACTGCCCGGTCCCACGATCACCACGGTGCTCAGCGGCGGGGGGGTGGCCGGAGCGCAGATCACGGTGCCGCCGAACACGCCGGTGACCGACAACGCCACAGTCACTGCGCCCGGAGGGCAGCCGGTCACGGGCCGCATCAGCTACGCGGTCTACAGCGACTCGCACTGCGTGAGCGGTCAGATCAAGGGCGCAGGCGGCGGCATGACTACGGGCTCAGGGCCCGCGTCGAATCCGTTGAGCCTGCCGACTGGCACGTACTACTTCCAGGCGAGCTACTCCGGCAACGGCATCCTCGGTCCGGCGGTGAGCGCGTGCGGCAGCGAGATCCTGACGGTGGCGGCGCCGCCACCGCCACCGCCGAGCAGCCAGTTCGTCCCGATCGGCAACCCGCAGTTCAACCCCAAGACGGGACAGCTCGTGATCGTCGCGCAGTTCCCGGTTCCGGGCACGGCGACCGCCACGGGCGTCGTCCAGCAGGGGGCCACGGTGGCCCGCGCAAGGCTGCTGGCGCTCGCCGAGGCGGCCAGGCGCCATTCCCGGCGCTGCACACGTGGCTTCGTGAAGAAGGGCAGGCGCTGTGTGAACAACGCACCGGTGACGTACGGCACGACGATCCTCCCGATCCCCGCGCCCGGCACCTTCACGATCATCATCAACCCCTCCGGCAAAGTGCTGAAGGCGCTCAAGCAGGGCAGGAAGCTGAACGTGCTCACCACGACGACGTTCCTGGCCCGTGGCAGCAATACCCCTGTCACCCATGTCGGTGACGTGCAGGTGAAGCTGAAGCTCAAGAAGCACAGCAGGCGGCGCAGGCACTAGCCGCCGGCGCGATGGAGGTATCGGACGGGGCGTCCCAAGTGGACGCCCCGTCTGCTTTTCTGACCCCTGCCCGTCCGCCCAAGGCGCCCCATTCCGGGTAAGGACCCCTCGACGCATACAATGCTCTCATGGAGGGTTCTGCCCCAGAGCTGATTGCCCATAGCTGGCTGCGCTGCTACCGCTGCTGGTCCCAGGACCTCGAGGTGCAGGTGCACTACGAGGGCATCCACAAGAACGACCCCGAGACGGGCGAGCGCTCGGAAGTGGTGGACGAGCTGCAGGAGGCAGTCGTGCAGTGCCTGGACTGCATGCACGACCAGCCCCACCTGGGCTTTTCAAACGGCAGGGTGGAGCCGATCGAGGACCGCTGGGAACGGATGATCGCGGGCACGCCGTGGGTGGCGTCGTGCACGGTGGCAGTGGACTCAGAGGACGTGGAGAGCTGCTCGGGTCCCGAGGCGGGCGATGCCCTCAGCTACGCAGCGTTCGGCGATCACGGCGTGCGCGAGTTCTTCACGCACGTGCGCTTTCACAAGCACGAAGACGACGCACGGATCATCGTGCACCTGCTGGTGGAGTTGTATGCGCGCTCGCTGGAGGAGGCCACAGAGGTGCTGGAATCGGCGGCGCGCGGAGCGCTGACGATCACCTCGCTGGCGGAGGAGTCACGCCCGCCGGCAGCAGCAGCCGAGCCGCACGGGCATGAATAGGAAAAACTCTCCAGCCTACTTTCGGGCTTTTAGATAGGAATGTAGGCTGGGAGGGAAACCAACTCCCTCAGCACAACTCCCTAAGCCAGCCGATCCTCCAACGCTTTGAGCTGCGCATGCAGCTCGGGCGGCAGGTTCCCGAACTTGCCGAAGTGCTCGTGGAAGTGAGGCAGCTGCGCGCGCCACTCGGCGGTATCGACACGCAGGAGCTCAGCGATAGCCTCGGGCGAAACGTCGACGCCCCTGGTGTCGATCCCCTCGACGCCCTCGGGGGGGACGATGCCGATGGGGGTCTCCCTGGCGGCGCCGTGACCGGCGCAGCGGGCGAAGACCCAGGCGAGCACGCGCGAGTTATCGCCGAAGCCAGGCCAGAGGAAGCGTCCGTCCTCGCCCTTGCGAAACCAGTTGACGTAGAAGATCTTGGGCAGCTTGGCGCCCGGCGTGCGGCCGATCTGGAGCCAATGCGCGAAGTAGTCGGCCATGTTGTAGCCGCAAAAGGGCAGCATCGCGAATGGATCGAAGCGCAGCTCTCCAATTTTGCCGGCGGCGGCGGCGGTCTTCTCGGAGCTCATGGTGGCGCCGAGGAAAACGCCGTGCTCCCAGTCGAGCGCCTCGGTGACGAGCGGCACGACAGTGGAGCGCCGGCCGCCGAAGAGCATGGCGTCGATGGGCACGCCAGCAGGGTCCTGCCACTCCGGCGCAATCGCCGGATCCTGCGCGGCAGGAGCGGTGAAACGCGCGTTGGGATGCGCGGCGGGTGTCTCTGAGGCGGGCGTCCAGTCCTCGCCGTGCCAGTCCACGAGATGGGCCGGCGCCTCGCGTGTCATGCCCTCCCACCAGACATCGCCATCGTCGGTGAGGGCGCAGTTGGTGAAGATCGAGTTGCTGGCGATGGTGTGGATGGCGTTGGGGTTGGTGTGCTCGCCGGTACCGGGAGCGACGCCGAAGAAGCCGGCCTCGGGGTTGATGGCGTAGAGGCGGCCATCCTGCCCAAACTTCATCCAGGCGATGTCATCGCCGATGGTCTGCACGGTCCAGCCCTCGAGCGTGGGGATGAGCATCGCGAGGTTGGTCTTGCCGCAGGCGCTGGGGAAGGCGGCGGCGATGTACTTGACATCGCCCTCGGGCGAGATCAACTTCAAGATCAGCATATGCTCCGCCATCCAGCCCTCGTCGCGGGCCATGACGGAGGCGATGCGCAGCGCGAGGCACTTCTTGCCGAGCAGGGCGTTGCCGCCGTAGCCCGAACCGAAGGACCAGATCTCGCGGGTCTCGGGGAAATGCACGATGTACTTGTTCTCGGCGTTGCACGGCCACGGCACGTCCTGCGTAGGCTGCCCGGGCGCGGGATGGGCGGGGTCGCTGTCAAGCGGCATGCCGACGGAGTGCAGGCAGGGCACGAACTCGCCTTCCTCGCCGAGCGCATCGAGCGCGGCCTGGCCCATGCGCGTCATGATGCGCATGCTGACGGCGACATAGGCGGAGTCCGTGAGCTGCACGCCGATCTGGCTCTTATCCGAGCCGAGTGGTCCCATCGAGAAGGGCACGACATACATGGTGCGCCCGCGCATCGAGCCTTGGAAGAGCTCATCGAGCGCTTCGCGCATCTCGCCGGGCTCGCGCCAGTTGTTGGTGGGACCGGCGTCGGCCTCTTTGGCGGAGCAAATGAAGGTGCGGTCCTCGACCCGTGCCACGTCGCCGGGGTCCGAGAGCGCGAGGTAGGAGTTGGGGCGCTTGGCGTCGGCGAGCTTGCGGAAAGTGCCAGCTTCAACCAACGTCTGACAGAGGCTCTCGTACTCCTGGGCGGAGCCGTCGCACCAGTGGATCTCCTGTGGTTCAGTGAGGGACGCGATCTCCTCGACCCAGCTCAACAAGCGCTTGTTCTCGGTATGGGCAGTGACAGTGGTCTCCATGACTTTTGGGCAGCTCCTTGGGGGGTAGAACGACCTCGGGAGCCTATCGCGCCTCGGGCTTGCGGGGCACGAGCACGAGCCTTTTGAACTCGGCGACAAGCACGCCATCCTGGTTGAGCACGCGAGTGTGGACCTTGACGGTGCCCCTGTCGGGCTTTGACTGGGACTCGCGCTTCTCGAGCACCTCGGACTCGCAGAAGAGCGTGTCGCCGTGAAAGACGGGCGCGGGATGCTTGAGCTCTTCGGTGGCGAGGTTGGCGATGGCCTTGCCGGAGACGTCGCTGACGGACATGCCGAGCGCAAGCGAGTAGACGAGCGGCCCCACGACGACGTTGCGACCCTGCTGGGAGCCCGCGGCGTAGACGTCGTTGATGTGCAGCGGATGGTGGTTCATGGTGATCAGGCAGAAGAGGTGGTCGTCGGCCTCGGTAACGGTCTTGGCGGGCCAGTGCTTGTAGATGGCGCCGACCTCGAACTCCTCGAGGTAGCGGCCGTAGGGGTGCGCGCCGCTGGCCTCGCGCGCGGCCTGGTCGGTCTCAACTGCAAGCGTGTCCGTACTCATGCACTCTCCTGGTTTGAGGATATCGGGGCGCCGAATCATGGCGCATGGGCGCAGTGGAGGCCAAGAGGCCATAAGCAGGGCCTCTCTAGGAGCCAAGAGGCCGGCGAGCCAGCCCCTCTATATCCTGTATCAGCCTATGCGTAATCCAAGAGCCTTCTACAAGCCCCTCGCGATCGGCGCCCCAGAGCCCGCCCACGAGATCCCCTTCAAGCCGTCCCGGATGATCCACTTCCTCGACTTCTCGAACGAGAAGATGGTCGCCAAGGTGCCCGATATCGCCCCCAAGGTGGACATCCTGCTGGGCAACCTGGAGGACGCGGTGCCAGTCGAAAACAAGCTGGCGGCGCGCGCGGGCCTAATCAAGGTGGGCCGCGAGATGGACCTGGGCGAGACGGCGCTGTGGACGCGCGTGAACGAGCTGGCCTCGCCGTGGATGCTCGATGACATCACCGAACTGGTGAGCGAGATCGGCGACCGCCTGGAGGTCATCATGATCCCCAAGGTGGAGGGCGCAGAGGACATCCACTATGTGGATCGCCTGCTGGCGCAGCTGGAGGCCAAAGCGGGCCTGGAGCGCTCGATCCTGCTGCACGCAATCCTCGAGACCTCGCTGGGCGTGGCCAACCTGGAGGAGATCGCGGCGGCGAGCCCGCGCATCCAGGGCATGAGCTTCGGCCCAGCGGACCTGGCGGCGAGCCGCCGCATGAAGACGACGCGCGTCGGCGGCGGCCACCCCGGCTATCGCACGATCGCCGACCCGGATCCCGAGAACCCCGACGCTCCTCGCCCGAGCTACCAGCAGGACCCGTGGCACTACTCGATCGCGCGCATGGTCGACGCCTGCACAGCGGTCGGCGCGCTGCCTTTCTATGGTCCCTACGGCGACATCCGCGACGAGGAGGGCTGCGAAACGCAGTTCCGCGCCTCCTTCCTGCTGGGCTGCGTGGGCGCGTGGTCGCTGCACCCCGCGCAGATCGCGATCGCCAAGCGCGTCTACTCCCCGGACCCCGAGGAGGTGGCCTTCGCCAAGAAGGTGATCGAAGCAATCCCCGACGGCCGCGGCGTGCACATGATCGACGGCAAGATGCAGGACGACGCCACCTGGAAGCAGTGCCAGGTGATGGTTGGCCTAGCCGAGATGCTGGCGCGCAAGGACCCCGAGCTGGCCGAGGCCTACGGCTTCACGCCGGCCGGCGCCTCCGTGTAGGGTTCCGCGCCGAAATGAGATTCTTCGAGTACGAGGCGCGCGAGATCGTCAAGCGCGCAGGCATCCCCGTCACCGACTTCGGCTTCACGACGGACCCAGCGCAAGCGCGCGAGATCGCACGTCGCATTGGCGGCCCGACGGTGATCAAGTCCCAGGTTCTGACGGGCGGCCGCATGAAGGCGGGCGGCGTGAAGTTCGCGGACACGCCCGAGGAAGCCGAAGCCCACGCGCGCGACATCCTGGCGCTCCAGATCAACGGCCACATGCCCCGTGGCGTACTGGTCGATCCAAAGGCAGAGGTGGAACAGGAGTACTACGCAGGCGTGGTGTGGGATGGCATCCGCAAGCAGCCGGTGATGATCTTCTCGCCGGTGGGTGGGATCGACATCGAGCAGGTGGCGGAGGAGCAGCCCGAGAAGGTGGGCCGCAGGCACTTCTCGAACATCCTCCCGTTCGGCGACTACGAGGCCAAGGAGGTGATCGCCGCAACAGGTGTGACGGGCAGCGCGCTGAACAAGCTGACGCCGATCGTGGCAAGACTGGCGAAGCTGTTCGTGGAGAACGACATGACGTTGGCGGAGATCAATCCGCTGGGCCAGCTCAAGGACGGCTCGTTCGTGGCACTGGACGCGCATATGGACATCGAGAACGAGGCGCGGGGTCGCCACAAGCTGCTGTTGAAGGATCTGGGCGTAGGCGATGAGGAGACGCGGCAGGCGCGGGAGGCGACGCCGTTTGAGCTGGCGGGCGAGGAAGTGGACGCACAGGACCACCGCGGCGTGGCGGGCAACGTGACGGAGTTCGACGGCAACTTGGGCCTCGTGATCGGCGCGGGCGGCGGCTCGCTGACGCTGTTCGACGCGGTACGCGCGCATGGCGGCAAACCGGCGAACTACTGCGAGATCGGCGGCAACCCTTCGGTGTCAAAGGCATGCGGCCTGGCGAAGCTGGTGCTGCAGAAGCCGGGCGTGGACAAGATCGCGGTGATGATGTCGATCGTGTCGAACACGCGGGTGGACATCGTGGCGCGAGGGGTCATCAAGGCGTGCCTCGAGCTGGGCCACGATCCGTCGGAGAAGATCGCGATCTTCCGCATCCCGGGGGCGTGGGAGGAGGAGGGCTTCAAGATCCTGGAGAAGTACGGAGTGGATTACGCGGACCGCAGCGTGTCGTTGAACGAGGCCGCGCGGCGTGCGGTGGAGAAGATCCAGGGGGTCCCAGCCGCATGAGCATCTTGATCGACGCGGAGACGACGTTCATCGTGCAGGGCATCACGGGCCGCGAGGCGGTGAACCTGACGCGTGAGTGCCTGGACTATGGCGCGGGCGCGAAGGTGGTCGGCGGCGTGACACCGGGCCGCCTCGGCCGCGAGGTGCATGGGGTGCCGGTGTTCGACACGGTGGCGCAGGCTGTCGAGCACCACGGCGCACCGATCGACGGCTCCGTCGTGACGGTCCCCCCCGCCTTCACAAAGGACGCGGTGTTCGAGGCGATCGAGAACGGCGTGAAGCTGATCGTAATCGTGACGGAGCGCATCCCCCGCCGCGACGTGGCGGAGATGGTGGAGCTGGCGACCCTGCGCGGAGCCCGCATCATCGGCCCGAACTGCCTGGGCATCATCGTGCCGGATGTGATCAAGATGGGCGGGATCGGCGGCCCGGCACGCAACGCGGCGCAGGCATACACGCCGGGCCCGATCGGCGTGATCTCGCGCAGCGGCGGTATGACAACGGAGATGTCTTCGACGCTGAGCGCGGCCGGACTGGGCCAGTCCACCGCAGTATCGATCGGCGGCGACGCGATCATCGGCCAGAGCTACGCCGAGCTGATGCCGCTGTTCGAGGCCGACGAGCAGACGCAGGGCATCGTGATCTACACAGAGCCGGGCGGCCGCATGGAGGCGGAGCTAGCGAAGTGGGTCACCGAGCACAACAGCCGTCTTCCGATCGTGGCCTTCATGGCGGGCCGGTTCATGGATGAGATGCCGGGCATGAGCTTCGGCCACGCGGGCACGATCGTGGAAGGTAAGGAGGACACGGCGAGCGAGAAGATCGCGCGCCTAGCGCAGGCCGGCATCACAGTGGCAGAGCGCATCGAGGACATCCCGGGCTTGATCGGAGACAAGCTTGCAGCGAGGAGCGCGGCATGAAGGCCGCAGGTACCTTCATAGCCGTAGAAGTCAATGACGAGACCGCGGCGGACCCCGCGCTGGCCACAAAGCTGACCGAAGCCTGCCCGGTGGACATCTTCACCACGGCCGAGACCGGCACGCTGGAGTTGGTGGAGAAAAACCTGGACGAGTGCGTGCTTTGCCGCCTGTGCCTGGACGCGGTGCCGGGAGCGGTGAAGGTGATCAAGCTGTACGACGAGGGTGCAGTTCTGGCGTGACCGCACCCCCATGCTCGCGTGACCGCGACGAGCGCTATCGTGCAAGCGAGGAAGCCATGAAAAACGAGAACTTCTCCCTGTACGTGATGTGCTTCTTCCTGCTGGCGTCGCTGGCGTTTCTAGCGCAGCAGATCACTGCCTATCACTAGACGTCCTTAGCTCGGATGCGGCTTGGCCCGCCGCGCGCGCTGGCGCTCCTGCTGGCGCTCGACGACGTTGGCGATGAGCTTGACGAACTGCTCGGGCCCGGAAGCTTTGGCCTGGCCGTAGGTGAAGGCCTCGATCCAGTCGGGGACCTTGGCTTCCTTGGCCATGACATTGAAGAACTCGCGGCGCATTTCGACGCGCATGCGGGCATCGGCGGCAGCCCCTTTGGTGACCTTGATGCCGGGCATCTCCAGGCGAAAGTGCTGGACGTCGCCGCGCCCGCGCAGTTCGACGCCGACGACGAGCTTGAGCGGCTCGAGCGCAGGCACCTCTTTGAGAAAGCGGCGCACGGCGACCTCGATCAATGCCTTGGCGTCCTCGGCCATCTTCACTCACTCCTCCCTCCGCTGAGTCCCCACTGGGAGTCTAGATCTTATGGCGCTGCAACAGCTTGCGTCCGATGACCATGCGCTGGATCTCGGAAGTCCCCTCGCCGATGAGGAGCAGCGGAGCGTCGCGGTAGATGCGCTCGATCTCGTACTCCTTGGAATAGCCGTAGCCACCGTGGATGCGCAGGCATTCGGTGGCGCAGAAGAGCGCGGCCTCGGAGGCAAACAGCTTGGCCATGCCGGCCTCGAGATCGGAGCGCTCGCCGGCGTCCTTCATCTGCGCGGCGCGGCGCGTGAGCATACGCGCGGCGTCGACCTGGGTGGCCATGTCGGCGAGCTTGAACTGGATGGCCTGATGCTCGGAGATGGGCTTGCCGAAAGTCTTGCGCTCCTGGGAGTAACGCAGGGCAAGCTCGAGCGAGCGCTGCGCCAGCCCGACGCCGCGCGCGGCCACATTGGCACGCCCGACCTCCAAAGCGTCCATCATCTGCGCGAACCCCTTGTGCAACCCGTCGGCCTCGCCGCCGAGGACGTTCTCGGCGGGGCACTTGTAGCCGTCGAAGACGAGCTCGGTGGACTCGACGCCCTTGTAGCCCATCTTCTTGATCTTGGGGGGCACGTTCAGCCCGGCATAGGCGCCGGTGTTCTCCCCCACCCCGGGCTCCTTCTCGGCGATGAAGCAGGTGAAGCCCTTGTGCTTGGGCTGAGCGTCGGGATCGGTCTTGACAAGCACGAACACCAACGCGGACATCAGCCCATTGGTAACCCACATCTTCTGCCCGTTGATCTCCCAAGTCCCATCCTCGCCCTTCTTGGCGGAGGTCTTGATGGCCTGCACATCGGAGCCGAGCTCGGGCTCGGACAGCGAGAAGGCAGCGCGAATCTCGCCGGTGGCCATGCGCGGCAGGTACTTCTGGCGCTGCTCCTCGGAGCCGTACTTCATCAGCAGATAGGAGCCGATGAAGTGCGTGTTGATGACGCCTGAAATCGAGATCCACCCCCGCGAGAGCTCCTCCACGACCATGCAGTAGGTGGTCAAGTCAAGCCCGAGCCCCCCGTACTCCTCGGGAATGGTGATGCCGAAGAGCCCAAGCTCCTTCATCTGCTCAACGATCGGCTCGGGGTACTCGTCCTTGCCGTCGTAGTGCTCGGCGTTGGGAATGATCTGCTCGTCGGCGAACTGCCGAACCATCTCAACGATGGCCTTCTGCTCGTCGGACTGCTCATAGGGGGAGGTGGCTACAGCCATGCTCTGGAGACTCCAATGTCGGGGTTCAGCGGTGGATTGAATAGGGAGGGCCTGAGCGCACCGGCCTGCGCCACCCTCCTAGGAGAGAATACCGGGGTGAACTTCGTGAGCGATGTGGTGGACCGACTGCCCCCGGATGGGCTGGCGCTGGTGGAGCTGGCGCGCGATGGCAGTCGGCGGGAATGGAGCTTCGGCGAGATCCAGTCCCGCAGCGCGGCGCTGGCGGGCACGCTCACGCGCCTGGGAGTGAAGAAGGGCGATGTGGTGATGACGGTGATCGGCAACCGCCCGGAGTGGGTGCTGACGATGGTGGCATGTTTCCGTGTGGGCGCGGTGGTGCTGCCGTGCACGGAGCAGCTGCGAGCTAAAGACCTGCGCCTGCGTCTGGAGGCGGCGAACCCGACGCTGGTACTGGCCGACGAGCGCGACATCGCCGAGCTGAACGTCGCTGCCCCGCACTGCCGCGTGTTGAGCGTGCCGGATGAGAGTCTGTTCGCGGCGGAGCCGGCGCCGCCGCTGGCGCTGACCCCGGAGGACCCGTGCCTGATCACGTTCACCAGTGGGACGGCGGGCGAGCCGAAGGGAGTGGTGCATGGCCAGCGCTACCTGTTGGGCCAGGCAGTACAGGCAACGCACTGGCTGGACGCAAAGGCTGGCGATGTGGTGTGGTGTACAGCGGCCAGCGGCTGGAGCAAGAGCGCGCGGAACGTGTTCATCGCGCCGTGGCTGCGGGGGGCGACGGCGCTGCTGCACGATGCGCGCTTTGATCCGCATGAGCGCCTGGAACTGCTGGCGAAGGAGCGGGTGAACGTTTTGTGCATGGCGCCGACGGAGTACAGGGTGATCGCCAAGCGGGCGGGGGCGAGCCTGGGGTCGCTGATGACAGAAGCGGGCGCAGCGGTATCGCGGCCTACCCACCTCAGCCCGCCCCTGCGCGGCCTGGTGGCGGCGGGAGAGGCGCTGAACCCCGAGATCCTGCACATATGGGAGCAGGCGACGGGCCTGTCGATCCGCGATGGCTATGGCCAGACGGAGACGGGCCAGCTGACGGGAGCCCCGCTAAACGAGCCAATCCGACCAGGCTCGATGGGCAGGGCGCTGCCTGGAATGAAGTTGGCGATCGAGCATGGCGAGCTGGTGGTGGAGCCGAGCAGCGTGCCGACCTTCTTCTTGGGCTACCTGGGTGAGGGCGCAAAACGCGCAGAGGACGGTGGGTGGAGGATCGCTGACCGGGCAGAGAGCGAGATGTGGCGCACGGGCGACGTGGTGAGCGAAGACGAAGAGGGCTTCCTGCGCTTCGAAGGACGCAACGATGACGTGATCGTCTCCGCGGGCTATCGGATCGGCCCATTTGAGGTGGAGAGCGCGCTGGTGTCCCACACGGCGGTGGCGGAAGCAGCTGCAGTGTCAGCAGAGGACGAGGAGCGAGGCGCGGTCGTGAAGGCAGTGGTGGTCCTGCGTGACGGGCAGACCCCCTCGCCGGAGCTGGTGGCAGAGTTGCAGGAGCACTGTAAGCGCGAGACAGCGCCGTACAAGTACCCGCGGGTGGTGGAATTCGTGGAAGAACTGCCGCAGACGGCAAGCGGAAAGGTCAGGCGAGCGTTGCTGCGAGAGACATTGCTGCGGGAGAGAGAGCTAAAGAGCGACGATGGCGTCGATCTCGACAAGCGCCCCCTTGGGTAGCTGGGCGACGCCGACGGTCACACGCGCGGGTGGATCGGCGCCAAAGAAGGACCCGTAAACCTGATTGACTGCACCGAAGGCCGCGAGGTCGGTCATGTAGATAGTGAGCCGTACCGCGCGCTCGAGCGTCGTGTCCGCGGCGTCGCACACCGCTTGGAGGTTCTGCAGGCAGCGCCGCGCCTGCTCCCCGGCGGTCTCCCCCACAAGCTCGCCGGAAACGGGATCGAGCGGAATCTGCCCGGAGCAGAAGAGTAGTTCCCCCACACGCACGGCGTGGCTATAGGGCCCGATCGCGGCCGGGGCTCGATCCGCAACGATGACATGGCGATTGCCGTCCACGCAGAGGACCCTACACGCGCCCATGAAGATGAGGACCCTACACATAGTCCCGTCCGATGAAATAGATTCCGAACATGCGACCTGCCGCAGGGAAACTCATCGTCGCACTGCTGAGCACATTCGCCCTATCGGGCGCAGCGCCCTTGCCGGCCAACGCCCAGATTGCGTTCAAGCCGTGCGGGAACAGCAATAACTTCGCGTGCGGTCACGTGACGGTGCCGCTGGACCCGACGGGGGCGATGCCGGGCACGATCAACCTGGCGGTACGCCGCCATAGGGCGGCGGTGGGCGAAGCGCGGGACGCGATCGTGGCGCTGGCCGGTGGTCCGGGCCAGCCAGCGATCCCGTTCGCGGAATCGTTTGCGGAAACACTGGGGCCAATCGCTGCGACGAGGGATCTGATCGTGTTCGACCAGCGCGGGATCGGCTTGTCGCAGCCGCTGTCGTGCCATGCCTTTGAAAACCCCAGCCCGTACCACTCGCGGGGAGCGTTGATCGCGGCGTGTGCCAAACAGATTGGCCCGACACGCAGCCTTTATACGAGCGCGGACACGGTGGCGGACATCGAGGCGATCAGAGTGGCGGGGGGCTACGAAAAGCTGGTGCTGTACGGAACGTCCTATGGGACGAAGGTGGCGGAGGAGTACGCGCAGAGGTACCCGCATAACGTGGAGGCGCTGGTGCTGGACTCTGTGGTGCCAGCGAACGGCCCGGAACCGCTGGATCGCACATCGTTCGAAGCGGTGCCGCGGGTCCTGCGCCAGTTGTGCGTAGATCGGCTGTGCGCCCACATCACCCGCGAACCGGTGGCGGATCTGGCGAAGGTGGTACGCAGGATGCGGCGGGCACCGTTGCGAGGCAAGGTGCTCGACGAACACGGCCACGCCCACACTGTGGCAGTCTCATCCACCGACCTGCTGGGCATCCTGGTGGGCAGCGACTTCGCACCGCAGACGCGCGCGGAAGTGATCCCGGATGTGCGGGCGGCGGCGAATGGCGACAATGCGCCGCTGGCGCGCCTGTTGGTGGATGCCTCCAGCGCAGGCGCAGGCGGGAGCGAAGACTCCGATGGGCCGCTGTATTACGCAACGACCTGCGAAGAGCAGCTCTTCCCGTGGAAACGGAGCTCGAGCGCGCATATGCGCCTGCTGGAAGTGACACAGGACGTCAGGGCATTGCCGGTGAGCGCGACGGCGCCCTTCCTCCCAGGCGACATGCTCAAATTTAGCGACATCGAAGAATGCGCGGCGTGGCCGTTCACGACACCTGCGCCGCCGCCTGCGCAGGCGGCGCTGCCCGACGTGCCGGCGTTGATCCTGAGCGGCGCGAACGACCTGCGTACACCGACGGCAAATGCGCGCGAAGTAGCAGCGCAGATCCCCGACGCGCACCTCTTGGTTGTCCCCTTTGCGGGGCATTCGGTGCTGAGCGACGAGCCCACCTCGTGCGCGAGCGACGCGCTGAAGGCGATGTTCGCGGGGCATGCGATCAAGCCGTGCCCAGCCACACAGCCGCCGCCGATTCTGCGTCCACCGCCCTTGCCGCCATTGCGCCTGGCGGATGTGCCCAGCGCGAAGGGCAACCACGGCAAGCCAGGACGGACGCTGGAGGCGGTGTCGATGACGCTGCACGACTTCGGGCGCCAGCTCGTGCTTCAGATCGCGGGCGGGGAATCGCCGAGCAGAATCTCAACCCTGCAGAGCGGTGGGCTGCGCGGGGGCTGGGTGCGGTACGAGGCTGGCATGTACACGTTCCATGCGTACTCATTCGTGCCGGACGTTACGATCTCGGGCACGCTCACGAGCGGGGGCATTCAGCTGCGCGTGGGTGGGTCCGCCGCCGCACACGGCACACTTCGACGCGGCGGACACGACTCGTTGGTCGGAACGCTGGGCGGCCATCATGTTCACACCCTCCCCACTGCCAGCACGAGTGCCGCTATTGTCGGATCTGATGCGCGGGCGAGTCATCAAGTGGGTTCTGGGGACTCTGCTGCCCACGCTGCTGCTGGCAAGCTCACCGGCCCCCTCCGCTGGCTCCTCGGCGCTTAGCTTCACCCCCTGCACGGACAACCAGGGCTTGGGTTGCACGGCGGTAACGGTCCCGGTGGATCGCAGCGGAGCTGTGCCGGGCACGATCCCCCTGAAGGTGGAGCGGATGCAGGCGGGCGGCGCGCCGAGCACCGAAGCAGTCATCGCCCTCGCGGGCGGACCTGGGCAGGCGGCGCTGCCGCTGGCGGGCTTCCTCACTAAAGCGCTGGCGCCGGCGCTGAGCACGCGCGATCTGGTGCTGTTCGACCAGCGCGGGACGGGCGCATCGGGACCGCTGAGCTGCCCGGCGCTGAACAGCCGCGGCGGCGCAGCGGGGATCAGCTCGGTGGGCAAGCTGTTCGAACGCTGTGCGCTGCAGCTGGGCACGGCGCGGGGTCAGTACACGACGCAGGCCTCAGTGGAAGACATCGAGGCAGTGCGCATGGCGATGGGCTATGAAAAGCTGGTGCTGTACGGGGTGAGCTATGGCACCAAGGTGGCGCTTGAGTACGCAGCGCGCTACCCGCAGAACGTCTCGGCGCTGGTGCTCGACTCGGTGGAGCCGACCGACGGCCCGGACCCGTTCGCGCTGGCGACATTGGCGGCGATCAACCCGGTGCTGGCGGAGCTGTGCAGCGAAGGCGCGTGCCGGGGCATCACGGCAACGCCGCTGACGGATATCGCGCGCCTGGCGGCGATCTTGCGCAACCATCCGCTGCGCGGAGCGGTGTATGACGGCTCGGGCAAACGGCATGTGCTGAGTACCTCGGAGGGCGATCTGCTGGGCGTACTACAGGCGGGCGATCTGAATCCAGCACTGCGCGCGCTGCTGCCAGCGGCCGTGCGCTCGGCGCTCAGCGGCGATGGGAGTCCGCTGGTGCGCCTGACACTGCTGGCAGAGGGATTGATACCGACTGTTCCACTGCCGCCGACGGAAAACAGCGAGGGCATCGATACGGCGCTGAATGCGACGACGATCTGCGAGGAGGCGCCGTTCCCGTGGGGAAGGAGCGATCCGCCGGCGACACGCCAGGCGCAGGCCAGCGCCGCGCTGCGAGCATTGCCGAGCTCGGCCTTCTACCCCTTCGACGCGAATTTGGCGCTGGAAAGCGGCACGATCCCCGGCTGCGTGGACTGGCCCGACGCGGCGCCAGCGCCGCCAGTGGTGGGGCCGCCGCCGAACGTGCCGACGCTGATCCTCTCAGGCGCGCAGGACCTGCGCACGCCGACGAGCGGCGCGCGGCGGGTGGCGGCGACGATCCCCGATGCGCAGCTGCTGGTGGTCCCCTACACCGGGCACTCCGTCCTGGGCACCGATCTCACCAACTGCGCGCAGCTGGCGATCAAGGCCTTCTTCAGCGGCGCGCCGGTGCAGGTGTGCGCGCCGGCGGCCAACATCTTCACGCCCACGCCGATCACGCCCAAGCGCATCGATTCGCTGAGCCCGGCCCCGGGCGTCCCCGGCCGCGCCGGCAGGACTGTGACGGCGGTGCTGGACACGATCATCGACCTCAACCGCCAAGTGATCAGCGCGACGCTGCAGGCCAACCAGTCGCTGCCCAGCGGCTCGAGCTTCGGCGGTTTGCGCGGAGGCTATGCACGTCTGCGCCACGGCTCGGTCCTGCTACACCGCCTCTCCTTCGTAACGGGCGTGGAACTGAGCGGCACCTTCCCCGTCAAGGAAGGCCGCCTGCAGGCAGCCACGGTCCAGGTCAGCGGTTCCGCCGCCGCCACAGGCGCAGTCCGGGTGGGCGCCGGCAAGCGCGTAAGCGGCGACCTTGGCGGCAAGCGCTTCAGCGTGCCGGTGAGCAAGGTCAAGCTCTCGCGCCTGACCGGCGCATGGCCGACAGCCCCCGTGCGCTTCCCCCTGCCGGGCCTCGCGCGACTACGCTGAAGGCGTGCCCAACGCCCTCGCCCGGGAGACCTCTCCGTATCTGCGCCAGCACGCGGAGAACCCGGTGCAATGGCTGCCGTGGGGCAGCGAGGCGCTGGAGCAGGCGCAGGCACGCGACGTGCCACTGCTGGTGTCGATTGGCTATTCCTCATGCCACTGGTGCCATGTGATGGAGCACGAGTCCTTCGAGGACCCACGCGTGGCGGCGGTGATGAATGAGGAGTTCGTGTGTGTGAAGGTGGATCGGGAGGAGCGCCCGGACGTAGATGCGTTGTATATGGAGGCGGTGCAGGGCATGACGGGCCACGGGGGCTGGCCGCTGAACGTGTTCTTGACGCCGGAGCAGGTGCCGTTCTACGGCGGTACGTACTTCCCGCCCGAGCCACGCCCCGGGATGCCGGCCTGGACGCAGGTACTGCAGGCAATCGCGGAGACGTGGCGCGAGCGCAAGCAGGAGATCCGGGCAGGAGGCGAGCAGCTGCGCGAGCGCCTCGGCGGAGGGGCGCTGCTGCAGCCCTCGGACGAGCCGATCCAGGCCACATCCCTTACCGACGCGGTAGAGCAGCTGCGCCACTCCTTCGACTCCGTGCAGGGAGGATTTGGGAGCCCGCCCACTCACGCGCCGAAGTTCCCACAGGCGCCGGTACTCGAGTTCCTATTGGCGCGGGCGCTGGCACAAACGCCGAACGAGGATGAGCCCGCCGGTGCAGAGGCGCAGATGGCGCTGTTCACGCTGCGGGCGATGGCCTCGGGCGGGATCCACGACCAGGTGGGCGGCGGCTTTCATCGCTACGCGGTGGACGCGACGTGGACGGTGCCGCACTTTGAGAAGATGCTCTATGACAACGCGCTGCTGGCACGGGCCTATCTGCATGGCTACCGGTTGTCGAAAGACGCGCAGCTCGCGAGCGTGTGCAGGGACACGCTGGATTGGATGCTGCGGGAGATGCAGGGTCCGGAGGGTGGCTTCTACTCGGCCTTGGACGCCGACTCAGAGGGCGTGGAGGGTCGCTACTACGTGTGGAGGGTGGCCGAGCTAGAGGAGACCTTAGGCGATGGTGAGGATGCGCAGCAGGCGATTCGCTGGCTGGGCGCGAGCGAGCAGGGCAACTTTCTCGACCCGCATCACCCGGAGCCGGGGCTGAACGTACTGGAGAATCGCGGGGGCACACAGGCCGGACGGCTGGGTCGGCCCGACACTACAGCCAAGGAGCGCATCCGCACGCGTCTATTGGAGGCGCGTAACCGGCGCGTGCGACCGGGACTGGACGACAAGCGCATAACGTCATGGAACGCCCTGGCTATCTCGGCGCTGGCGGACGCCGGGTCGGTGCTGGGCGAGCGTGGCTACCTGGACGCGGCGGTGCGCTGCGCGGAGTTCATACTGCGCGACTTGCGCGACGAGGAGGGCCGCCTGCTGCGCACCTACAGCGAGGGGCTCCCTGAAGGGCGCCCCCCATCGCGGGGGGCAGGCAGGCAGGCGCGCCTGGGCGCATACCTGGAGGATCATGCGTTCCTGCTGGAAGCGCTGATGACGCTGTTCGAAGCGACCTGCGCGGAGCGCTGGCTGACCGAGGCACGGGCACTGGCGGATGAGACGATCGCACGCTTCGGTGATCCGCAGCGTGGAGGCTTCTTCTCGACTGCGTCAGATCACGAGGCGTTGATCGCAAGACGCAAGGACCTGGAGGACTCCCCCATCCCCTCGGGCGCTTCCGCCGCGGCGCTGGGCCTGCTGCGCCTGGCGCGAGCAACAGGCGAGCAGCACTACGAACGCGAGGCAGTCGGCGTGCTGCGCCTGCTGCACGAGATCGCGCCACGCCACCCAAGCTCCTTCGGCCACCTGCTGCAGGCAATACAGCTGTACCTCTTCCCAGCCCAGTGGCTGGCCTGCGCGGTGCCCGCGGCAGCTACAACACCGACAGGTAGCGATCCAACTCCCACTGGGTGACCTGCACGCGGTAGTCGTCCCACTCCTGGCGCTTGATCTCGACGTAGCGGTTGAACATATGCTCGCCGAGCGTGCGCAGGACAAGCTCGGACTCGGCGGTCAGCTCGATCGCCTCGCCCAACGTCTCTGGCAGCTGCTCGACGCCGAGGCGCCGGCGCTCCTCACCCGATAGGTGGTAGAGGTTCTTCTCCATCGGCTCGGGTAGCTCGTAGCCCTTCTCGATGCCCTCGAGGCCCGCCTGCAGCAGCACAGCGAAAGTCAGGTAGGGGTTGCAGGCGGGATCGGGGCAGCGCAGCTCCATCCGTGTGGCCTGCTCCTTGCCGGGGTGGTAAAGCGGCACGCGCACGAGCGCGGAGCGGTTGCGCCGCGACCAGGCGACATACACCGGCGCCTCAAAGCCGGGCACGAGACGCTTGTAGGAGTTGACCCACTGCGCGAAGATCGAGCAGATCTCCCGCGCGTGCTTGAGCTGGCCGGCGATGAAGGCCTTGCCGACGTCCGAGAGGAAGTACTGGTCCTCGGGGTCATAGAAGGTGTTCTGGTTGCCCGCGAAGAGCGACTGGTGGGTGTGCATGCCCGAGCCGTTCTCGCCGAAGAGGGGCTTGGGCATGAAGGTGGCGTGCCAGCCGTACTTCATGGCGTACTCCTTGACGGTGATGCGGTAGGTCATGCAGTCATCGGCCATCTTCAGGGCATCGGCATAGCGCATGTCGATCTCGTGCTGACTGGGCCCGACCTCGTGATGGGTGTACTCGACGTGGATGCCGAGCTGCTCGAGCGCCAGCACGGTCTCCCGGCGCACGTCCGAGCCCGCGTCGAGCGTGGTCAGGTCGAAGTAGCCGCCGCGGTCGAGCACCTCGGTGGAGCGACTGTCGCGGAAAAGGAAGTACTCAAGCTCGGGACCGACATTGAAGGTGTCAAAACCCATGTCGTGAGCGCGCTGCAACGCCCGGCGCAGCACGTGCCGCGGATCGCCCTCATACGGCGTGCGCTCGGGCGTAATGACATCGCAGAACATACGTCCCACCCCCTGCTCCTCGGGGCGCCAGGGCAGCACGGCGAACGTCGAGGGATCGGGCATGGCGATCATGTCGGACTCCTCGATCGCGTTGAAGCCGGTGATGGAGCTGCCATCGAAGCCCATGCCCGACTCGAAGGCGTCGTCGAGTTCAAGCGAATTGATGGAGAAGGACTTCAGCTGGCCGAGCACGTCGGTGAACCAGAAGCGGATGAAGCGGATGTCGCGCTCCTCCACGAGCGCCTTCACATCCGCGACGGTCTTCGGCAGTTCGGCCATCTGCTGGCGCAGCGTAGTGGATGGACCTCCCCGCCGGTATCGACGGATGGCCAAAGACGAATTGGGCCGCCGAAGACCTAGCCGTGTCCGCTCAGCACCGCCACGGCGACCAGCAAAAGCCCCAGCCACACCGCCCGTTCGGCCACCCTATCGGGGCGAGCACCAACGCGTTCGATCGGCCTGCGGCGCGGCCTGCGCCGGGCGGACGAGATCGTCCGATCTGGCATTGCCAGCGATGTTAACGACGCGTGCGGCGGCAAATTCCAGCGATTGCGCTGTTTGCAGGAAGAGCTCGACCAGGCTCAGTGGCCTGCGACGGCAGCCAGGAAATCGGCCACCGCTTCAGCGTCATGCCCCTGGTAGAGCAGCGCCGGCATCTGCCCAAGGCCACGGGCTCGACCTTCGGCGATGGCGTTGAGCACGAGCGCCCTGCGGCCGGCTTCGGTCGGGATGGATTCACCCAGGCGCTTGTCGAGATTAGGCCCGATGCGCCCCACGGCGTTTGTGGCGGCGAGCGTGTGGCAGCTGGCGCAGGCCTGAGCGAAGAGCTCGCGGCCGTGCTGCTGCTCGGCGTTGAGGTGCACGCCGCCGACAGCGACGCTCGCCTTGTTGGCGCCGTTGAAGGCAAGCACGAGCGCGGGCACGACGAGGCCGAAGGCGAATAGCAGCACGACGCCCGCTATCACGACGCGCTGTCCTGCTTTTGATTCGGTGTGCAGCGCCCCCCGTGCCCCGCGCGGCCCGCCGCGCATTGCCAGGAAGAACACCACCAGGCCCACGATGACCCAGAAGAGGACGACGCCGATAACCATGCGCGGGGAAGATACCTGAGGGCGGCCCCGGAAGGCATCCGATCCCGCCCATCCGCACCCGCGCGCACACGCCATCCGCGCCCACGCGCACACCCACCCGCACCCACCACCCGCGACCCGCGCGAAGCCGCCTGCGCCCCCACCAGCCAGGATGGGAGTCCTCTCATGAAGCTCTTCAGGTTCCCTTGATGTTGGGCGCTAGCCTTGAATGGGATTCCCCGAGGAAATGAGCCTGAGATGAACATCCTGCGTCGCCTCCCCCTTTCGCGCCTACTGCTCCTGTGCGGTCTTGTGGTGGCGATCGGTATCGGCGTCACGGCGATCGCGCTGGCGGTGGGCGGAGGACCGACGCCGCCTCCGAAGCCGTTGCCAGAAGCGGTCCACGACGCCCTCGCCGCGCCTGCGGTTCAGGGAGTGAGCGCGAGGATCAAGTTCACGAACCACCTGGTCGAAGGAGCCAACCTGGCCAGCAGCGGCGGCGCGGCGGGCCAGCTAGCGTCGAGCCCGCTGCTCACGGGCGCCTCGGGGCGGCTGTGGATCGCAGCCGATGGCAAGGCGCGCCTTGAGCTTCAGTCTGAAAACGGCGACAGCCAGCTGCTGTATGACGGACATACGGTGTCGCTGTATGACGCGTCTTCGAACACGCTCTACCGCTACACACCGGAAGCGGGCGCAAACGAAGCGCCGGGCGCACCGGATACAAATACGAACCCGGCCACCCACCACGCGATCCCCACGGTGGCAGAAATCCAGGAAGCGATCACCAAGGCGACGCCCAAGGCGACGATCTCCAATACAACGCCCACCGACGTCGCGGGCCAGCCGGCCTACAACGTGCGCATCTCCCCCGCCAAGAACGGCGGCCTGATCGGCGGCGCGGAGCTCTCCTGGGATGCCGTCCACGGCGTGCCGCTGCGTGCGGCGATCTACTCGAGCACAAGCGCAGCGCCGGTGATCGAACTGGCGGCGACCGAAGTCTCCTACGGTCCCGTGGAAAGCTCGGTCTTCAACTTCACGCCACCGGCGAACGCGAAAGTGGAAGAGGTGACGTTGCCCAAGCACGAATCTTCCTCATCCGCATCTCCGGGCAACGGCGCCTCCGGCCAGCCCGACCACGGCAGCGGCAGCGCTCCCAAGGTGAGCACCCACGGCGAAGGTCTGGCGGGCATCACGGTCATCGAAGGCGAAGCCAAGAACGCTGAAGGCAAGTCGAGCGCGTCCCTGCCCGAAGGCCTTCCGCAGGTAAACATCAACGGGGCCAAGGCGACCGAGTTGCCCACGGCCCTGGGTACGCTGCTGAGCTTCGAGCGAAACAGCGTGCGGTACCTGCTTGTGGGCTCCGTGACCCCAGCGGCCATCGAGGCCTTCGCGCGGGGCCTGTAGCGTGAGCGACGCCGCGCCGGCGGCCGCGAGTGAGACCGTGCCTGCCCGTGTAGGCGCCGAGGTGGATCCTGCTGAGGCGGATCCCGCCGGGAGCGAGGGGACGCAGCCGGTCAGGGCACGCGGCCTGGTGAAGCGCTACAAGGAGGTGCTGGCGGTCGATCACATCGACCTGAACGTGCGCACGGGCGACGTGTACGGGTTCCTGGGCCCGAATGGGGCGGGCAAGACGACGACGCTGCGGATGGCGCTGGGCCTGATCACACCGACGGAGGGCACAGTGGAGTTGTTCGGGCGCGACCCGATGCGTCAGGGCGCGCGCGCCCTGGAGGGCGTGGCGGGATTCGTGGAGGCTCCGCGCTTCTACCCCTACCTAACGGGCCGCAAGAACCTGGAACTGCTTGCCGCCCTCGACGGCGATGGCGCGAAGGAGCGGATCGAGGAGGTGCTGGAGGTCGTGGAGCTCACGGCGCGCGCCAAGCACAGGGTCGGCGGCTACTCCCACGGGATGCGCCAGCGCCTGGGGATCGCGGCGGCGCTGCTGCGCCGCCCGCGTCTGTTGATCCTGGATGAGCCAGCGACGGGCCTCGATCCCGCGGGCATGCGCGACATGCGTGAGCTGATCCGCCGCCTGGCAGGCGAAGGCATCACGGTGCTGCTCTCCAGCCACCAGCTCCCGGAGGTGCAGGAACTGTGCGATCGGGTCGCGATCGTGGACAAGGGACGGGTGGTTTACGAGGGCGCGCTGAGCGACTTGCGCCGCCAGGGCGGGGCGGGCTATCGTCTGCGCACGAGCGATGATGCGCGCGCGCTGAAACTGGCCGGCAGTCAGCCCGGCATCGAAGGCGCAAGCGCCGCGGACGGGTATGTGCGCCTGCAGGCCGAGGAGCGCCAGGTGGGCGAGTTCTCGCTCGCGCTCGGCCGCGAGGGCGTCGCAATCCTCGCGCTGACACCCGAGCTGGCGACGCTCGAGGACCTGTTCTTCTCCTTGACCGAAGGTCCCACCACCCCATCCGGCAATGGCTCAAGCCAGGAGGTTGCATGACGCTGACGGCATATCGCTGGGAGCTGCGCAAGCTGATCTCCCAGAAGCGGACGTATCTGGGCCTGGGGCTGGTGATCGTGCTGCCGCTGTTCTTCGTGATCTTCCAGAACCTGCGCCAGCGCCACGATCACGGCGAGAACATCTTCGCCTCGCAGATCACGCAGTCTGGCCTGGCGACGCCGGTGCTGATGCTCCTTTTCCTATCTGTCTTCATGCTGCCGCTGGCGGCGTCGTTGGTGGCGGGTGACATCGTTGCCGCGGAGGATGGCAATGGCACCCTGAAGACGATCCTGACGCGCTCGGCCAACCGCGGACAGGTGTTCGCGGCAAAGGCACTGGCAGGGGTGACCTACGCCGCAATCGCGGTGTTCGTGTCAGCCGCGGTGGCCACAATCGGCGGCATCCTGTCGTGGGGGTTCAACCAGATCACGACCTATTCGGGCACCAAGGTGTCGGCCTGGGAAGGCCTGCTGCTGGTGTTCGCAGCCAACGCGTGCTATCTGATCCCGCTGCTGACGGTGGTGGGGATCGGTGTGCTGCTGTCGACAACTACGCACAACAGCGCGGCGGCAGTGGTTGGCACGGTGGGCTTCACGATCGTGCTGTTCATCGTGGCCCAGATCCCGGGCCTTGAAGCGATCAAGCCCTATTTGCTGACCGAACAGTACGAGAACTGGCACGGCCTGCTGCGCACACCGACCGACTGGGCGCCGATTTGGCACTCGTTGTGGGTCTGCGCGTTGTACGCGGTGCCGGCGCTGTTCGCGGCATACCTGGTGTTCCTCAGGCGAGACGTGGCCGGCGGCTGAGTGGTATTCCTGGGCGAGACGTGGCCGGCGACTGAGACATCCTTCTTCGAGCCCAGTGTACTTTCGGGCGTAACCACCCGAAAGTACACTGGGGAGCCAATACAATCCCTTCCCCTCCCACCCTTCCCCTCCCACGGAGGCGGGGCTTCTTCAAGTCCTCATCAGGCCGGGGGGCTTCGAGTCCTCTGAGGCCGGAGCTTCCAGTCCGCTGAGGCCGGGTGCTTCAGGGCTTCTTGTAAGCGCCGTAGACCACGCCGGAGCCAAGGGTGTCGCCGGCGAGCTGGCTCTGAACGGTGCGGGGATCGAAGCCGGAGCTCAGATGCAATGGATGACGAAGGGCATAGACGAGCACGATGACCGCCTGCGGCTTTCCCCGAGCCCCGCAGATCCCGGACCAGCCGATATGGCCGTCGCCGCTGCGCCCGGCGACGGCGCCGGCGGGCAGCTGGCCAGCGGGGATGCCGCCGGAGTTGGGATCGATGCCGCCAACGGCCCAGCGGATGGCGCCGCTCGCACCCGCGGTGAGGGAGAGCGCGAGGACGAACAGCTGGGAGGTGCCGGCGGGCAGCTTGCCCCACTGCAGGGGGGGCGAGACGTTGCCGCCGTCGCAGGTGTAGCGTGCGGGTATCTGGCCGCCGTGCGGGAAGGCGGCGCTTGCGAGAGCGAACTTGCCGGAAGGAGTCTTGGCGGATGGCGCCCTGGCGGCGCTGCCGCCTGGCGCGGTGCCACCAGCGGTGCTCGGTTTAACGCTCTGAGTGGAGTGCGTGGTGCGTGCGGTGGTGGAGGTGCTGGCCGGCGAGGATGTGCTGGTGGACGCCGAGGTGGAGGTATTCGAAGCGCTCACAGACGGCGTAACACTGGAGGTTGTGGTGAGCGAGGAGGAGGCGACGCCCGCAGACTGGGTGGCCGTGGAGCCGCCGCCGCAACCCGCGAGTAGGGCCATGACGAGGATGGCGAGCAGGCTGGAGACGACTCGGTGCGTCGGCATCGGTCGGTCAGCCTACTTGAAGGGCGCCCGCGGAGCGACACCTAAGCGCAGACGTTTCTGACTTCGAAACGCCCTCATCAACTCGCCTGGCCGTCCGCCTCAGCTCACCTGCGCGGGCAGCTCAATGGAGCTGAGCTTCACCTCAGCAGCAAGCCGGTG
Source organism: Solirubrobacteraceae bacterium (assembly GCA_035939185.1). Taxonomy (GTDB): domain Bacteria; phylum Actinomycetota; class Thermoleophilia; order Solirubrobacterales; family Solirubrobacteraceae; genus Palsa-744. The sequence continues at coordinate 146,781 of DASZGB010000009.1, forward strand.
AACTTCGCGCGGGTCGATGAGCCCCGCACCGAGGCGCCCGGTCGACTCGGCGCCGCAGGCGACACCGAAGCGCAGACACTCCTCAGGCGAGGAGTCGCTATAGCGAGCGGCGACGTAGCCGGCAAGGAAAGCGTCGCCCGAGCCTCGCGTGGCAACGGGCTCCCGGGGCTCGACGCGCGCGCGACGCAGCTGGGGCTGCCCGTCGATGAGCACCTGTGCAAAGCAGCCGTCGGGGAGCGTCATGATTGCCTCGCGGGCGCCGAGGGCCACGATCTCACGCACGGCAAGGGAGCGCTCGGCGTCGTCGTTGAACTCGTGCCCGACAAGCTCCTCGGCCTCAAGCACATTGGGCGAGACAACATCGGGCTCAGCCCGGACGGATTGGTGCAGGGGGTCGCCGTCGGCATCGATCACGGTAGTGACGCCGGTGCGCTGAAGCTCGCGGATGAGGGTGGCGTAGATGTCGGCGTCAACGCCGCGCGGGATGGACCCGGCGAAGACGACGATCGCCGCTCCCCGCGCCAGATAGAGGAGCTTATCGCGGAAGAGCTCGACCTCGTGCTCGGAGACAGAGGGCCCGCGCTCGTTGATCTCGGTCTGCTGTCCATCGGTGGGATCGAGCACGGAGGTGTTGGTGCGCGACTCCTCGCGGATGCGGACGAAGTCGTTGAGGATCGATTCGGCGGTGAGCTCTTCAACGATGCGGGTGCCAGTGGCGCCGCCGGCCATGCCGGTGGCGATCACGGGCTGCCCGAGCGCCTTCAGCGCACGGGCAATGTTGACTCCCTTACCGCCCGCCATGGTGCGCTGCTCGACGGTGCGGTGGCGGCGGCCGAGGCGAAAGTTGGGGACCGATAGCGACTTGTCGATCGCCGCATTGAGGGTCACCGTGATGATCATCCCGTTCTCACATCCACCTTCCCGGCCCCACAGCCGCCAGCTGGCGTGCGCGGGCCATGGCAGAGGGTAGCGGAAGCAGGGGTACGCCCGCCGGAGCGTCAACCACGTGGCCGGCCCCGCTAGGAGACCAGGTCCCAGGCTGCCGCACGTAGGCGCTCGGCCTCGGCGCGGGCGGCCGCCGCGGGATCACCGCCGGTGAGGAGATGAGCGCCCGCAATGGAGCGCGAGGCGGCAATGAGACCTCCGGCGCGGCCGGGAGCGAAGGCGGCGGCCAGATCCTCGACACGCCCCCCCTGGGCGCCGACGCCGGGGAGTAGGAAGGGTGCACGGGGCATGAGTTCGCGGGCGCGCGCGAGGTGCTCAGGCGCGGTGGCGCCGACGACGGCGCCGACATCGCTGATGCCGGACTCCCCCACTCCGGCTTGGCCGAGCTCACGGACGAGCACGGCGAGACGCTCCCACACGGCGCCGCCCCCGCGCAGCTCGAGGTCGAGAACGTCGGCAGCGCCGGGGTTGGAGGTGCGCACAAGCAAGAGCACCCCGGCGCCAGCGAGGCGCGCGGCGGCAATGAAGGGTTCGACGGTATCACGGCCCATGAGCGGATTGACGGTGGCGATATCGACTCCGAGTCCGCCGATCGCACCGAGCGGAGTCTCAGGCCCCCCCACGGCGAGGGGCGGAATTTCAAGACCGCCGAAGAGCGCCTGCGCGTAGGCGACAGCGGTGACGTCGATGTCACCGCGCTTGCCATCGGCGATGACGAGCAGACCGTGGGCGCGAGCGTGATCGGCGACGGCGACGAGTGCCGCCGCCCCTGGCGGTCCGAGTCGCTCGAAGCAGGCGAGCTGGAGCTTGACTGCAAGACAGGCAGGTGCGACTGCATCGATGAGCGCGAGGCAGTGGCCAAGGACGGCCCCAGCGACCCCAGGGACATCCTCAGAGCGCACAAAGCCGGCGTTCTCCTGCCCCGAGAGGCTTTCCGCGCCACCCCTAATCCCCGGCCAGAGCGCGGCCGGATGAGGATCGAGGCCGAGCACGATCTGCGACTGACGCTCGGCGATACGCGCCGCGAGGGTGTCGCCAAAGAGCGCCAGGTCAGCGTTCCTTGACGGCGCTCTTGAGGCCGCTGCCGGCTGTGAAGCGAGGAATGCGGGTAGCGGCGATCTGAATGCGCTCGCCTGTGCGGGGATTGACCCCCTGGCGGGCACCGCGCTCGCCGACGTGGAACTTGCCGAAACCGGACAGCGTGATCTCGCTGCCCCGCCGCAAGGTCTCCTGAACAGTAGCCAGAACGGCCTCCACCGCGCGTGCGGCATCCTGCCGGGTCAGCTCGGCACGGTCGGCAACCTGATCGACCAGCTCAGACTTCGTCACTTCGTCCTCCTCGTTCCGTTCGTGTATACCGACCCCGCATGGGAAGCTAACACCAGACGCGGACAGCACATCACACGGCAATCGCCCCTACCATAGATCCCCCATGACCCTCGAACGCGGAGCCTGGATCGCCACTGTCCTCATCGCCCTGGCGACCGCCGTGCTGGTGGCCCTGGGGGGCTACACCGGCTACGCGGCGCTCTCGGTTGCGGTGGGCGCGTCGGCTGCGATCAACCTGTTCTAGCGAGAACGGCTACCGCTTCCCAGCCCGTCGGCTCTTGGCCTTACGAGCGCGGTGGGCCTTGGGACAGCCGGTGACGGCGATCTTGGTGTTCTGCTTGAGCACGGCGTAGTTCTGCCCGGTGAGTGTGATGGGCATCACGAGTTTGGAACCACAGAGGCTGCCCCCAGCCTTGCCGGGCAGGTTGGTGGTCAGGGCCGAGTGCGGCCCCTGGGGCAGCTTCAACTCGAAGCTCGAGATCGGTGCGTCGGGCACCGTGTTGAACGTGCTGATGGTGATGCCCTTCTTGATGTTCGTGTTGCCAACCAGGTCCAGGAGAACGCCCTGGCCCTGAAGGATGACGACAAGGTCCGGGAAGGCCGCGCCGCCGTGGGAGACCAGGTAAGCCGGGCCGCTCAGCGGTTCATTGAGTACCGGGGTCACGGCCCTGGCGGTCCCGACGTTGGAGGCGGCAGGGCAGGTGGCAGGATTGGCAGCGAACGTTGCTTCGGGGCACGCCTGCTGCAGCGTGGTTAGCCGCGAGGGCAGTTGCTTGGGCAGCGACACCATCGCCTTCCCGATGTTCGCCTGCCCCGGACCAGAGGTGACCTTGACATCCAGGCTGGCTCCGTTCTGCTTGCTCGTATGGGCCTGCGTGGAGACCGTGAACTTGGGGTGGAAGGGCAGCGATGCGCAGTTTGCCACCTGGAAGCGGCTGGACACGTTGGCGCTGACACCCGATGTCGAGGTGATGGTGCCAGTCACCGACAGCGGTTCGCAGCTGGTGGGGTTGAAAATGAAGCCTTCCTTGTCCACGGTCACGTTCACGGTCTTGATGTTTAGCGGAATGCCCCGCACGATCTGCGGCAATGGGTCGCTGATAACCGTGAGCTGTGCGGTGTGCGGGTCGATGTAGATCGCGGCGCGCACCAGCACAGTGCCCAGGTCGAACGGGCCGGCCTGCGCGGGCACCGCGATCGAGAGGCCGAAGGGCGCGCCCTTGTATGGACCGGTCAGGAACACCGGCGCCGGCGGCCTGCCCGCCTGGGGAACGTACAGCGGGTTGGAGCCGGCACCCGCACCGACGGTCACGTGCCCGATCTGACTCATCGCTGGACAGATGCCCTGCTGCGCCTGCGGTTCGCCGCAGAGCGTCACCTTCGAGAGCATCCCCAGCAAGCCGGGCGGCGTGTGCACACTGACCTGCCCGAAGCTCTGGTCCTGGTCGGTGCGCGAGAGCGTGACCGAAAGGGGGCTGAAGCCGCCGGCCTGGTTGTTGATCGTGCCAGCCGTGAAGGACGGGCTGAACTGCGGAGCGCCACAGCCCGTCACTTCGAGGAAGCTGCTGGGCGTGGCGTCGGGTGTAAAGGGCGAGCTCCACGGCGTCAAATCCGCCGTCGTTTCAGCCGCCCCGCAAACCGCGGGGTTCGCCAAGGGAGCACGGGGGCCGCCCTTGAGGGATAGCTTCAGGTCATCGAAGGGAAGCTGCGGGTTTTCGCTGAACGTCGTCGTGATCCGCCCCGTGCTCTGGTTCAGCGACCCGCTACCGCGCAGCTTCACGATCACACCCGACCCCTGAACCTGCAGGAACAAGCGGATCATGTTGCCATTCTGCGCATCGTTCGCGCCGCACGGAGCGCAATTGGGCTGGCCCAAGAACACCTGGCCCTCCAGGGGGTTGGGCAATAGCGGAGAGTGAACTTCCAGCGTGCCTATCTGCGAGGCCTGGGGACAGGTGGCGGGGGCCAGCGAGTGCAGGCCTAACTGGTCCCCGGCCGGGCTGCCAGGGTTGTCCGAGCAGCCCTGCAGGCCATCGGCCGCCGAGGGAGAAAGGACGGTGCCCGCCGGCAGGGTGACGCTCGCGTTGCGTAGGGTCGGCGTCGCCAGTCCAGCCGGGTCGTTGCTCTGAGGAACCTTCAGCTCGACCGTGTAGCCCGCCGGCGCGCCCGCCTGCAGCGTGTCGGGCTGAACGCCGATCGAGGGGTCGAACGTCAGCTGATCGCAGCCCGTGAACGGACCCAAGGAGTCGTTGGTGGTGACGGGTACGCCCGGTGCCTGCCACGAGTCCGTGGTGATGCCGGCTTCCAGGGGCGCCGCCGTACAGGCGGTCGGATTCGCCATGAACGGGGCCGGGCCTATGCCACTCGCGAGGCCGTAGGTGCCAAACCCATTCGGAGGAGGTTCGGCATGCCAGCGGCTGCGGTCATGGCTGGGGCCAGCCGGAACGCCCCATAACGTCAGGACCGAGGAGACGATCGGCAACACCTGCGTGACGTTCTTGAGCGAAGCGCTGACTCCATAGTCGCCGTCGCTGCGCACGTGTGCATCAAGATAGACGGGTGCAAGGAGCGCGTAGAAGCCCAACCGTGCAGGCTCTCCAGATTCGGGCACAATGTTGTATACGGGAACCGTCAGAGGAGCAACGTTGGTGCCGACATTGAGGGTGACAAGTCCCACCTGAGCATCAGCCGGACAGTGGCCGAACTCGAGACCACCAGGCCCGATCAGTTGGGCTGGCGAGCACTGCGGCACAGCGTTGGGGTTACCCACCAGGCCGGGAGGAAGAGAGGCATCGATGTCCTTGGGACTGCCGACAGGGATGATCGCGGACCGGTTGCCCTGTTCCGGCGCCGGGTTGCGCTTGCTGCTGAAGGTCGTGACAGTGGTGAAATCGGGGTGTGCGCCGGCCTGGCCGCTGGACAGGATCGTCTGGAGCCCTCCGGGGGGAAAGCCGAACGTGGCGCCAGCGCCGCCAACTGAGACCGGCTCGCTAGCCGGCGCGCTGGTGATCCCGCCGCCGGTTACGAGAGCGCCCTCCGTCACGGTCGATTGCGCAAGGTTGGCGGCGACGTCAACAGGGATCGTCACGGTGAGCGTCTCGCCCGGAGCGACCGCCCCGGCATAGGTGCATTCAGGCGCAGCGGTCTGGCAGGAAAACGAGCCGGTGGAAAAATCCGCGACCTCATCGCGCGTCGATATGCCCGAGGGGTCAAGCGTTAACCCTGCGGGCAGTGTCGCGCTGATGGTGACAGGACTGCCGTCGGTCATTCGCCCGCTCGTGTTCGTGGCCTCCAGGACGAGGAAGTCCTGCATGCTGCCGGCGGCAAGGACCGTCGGCTCTGAGAACTCGCTCAGCGTCCAGCCACCCCCGGGCGCTGCCGAGGCCGAGGAAGCGACCATGAACGCAAGGACTGTGAGTAGCGCAACTGCGGCAGAGGCCTTCATTTGCGTCCAGCCCCCTCCATCTGGAGCTGTGCCACGGATGCGTACCTACGCCGCGCGCGCGCTTCGCAGCCGTGCCGCCGGCGCCGGTTGTGCTGCGCCCGGCAGGCATGCAGCGCTCTGGCGAGTAGCCGCGAGCGGCTCGGCGGTCTCGCAAGAGAGACCGCTGGCGTGACATTGCCCAAGCCGGCATACATCGCGCTCGACGGTGAGCCGAAGGCCGGGGGCTGGTTCGATGCGGCCTGGCAGCCGTCGCCCGAGCAGGACGCTGAACTAGGCGGCAGCGGCGCAGGCAAGCCCCCACCGACGCGCGCATCGTAAAGGTCCACAGCGGTGTCTGTGTCCTGCGGAACAAGCTGGCTCTGTGTAGTGAAGAACACATCGTTTCCGCTTGTGCTGGCGTCGGCGAAGAAGTCATCGGAGCTGCTCGTGCCCGTCGAGATCAGATATATGTAGCCGCCCTCGTACTCGAACACCTTGACGTGGCCGTTATCGGGACCCGGCACGAGCCGGTCCGGGGAGTTGAAGAACACTCTGCTTCCGTCGTCGCTCGCGTCGCGTGGGATGAATCCATTGGTGCCGAGTTCAGTGGAGTGGCCAATGCTCGCGCTCCCGATGGGCCGCGCACCGCTCGGATCACAGGAGGCACAGGTCACCTGACTGCCCGCGGCGGAGTAGGCGAACACCTCGCTGTCTCGCTGTCCAGTTGTGGCGTCAGTGTTGTTATAGCCCGTCAGGCTGTTCACCGACAGAAACACGAGGTGCTGCCCGTCTGGCGTTGCGTAGGCCGCCTGCGGTCCGCCACCGCCCGCGATAGTCCCTTCAACCCAGTCGGCAGAGTCGCCGGCACTGAGAGTGACGATATACCTCAACGGAGAACCGGCATGCCAGAGGTAGAGATTCGGCTGCCCATCGATGCCCTGCCCGGGGACGAGCTGGCCGTCGGCGACGAAGTAGATGTAGCTCCCGTCCTGCGAGAGCCCGACGACGCCCTGTACGCCCGCACCGGTCGCCGCGTCGGCTGGGTTTGTGTCGACGCTGAGATCGGTGAGCTGCCTGGTTGCGGCATTGTAGGCGTAGAGGTCATGGCTGTTGTCAGCGCCGCCCGTATGCGCGTCGTTCGTGAGCTCCTGAGTGCTCGAGAAGAGCACGCGCGAGCCGTCTGCCGCAGCCCACTGCAGCAGCGCGTCACGAGGACCATGCGGGTCTGGCTCGGGTTCACCTGTGCAGGGGTTGTGGTCGGCGCAGTCTGTCCGCTGTGAGGCCGACGCGCGAATCGTGCTCGTGCCGTTTTCACGGATATAAATCGAGTTCACGAATTCTGTGTCGCTGGGAGCCTGCCAAAACACGCGCGATCCGTCTGGTGAGATCGGGTTGTAGTTGAAGTTGGGCCGGGCGATTCCCGTGCCCACGCCGTCAGGCAGCAAGGAGACCAGCCGCAGCTGTCCTTCGAATGCTTCATATAGACCTCCTCCTGCCGGCGCGTTCTGGGTGAGCTGCGCATTGTCCGTGAACAGCACATGCCTGAGATCGCTGGACATTCCAACTTCAGAAAGCAATTCGTTGAACTGGCCAGATGGTGGGGTGGACGTGGTCAGGAGCTCAAAGCTGCCATCGGTGTTGCGCAGGAACAAGTTCTGCGTACCGGGCGGCGTGTGCGGAGCGAGCGCTTCGGTGCTGATGACCAGGGGCTGGTCCAAGTGGGTGGGCAGGACGAACCCAGCGAGGTTGCTGAGTTCCAGGGTCGGAGGCTGAGCAGTAGGAGGATTCATGGACATTGTGCTCCACGAAGTCGAGGTTCGTGTCGCCACGTACACGTTGCGCAGCGGATTGCTCAGAGCAATCCGATAGGCGCCTGTGCTGCCGTACTTGACCGTATTTCCGTCGGGCGCGACCTGCACAAAGCTGCCGATACCCGACCCGGGATCAAGGAGACTGTAGCCGTTCTTTTCGGGAGGCGAGATGAGCTCGTAAGCACGCCCATCAGGCAGGCCCGCAGCCTCCGCATTCGCGAACAGTCCAATCGTGGCTCCGCTCGCGAATAAACACTGCGTCACCACAGCAGCCACTACCAAAACGCGCCGCCTCCCACCAATGATGGATCTCATGCATCTCCTTAATCTCTTAGGCTACTAACTACCACGATACTCTACTTGCAGACCTTACAAGAGTGCAACATCGGTCTACAGCATTTGTTTCTTACTATTACAGCCGCGCGTTTCATCTTGCGGCCAGCACGCAGTGCTGTCCTTGTGCAAGCTGAGGAGGGGGCCAAGACCAGAGCCCCCTCCATACTTACCACTAAGGTCAGCTCACATCTGTAAGCTGAGCATCATGCGTCAGTAAGCAGTGGCTGTCCTTGCGCCTCCGTAGTTACTTTGAATAGTCCTTTGAATTTTGCAGTTGTGACGCCGATACAGCCTTTGATTTTGACTGGTATTTCATTTACTTCGATCGAAGTGTTTTTCTTGCCTGCTTCGAGTTCCTCATCCTCGTAAAGAGCTACGATTTCCTGCGCATTGACAACTGCGGTGCAGATACCGAGTTTGATTTTTGCGGCTTCTGCAGGGAGATGTAGCGTGACACAGTCGTCACTTCCGTCTTTGTCTACCGTACATTGACCTTCAAACCCTTTACCATTGGAGTGGAATTGTACATGCCAAGTTTTGCTGACTTCAGTCGGATGATTACAGTTTTCAACTTTTGGTTCGACGGCAGTTTCCGCTTGCGCTTCTGCTTCCGTAAACGTTGTACCGTTACCGGCAGGCGTTTTTCCTAGCATCGCAAATGTTTGGCATTCAACAGGGACTCCAGCCGCTTCGAAGGCTGAATTATTGCTTACGGCTTTGATTTGCGTGTTAGCGGGTGACCATTCGTCTTTCGACACCTCCTCGCCCAATGCGAGCGCAGCGGTGGCGCCAAGTACGCATAGTGCCCCGAGGATCAGTAGTAAGGTCTTCTTTCCTATATGCATTCTCTTGATTGCTCCTTGTGCGATTGTTTAGAGAGCCTGACCACAGCTCTCCTCATGGATTTATCCTTGTTGCCTGCTCCCAGTTCTGCCATACAGACGTCCTATGAGATCTCAGGAACTCAAAGACAGCTGGTGAGGGCTTGCCGTAACACTGTCGTATCTGGTGTAGCTGGTGTCCTCCTTGTGTTGGGTTGGGCTCCCGCTGCGGCTAGCTTTGCCCAGTGAGCGGGACGGACAGCGGTTATAGCGCAGGGTCAAGGGCTCATCAAGCACCCTAAACGTCCTGTCCTTCGGGATTTGCAGAAGCGGATATGTGCGCATCCGCACCAAGACTCTGCCGAGTGCCTTCAGCGAAAGTAAGTCCATACTGCGAGATGACTGGAAATGAACCGAAACATGTACGAGATGCCAGATACCAAGATTTAAGAAACTTTTAAGTTCCGGGGGGACTCCGGCCCGTATTCTGGCTTGGAGGAGTCATCTCCAGCGGCGATGGCTGCACATGGCAAGCAAGAGAGATCTCGCCTGACGGCCATCCGGGCCCTGCACGACCCGCGTGTCCCCCTCGTCGTGCTTGACCTATGCTCCGTCGAGACTTACCTCCTCGCGCAGCCGCTCACGTGGCTGGCGGTCGAGCGAGAGGGAGCGATCTGGTGCCCACTGGCAAGCGAGCCACAGCCGCTGGACCTCGATCGGGAAGCCGCTAGGCGCGTCGCGGAGCGGCTGCAGCTGCCTCTTACATGGCCCGAGCGCCACCCCGCACCGGTCCCCAGAGCAATGCGCGTGGCCGCGCTGGCCTGTACACGGGGTGTCGGCGCGGCCTTCATCTTCGGGATGAGCCGGCTAGCGTTCGGTGGCGCCGCCGACCTGGAGGATCACGAGCAGTACCTGCTCGCGATCGAGGAAACCGGCCTTACGGCCCAGGAGGCGACGCGGGCCGCTGAGCACGGGGCGCGGTGGGATGCGGAGCTTCGCGTGCTGGCTCGGGAGATGCGAGGACTCGGGATCGCTGGTGCCCCGGCGCTTCGCTGGCGCGGCCGACTCTACGTCGGCGCCCGCGCGATCGCGCCTGCGCTGGCCCAGTCGCCGAGCTCTCAACCCCCATTCGATCCTGTCTAATCTCCCGAGTCAGACACATGGAGCTGCCTCACAATCCGTGGCAACGGGCTCCCTGCCCGGGCAATACATGCAGTCCGAAAAACTACGGTATACGGTGTTTGTCTGCGAGCGCCTGTTCGCGGTGTATGTCCCCATATAGCCCCGCATGAACCAGATGAAAGGAGCCCGCCAAAGTTGATGGCCACTGAGGGTAGTCAGCTGGAAGTCTCTTGTCAGCTGGGAGTCCCGATCCTCCGACTGCTCGCGGACGGACCCACCGTCCAGATCCTGCAGGAGCTGACCGATAACCCATTACGCCCCAACGAGCTGGAGCAGCGCCTTCCGGACGTCCCGCACTCGGCGTTGATGCGCCGGCTGGCTGAGCTGGCACACAAGGAAGCTATTACGCACGAGCGCATCCGCGGGCTGCCCCCCCGCGCGTACTACTCCCTGGCCGACGCCGGACGAGCCCTGCTGCTGATTTCCGAAGCATCGGAGCGTTGGGAGCGACAATGGTCCTCACAGGCGCGACGAGGCGCCCCCGGAACCCTGGCTCTGCGGCTACTTGCAGATGAACGCGCGAGAGCGATCATGCGCGCGCTCGCCGACGAGCCGCTGCGCCCGCTCGATCTCGAGCACCTGCCCGGCGTGGGCCGCTCCGCCACCCGGCGCAGGCTCGGCCCACTCGTGCTGGGCGGCATCCTCATGCGCACCCACGAGGATGGCCAGGTGCGCTACGCCCTGACCCCCGGCGCGCGCCGCCTGGGGCTTGTCAAAATGCTGGCTGCCCGCTGGGAATGGCAGTGGGCCCGACCCGACTATCCCCTGCCCGCGTGGGACCTCCCCGGACAGCTGCGTCTGCTAGCCCCCGTGACTCCCGTGCCCAATTCGCTGGCGGGGGTCTGCCGCGTGCACATCGACTCGCACGGAACCCACCAGACCGTCGACCTCGCGGCGCGGGGCGGCAAGCTCGCCGCCCTGCCATTCACCCCCCAGCACCCGCCACACGCGGCAGGCCACGCACCCGCCCACGTTTGGTGCGACGCCCTGCTGTGCCGCCAGCTCGCCGGGATCACGACGACCGGCAACTGGATGCTCATGGCAGACGTGCTTTCCAGCGTGAGCGCCGTGCTTGCGCCGTGAGCCCCATCCGCTGCGCCTACATTGGTCGACGATCCGCCAGCCACGCCAGCAGCCCTCGCGCCGCCCGCCCCCGATGGCTGATGGCGTCCTTCTGCTCATCGCTCAGCTCCGCCATCGTCGCCCCAGGCGATCCACCGCTCGGCACCTCTTCAGGTAGGAACGCGGGGTCGTATCCGAACCCCTCCTCCCCTCGCGGCTCGGCGGCGAGGCGCCCCGCGCAGCGTCCCTCGAACACCTGCTCGACCCCGTCAAGCGGATCCACAAAGGCGATGGCGCAGACGTACTCAAGCCCGCTCCCAGCGGGAGCCTCGCGCAGCAGCTTCTCCAAGTTCTCCTCATCCGAGGCCCCCTCCCCGGCATAGCGCGCGGAGCGAACCCCGGGAGCGCCCCCTAAAGCGGCAGCCTCGATCCCGGAGTCATCGGCAATGGCGACACTCCCCGTGGCAAGCGCGGCCGCTCGCGCCTTGCCCAGGGCGTTGTCCACGAACGTCGCCCCATCCTCAGGCGGCAACTGCACGTCCAGCGGCAGCACCCCCACTTCGTACCCCACGAGCAGTCGTGCGAACTCGCGGCGCTTGTGCTCGTTGTGGGTGGCGAGGAGCAGCTGCGCGGGGCGAGGCGATGCCACGAACGAGTCCCCCGCTACGACGCGACCCCAGCCACGGCGTGCTCCTGCAACCCCCGCAGCTCCTCGATACCGTGGGCGGCCAACGCCAGCAGCTCATCCAAATGCGCCCGCGACAAGGGTGTCCGCTCCGCGGTGGCCTGCACCTCCACAAGCCCCCCCTCGCCGGTCATGACGACGTTGGCGTCCACCTCGGCGGACGAATCCTCGGAGTAGTCGAGATCGAGGAGCGCGCCGCCATCGACCATCCCGCAGGAGACGGCCGCGACGGACCCGGTGAGCGGAGAGCGCCCCAGCCGCCCCTCCTCAAGCAAGCGTGCACACGCCAAAGCAAGCGCGACGAAGGCCCCGGTGATGGAAGCGCAGCGAGTCCCACCATCGGCCTGCAGGACATCGCAGTCGAGGTAGATCGTGCGTTCCCCAAGCGCCGCGAAATCCACGACCCCCCGCAGCGAACGCCCGATGAGCCGCTGGATCTCCACGGAGCGCCCATCCAGGCGCCCCTTCGAGACATCCCGCTGCTTGCGCTCGCCGGTGGAGGCGGGCAGCATGCCGTACTCGGCGGTGACCCAGCCGCGCCCCTTGCCGCTCATCCAGCGCGGAACGGACTCCTGCGCAGAGGCAGTGCAGATGACGCGGGTCTCCCCCATCGAGATCAGCGCGGAGCCGGTCGCAGGACGCACGAAGCCAGGCTCGATAGTGGTGGGCCGCAGGCCATCGGCAGCACGCCCGTAGCTGCGCTCGGCGCTCACGCCAAGACCTCCACCCCGGCCAGCTCGACGCGCTCGACCGCGCCCAGGGGCATTTGCAGGAAGCGCGTGCCGAGCTCGTGAAAGACCTCGGCATCCCCGGTACAGAGGAAGCGGTAGTCGCCCTCCCCTCCCCCCGCCCCACTCCCCGCACGGGGATTGCGCAGGTCACGCGTGCTCAAGGCATGCTCGACCTGCCGAGCCAAGGCCGCACCGGAGCTGACAAGCGTCACACCCGGCCCGAGCACGCGCTGGAGCAGGGGCTGGATGAGCGGATAGTGGGTGCAGCCGAGGATGACGGTATCGACGTCGGCCTCGCGCAAGGGCACACACACCTCGCGCACGATCTCGATGGCGCGCTCGTCGAACTGCTCGCCGGCCTGGATGATGGCGGCCAAGCCAGGACAGGGCACCGCGTGCAGAGTGACGTGGGGATCGATAGCAAGCACCGCCTGCTCGTAGGCGCGAGACGCGACAGTGGTGGGCGTGGCGAGCAGCCCGATGCGCCCGGAATGAGTGGCGGCGACAGCGCGCAGTGCCTCGGGCCGCACAACCCCAAGGACATCGAGCCCAAGCGTCGTCTGCATCATCCGCCGGCTCAGGCTGGGCAGAGCAGCGGAGGTGGCGGAGTTGCAGGCGACGACGAGCAGCTTGGCATCACGCCGCAGGAGCTCCTCGGCGATCTCAGCGCAGAAGCGCTCGATCTCGACCGGCTGGCGTTCGCCGTAAGGGAAGCGAGCGGTATCGCCGAGGTAGAGGAAGTCCTCATGCGGAAGCCGCACCAACAGCTCATGCAGAACGGTGAGCCCGCCGACGCCGGAGTCAAAGACGCCGATGGGCCGGCTGCGATGATCGGTCCTGCCGAGGGTGCCCGTCATGCCAGCCATCATTCCAGAGCGCTACGTTCCGGGGGTGCTGCGCGCGGTGGTGGTATCGAACATGCTCCCCGATGCAAACCACCCGGAGCGGGGGCGGTTCGTGCGCGACCAGGTGAAGGCGCTGCGCGCGCTGCCCGAGCTCGACGTGGATCTGTACGAGTTCCCACCCGGGGCCACGGCGCTGCTGCAAGCCGCACGCGATCTGCGCCGCCGCTACCGGAGCAGGCGCGTGGACGTGGTGCACGCACACTTCGGCCTGACTGCCTGGCCGGCGCTGGCGATCAAAGCAAAGGCTCGTGCCCTGACGGTCCACGGAACCGACATCGGCCACCCACGCACGCGCCAGGCCACGCGCGCGGTACTCCCGCTGATGGATCTGGTGGCGGCGGCCTCGGCGGCCCTCGCCGCGGAGATCCCGGGCAGGAGAGCGCGCAGGCGCGCGATGGTGCTGCCGTGCGGAGTGGACATGGAGCGCTTCCGCCCGCTTCCCCGCGCGCAGGCGCGGGCGCAGCTGGGCCTTGACCCTGACGGCCCGCACCTACTGTTCCCGGCGGATCCGGCACGCGCAGGCAAGCGCTTTGACAGGGCCAGCGCCGTAGCCGGCAAGACATCGCTGTTGACCCTCGGTGGCGTCGACCCGGAGCAGGTGCCGCTGTGGATGAACGCGGCAAACGCAGTGCTGGTCCCCAGCGAGCGCGAGGGCTTCGGCCTGGCCGTGCTGGAGGCGCTGGCGTGCGATGTCCCAGTGCTGGCAGCTCCCGTGGGAGTGCACGCGGAGGTATTAACAGGCCTACCCGGCACCCTCTGCGCCCCGTTCGACCTGTCCACCTGGCAGGCCGCGCTCGCACCCCATCTTCAGGCCGAGGACCCCCGAGTGGCGGGGCGCCAGCGCGCCGAGCGCTTCTCATCTGAGCGTATGGCGCAGCGCGTGGCAGCGGCATGGTACGCGCTACAGATGTAAAGGCGGATAGCATGACTCGATGGTGGAAGAGAGCGAGTCTGCCCAGCCGGCTGGCGTGGATACTCCCGCGGTGCCGCCGGATCCCGGCTTTCTGGAGCGGGGCGGCCTGCGCCGCCGCCTGCGCTTCCTGCGCAAGACGCGGGAGCTGGCCTACCGCGACTTGGGCGGCTTGGTATTCGAGATGCACAAGCTGGGTCAGGAGCGCAAGGACCTCCTTGAGGGAAAGCTCGCGACGCTGGGCCGGATCGACAGGGAGCTGCGGGCGATCGAAGCGGCGCTGCGCGAGCACCGCGGCGTGACGGTACTGCGTGAGGCGGGCGTGACTGCGTGCCCGCGTTGCGCGGCGATCCATGGCAGCGAGGACCGCTTCTGCCCTGCGTGCGGTTTCTCGATGAGCAGGGCGGAGCGGCCGATTGCGGCCAACCCGAACCCGGTAGCGGCGCCGGTCGGCAGCGAGGCGCAGACCCAGACTCCGGCGCAGCCAACGACGCCCCCGCCCCCGCCGACGGCGGTGCCCTCGCGCCCGCAAGCCGTCCCCACGCCGCCGGTCTCGGCGCGGCCGCCAGCCGAGGTGGATGAACCGACGGAGATCGTCGAGCCGCCGACGCAGATTGTGCGCCCGGGCGACCCGCCGGCGGAGCAGTCAAAGCGGGCGTGAGCACGACGGCCGCCCCCCCGGGGCCTGCGGGACAGGCCGGAGCACCACCGCCACCCCCCACGGAGGCGTGCCCGCTGTGCGGTTCACCGCTGGAGGGCGAGCAGGAGTGGTGCCTGCGCTGCGGGGCGGCGGCGCGAACGCGACTGGCCTCGACACCGAACTGGCGCACGCCGCTGGTGGTGCTGGGCCTGGGCATCGTGTTGGGTCTGGGCGTGCTGACGGCGGCACTTGTGTCGCTGGCGGGCGGCCCGGGGAGCACGCCGGCAACAACGACGACGATCACGCGTACGGCAACGCCAACGACGCCAGGAGCAACGACGCCCGGCACCGTTACGCCGACAACCCCAGGAGCAACAACACCTGGCAAGACCACACCAACGACACCGGGCGCAACGACGCCGGGCACGACTACGCCGTCCGCGACGGCGCCAGGCGCCCTCACACCGACACCCCCAACCACAGCGACCGCACCGATCACGCCCAACACCACGCCCACACACACGCAGAGTGGCGGCAGCACGGTAACGACCCCGTCAGGCCGTACGATCACGACCCCGCCGGGCGTGACGATCCCCTCCGGCCTGCTGCCACAGCGCAAGAAGTGAACAGCGCACAGCTCGAGGTGGATGTGGCCGTTGTGGGCGCAGGCGCGGCGGGGCTGTACGCGGCCCTATGCGCAGCACGGGAGGGCGCAAGCGTGGCGCTGATCTCGGCAGCGCCACTGGCGCAGACGGCAAGCTATTGGGCGCAGGGCGGATTGGCGGCGGCGCTGGCAGCGGATGACAGTATGGAGCTACACCTCAAGGACACCGAACGCGCGGGTCGCGGAGCGGTACGCCACTCCGCGGCGGAGATCCTGGTGCACGAGGCCCCGGACTGCGTGCGCGATTTGCAGGCGCTGGGCATGCGTTTCGACGCGGACCGGCAGGGCCGTCTGGCGCTGGGCCTGGAGGGAGGCCATTCGGTCAGGCGCGTGGTCCACGCAGGCGGAAGCGCGACGGGACGGCGCCTGCTGCGCGCGCTCTCAGCGCTGGTGGTCCAGGAGCCGCGAATAGCGGTGCTGGAGAACACACGTGCAAAGGCGCTGTGGATGGAAGACGACATCGACCCCCCCACCGCGGCGGTCGGTGACCCCCGCGGGAACCCCGATCCCCCCCGCTGCCGCGGGGTGGCGTGCGAGGACGGCAGGGTGCTGAGCGCGCGCGGGGTGGTGCTGTCCACGGGCGGGGCGGCGGCGATGTGGGCACGCACGACAAACCCCCCCGGCTCGCAGGGCGTGGGCCTGCTGCTGGCCCAGCGGGTGGGCGCTGCGCTGGCGGATCTGGAGATGATGCAGTTCCACCCGACGGCAGTCACAGGCGTAAAGGGCCGCGAGGGCTTCCTGATCACAGAGGCGATCCGCGGCGAGGGCGCCACCCTGCACGATGCCCAAGGGGAGCGTTTCGTGGATGAGCTGGCGCCGCGCGACGAGGTCTCGCGGGCAATCGCGGCCAAGCTGGCGCAGACAGGAGCAGCGTCGGTGGGCCTCGATATGCGCGACATCGATCCGGCGCTGTTCCCGAACGTGGTGGGCGCGCTACGCGAATCCGGCCTGGACCCGACAAGGCAGCTGGTGCCGGTGGCCCCGGCGGCGCACTACATGATGGGCGGCATCGTCAGCGACCTGGAGGGCCGCTCGACGGTCGCAGGCCTGTATGCGGTGGGCGAGGCGTCGTGCACGGGCCTGCACGGAGCAAACCGCCTGGCGTCGAACTCGCTGAGCGAGTGCTTCGTGTGGGGCCGCAGGGCGGCGAAGGCAGCGCTGGATGAGCCGGCTCCCAGCCCACCTAAAGCAGCGGACTTAGAGACCCTGCGCGCCCTGCAAGCGCCACCGCTGGCAACGGCCAGCACGCGCGAGGCATTGTGGCAAGAGGCGGGGATAGAGCGCGCGCGCAAGGGCCTGGAGCGCCTGGCCAAAGACGAGCACCCACTGGCACGGCTGATCGCACGCTGCGCGCTAAAACGTAAGGAGAGCCGCGGCGCACACCACCGCACCGACCATCCAAGGCGCGAGCAGAAGCTCGATCGCCACCACGTAGTAGTCAAATCACACGAACAAGTGGAGTGGCAGACGTGGGTGTGATAACGGCCGACGAGGGTGTGGATTAACCGCGGCTTAACGCGGCCCTTAGAAACGCGAGGATCCTTCCAAGGCAGGGGAGAACACGTGCTGACTCTTGCGGTCCTTTTGAGCACACTGCGTGTTAGGGGAGCAGGAAGGTCTCAGAGACGAACGGAGTCTTTGAGATCGGCGGAGGTGCGTAGGAAACCTTGGTCGAGAATGAAGGAGGCGAGGGGGTCGCCATGTATCAGTTCAGTCGAGCGATTTACAGGGAGCTGGCTCCCCACATAGATTCTCAGAGCAACAACGAGCACGTGCTGCACGCCTGCGAGGCTGCGATCGAGCGCCTCGCGACGGACCGCTACTACTTCGCGAAGCCGGAAAAGAGCCTCTTCTACGACATTCGCGGGTACTTCCCAATGAACGCGCAGGAGCGGGTGTATCAGGTGGTGTATAGATACATGGAGCTGGCGCAGCAGTACATGGCGGAAAACCCGCTGGAGGGCTATGCGGCGGTGAGCGGCAAGCCACCGATGTGCCGGGCGACGACGCGCAAGGGCGCGGCGTGCCAGCGCGTGCCGCTGCCGCACAATGGCTACTGCCCAAGCCACCAGCACCTGGCGGACACGGAGGATCGGCTGGCAGCCTGAGACTGCATAGGCTCCCAGGATGCTGCTGGGAGTCGATGTGGGCGGGACGTTCACGGACGCGGTGGCGCTAACGCCCGCGGGAGCGATGCACACGGCCAAGGTGCCGAGCACGCCGGAGGACCAGGCGCAGGGCGTGATCGCAGCGATCGCGGCGGTGCTGGCGCGCGCCGACGCGCAGGCGGCGCAGGTGCAGCGCCTGGCGCACGGGATGACGGTGGCGACGAATGCGCTGCTGGAGGGCACAGTGGCGCGCACAGCGTTGATCGCAACGGAGGGCATGACGGACGTCGTCGAGCTGGGCCGGCAGGCAAGAGCGCACCTGTACCGCCTATGCGAGCGCGGCCCGCAGCCGCTGGCCCCGCCACAGCTGCGCTACGGCGCCCCGGAGCGCATGGGCCCGGAAGGCGTATGGAAGGCCCTTGACCCCATACGGGCACGCGCATTGGTGCAGCGAATCGCAAAAGCCCAACCCGAAGCGGTGGCAGTAGTGCTGCTGCATTCCTACGCAAACGCAGCCCACGAGCAGCTGCTGGGCGCCGAGCTACAGGAGCTGCTGCCGCAAACGCATGTGTCGCTGTCAAGCGAGCTCGTAGGAACGTTCAGAGAGTACGAGCGCGCGGCGACGACGGAGGTGGACGCAGCGCTGTCGCCGCTGCTGAAGGGCTACCTGCAGCGCCTGTCGCGCAGAGCCCGCGCGCTGGAGCTGCCCGAACCGCAGATCATGCAGTCCTCGGGCGGCTTGATGCAGGCAGAGCGCGCGGGCAGGCACGCGGCGCTGACGGTGCTCTCGGGCCCGGCAGGCGGCGTGGGCGGAGCGCTGCTGCTGGCAGCAAAGGCCGGCGAGCGCAACGTGGTGTGCTTCGACATGGGCGGAACCTCATGCGACGTATGCACGATCGAGCAAGGCACAGTCGCGGAGGCGGCGGCGCGTACGGTGGCGGGCCGCCCGCTGGCGCTGCCAGCGCTGGACATCCACACGGTGGGCGCGGGCGGCGGCTCGATCGCGTGGCGCGACGCAGGCGGAGCGCTGCGCGTGGGCCCCGGCTCGGCGGGCGCACAGCCGGGACCGGCGTGCTACGGCAGAGGCGGCACGCAGGCAACAGTCACGGACGCGAATCTGCTGCTGGGCCGCCTCCCGGACAACGCCCCACTGGCAGGCGGGATGCAGCTGGATCGCACCTTGGCAGAACGCGTGGTGGCGCAACTGGCAGACACCCTGCAGCTGAGCACAAGCAGGTGCGCGGAGGGCATCGTGCGCGTGGCGGAGGCGGAGATGGCAAGAGCGCTGCGGGTGATGACAGTCCAGCGCGGCGTGGACCCACGAGGCATGGCGCTGATGCCCTTCGGCGGCGCAGGCCCGCTGCACGCAGCCGCGCTGGCAGAAGACCTCGGTATCAGCCGCATCCTGTGCCCGCGGGCGTCAGGAGTCCTGTGCGCGGTGGGCCTGGCAGCCGCGGCGCCGCGCCGCGATGCAGCCCGGTCTGTGCTGCTGAGCAAAGGCGAACTAAGCGCCGAGCGAGTGCAAAGCGAGCGCGAACAGCTGATCCAGCGTGTGCACGCAGAGCTGGGGGAGGAGGCGCGGGTCCGCGTTGTGTATGAAATGCGCTACGCGGGTCAGTCATTCGAGCTGGCCGTGGAGGCGAACCCGCACGGCCCGGTGGACCCGAACGCCTTGCGCGAGGCGTTTGCAGACACGCACGAGGAACGCTACGGCTACAGGGACGAGGAGGCCGAGGTGGAGCTGGTGACGATCCGGGTATCGGCGTGGGGCCGTGCACCGGACCTGAAACTGGCGAGCGCGCAAGGCACAGAGCCAACGCGGGAAACACGCAAGACGATATATGCGGGCAAGGAGCTCGAAGCTGAATGCCTACGCGGCGAGCTGCCGCCGGAAACCCGCGTGAGCGGCCCCGCGATATGCGCGTTGCCGGAGTCCACGCTGTGGGTGCCGCCGGGCTGGAGCGGCGAGGTGGATACGCAGGGCAGCGTGCTGCTGACGAGGGACGAGCGAAACCCATGATCGACGCGATCGAACTGCAGGTGATCGTGGGCGCGCTGCGAGCTGCGTGCGAGGAGATGGGCGCGGTGCTGATCCGCGCGGCGCACTCGGCGAACATCAAGGAGCGCCGCGACGCATCGACAGCCCTGTTCGACGCGCATGGCGAGATGACGATGCAGGCGGAGCACATCCCGGTGCACCTCGGAGCGATGCCGGCAGCGGTGGCGGCGGTCCTGCACGAGGACCACAGCGAAGGCCGCCCCTGGATCCTGAACGACCCGTTCCAGGGCGGCACGCATCTGCCGGATATCACGGTCATCACCCCGATCCTGGCCGGCTCCGACCTCCTCGGCTTCGCAGCAAGCCGAGCCCACCACGCAGATGTAGGCGGGCGGATCCCCGGCTCAATGCCGGCGGACAGCCGGACGCTCGCAGAAGAGGGCACTGTCATCCCGCCAAGACCCGTAAGCGAGGAGGCGATCGCGGAGATCGTCTCGAGCATGCGCCAGCCGGCGGAGCGGCGGGCGGACCTGCGCGCGCAGCTGGCGGCAAACCGCGTGGGCGCGGCGCGCCTGACCGAGCTCGCGCTGCGAGTCGAAGCGAAGCGTCTGAAGGAGGCAACGGACGCGGTACTGGACTACGCGGAGCGGCGAACGCGAGCGTGCCTGGCGGCAATGCCGGACGGCAGCTACACAGCGCAGGACGTACTGGAGGCAGCAGAGGCCGACCTCCCGATCAAGCTGCGAGCGACAATCGAAGGTGAGCGCCTGACACTTGACTTCAGCGGCAGCGCGCCCCAGCAGCAGGGCAACCTGAACTGCCCGCTGGCGGTAACGCGCTCGGCGTGCTACTTCGCGGTGAGGGTGCTGACGGACCCGGACATCCCGTCATGCGCAGGCGCGTATCGCCCGATCGAGGTGCGGGCCCCGCAGGGCAGTGTCCTGAACGCAAACCCGGGAGCGGCGGTCGTGGCCGGCAACGTGGAGACGAGCTCGCGCGTGGCGGACGTGGTGCTGGAGGCGTTTGGACGGGCGGTGGGCCAGGGAACGATGAACAACATGACGCTGGGAGACGAGCAGTTCAGCTACTACGAGACGCTGGGCGGCGGCCAGGGAGCATGCCCGGACGCGGATGGCCCCAGCGCGGTGCATGTGGCGATGAGCAACACCCTGAACACCCCGATCGAGGCCCTGGAGCGCGAATTCCCGCTGCGCGTAGTGCAGTACGCGATCCGCCGCGACTCAGGCGGCAAAGGCAGATGGCACGGCGGCGACGGCGTAATCCGCGAGCTCGAAGCGCTGCGCGAGATGGAGCTGTCATTGATAACGGAGCGCCGTCGCCACGGCGCTCCAGGGGCGGCGGGCGGCGCAGCGGGTAAGCCGGGCAGAAACACCCTCGATGGCCATGAATTGCCCGCGAAGCACATCGGCAGGCTCCACGAGAGCGCCCGTCTACGCATCGAAACGCCAGGTGGAGGAGGATTCGGCGATGGCAATGAGTGAGCGAATCGGCTTTCTGGGCCTGGGCATCATGGGCAGCCGGATGGCGGAGAACATCCGCAAGGCAGGCTATGAGCTGACGGTATGGACGCACACCCCGGGCAAGGCGCAGCAATGGGCGAGCGAACACAGCGCGGTAGCGAAGCAGACGCCAGCGGAGGTGGCGCGAGTAAGCGACATCGTGGTGAGCATGGTGGTGGACGGAGAGCAGGTGTCTTCGCTGCTGCTGGGCAAGGACGGCGTGATCGAGGCGGCGCACGAGCGGCTGCTGTGCGTGGATATGTCGACGATCGCGCCAAAAGACACGCGCCGCATAGCGGCGGCCCTGGAAGAGCGAGGCGTGGCGATGCTGGACGCACCGGTCACAGGCTCCTCACCGCGAGCGCAGGCGGGAACGCTGACGATCATGGTGGGCGGCGAGGAACAAGACTTCACGCGCGCGAAGCCCTTACTGGAGACGATGGGCACGCTGGTGGTGCACGTAGGGGAGCTGGGCCAAGGTGAGATGCTGAAGCTGATCAACAACTCGCTGGGAGCGGCGAACGCAGCTGCCCTCGCCGAGGCGCTCCTGGTGGCAAGCGCGACCGGCGTGGACCTAGACGCATTGGAGCAAGTGACGGCGGCCGGTTCGGGCGCCTCGGCGCAGCTTGAGCTGAAGGCGAAACCGATGCGCGAGCACGACTACACGACGCTGTTCAAGACGGCGCACATGCTCAAGGACGTAAGACTATGTCTGGAGGAAGCGCAGGCGGCAGGAGTGCCGTTCCCAGCGGCCGGCCACGCGCGGGATCTGCTGAGCGCAAGCATGGGCAGAGGCCACGGCGAAGAGGACTACGCAGCGCTAATCGAGGCTGTCGAGGGCTTGGCGGGCAGGCGGCTATAAAGCGGCTGCTAAGCGGGCGCCGAAACCCGGCTCAGAAACACCACATACGCGACGCTCGCGCCTCAGGACCCCAAAAAAACCGCCGATTTGCAGGGGATTTGGGATTTTCGCCCGGATTTCGTATCTTTAAGGGGAGCCCGCTGCCCCATTCCTGGTGGAGCGACGGGTCAGCAGTACGTAAATCCCCCTGTTGTCCCTGTCCTGATCCAAGCCATGCCAATTGCTCTCAAGGAATGGGCGGTCACCGTCCGTGCCCTCGCCGAAGGCGAGCAGCTGCTGACGCTGCGCAAAGGCGGAATGCGCGAGGCGGACAAGCACCTGGCGCTCGAGCACGAACGCTTTTTCTTGTATCCGACGTTCGACCACCAGCGCAACGACCTGGTGCGGGAATCCCACCAGCCGGAGCTGCGGCGAGCGCTGGAGGAGGGTGTGTGGAGCGACGGCGAGCCGACGTTGCACGCGCTGGCGGGCGGCACGGTGCAGCAGCCCGACAGGGTGCGTATCCGCGCGTGGGCGGAAGTGGCGAACCACTTCACGATCACCGACCCGCGTTGCGTGGATGCGTTGTCGCCGTTTTATGTGTGGACGACGGATTACGCGGAGAAGCGCCTGGCATGGAAGCGCCGCCATCCGCTGCATGTGCTGCTGCTGCGCACCTACAGGATCCCGCGCCCGGTGACGGTGAAGGTGAAGGACGACTACGCGGGCGGCTTGTCGTGGGTGGAGATCGCGCGGGAACTCCCGTTCGAGGGCACGCCGGTGCTGTCGGATGGGGAGTTCGAGCGAGCCTCGGAGGAAATCGAGGCGATCACCCGCGAAGCTGGCCAGCCGGCCCTCGTTTAGCGCCCGCCTCGCCACCGGAGGGACCGTAGCCGGCCTCATCACCAGCGGGCTCATCGCCGGCCTGGCCCCCGCTGGGTCCGTCATCGGGTGGGCGCCACCCGTCGAGCACGCGCCGCGCCCACTCCTCGTTGTCGGCGGCGACGAGGATTTCGCGGGGACCGGCAGCGAGGAAGTCGGGCACATCGAAGCCGGCAGCACGGCGTGCCATGCACGGAATGCCCTCCTCGCGCAGCAGCGACTGGATCAGCTCGGCCTCGGGCAGATGCTGGGCGTAGGCGACCTTGACGAGCTTCATGGCGCGGGCTCCTGCTGGGCCGACGCGGGCTCCGGCTGGACGACCTCGAGCGCGGCCTCGGTGACGTCGCAGCCGTCGATCAGATAGGAGCGCACCTGCGGCTCGCCGTCGCCGAGGCCGATGATGATCCACTCCACGCCGGGCCAATTAGCGGCGAAGTTGATGTCGGTCTGCGAGGGATAGGGTGCGGAACGCACATGGGAGTGGTAGACGGCCCCCATTTCAAAGCCGGCAGCCTCAATGTCCTGCCACAACCCGAGCAGTTCAAGCGAGTCGATCTCGAACTTCAGGGGACTGTGATGGATGTTGGTGGCGCGGTAGGAGCGCACGGCCTGGGCAGGCGGTCCAGGCTCGACAGAGACCACGCCGCAGACCTCGTTGACGGGATCGGCGAGAGCGTGCTGGATGAGCTGGTCGAGCAGCTCGCGAGCAATGACCATGCGCTCACCACCAGACGGTGGAGTCGAGGTTCTCGATCTCCTCGACGGGCTTGGTGTAGATACCGCTTGACAGGTACTTCCAGCCGTCGTCGGCGACGATGAAAACGACGTTGCCCTCCTCGAGCTCGCCGGCGATACGCACGGCGACGCGGGCGATGGCGCCGGAGGAGACGCCGGCGAAGATGCACTCCTCATCCAAGAGCTTGCGCGTCCAGAGGATGGCATCGGAGTTGGTGACGAAGATCTTGCGATCGAGCAGGGATAAATCGATTATCGGCGGGATGAAGCCGTCGTCGAGCGAGCGCAACCCCTGGACGGGCTCGCCCTGCATCGGCTCGGCAGCGACGACCTTGCAGTTATCGCCGAAAGTCTCCTTGAAGCGCCGTCCGTTGCCCATGAGGGTGCCGCCGGTGCCAAGACCGGCGACAAAGGCGGAGACCTCATCGAGCTCCTCGAGGATCTCAAGCGCCGTGCCGTGGTAGTGGGCTTCGGGGTTGGCCTGATTGCCGTACTGGTAGGGCATGTAGTAGGAGGCGTCGGCCTGGGCCATGTCGAGCGCCAACTCGACGGCGCCGTTGGACCCCTTGGACCCCTCGGAGTAGACGATGTGAGCCCCGTACATCTGCAGCAGCTGCGTGCGCTCGGGCGTGACGTTCTCGGGCATGACGACCTTCAGCGGATAGCCGCGACGGGAGCAGATCATGGCGAGTGAGATGCCGGTGTTGCCGGAGGTGGGCTCGAGGATCGTCTGCCCAGGCCGGATCGCCCCCTTCTCCTCGGCGTCCTCGATCAGCGCCTTGGCCACCCTGTCCTTGACTGAGCCGGTGGGATTGCGCGACTCGAGCTTGGCCCAGATGCGCACGCCCGGCTTGGGCGAAAGCCGCGGCAGCTCGACCAGCGGCGTGTTGCCGATGGACTGGATGACGTCGCCATAGCGACCTCCGCACGGCTTGTTCCCCAAGCGCTCCACGGCCATTACTTCACGGAATATAGCGCTCTTGGAAAGCGACGCAAGGCCCGACTGGCTCGCCAGCCAGTAACATGGCTCAGGGCACCATGAGGGATGGCTATGACTTCGACTGGCTGGTGATCGGCAGCGGCTTCGGCGGCAGCGTCTCAGCCCTACGCCTATCGGAGAAGGGCTACGGGGTAGGCGTGCTGGAGTGCGGTCGGCGCTTCGCCGACGATGAGTTCCCGAAGTCCACGGGCGACTTCCGTCGCTACTTCTGGCGTCCGAAGCTGGGCATGAAGGGCATCTTCCGCCTGACGACGTTCAGAGATGTCTCCGTTGTATCCGGCTGCGGCGTGGGCGGCGGCAGCCTGGGCTATGCGAACACGCTGTATGTGCCGCCGAAGGCCTTCTTCGAGGATGGCCAGTGGTCGGGGATGGCGGACTGGGAGCAGGAGCTGGCCCCCCACTACAGCGAGGCGCAGCGGATGCTGGGCGTGGTGCAGAACCCCCACGATGACCCGGCAGACCAGCTGCTGCGGGAGCTGGGCGAGGAGTTGGGCGTCTCCGACACCTACCAGAAGACCCCGGTGGGCATCTTCTTCGGAGCGCCGGGCCAGGAGGGCAAGACGGTGCCGGACCCGTTCTTCGGCGGCGCGGGCCCGCAGCGCAGCGGCTGTCAGCTGTGCGGGCGCTGCATGGTGGGCTGCCCGCACGGCGCGAAGAACACACTGGTGAAGAACTACCTGTACCTGGCGGAAGGCCGCGGTGCGAAGGTGATGCCCGAACGCACGGTGATCGACATCCGCCCGCTGGGCAAGGGCGATGGCAGCGAGGGCTATGAGGTGGAAAGCGTGCGCTCGGGCGCGTGGCTGCGCAGGGACCGCCAGATCCAGCGTGCCCGCGGCGTGGTCGTCGCGGCAGGCCCGCTGGGCACGAACACGCTGCTGCAGCGCTGCCGCCTGAAGGGCTCGATGCCAGCGATATCGGAGCGCCTGGGCGAGCTGGTGCGAACCAACAGCGAGGCGATCCTGACGGTGACGGTTCCCGAGGACTACCCGGATGACCTGACCAAGCGCGTGGCGATCACTTCAAGCATCTACCCCGACCCACACACGCACATCGAGACGGTGAGCTACGGCCACGATGGCGACTCGATGCGGATGCTGTACACGCTGATGGTGGGCGACGGCACGCGCCTGACACGCCCGCTGAAGCTGCTCGGCCAGATGCTGCTGCACCCCAAGCGCTTAGTGCAGCTGATCTTCGCGAAGCACTGGTCGCGACGCACGATCATCCTGCTGGTGATGCAGACGCTCGACAACGCAATGGCGCTGCGCCCCCGGCAGGGCCCGTTCGGCAGCCTGTGGCTGAGCACCGAACAGGACCCCGAGCGCCCCAACCCCACCTTCATCCCCGTGGCCAATGAGGCAGCGGAGTGGCTGGCCAAGCGCACGGGCGGCATCGCGCAGAGCTCGCTGATGGAGGCCCTCTTCAACATCCCCACTACCGCCCACATCCTCGGCGGCGCGGTGATCGCCGCAGATCCCAGCAGCGGCGTGGTGGACGCGCACCAGCGCGTATTCAACTACGAGAACCTGCTGGTCTGCGATGGCTCCGCGATCCCCGCCAACGTGGGCGTTAACCCCAGCCTCACGATCACCGCGCTGGCCGAGCACGCGATGAGCCACGTCCCGGCGGCACCGACACTGGCGCAGACACCAGCGCTTCATTCAACAGCCGCAGGCTAGCCCGGCCGCTCAGCGACACGAGCGCGTTGAGCACCCCGTGGCCATCGGCGCGCAGCCGCGCGATCGTGTGCCAATGCCCTTTGCCGGAACTGCGTTGAAGCTGCACGGGCTGTCGCGGCCGTGGGAGCAGCGCCCAGACGCGGACATGCCTGCTATCTAAGCGCAGCGGGTCGAAGGGGAAGGCGAAGCCGGTGAGGAAGGGCTTGGGCCGGGCCAGCGCAGGGTCTGAGCGCCCGTTCGAGACCCCGGCGAAGTAGAGGCCGGCGGGACGCGAGAGCTCCAGGGGGTGTCCGGTCGGAGCGGCAATAGTCAGATTGGGGTAGGGATCGATGAGGAACTCCCAGCTGACGAGCCCGACGCCGGCGACCCAAAGGCGGTGCAGCGCGCGCGAGATCCAGGCGGCCTGCAAGCGAGGAGGCACGCCGTGAGGCGACTGCGGCGCGCTCTGCCAGTTGATCTCGGTGACCCACAGCGGCTTGGGTCGGGCGGGCAGGACGGTGCCGCGACGTTCGGCAAGGCGCAGCAGCCCGCTGACCTTGCCGATGTCGGCGATGGAGACGTCGAGCGCGGATACAGCTGGGACGTCGGGATCGAAAACGGAGAGTGGATGGAAGGCGAGAACATCGAAATGCGGGCGTGACGCGCAGCCCTCCAGACAGAGCATGCCCCTTAGGAAGGTGACGGGCGCCATCACCCCCAGACCTGCGCGTTCGCCCTCGGGAGCGATGCCGGCGGCGATCACGGTGTCAGTAGGAGCAACCGACTTGACCCCGGCGTAGAAGGCATCGAGCAGTTGCCTGTAGAGCAGCGGCGAGAAGGCGCTCCAGCGGCGTCCTTGAGCAACCCATTGGGGCTCGAGGTAGCGGGAGAGGTTGGGCTCGTTCCACGCCTGCATGAGCGTGACCCGCGGCAGCGAACGGCCGGCCGCAAGCGGATCGGGAAAGGCGCCGCTATACCGGCGGGCGAGCGCCGCGGCGAAGTCGCGCAGGGCAGCAGGATCAGGCGCCCAGCTGCCGGCGTAGGCGTAGGGCCAGCGGTGCGGAGCCTCAGCGAAGTCGGGGGCATGGGAGACAACGAGTAGAGGCTTTAGCCCCGCGGCCACCGCGCTCTGCACGGCGGCATCGATGCGTGTGAAGTTATAGGCGGGACTCGCGGGGTCGCTGGCCTGAAAGCCGGCCAGCGGCGCGGCTCGCACGAGGTTGCGCCAGTTAACGGGAATGCGCACGACGCCCGCGCCAGCCACGCGGCTCTTGGCCATCGCGACGGCGCGAATCGCGGGATCTTCGCTGAGCATCAGCCCGCCGTCGGATGTCCCCCGTATCAGCCCCGAAGCGGGGAAGGGGCCATAACGCAGCGCAGCATCCTGAGCCTGCACATCCGCAGAGGACGTGTGCGCTGGCTGCGGACCGGGAGCAGGCTCCACACCAAAGGGCCGCGGCGGCCCATCGGGCCCGCTGCGCGAAGGCTGGGGCAGGACAGGCGGAGGCTGCAACCAGAGGACGGCGGAGAGCAGCATGAGCGCGGCATGAGCGCACATGCCAGACGCCCTTAGTTGTGCAGGGTGACGGGGCGCTGTTCGAGCGCGAGCTTGGCGCCGCCGGCGCTGATGAGCGTCGTGACGAGCACCGCCTTGATGCGCTTGGCGTGCTTGAGCATGCGCCGGCCGGTGGCTGTGGGGTGCAGCACGACGGAGACGGTGCCAGCGGCGGTAGCCTTGGCCGAGCCCTTGGCAAGCAGCAGGGCCGGCGGCTTGCGCTTGTGATGACGAGCGTGCCTGGCGGCGGCGAACACGGGCACGGTCCCTCCCTGCTGGTAAAGATCCTGCACGACAGTGCCGGGCTGGTTGATCGTGACGTGGTTGAGCCAGCCGAAGACGAGCAGCTTGTGAATCGTGGTGTGCGCCAAGCGCGCGAGCGCCCCCAGCAGCGCGGGCGGAGCGGGAGGAGCAGGCGGGACCGGGGGCAGCGGGCAGGCGCCCACCGGCCGGTCGTTCTCGCTGGAATAGGTGAAGGTGGCGCCGCCGGCGAGGGGAGTCTGCAAGGACTCGGTAGCCCACACGGTCTGCCCCCACGCCAGCGGCGCGAGGAAGGCGCCGGCGTAGGCGGTGCCGGAGAGCACGGTGACCTGCGCCTGGCCGGAGCTGGTCTGGCGCAGTTCGGAATGGCCATAAGGGTCGGTGTGGAGAATGAGCGAGTAGAAGCCGCCTTCGACAATCTGCCCCGCGGAGCGCTGCCCAGAGAAGTTGACGGACCCCGCGCAGACGGTCAGGTCGAGCGAAGGCAGGCCGTCGTAGACGACGGAGCCAACGACGTTGCCGATGGGCGACTCGACCGTGACGACGTCGCCGACCTGCGGCACCTGCGAGAGCCAGGCGCCTTCGTTGCCGGTATTGCGCGCGATCGCAATGCCGCCACGCACGATCGTGACCGCGACCGACGCACTGGGATGCACGTGCGCGCTGGTATGGACGATGGCGTATTCAGGCTGTGTGCTCTCGCCCTCAACAATCGAGAGTGAGTATTCAGGGGCTGCGTGACTGGAGTTGGCCAAGGCAGGAGCGGCAGGCGCCGCAAAGGCGCCAAGCGCCAGCAACACGAGGCCCTTGCGGGCAAAGGCGGGTAGACGGCCAGCAAGCGAAGGCATGGCTACGTGATCGTTCAGCCAGCCAAAATATTTAGCCCTGGGCGAGAACTTGGACGCTAAGTGCGCCCGCCAGCCATCGCCGGCAGAATCACAAGGGTGTCGCTGTCACCAACGGCCGTCTGGAGCCCTTCGAGCACGCGCACGTCCTCGTCGTTGAGGTAGACATTGACGTAGCGGTTGAGCTCGCCCTCAGCGGAGAACAGCTGGCTCTCAGTGGCGGGATGGCTGGAAGCAAGATCCCGCAGAATCTCGCCGACGTTGCCGCCGCAGGCGCTGACCTCGCGCTCACCGCCGACGGACGCGCGCAGGACCGGTGGGATCTTGATGGTCGCCATCTCGGTCGCGCAGACTACCCGGCCGCGGCGCAGAACGCCTCGTAGTCCGGGAACACGCCCATCTCCTCGTCGGAAATGGAGTCGGGCGGGCGCGAGCAGATAGGGCAGTCGGGGTCGCGGCGGACCTTGACCTCACTGAGAGTGGCGGCAAGCGCGTCGTACAGCAGCAGGCGCCCAATCGCGGGATCGCCGATGCCGAGAATGAGCTTGACGACCTCGGTCGCCTGCAATAGCCCCATTGTCCCCGGCAGCACGCCGAGCACACCATTGGCGCCGCAGGAAGGCGCAAGCTCAGCGGGCGGGGGCTGCGGGAAGAGGCAGCGGTAGCAGGGACCCTCGTAGGGCTTGAAGATCGAGAGCTGCCCGTCGAAGCCAAGGATGGAGGCGGAGACGACGGGGATCTGCAGGCGCACGCTGGCGTCGTTGAGCAGGTAGCGCGTGGGGAAGTTATCGACGCCGTCGACAATGATGTCCCAGCCGGCGATGGTGTCCATGATGTTCTCAGCGTTCAGGCGGAACGGATACTTGACCACCTGCACGTCGGGATTGAGCGCCCGGATGGTCTCCTCGGCGCTGTCAACCTTGGGAGTGCCGATGCGCGCGGTGGAGTGGATTACCTGCCGCTGCAGATTAGAGAGATCGACCTCATCGTCATCGACAATCCCAAGCGTCCCGACGCCGGCGGCGGCCAGATAGAGAGCAGTGGGAGAACCCAATCCGCCAGCCCCCAACAGCAACACCTTGGCATCGAGCAGCTTGACCTGCCCCTCGACCCCGACCTCGGGCATGAGCAGATGCCTCGAGTAGCGCTCGCGCTGCTCGGCGCTGAGCGCGCGCGGCACCTGCACCTCATAGCCGCGGTCCTTCCACAGCGTGATGCCCCCGGTCATGGAGGCCACGTTGGTGTAGCCCAGATCGTCGCGCAGCGTGCGCGCGGCCCACGCCGAGCGGTTGCCCGACTGGCAGTAGAGGACGATCTGCGCGTCGCGATCGACCACGGCGGCCTCGATGCGCGTCTCCAGATAGCTCTTGGGCACGTGCTTGGCCCCGGGTATGTGCCCCGCTGCGAACTCCTCGACCTCGCGCACGTCGATCAGCACGGGTCCTTCGGCAGCCGCCCCCGCGTCAGGGCCATGCCCATTCGCAGACACGCCGGCCAGCGCTACGGCGCCGCTGGCAACAGCCAGCTGCTCGTGCACGACACCAGGATCGACCTCCTCGATCTGGCTCTTGACCTGGCGGAGCAACTCCGCACCGGACGGGCTCATCGCAAAACTCCTAAACCTCGGTCGGCTTTCATGGGGACTTCACAAAGTATAGCGGGTTGGCTCGGTGCGTTGTGCGCTTTTGACGATCAAATCGAAGGCCGCCCAATTGCGTTCTCCCGTGTGTCGCCGGCGCCGCTGGGCTTCCCGCTCGCCCCGGCGCCTGTCGATGTATTCCCCGATCGCCGTCCTGGCAACCTCGGACGCTGAAACGTCCTCCGCCAGCGCCAGCGCCTTGACCGCCATCGCCTGCTCATCCGGCACCCGTACGCTGATCGTCGTCATGACCTCTGCTCCCTCCTGTGTCTGGTTGAATTCAGATTCCTCGAAGCGACCCTGAAGGACGATCGCCTGAGGCGCAGAAGCATACAGTTCAGACAGTTGTCTGAGCCCGGGAGTTGACTCCCAGGTTCGGAGAATCTGGATTTTGCGACCGAAAGTTGACTATGTATGGCAGCGTGGCGCCCCCAGATCAGACCCTGGCGTTGGAGCTCAGGCGCCTGCGCGTCGAGCGGGGTCTCACCCAGGAAGCATTAGCGTTCAGCGCCAACGTCACCGTGTCGGCCCTCGCGCGCATCGAACGGGGACGGAGCAATCCGACGTGGACCACGCTGGTACGAATCGCCAATGCCCTCAACATCACCCCCGCCGAGCTCATCACGGCTGCGGAAAGCGCGCGCGGGCAGACGCCTGAGAGGAACTGAAGCGCAGCCAGATCAGCGGCGCAGGGCGCTGCAACGGGACCCAACCGCATGAGGCGCACCCGCCTCGCGCTCCTGGCAACCGCGGCCATTGCCGCGTTCGGCTTGGCGCTGGCCGTGATTCTCGGCGGCACATCTGGGGACACCACACGCGGCCCCTACCCCTCCCCACCCTTAACGCCAACGGGATCGTCACCGCCAATGGGCTTCGACGGAGCAGCCCTCCCGACCGGGATCGTCGCGCCGGGGTTCGCGCTGAGCGACCAGCAGGGCAGGCGCGTGGCGCTGAGCGAATACCGTGGCCGGGTGGTGATCTTGACCTTCCTGTCAGCGACGCCCACAGGCGCGAGCTCGCTGATCGCTCAGCAGATCCGAGGCGCACTGGACGATGTAGGTCGGCCGGTCCCAGCAGTGGCGATCAGCGCAGACCCGGCCGCGGACACCCCCGCGCGGGTGCGCAGCTTCCTCGCGCGGGCGTCGCTGAGCGGTCGCATGGAATACCTGACTGGGACTCCGGCCCAGCTGCGCGCGCTCTGGCGCGCCTACCGAGTGACGCCGATGCGCGCCGGCCGAGCCGCCTTTGACCGCGCCGCCTCCGTGCTCCTGATCGACCCGCGCGGGCGCGAGCGGGTCGTGTTCGGCATCGAACAGCTCACGCCCGAGGGCCTGGCGCACGATGTGCAGCGACTGCAGGCCGGGCAATAGGTCCGCCCTGCTATACCCTACCCCCGTGGTAGGTATTAGCCGATGATGTTCTCAACCAAGGCCGAGTACGGCGTGCGCGTGATGGTCGCCTTGGCCCGCCGCGCGAGCCTCAGCGGAGGCGAACTGGACCCGGTGGTCCCCCTGGCGGAGATCGCGGAGCGCGATGGCCTGCCGCTGGCCTACCTGGAGCACCTGGTCGCGCGCCTACGTAAGGCAGGCCTGATCGACAGCCGCCGGGGCGCGCGCGGCGGCTACATGCTGGCGCGCCCGGCGCAGAACATAACGATGGCCGAGGTGGTGGAAGCCCTGGAGGGCTCGATCGCGCCGATCGAGTGCATCTCGGTGGGCGCGAACGGCGAGCTGGTGTGCGCACGCGAGAGCGACATCGCGCATGTGTGCCCGACGAAGCTGTTGTGGACGCGCGTGCGGGGCTCGATCGTGAGCACGCTGACGCAGACGACGCTGGCGGATTTATTGGGTCCCACCCACCCGCCGGCGACCCCGGCGCTGAGCACGAGCGCAACGAAAAGCGAACCGATGACGACTGGAGCCTGAAAAGAGATATGGCGGAGCTTGAGATCACAGACCTGCACGTGCGCACCGAGGATCGCGAGATCCTCAAAGGCGTGGACCTGAGCATCGAGAAGGGCGAGATCCACGCCTTGATGGGCCCGAATGGCTCGGGCAAGAGCACGCTGGCGAATACTTTGCTGGGCCACCCGAGCTACGAGCTCACCGCGGGGAAGATCCTCTTCAAGGGCGAGGACATAACGGAGTCCGACCCGCATGAGCGCGCGAAGGCGGGCCTGTTTCTGGCGTTCCAGTACCCGGTGGCGATCCCGGGCGTGTCGGTGGCGAACTTCCTGCGCATGGCGATGAACGCAAAGCGCGACGCGGAGGACCCGATCAAGGTGAAGGAGTTCGGCGCGGAGCTGCGCCACGCGACGGAGATGCTGGACGTGGACAGCGGCTTCACCTCGCGCCATCTCAACGATGGCTTCAGCGGCGGCGAGAAGAAGCGCGCGGAGATCCTGCAGATGGCGATGCTCAAGCCCGACGTAGCGATCCTCGATGAGACGGACTCGGGTCTTGACATCGACGCCTTGCGCACGGTGGCGGAGGGCGTGGCGAGGCTGCACAGCGAGCAGGGCCTGGGTGCGCTGATCATCACGCACTACCAGCGCATCCTCCACTACATAGAGCCACAGTTCGTGCACATCATGCTGGACGGGCGAATCGTGCTGAGCGGCGGCGTGGAGCTGGTGGAGCGCCTGGAGAAGGAAGGCTATGACGAGATCCGCCAGGAGTTCGGCGCAAGTGTCTGAAGCGGAGAACAGCGCGAACGGAGCCGCGGTGGCGCTGAAGCCGGGCCGCCACAAGGAGTCGACGCTGTACAGCGCGCTGCGGGGCGCGGGCGCGGGCGGCAAGGGCAAGACCCTCGCGCAGCTGCGCGAGGAAGCCCTCTGCTTATATGAGCGCACGGAGCTGCCGGTGTGGCGCCGCTCAGGCTTCTGGACAACGAGCTTCCAGGAGCTCGATTTGGAGCAGCTGGAAGTGCGCCACCACCCCCAGGGCGAGGTGCCGGAGATCGTGACGCAGACCCTCCCGGAGCGACCGCGCGCGGGCAGGCTGGTGCAGCGCGAGGGCTCGGTGGTGCACATAGACCTGAACCCGGAGCTGGCGGCAAAGGGCGTAGTGCTGTGCTCACTGGAGGAGGCAGCCGAGACTCACACGGAGCTCTTCAACAAGTACTACAGCAAACGCCTGACGATGGACCGCCACAAGCTGGAGGCGGCAAACGCGGCGCTGTGGAGCGGCGGCGCGTTCCTGCACATGCCGGCCGGCGTGATCGTGGAGGACCCGTTTGAGATCGTATACGTGCTGGATGGCGCGGGCGCGGCGCAGTACGCGCGTACCCTGGCTATCGGCGAGCGCGGCAGCGACTTCAAGCTGCACGAGTACGACCTCGCCCCCGATTTTGACAAGGGCCAGGCATTACACACGGGCGCCTTCGAGCTGTACCTGAAGGACGGCGCGCGCTGCCGCCTGGCGCAGATGCAGGACTGGGGCAACGGCGAAGTGTTCGACGCCTCGACGCGCGTCGTGGAGGTGGGCCGCGACGCGTACTGCCACTGGCTCCCAGCCCTCTTGGGCGGCCACCTGGTGCGAGAGCACCTGGAGCTGGTGGTGAGCGAGCCGGGCGGCGATATGGCCTTCCGCGGCGTGTTCTTCGCGGAGGCACGCGAGCTGCTGGATGTGTTCGCGGTGGACCTGCACGAGACGGGCCCAAGCGGCGGCGACGTGCACTGGCGCGGGGCGGCCACCGGATCGAGCCGCGCGAGCTTCGAGGGCCTGATCCAGATCGACCCGGGCGCACAGCAGACGCACACGTACCTGCAGATCCACTCGATGATGCTTTCGCCGAAGGCGCGCATCGATGCGATCCCGAGCGTGCTGGTGAGCGCAGACGACGTCTCGGCGAGCCACGGCGGCACGGTGGGCGAGCTGGACGAGGCGATGATCTTCTACATGCAGTCCCGCGGTCTGGACCGCGCCGCCGCGGTAAGGGTGATCGTGGAGGGCTTCTTCGAGCCGCTGCTGAGCGAGCTGCAGGATGAGCCGCTGGAAGAACTGGTGCGCGCAAAGGTGACGGCGAAGCTGGCGCGGGCGAGCGAGGACATCAGGCAGTATGCGGCCAGCCGGTAGAGAATTGACCGCCGATCTTCATGTCAAGGCGGACTTTCCGATCCTGAGCAGACAGTGGGATGGGCGTCCCTTGATCTACCTGGATACGGCTGCCACGTCGCAGAAGCCGCAGGTGGTGATCGACGCGGTGTCAGAGCACCTGGAGAGACATAACGCGAATGTGCACAGAGGCGTGTATGCACTGGCGCAGGAGGCCGACGCGGCATACGATGAGGCGCGCGCAAGCGTGGCGCGCTTCGTGCGCGCCGACCCCACAGGCACGATCTTCACAAAGAACGTGACGGAGTCGATCAACCTCGTGGCGTACGCGTGGGGCCGGGCAAATATTCACCCGGGCGATGAGGTGCTGATCACGGCAATGGAGCACCACGCGAACATCGTGCCATGGCAGATGCTGTGCAGGGAGAAGGGCGCGGAGCTGCGCTACCTGGACGTGGACGAGCGCGGCATGCTGGACCCGGCGCAGCTGCACAGCGAGCTGGAACGCGGCAGGACGCGCCTGGTGGCGTTCACCCATATCTCCAACGTGCTGGGCACGATCAATCCGGTCAGTGAAATGACGGCGAAGATCCGCGCGGCCGGCGCGGTCTCGCTGGTGGATGGAGCCCAGGCGGTCCCGCACATGCAGGTGGACATCGAAGCGCTGGGCGCGGACTTCTACGCGTGGACGGGCCACAAGGCACTGGGCCCGACGGGCATAGGGGTGCTGCACGGCCGCAGGCAGCTGCTCGAGGAGATGCCGCCGTTCCTGACGGGAGGCGACATGATCGCCTCGGTGGACTTCCAGGACGCGACGTGGAACGAGCTGCCGTACAAGTTCGAGGCCGGCACGCCGCCGGTGGCGGAGGCGGTGGGCTTGGGCGCGGCGGTGGGGTACCTCTCGCAACTGGGCATGGAGCGGGTACGCGCGCACGAGCGCGAGCTGACAGCGCACCTGCTGGCGCGCCTGAACGAGATTGAGGGCCTACGCGTTGTAGGCCCCCCCGCGGCGGCCGACCGCGGCGGCCTGGCGTCGTTTGCGATCGAGGGCATGCACCCGCACGACGTGGCGGAGCTGGCGGATCGGGGCGGGGTATGCATCCGCGCAGGCCACCACTGCGCACAGCCGCTGATGCGCTGCCTGGGCCTGAGCGCGACGGCGAGGGCGAGCGTCGGCATTTACAACACGCCGTCCGACGTGGACGCGCTGGTCGAGGCGCTGCAGGCGGGCCGCGAGATCTTCGGCCTGAACGGCTGAGCGAATGCAGCCAAGAGCAAGTGCACCTTGAGCAAGTGAATCCCTAAGCGAGAGCACCAATGGACGACCTGTACCGCGACTACATCCTCGACCACTACAAGCGCCCGAGGAACTTCGGCGAGCTGGAGCCGCACGATTTGGAGGCCCTCGAGCACAACCCGCTGTGCGGCGATGAGCTGGGCGTGCATATCCGCGTGAAGGATGGCGCGATCGAGGAGCTGCGCTTCCACGGCCATGGCTGCGCGATCAGCCAGGCGGCGGCTTCGATCGCGAGCGAGGAGCTGAAGGGGATGCCGCTGAGCGAGGTGGGCAAGCTGGGCGCGGACTGGATGATCGAGCTGCTGGGCATCCCGGTGAGCGCGACGCGGCGCAAGTGCGCGCTGTTGAACCTGAAGGCGGTTCGCGGCGCGGTCACCGGCGACGGCGCCTGGCCGGAGTGAGCATACGCATAGGCGTGGAGAACCCGTTTGGGGACTGCTGATCGGGACCTGGGGCCGTTATGTGGGACTGCCCGTCTCGGTGCGGATGGCGCGCTCGACCTCGGCGCCCGTTTCGGTGAGCGTCCAGGCGTTGGGCTCGCCCTTGGCGGGCCCCTCGCCCGCGTTCTGGATAAGCCCGAGATGCTCAAGGCGCGTGAGCAACTTGGAGATCTGGCCCTGATCAGAAACCCCTGCAGCCTCGGCGATCCTGCGGTTACTGGCGCCAGACGCCTCAGCGATAGCGACAAGGACTCTGATGGTGCGATAAGTAAGCCGCATATCCAAATCGCGCAGCGGATCGGCAGCGGCACGCCTGACGGCACGAACCGCGGGCACAGGCCGCTTGAGCTCGCGCTTAGCAGCAGCCGTCCCGAGATAGGGCATCACGATCATCCCCATCAACTGGTTGAGCAGCCCAAGGAACGGCAGCTCGCCTGCCCTGGCTCGGGCGCCCTCGACACCCGCGGCGCGCAGCCTCAGCATGCGGGCATGAACGACGCTGAACACCCCACCAACGACGCCCTCAGCGGCAAGCGCAGGACGCTCCCGCGCGGCCCTGCCCTCCTCACGCCCAGCATCGACCACGGCAAGGAGCACATCGAGCACCAGCCCACGACGCTCCAGCGCCCGCGGCCCAGCGGACAACGAATCCACGATCAGCAACCCACCCAACCCGGGCTCCTCGTCCAAGAACTGCAACAACGCCGCCAACCCAGCCCTAATCCGCTCGCGCCACCCCCGCTCGGACTCATACGCGAGCACGACCGTCTCCCGCGCCCTGGCCAACGCATGATCAAAAGCCGCCAAGAAGCAGTCCTCACGATCCTCAAACAGTTCATAGAACGTCCGCCGCGAGACACCCGCCCGCGCAACGATATGCGCAACGGACGCCTGCGCCACCCCACGCTCGCCCGCGACCTCCACCAACGCGAG
The DNA here is from genome assembly GCA_035939185.1 of Solirubrobacteraceae bacterium. GTDB lineage: Bacteria > Actinomycetota > Thermoleophilia > Solirubrobacterales > Solirubrobacteraceae > Palsa-744. Next base: position 183,997 of record DASZGB010000009.1, read on the forward strand.
AAGCATACGCGAACGCTGAATCGCCGAAACACGCTCCTGCCCCACCCCCACCCCAGTACCAGGCACCACACGACGCGCACGGCCGGTTCCACGAGAGCCGTTCATGATGGCCACCGCCGCCACTACTTCCTCTTCCCACGCCCAGACCCGCCGCGCCCAACAGAGCCACCACGCACCATCCGACCCCGCCCATGCTTCCGCTTGGCCTTCTTCGCCTTCGCGCAGCCCGTCACGGCGATCCTGGTGTTCTGCTGGATCTGCGCGCCGTTCTGACCAGTGATCGTGGTGGGCATCACGAGGCTCGTGCCGCAGAGGTTGCCCTTGGCCTTGGCGGGCAGCACCGCGGCGAGCGCGGAGTGCGACCCCTCCGGGAGACTCAGCTCGAAGGAGCTGATCGGCGCATCGGGCACACTCGCGAACGTACTACTGGTGATCTGCTTCTTGATATCGATACTCCCCACAAGATCGAGCGTGACCCCTTCGCCCTGCAGGATCAGGACGAGATCGGGGAACGCAGCGCCACCGTGAGACACCAAATACGCAGGCCCCATCAGCGGGCTCGCGAGCACCGGCGTGTGCGCGGTCGCGGTCCCGATATCCGAGCCCGCGGGGCACGTAGCGGGGTTCGCGGCGAACGCTGCTTCGGGGCACGCCTGCTGGATCGTCGAGAGCCGCGAGGGCAACGCCTTAGGCAGCGTCACAGCGACCCTACCGATATTCGCCTGCCCCGGACCCGAGCCCACAATCACATCGAGGCTCGCCCCATTCTTCTTGCTCGTCCTCGCCTGTGTGGAGACCGTGAACTTCGGTGCGAACGGCAGTTCGCGGCAGCCACCAGCCTGGAAACGCGAAGACACGCTCGCGCTCGCACCCTCAGTGGAAGTCACGGTCCCCGTGACAGCCATCGGCGTGCAACTCGTCGGGTTAAACGTGAAGCCGGGCCTGTCGAGCGTCACGTCCACCCGGCGGATCCGCAACGGGATGCCCTGCAGGATCCTCGGGAACGGATCGGACACCGCCGTGACCTGCGTGGTATGCGGGTCGATCCGCAACGACTGACGCACCACGACCACCCCCAGATCGAACGGGCCAGCAATCGCCGGGACCTCGACCACCAGACCGTAGGGGCCACCCTTATACGGGCCCGTCAGATACGCGCTACCCCCCACGAAATACGGGTCGGGGCCAACACCCGCACCAGCCTGCACACTCCCAACCCGCGAGGCTTCAGGGCACGTACCCGCGTTCGCCTGCGCGTCAGGACACAAGGGGATACCCGCGATCTTCCCCAACAACCCCCGCGGCAGGCTTACCGTCAGCCCGGACAGGTCCTGTTCGCCATCGCTCCTTGAGAGCGAGAGCATAAACGGCGAATACCCACCCGCCTGCGGATCCGCGGTCCCCGCGATCAAACCCGGCGCGAAACCCGGCGTGCAACCCGAGGCGATCGAGAAGCTATCCAACGGGGCAGCGTCCGGGCCAGAGTCCGGTGCGGACCACGGCATCAAATCACTCATGGTCGTATACGTCCCGCAGCCCGTGGGGGTCACGAGCTCCCCCCGCGCACCACCGAAGAAATGCAGCCGCAGCTCACTGAACGGCAGCTGCGGGTTTTCATCGAACACCCCCGTGATCTGCCCCGTACTCGCATCCGGTGTGAGGTTCCCCGCAATCTTCACGAGAACACCCGTCGCGGGATCATCGACCACGATATACCCCGCAAGCAGACTATGGAACGGGTTTTCGTTCTGCGTCGCGAGATAAATCGAACCCTGGAGGACGCCCCCGACCAGCGGCGTACTCAATTCAACCGTCCCGACCCTCGAAGACACAGGACACGACGGCGCTCCGGCGGTGAAGTCGCTCAGGCTGCGCCCCAACCAGCCGATCTGCGCCTCCGAACACGCACCAAGACCACCCGCCGCAGCAGGATTAAGCACCAAGCCCGCGGGAAGCGTCACCCGCGCATCGCGCAGAGGAGGAGTCGCGAGTGTCCCCGGTTCCTTGTTCTGCGGCACCTTCAGATCGACGTTGAGCCCCGTCTGTGTGCTCGCCGCCATCGTTTCCGGCTGCACACCAAGCGACGGAGCGAAACGCAATTCGTTACAACCCCTCACCGGCGGGGATTCAGACGTCGTCCCGACCCAGCTCGGATCACTGAAATCGGGGGCGCCATCCGCACCCACCCGGCCCGGGTGCTGCCAGGAGTCCATATGGATCGCCGTCATGAGCGGCTGCCCCGAACAGTCCGCTGGGTTCGTGAAGAACGCCATCGGGGTCGTGAGATTCCCATCGCGTTCCACCGGGTTGCCATAGAAGTTCACGACGATATTGGTCAACGGGATCTGCGGCACATCGGCTGTCGTGGCGCGCAACACATACCCCGCCGCGCTCGGTGCGACACCCGAATAGATGACATGCGTACCGTGACCGACATTGTCGAGATAACCGAACTCCGCCGCGACACCGTGCTCGGGCACCATGTTGTAAAGCTGCTCGTTCACTTCCGTCGAGTCGCTTGGTTCGCTCAGGATATGCCCGATTCGCGTATCCGCGGGGCACGCCCCCGAAGCCAACTGCGACAACGCGCACGTCGGCGTCGCCAGCGCACTACCGAGAAAACCCAACGGCAAATCCACAACGAGATCCTTGACGTCTTCCACACCGGTGTGTCCGCGCCTGACTCCCGGTTCGCCTTCCGGGGTGATCTTGAGCACGTTGTGCAGGTCAATCCTCGTCGTCAGCTCATACGGGTGGCCGCCTGCCTGCACACCCGGCGCCCCATCCAATCCCACGATCGACGCGCCGAACGACACAAACCCAAACGGCAACACCAGCGAGCTGTTTTCATTGTGCACCACCGCCGTCGCCTGCGCCGCGCCACCACCGGACACGCTCGCCGTGCTCGTGAGATTTGCGGGCGCACCCGGTTCGACGGTCACGTGCACGACCAACTGCAGTGTTTCATCGGGCGCGAGCGCTTCGGGGAACTGGCAGCGCGCCGTCGACCCTTCCGTTTCACAGAAGAAATTCAGGTTATTCGGGCCGCCAGCCGTCCAGTAGAACGCAACTTCCCGCAGCTTCAACCCCGCCGGCAGCGTCTCCGTGACCGTCGTCGTTCCTTCCGTCGGCTTGCTCCCCGCGTTCGTCGTGGTCACCTGGTAGGCATCGCAAAGCTGCTGATGGCTACCTCCGCTCTGTTCGCACGCGCTGTTTTCGCTCGCTGAGAAGTTCGTCGGCAGCGCGATCGAGTCGATCGCCCAACCCGGGCCGGGAATCGCGGCCCACACCGAGCCCGCACCAAACACAAGACAGGCAAGACATACGACCGCCGCGGAACACACGAGCCTCTTCACCAACATCACTTACCCCCTCGCTTGACGCGCTTTCCGGTCCTCACCCGACGACTCTTCCCCTTCGCCTTGCGGCGCCTGGGCTTCCCCTTCCTGTGCTTGGCTTTCTTCCTGGGCTTCACCGCGGGCTTCCCTGCCGGCGCCACCCGGTTCCCCGGGCCCGAGAACGAAGCGCTCCCCGCCGCCAACAGCGACGCCTCCGCGGGCGGCGCCCCACGACACGCTTCACCTTCACACGCCGCCGGCGCCGAAGGCGAGGACACGCAAGGGTCGCTCGCGGTACACACCCGCGCGTCGTAGTAGTCAAGCTCCGTATCGGTGTCCTGCCCCACGAGCCGATCCGCGGTGCTGAAGAACACGTTCGCGCCCGACGCATCGCTGCCCAACAGCCGCACAGAGCTGCGACCGAACCATTCCGAGGTATCGCGGCCGTCGGAGATCAGCGACACCCGCCCTTCATGCCACTCATACACATTCTCCGCCACCCCGCCGCTGCCGGTCTGCGCTTCGTTCAACGCCCCGGGCGTCAACCCCACCGGGCTTTCGAAGAACACGAACGAACCATCGTCAGACATGCTCGGATCGGAGCGCACCGGACTCGTATGGAAGTTCTGGCTGGTGGGCAGCCCCACGATGCTCGCGTTCCCCGCGCCCGCGTTGCCGTTGTCGTTAAAGCCACGCTCACCGGTAGAAACGCGCACCAGCCCACCTGTCTGCGCGTCATAGCGAAACACCTGCGCCGCGCCCGTCACGCTCGTATCATCAGGCGTCAAGGACCCATGACTCACGAACACCAGAAAACGCCCATCCGGAGTCACATTCGTCACATTGAGCGAGCCACCGATGCCTTCGGACCACTGTGCTTTATCCGCTTCGGGCAGTACCGCGATGAACGACACGCGACCTTGCGGGTAGCTCGCGTCACGCTCGAACACGTACAGGTTCTCAGCCCCGGCGCGCGCCACCAGCCCCTGGCCGTTCGCAGCGCCGCTCAAGACGCCCTTCGCGACGAAGTACACGTGCGACCCATCCGAGGAGATCGCCATCACATCCTGCACCCGCGGGCCCCCACCACTCGTGTCACCCGCCGACACTGCCAGCAGACTATGACCCACCGGATTGGCGAAATCGTACTCGTACAGGTTGCAGCCATTCGTACCTGTCGTGCCGGAGCACCCTTCTCCATGAAACGGGCCGTCGCCGCTGTTGGCGTCCTGGCTCGCGCTGTCGGTCAACCGCTGCGTATCCGTGAAGAACGCCTTCGACCCGTCAACCGACGCGCCTTCGAATAGGGCGTCGCCCGCGGGCGAGCCAAGACACCCCGACGCAGCTGTGCAATCGCCGGGCGAACGCCCGGACACCAACACAGACCGCGACCCACCGACACGCGCATACAGCGTTTCCGCGGGCACCGCGATACCCGCGTTGACACCAGACCCCGACGCACACTTCGTCGCGGTGAAGAATACCGTGCCACCATCGCCAGACATGGCGTTGTAGACCCTTACGCCGTTGCCACCTAGGGTCGTGGTGCACACGCTGATCAGGTCCGTACTGCCCGGCCCACCGCTCACCCCAACCAGCTCGGGGACGGCGCTGCCGCTGCCGGCGTATTCATAGAGCGAATAGAAGGCTCCTCTGATCGACGCGTCGAACGGCCAGAACTTTGAGAGACTGTAGACAACGTGCGAGAGATCGGCCGTCGTCACCACACCGAACTGCAGCCCCGCTTCGACCGGACCCAGCGGGCCGAGCGCGGGCGCCGTCGCCGGACCGACACGCAGGAACGACCCATCGGGCTGGCGCGCATAGAAATCATCCTCGCCCATCGGCGGGGTCGCGACGGTGAACAGCGCGGTACCCGCATCGGCATTGGCGAGCCACGCCGAGTTCTCACCGAACTGCGACGCCGGCGGCGCGAGCGGCGTCGTCACCCAACCACCGGCCCCACGCGTGAAGGAATACGGCTCACCCTGAACCAAACGATTCCCCGTACACGAAGCGGCGCCCGCGAAACACTGGATACTGTCGAGCACCACACGCGAACCGTCCCCCGCGATCGACGGATAGAAGAAAGGCTCACCATAAGGCCCGAACAACGCGGCGTTCTTCTGTGGCGGCGTGACCATCTCATATGCCCGGTTATCCGGCAGGCCGCCACCTGAGGTGTCATACACAAACGTGTGGTCGGCGCCGGTCACGCTGCCCAGCGCGTTGACCGCTACGACACGCACGTGGTATGTCGTGTTCGCGGCCAGGCCGTTGAGCTGCTGGGTGACGGCCTGGTCGCCGCTGCCTGAGCCGATGTCGGCGTCGGGAGTCGGGATGCTCGCCCCGTAGCCGGTGCTCGGGCCGTATTCGAGGTGGTAGGTGGTGTCGGTGCCCAGCGGGTTGATCAGCGCGTGAATCATCGCGCTGCTGGCCGACACACCCGAGATCGTAACCCCGTCAATCCGCGCAGGCGGCACGGTCGTGAACGTCGCATCCGGCCCAGCGCTCCGGCCGGCCGCGTTGACAGCCACCACCCGGTAGTGGTAGGTGACGCCGGCCCGCAATTCCTTGACTTCCACGCTCGCGGCCTGATCGCTCGCACCCGCGCCCAAGGCACCATCGGGGACCGGGGCGCTCGTGCCGTACGCGCTCGTGGTGCCGTATTCGAAATGGTAGGTGCTGTCCACCCCGTCGGGGTTGACCTGGGCTTCCAGCGTCGCGGTCGTCTTCGTTTCGCCGCTCGCCGAGGTGCCGTCCACCCGCGGCGGACCGAAGATCGCGTCCTGCCCCTCGTTCTCGCCGTTGGCGTTACCCGCGAACAAACGGAAGTGATAGACCGTGCCCGGCACAAGACCCGCGACGCTCGCGCTCACCGCAACCGGAGCGCTGCCCGCCCCGATCGCCGCCGGACTCTGCACACACGGAACGCTCTGCCCATACGCTTCGCTGGAACCGTAGAGAAAATGACAGTCACTGACCTGCACACCCGCGGGGTTGACAGTCCCGTTGAGCGTTACACCGGTCGGCTGCACAGCGGACGCCACACCCGTGCTGACATCCGGCAGGATCACCGCGTTGGCACCGAAGATATCGACCACACCCGAACCCCCGCGATCGGGAACATACACCTCGCCGCTGGCCTGGCCGACCGCGACACCCGCCACTTCGCCGAATGGGCTCGTGGGCGTGCCCTGGATCTGATTCACGTAGGCGCCCGCCGGGGTGAACTGGTCAACGACCTTGTGGGCTCTGTCGGCGATGTAGACATCCCCACTGGAGTCATTCGCCGCGACCCTCACTTCGTGGCCTTGACTGCCGCCGAAAGATCCCTGCGGCGTATTCGAACCAGTCCACGTCGTCACGAAAGCACCCGTGGCGGCGTCGAACACATGCACTACACCTGCGTGGCGGTCGGCGACCAGCAGATCCCCCGTCGCACCGTCCACGGTCATGCCGAAGTCTTCCCCCAGGGTCTGGCCGCCCGCGCTCGTGATCTGCGACAGGTAAACACCCGCGGAGCTGAAGACATCGATCACCCGGCTGCTCCTATCCGATACAAATACCTCCCCGCTCGACTGCGCCACCGCCACCGCGATCGGAGAGCCCAAACCGCCCGGCACCCCCGCACCCGTAATCTGCGACAGGTAGCCACCCGCCGAACTGAAGACATCGACGACACCGTGTTCGTCGTCGGCCACGTAAACGTCCCCCGTACTGTCGTTGGCCGCAACGCCACGGGTATGGAAGGAGCCCGCCGGAGTGTTCGAACCGTTCCAAGTCGCTTCGTAGCCACCCGCGGAGGCGAACACCTGCACGAGGTGGATTTCGCTGACCAGCACACTCCCGCTCGCGCCGTCGACGGCAACGCCTTCGATTCCCTGAAATGAGCCGCTCGGCGTGCTCGTCCCGCTGATCTGCCCCAGCAACGGGTACCGCAGCGCCGCCAGTGCCCCCGCGCACCCGAACACCAGCCCACCGGCCAACCCACACAACGACACCAGCCAAACCAGCACAAAGCGACGAACACGCATCAGACCATCCCCTCCTCGAACACAGAGGGGCCAGCCCCTCGCCAAGATGACAGAGAAACCGCACAGGAGCGCACCCAACGACCCAGGCGGCGCCCATAGGACAAGCGAATCCAAGGCCCCCCCGCGGGGGGCCGACGACGCCGCGAGGACGCCGAACGAGAAGGCCTAGAACCTAGAGATCCGGGCCAAGAGAGAGAGAGAGAGAGAGAGAGAGATGCCTCAGCGATGCTGAAGCATCTAGGTACAACCCCTAGCGGAGCCGCAACCATCCCTGACACGCCTGTTCTGAGCGAACTCACGCGAACCTCATCTCCCTCGTAAAACGTGCGATCACGTCCCTCTCCCAAAACTGCCCTGCCTACGCTTGAAAGCCGGCCACAGGGACCAGACCCAAAACCCGATCCTATGTACAGGCACCCGTCAGAGCGCCATTAGAGGACCACTGTAGACCGTCAGGAAATAATTGTCAAGTCCCAAGCGTCAAGTGGGGTTGGCAACAGGCGAAGTAGTTGACGGCGAGCAACTCGCCGTCTGACGACGGGCGGATGTGGCGTCTACAGCAGGCGCAGCGCCGTATGGCGGGCGATGGTCTGGAAGTCCCCGTCGAGGTGCAGCAGCTCGGCGTCGTTGCGGATCGCCACCGCCGCGATCAGGCAGTCGGTGAGCTTGCGGACGGTCTCCCCTTTGCGCCGGCAGGCGCGATGGATCTCGGCGGCCTGCTCGTAGTCGGCGGGTCCGTCGACCTGCAGGAAGTCGCAGCCGTAGAGCATCTTGCGCAGGTTGTCGCGCTCGGCGTCGTGGCGCGCGCCGGCGAGGACCTCCATCACGACGACATCGGTCGTGGCGACCTCGACGTCTTTACCCGCGAGCGCGGCTCGCAGCCGGAGATGGGTCGGACTGCCGGTCTTGCGCAGATACTCGATCCACGCCGAGGAGTCCGCCAGCAGCGCCACTAAGGAGTCTTGTCCAGGGGAGGAAACTCGGCAATCGTGTCGGGTGCACGGAGCTCCGCGAGGTCCCCGCCCCAGCCGCTGCCCTCCATTGCGAGGATTTCCTCGCGGCTCATCGGGTCGCCCACCAGGCGACGCAGCGCGTAGTCCACCGCCTCACGCTTGCTCTTCAAGCGGTAGATCTGCATGGCGCGCTCGACCAGCTTGTCGTCGATCACGATGTTGGTTCGGCTCATGCACACCATCATACACCACTTGCTGTCCTTGGGTGTACGCGCGTCACGGTCGTCTGGCGATCCGCGGCTGCACCGACGGGCTCGATACAATTCCTAGTGCAGAGCACGGGATTCCCACCCTCACCGCAGGCAAGGAGCGATATGGCTACGACAGACCGCACAAGAATCACGAAGCAGAGCCCGATCGTCGAGGACGAGCAGGGACAGTTGCGCGCGCGTCAGGGCATCTCGCGCGAGGTGATCAGCGAGCTGTCGAAGATCAAGGGCGAGCCGGCGTGGATGGCGGAGAAGCGCGTGAAGGCGCTGGAGATCTTCGAACGCAAGCCGATCCCGACGTGGGGGCCCGATCTGAGCGGGCTGAACCTGGATGACCTTGTCCTCTACTCGCCGCCCACTGCAGGGCGCTTTGACAGCTGGGACGACGTGCCGGAGGAGATGAAGCAGACCTATGAGGAACTGGGCATCCCCCAGGCCGAGCGCGAGCACCTCGCGGGCGTGGTGGGCGTGTGGCGCCAGGAGCCGGTGTACGAGGGCCTCAAGGAGCAGTATGCCAAGCAGGGCATCCTCTTCTGCTCGATGGACACGGCCGTGACGGAGTACCCCGAGCTGGTGCAGAAGTACTTCATGAACAAGTGCGTGCCGCCACAGGACAACAAGTTCAGCGCGCTGCACGGAGCCGTCTGGTCGGGCGGGGCCTTCTGCTACATCCCCGCAGGCGTGAAGTGCGACCTGCCGTTGCAGTCCTACTTCCGCATGGAGGGCGCCGGCGAGGGCACTTTCGAGCATACGCTGATCGTCGCCGAGCCCGGCGCCGAGGTGAATTACATCGAGGGCTGCACGGCGCAGACCTACAGCGTCAACTCGATGCACAGCGCAGTCGTTGAGATCTTCGTGCACGAGGGCGCGAAGGCGCGCTACACCACGGTGCAGAACTGGTCAAAGGACGTCTACAACCTCAACACCAAGCGCGCAGTCGTAGACGCGCAGGGCACGGTCGAGTGGGTGGGCGGCTCGATGGGCGCCAAGTACGTGATGCTCTACCCCGGCTCGTTCCTAATGGGCGAGGGCGCACGCGCGGACCATCTGAACGTAGGCGTAGCGGGCAAGGGCGTGCACAAGGACACGGGTGCGAAGGTCGTGCACCTGGCGCCCAACACAACCTCGAACATCCTCGCGAAGTCGATCAGTAAGGACGGCGGCATCATGGGCTACCGTGGCCTCGTGCGCATGGGCCACAACAGCGCGGGCTCGAAGGCGCGCGTGCAGTGCGATGGCCTGATGATGGACGGCGAATCGCGCAGCGACACGTGGCCTGACATCCAGATCCAGAACCCGCACGTGACGGTCGCGCACGAGGCGACTGTGGGCCGGATCAGCGACGACCAGCTGTTCTACATGGGCAGCCGCGGTTTCACCGAGGACGAGGCGGCCGCAATGATCGTCAACGGCTTCATCGAGCCGGTGACGAAGGAGCTGCCGATGGAGTACGCGGTTGAGCTCAACCGCCTCATACAGCTGGAGATGGTCGGCTCCATCGGGTAGTCGGCGCGATTTCTTGCGCGCCCCCGTAGACACGATCGCCGCACCGCCGTTCCTGACGCACCTGAAGTGGGTGAACGTGGCGACGCTGCGCATGGACAAGCAGCTGGGCAACCCGGTGCTGGTGGAGTTCTGGGACTGCTGTCGCGCGAACTCGATGCGTACGTTGCCTTATCTGAAGGCATGGCACGAGCGCTACTCCGAGGACGGCCTGCGCGTGGTGGGTATCCACTCCCCCGGCTTCGATGCAGGGCGAACGCGCGACGAGGTGCGGGCAGCAGTAGCCAGACTGGGCATCGAATACCCGGTGCTAGTCGATCCGGAGCTGGAGATGTGGCAGGTGTATGAGAACCAGGGCTGGCCCGCGCGCTACCTGTTCGACCAGCAGGGCATATTGGCTAACTACCACTTCGGCGAGGGCGCCTACCGAGAGACCGAGCTTGCAATCCAGGAGCTGCTTGGCATCGCGCGCGACCCGCTCCCGCCGACCCGCCCCGAGGACGTCGAAGGTGCGGAGCTGGCGCCACCCAGCCCAGAGCGGGAAGGCGCCTACAGCGGTCCTTATGAGGCCGGAGGCGTGTGGGCAGTGCTGGATGGCGAGGGCATGGCGCAGGCAAATGGCGCCTCGATCGCGGTGCGCGGCCCCGGCGCGTATGCGTTGATCGAGCACGAGCGCCATACGGCGGGCGTGCTGGAGCTCGAGCTCGGCGCGGGCGTGCGCTGCCTGGCGACGTGTTTCACGCCTGGCGTGAGCGAAACCGTCACGCCGGACTTGGCGTAAGCGAAGCTGGAACCAGTTCCGCCTGGGTGTGATTGGAGAGCAGACGCTGGAGCACAGGCGGCCCGTCGTCCTCGATGAGGATGGCCCCGCCGGGCCAGTAGGGATTCTCGCCGGGTTGCCCGCCGAGGAAGTAGGAGTCATAGGTCCAGCAGCCACTGTTGTGCAGACGCGCGCCGCCGGGCGCGCGCCACTCCGAGGGCTGATCGCGTGGCAGCGGTCCCGTGCGGTGGGTGTGGCCGAAGATGACATGGGCGTCTGGCCCATCGACGCCGAGACGAGCAACGACTTCGCCCATCGCTCCGAGCGCGGCGCGGCGCAGGGCGGGCCCGGAGATGTCGGCCTGGAGCGGGCCGATGCCGGCGCGGTTGAGCGCGGCCACCACCAGCGGGAAGGCGCCAGCGAGCGCGCGGTTGCGCAGCATCGTGCGCCGGCGGCTGGGCCGGTAGTCGCGGTCCCCCCCGAGGCTGCGCCAGGCGCGCACGGTCCCCTGGCCGTTCAGCGCTCCGCCGGTCCGAGCCTGCTGGGCCATAGCGTCGATCCAGGCGTAGATCGGGCTTGACACCGCCTCGTAGTCGTCGGCTCCAGCGAGCGCGGTGAGGGGGCGGCGCTGCAGGCGCCCGATGGCGCCGATGCCCAGGCGCTCCATGGTGGGGATGCGCATGTGGCAGTCGAGGTAGTGCCCGTGGGTGGCGTAGACGTCCTCGCGTACCCACAATCCGGGGTAGGCTGCGCTGACGCGCGCGGGGGCGGCCCACTCGGCGAGCGTGGCGAGCATCGGCGAGGCTTCGGCGGCGCTGAAGCGCTGCTCGATGCCGAGCGGTGCAGGCAGCGTGAGCTCGCCCCGCCGCGCGAGCCAGGGCTCGACCAGCGCGTGATCATGGTTGCCGGCAAGGACGATGACCTCGCGCCCGCCGAAGGCATGACCCAAGGCTTCGCAGAAGGGCTGGGCGGCAGCCATGGCGCTGCGGCGGGGACCGTGGCGCAGCTCGAGCAGGTCACCAAGCAGCACGAGGCGATCGACGTCATCAAGGGCCTCCAACAGGGCGCGGCGCGGCGCGAGGTGGCGCAGGACGTCAACGCGCGTGGCGCTGCCGAGGTGCAGGTCGGAGACGATTAGCGTGCGCATGGGATGGGTCGGAGCACGCGCGGGAGCCCTTGCTGAGCCACTTGCGCAGGCAGCGACATGCTTCCGCTAAGAGGCCCCGGCGGGAATGGCCTCGCGAATCTCCTTGGGCAGCATGAAGCGGACATCCTCGCGGACGGTGTGCAGCGTGGCGACGTCGCTGACGCCGCGCGCGCGGAAGAACGCCACGAGATCTTCAACGAGCGACTCGGGCGCGCTGGCGCCGGAGGAGATGCCGACGGTGCGCTTGCCGGCGAGCCACTCCTCGCGGACCTCATCCTTGTTGTCGATGAGATAGGCCTCGGTGCCCAGATCGCGCGAGACCTCGACGAGGCGCACGGAGTTGGAGGAGTTGCGTGAGCCGATGACAAGTAGGAGGTCGCACTCATTGGCAAGCTCCTTGACCGCGGCCTGGCGGTTGGTGGTGGCGTAGCAGATGTCATCGGTGCGGGGACCGACGATGCTGGGAAAGCGCTCCTTCAGCCGCGCGAGGATGGCGCTGGTTTCCTCCACGGAGAGCGTTGTCTGGGTGATGTACGCGAGGCGCTCGGGATCCTCGACGACGAGCTCCTCGACGTCCTGCTCGCTCTGCACGAGGACAATGCGCTCGGGCGCCTCGCCCATTGTCCCTTCGACCTCCTCGTGGCCATCGTGACCGATGAGCACGATCGTGTAGCCGTCGCGGGCGAAGTGGATGGCCTCGCGGTGGACCTTGGTGACGAGTGGGCAGGTGGCATCAATGGTCTGCAACTGCAATGCCTGGGCGTTGGCGCGCACGCTGGGAGCGATGCCGTGGGCGGAGAAGACGGTGACGGCACCGGACGGGATGTCGGTCTCCTCATCGACAAAGATCGCGCCCTGCTCGCGCAGTTGCGCGACGACGCTCTTGTTGTGCACGATCTCTTTGCGCACATATATGGGCGCGCCATGCATCTGTAGCGCCCGCTCGACCGTCTGTACCGCGCGCTGCACGCCCGCGCAGTAGCCGCGCGGAGCGGCCAACAGCAGCCGCTGCACGGTGTTCATGGCAATGGAAGGTGCAGAGCCCGGTTCGCTCACCATCCGCATTGTAGGCTCTATCTTCGATGCCCCCACGTCACCTCGACCGCTTGACAGCCGTGGATGCCTCCTTCCTGCACCAGGAGGGCGCGCACTCGCATATGCACGTGGGCGGGCTGACGATCCTCGAAGGCCCGCCGCCATCGATTGACGAGTTCCTGGAACAGATCCGCTGGCGACTACACCTGGTGCCGCGCTACCGGCACAAGCTGGCGCACACGGCGATCGACAGCGGCCGCCCGGTGTGGGTGGATGACCCAAGCTTCAACCTGGAGTACCACGTACGCCACACAGCGCTGCCGGCGCCGGGCGGCTGGGAGCAGCTGCAAAGCCTGACGGCGCGGATCTTCTCCCAGCGCCTTGACCGCTCCAAGCCGCTGTGGGAGATGTGGCTGATCGAGGGGCTCGAGGAAGACCGCTTCGCGCTGATCTCAAAGACGCACCACTCGCTGATCGATGGCATCGCGGGTATCGACCTGGCGACTGTGCTGTTTGACCTCTCGCCCGATCCACCCCCGGTGCAGCACAACGGCAGACCGTGGCAACCGCATCGCGAGCCGCACACGGTGGAGCTCTTGGCGGCGGGGCTGCGCGGAGCAGCGAAGGCGGGCCTTGAGCTGGTGAGCAACACCCTGGAGGCGCTGACGCACCCCGATCGGGCGCTGGCAAGCGCGCGTGAGGCGGCAGAGGGCGTGGGCGAGATCGTGTGGGCGGGCTTGAACCCGGCGCCGCCGAGCCCGCTGAACGTGGACATCGGCCCGCACCGACGCTTCGTGGGCGTGGGCAGCTCGCTGGATGACTTCAAGCTGGTGAAGAATGCGTTCGGGTGCACGGTCAACGACGTGGTGCTAGCGGTAGTGACAGGCGCGCTGCGGGGCTTCTTGATCGAGCGCGGCGTGCGTACGGAGGGCCTTGAGCTGCGCGCACTGGTGCCGGTGTCAGTGCGCGGCAAGGACGAGCACGACGAGCTTGGCAACCGCATTGTGGTGATGCGCGGACCGCTGCCGGTCTACATCTCAGACCCCGTGGCGCGGCTGCGCTTCGTCAAGCAGGCGATGGATGGCCTGAAGGAGTCAAAGCAGGCGCTGGGCGCGGAGATGATCGCGGGCGCGCAGAACTTCGCGCCGCCGACGATCCTCGCGCAGGCCTCGCGCCTGAACTTCTCCACGCGCCTGTTCAACCTGATCGTGACCAACGTGCCGGGGCCGCAGTTCCCGTTGTACGTGCTGGGGCGCAAGATGCTCGAGGCTTACCCGGTGGCCTTCCTGCCTGAGCACCACGCGCTGGCGGTGGCGATCATGTCCTACAGCGGCCAGATGAACTTCGGCCTGCTGGGCGACTTCGATGCGATGCACGACATCGAGGACCTCGGCGAGCGGATCGCTACCGAGCTGGCCGTGCTCGTGTCGCTGGCGCGCGATGAGACAGCACCTGCGCCGCCGCCACCGCCGCGCCCGCGTCCAGGATCCCCCACCCCAATTCAGGGTTCCAGCCGCTCCGCGGCGCGCGCCGGGCGGTCAGCTCCAGCAGCCGGATGATCTGAGCGGCACTCAAGTTGGGCGCCAGCTGGCGGATCATCGCCGCCACAGCCGCCACCTGCGGGGCGGCCATCGAGGTGCCAGCGAGGTAGGAGTAGCGATCGTCGCCCCCAAGCGAGGCCCGGCAGAAGCCGCAGGCGGGCAACGAGGAGGAACTGCCGCTCTCGATTGAGGTGTGGTTGGCGGGGAAAGTGCTGAAGATGCCGCTCGGGCCGGCCGCAACCCCTGGCCCGTCGAAGGAACCGTAGGCCGCCATCGAGATCTCGCTGCCACGGCCGGAGAAACGCGAGCGCCGGTCGGCGAAGTCGGCGGAGGTGACGGTGATGCCAAGCCCCGCGCCCAGCCGGGGGCCGGTGCCGGGCGGCTGCAGGATGTCGGCGGGATAGCCCTGCGTGCTCACCGCTTCATCCGCAGCGGCCGCCACGAGGATCACGTTGTGGCGGTAGGCGTAGCGGATCGCAGCGCGCAGCTGCCTTGGCGCACCCGCCGAGCTATCGGTGCCGAAGCTCATGTTGATCGCCTGCGCGCCGTGCCTGGTGGCATCGATGATCGCGCGCGCCTGGCTTGAGTCGGTGAGGTCGCTCTTCTCGATCAGCAGGCGGCAGTTATAGCCCGCCCCCGCGATGCCAATGCCGTTGTCGGTCGCCGCGCAGGCCAGACCGGCGACGCTTGTGCCGTGACCGGAGCGGTCGACGCGAGCAGAGCCTTCACCCGGTTCGCCGTCGATGTCGTGGGCGTATGCGATCTTGCCGGCGAGATCCGGCTGCGCGGCGTCCACACCGGAGTCGATCACCGCCACGCGGGCCCCATCGCCATGCGTGATGCTCCAGGCCTGGGGCAGATCCTCGCGTATGGCCCACCACTCCAGCGGCGTGCCCGCGGGCGTGCCGCGGGCGGTCTCAGCCGTGCTCAGCGCGGGGTCGTTGGGAAGCGAGGCGCTGAGTGCAGGGGCACCACGGAGCGCCGCTCCAGCAAGCGCCTCCCCCACGCCGCCCAGCAGGAGCAGGAGCCCCAGCGCGATCAGTAGCCAAGCGCGAACTTGGCGTCCTCGCTCATCTTCTCCGGCGACCAGGGGGGTGTGAAGACCATCTCGGACTCCACCGTCGCGACATCATCGAGTTCGCCCACGAACTCCTCGATCTGTTCGGTGACCTGCGGCCCGATCGGGCAGCCGGGAGTGGTGAGGGTGAAAGTGACGCGTACGTCCCCCCCATCGACCTCGACCCCGTAGATGAGCCCGAGTTCGACAAAATCCAAGCCGAGCTCGGGGTCGATCACGTTGGACAGCGCATCCATGACGTCGTCAACCGTGGGCATCGAGATCAGCTTATCGGGCCGGAAACCGAGGACGCGTCAGTTGTCGCAGCCCATGCGATCCCACAGATACAGCTCGATGCACTCGTTGGCGAGCTCGATGGCGCGCGCGCGGGAGAGGCGGGGAAGCACCGTGTCGAGCGCCTGATCCTCGGCAACGCCGGCCTGGAAGGCCTCCTCGCCGCGAAAGCCAGCGGCGATTTTCAGCGCCTCGCGGCGGTTCTCGCCAAGGCTCGCGAAGACGCCGACGAGGAATTCCGTATTGGGTATCGGCTGGCCGACCTCGAGCGAGGCGTGCCAGGCGGCAAGCAGACTGAGATCGTCCTCGTCGAGCCCGGCGATGGCCTTGGCGTAGTGCACGGAGAGCTCGTCTTCGGGGATATCGTCGACCCAGGCGCGCACGACCTCGCCGACAAGCTGCCGGCGCGCCTCACGGCCGACGGACTCGGCGATGACTCGAATGGCGTCTTGGGGTTCGATGAAGCAGAGGGGCATCGCAGCCAGCCTTGCCGGGAAATCGGATAGCGACACTGTAAGGACCTGTGAGGACGGCTTTTTTCAGACTTCCAGCGCGTGCTGCGCGCGCTCGAGCGCGTCGGCGTCGCTGCGCTCGTCGGGCATGCCGAGATTGGCCCGCTCTGCGGCGCCCCAGTTGGCGAAGGCCAGGTCGAGCGCCTCGACCGGCACGGTGCAGGCATCGGCGAGCGCAGTGGCGCGACGCTCAAGGATGAAGGGATCGCCGATGCCGAAAAGCCGTTTGGCGGTGAGCGTCGCGAGATCGGCGGTAGCGTGCGTGCTGGCGCCAAAGTGCATCGAGTCGGCGCGCATCTCATACAACCCGAGCCGGCCCATAGTGACGAGCAGGTCATAGCGTCCCATGCGCCCGAACCCGGGCAGCTGCAGACGCTCGAAGACCCGCTCGAAGCGCCGCTCCTCACTCCAGGTGGGATCGCCCGAGAAGGCGCGGACCTGCGAGCCGGCGCGCTGCGTCCACTGCAGGTAGGCACGCAGCGTGTCTACCCCACGCGCAGGATCATGAGAGGTGCGCGGTCCCAGCGGAATGTCCGTGAGATCGGGCAGATCCCCCTCCTGGCGCCAATCAGGGACATCGCCGCCGCCACAGGCGCGCAGCGCCTTGCGGATGCCGAGAAATGGAGCGTCTCCCTGCAGGGGCGAGAGATAGGCGATGAGGAAGCACATCCACGTTGCGCGCTCCCAGCTGCCCTGCTGGCGAACCTCGGCGTAGAGGCCCGGCGGGGAGTCATCGAGCCCCAGCAGGCGACCATGCGAGAAGGCGATCTCCTGCGCCAGGCGCTGGGCGTCGCGGGAGTTGTGCAAGCTGGGCACGAGCGCGCAGCGGTAACCGTCGTCCTCGCCGCGCGTGGCGCCGTCACTGTAGACACGCAGGTTGCGGGCGCCCGAGCGGGCCTTGCGGCGCGCCGCGGCAGAGCCGCTGGAAGCCGCGCGCCGCGAGCCGGCGGCGAGCGTGGAACCCTTGTTGGCAGGCGCCAATCCGGGCACAGTGTCGCGGCATATGGGACAGCGCTCAATGAAGCGGCCGTGACGACAGAAACGAGACATCTAAGATGAACTTAGCGACTATTCCGGTAAGCCCGCCTACTCACAGCACATTCCCCGGGCCAGCGTTTCCGACCCGGATCCTGCCAGGATGTTCAGGCCCCGATCGCAGCGCTCGCACGAGGTGGCACGGGCAGCGCAAGGCCCTGCATGCGCGCTCGCTGCGCGCCTGCCTGGCGCTCCTGCGCGAGGGTGTAGAGGTAGTCGTCGTAGTCGACCTGGATGGTGTGCCGCTTGGAGGCGATGTAGCGCTTGCGCATAGCAGCCTGATCGGCCTGGATGTCGCGGCGCAGCTGCGGGGGATCGGGCAGCGCGTACTCGCCGCGCAGGTAGTCACCCACCCAGGCGCTCTGGGCCTCGGCAAGCGGCATGATTGCCCCAAGGGGCTGCAGCAGACCGATGAAGAAAACGTTGTCGATGTCGGGATGAAAGACGCGCCAGAAGAGCTCGATGTGGTTCTCGGGCGCGGAGATGAGCTGCTCGTCGAAGAAGGGAAAGGTGATCTTGTAGCCGGTGCAGTAGACGACGACGTCAGCGTGCACGGAAGAGCCGTCGCTGAAATGCACCTGCGAGCCCTCAAGCGTTGCGATGTTGGGCTTGGGCTGGATGGTGCCGTGGGCGATGCGATCGAGGATGCGCCCGGAGACCGTGGGATGGGCCTCACCGAACTTGTGGTTGGGCTTGGGTAGGCCGAAACTCTCAGGGTTGCCGGCGGTGGTCTTGATGACCTGATGGATCATGCGCTGGCGGATCTTGAAGGGAATGCGGGGATTGTTGGGGAGCTGATCGACGGGCCTGCCGAAGATGTACTTGGGGATGATCCAAGCCCCCTGACGCGCGGCGAGATAGGTATTGCGCGCGACGTAGGAGCTCTCGACGGAGATGTCCATGGCGGAGTTGCCGATGCCCAGCACGACCACGTCCTTATCCACGAAGATGGAGTTATCGACGTAGGTGTGCGCGTGCATCTGCACCTCGGAGAAATCCTCGGAGCCGGGAAACGCGGGTTCGGGCCAGCGCTGATCCCAATGATGCCCGTTGGCGACAAGCAGCGCGTCATAGCTGCGCGCCTCGCCGTTGTCCAAAGCTATCTCCCAGACCCCGTCGTCGCGCCGGGCGGCGTGCTCCACTCCCGTCTCGAACTCGATCAGCTCGCGCAGGCCGAAGTGATCGACGTAGTCATCGAAGTAGCGCGCGATGTGTGTGTGGTGGGGAAAGTCGGGGATGGAGTCGGGCATGGGGTAGTCGGCGTACTGCATGCGCTCGCGCGAGACGTTGATGAAGAGGTCGCGATAGGCCGCGGACATCCCGTTCTTGTTGCCGAAGACCCAGTTCCCCCCCACGCGATCGGACTTCTCGAAGCAGTCAAAGGCAATCCCCCGATCGCGCAGGGCCTTGACGGCGGCGATCCCCGATGAGCCGGCGCCGATGACGCAGACCTTGGGCAAGTCCGCGGCGGTGCCATTGCCGTTGTATGCAGCTTCGCTCATGGACGTCCAGCGTAGAGAAAGACGCCATGGGGCGTCAAGGACGTGCAGCGTGCGACTGTCAGGACGACAGTCGTGGACTATCAGGACGGCAGTCGTGGACTGTCAGGACGGCAGTCGTGGACTATCAGGACGGCAGTCGTGGACTGTCAGGACGGCAGTCGTGGACTGTCAGGACGGCAGTCGTGGACTGTCAGGACGGCAGTTGTGGACTGTCAGGACGGCAGTCGTGGCTTCCAGGCGATGAGGCCGTGGGTCAGTTCGCGCAGACCGCGCTGGCCGTTTTCAGCGAGCCATTGGGCGGGCGAGAGCCCGCGCAGATTGGGCAGCGCCGTGCCCATCCACCGACCGACCTGAAGATCGTTGCGCATGTATGGCCGAACGTCCTCGCAGAGATGAAGTAGCAACACGACCTGCGCAGACTTCTTCATATGGGGACGAACGACCTCACGCCTACGCCAGCCCGCAACGGTGGCCTCGTCCCAACCGAGCGCGGCCGCCAGCGGGGCATCTCGGCCGAAGAAAACATGCAGGCGCGCAAAGGAGTCCAGTGCGTGATCGGCGAAACCCGACGGTTCGCGGGGACGAGCCGATGTCGAGGGAGCGACCTTGTTCACTAACCCCATCCTACACCAGGGTAGTTATACGGGAGTGTAGACTGGGCTCTGGCAAGAACCCTGACCCCCACCGCGACCCGACCCCGCACGACCCCCACCCCAGACCCTCGTCACGACCCCGACCCCGCACGACCCCCGATCCCGCATGCCTGGCTCAACCGGCGCCAACTCCGGGCCCGACATGCTGCGGTGGCCCCTCGGGCCCCTCGTCGGCGTCGGCATGCCCGGCGCAGCCCTGATCTTCGGGCAGCAGTGAGCCCTCCCCTTCCCCCCGCCGCCTGGCGAGAAAGCGATCGACCATGCGGGCGCACTGGCGCCCCTCGTTAATGGCCCAGACGATCAAAGACTGCCCGCGGCGAGCATCGCCGGCGGCGAAGACGCCCGGCACGGAGGTGGTGTAAGGAGAGACGGACTTGACATTCCCGCGGGGGTCCTTCTCGACGCCGAGCTGATCGAGTAGCTGCTGTTCGGGGTGCAGGAAGCCCATGGCCAGCAACACAAGCTGGGCGGGCAGCTCGCGCTCGGTCTCCTCGATCGGTGCGAAGGGCGGCTCAGGCGCAGCCTGCGCGATGTGTAGAGCAGCGACGCTGCCGTCGGCGCTCCCCGAGAAGTGCGTGGTCGTGACGGAGTAGTCCTGCTCACCGAGACCGGCGTCGCGGGCCTCCTCCATCGCGTAGGAGAGGCGGTACTTCAGCGGCCAGAGCGGCCACGGGGTACGCGCGTCGGGGCGACGTGGGGGCGGCTCGGGCAAGAGCTCGAGCTGAACGATCGAGCGGGCACCCTCGCGTAGGGCATTGCCGACGCAGTCCGCGCCGGTGTCGCCGCCGCCGATGACGATGACGTGCTTGTCCCGGGCGGTGATCTCCGCTTCAATCGGCGGCTGGTCAGCAGCGGGAGTGGGTCCGAACTCGCGCGCCACCCAGCGGTTGCGCTGGTAGAGGTAGTCCATGGCGAAGTGGATGCCGTGAAGCTCGCGCCCGGGTACGGGCAGGTCGCGAGGAACGCGTGAGCCCGTGGCAAGCACGACGGCGTCGAAGCGCTCGCGCAGCTCGGCGACGCTGAGATCACGCCCGACATCGACGCCGCAACGGAGCTCGACCCCCTCGGCGATGAGCTGCTCGACGCGCCGCTGCACGACGGTCTTCTCGATCTTGAAGTCGGGGACGCCAAAGCGCACGAGCCCTCCGGCGGCCTCGTCGCGCTCATACAGCGTCACGCGGTGCCCGGCGCGACGCAGCTGCTGGGCAGCGGCCATGCCGGCCGGCCCGGAGCCGACGACGGCAACCCCCTGCCCGGTCTCGCGCACGGGAGGCTGCGGCTGCACCCAGCCTTCGGCGAAGGCACGGTCGATGATGGCGTGCTCGAGCTGCTTGATGGTGACGGCGTCGCCCTCGCGGATCTCGAGCACGCAGGCGGCTTCGCAGGGCGCGGGGCACAGCCGCCCGGTGAAGTCGGGGAAGTTGTTGGTGGCATGCAGTTGCGCAATGGCCTCCTGCCAGCGATCGCGGTAGACGAGGTCGTTCCAGTCGGGGATGAGGTTGCCCAGGGGACAGCCGTTGTGGCAGAAGGGCACGCCGCAGTCCATGCAGCGCCCACCCTGCGCGCGCAGCTCGGGCTCGGGAGCGGGCAGCACGAACTCGCGGTAGTCGTGTGCGCGCTCAGCGGGATCGCGGTAGCGCGCCCCGTGACGCTCGATCTGTAGAAATCCACCGAGCTTGCCCATCAGGCGATCGCTCCCTCGGCCTCTTCCTCTTCCGTTTCGCGCAGGACGCGCTTGTAGTCGTGGGGCATGACCTTGACGAAGGCGCCGCGCTGCAGCAGACCCTCGAAGTCGGCGAGCACGCGCTCGGCGACAGGCGAGCCGGTGCGACGCTGGTGCTCCTCGATCAGCTCGCGCAGCTCGGCGGCGTCGACGGCGGAGATCTCGTCAAAGCCGATCATGCCCATGTTGCAGCGTTCGTGAAAGCTCGAGTCCTCGTCGAGGACATAAGCGATACCACCGCTCATGCCGGCGGCGAAGTTGCGCCCGGTCTTGCCGAGTACGACGACGCGCCCGCCGGTCATGTACTCGCAGCCGTGGTCGCCGACGCCCTCGACCACCGCGCAGGCGCCGGAGTTGCGCACGGCAAAGCGCTCACCGGCGAGGCCGCGGAAGAAGGCGCGGCCGGAGGTGGCGCCGTAGAGGAGGGTGTTGCCGACGATGACGTTCTCCTGCGCGACCCAGTCGGGCGCCATGCCGGGGCGCGGGCGCACGGCGAGGATACCGCCGGAGAGCCCCTTGCCGGTGTAGTCGTTGGCGTCGCCGTGGAGCGTGAATGTGATACCGGGCGCAAGCCAGCCGCCGAAGCTCTGCCCGGCGGAGCCCTCGAAGTCAACGATGATGGAGTCCTCGGGCAGCCCCGCCGCGCCATGCTCGCGGGCGATGTGGCTTGAGAGGATGCCGCCGACGCAGCGGTTGACGTTACGGATAGGCAGCTGGATGCGGACGCTGTCGAGGATGCGCCCTGGACCATCGACCCGTCCGTCGCTGCTTGCGAGGACTCGCCCATCGCTCCCTGCTATCTCTGGGCTGCGCTCGATGACGGGGCGCGCGCGCTTCAGGAGCTCCCAATCCAGCGCGTCTTCGAGCACCGGCGGAGGCGGTTCG
Source organism: Solirubrobacteraceae bacterium (assembly GCA_035939185.1). Taxonomy (GTDB): domain Bacteria; phylum Actinomycetota; class Thermoleophilia; order Solirubrobacterales; family Solirubrobacteraceae; genus Palsa-744. Next base: position 206,241 of record DASZGB010000009.1, read on the forward strand.
ATGCGCCGCCGCGGAGCATCATGCTCAAGCGAGATATGGCGCAGGATGTGGGAGAGATCGACGCCGCGAGCCTTCCAGTGCTCGATGGCGGGCTCGGCTTCGAGCAGATCGACGCGCCCGATGGCTTCATCGAGCGAGCGCAGGCCGAGCGAGGCGAGGATCTCGCGGACTTCCTCGGCGACAAAGAAGAAGAAGTTGACGACGTGCTCGGGAGTGCCCTTGAAGCGCTCGCGCAGAACCGGGTCCTGGGTGGCGATGCCGACGGGGCAGGTATTGAGGTGGCAAGCGCGCATCATGATGCAGCCAGTGGCAATCAGCGGCGCAGTGGAGAACCCCATCTCATCAGCGCCAAGCAGCGCAGCAATCACCACGTCACGGCCGGTCTTGAGCTGCCCGTCGGTCTGCACGACGATGCGCGAGCGCAGCTCGTTGAGCAGCAACGTCTGCTGGGTCTCGGCGAGGCCGATCTCCCAAGGCACACCGGCAGCCTGGATGGAAGACAGCGGCGAGGCGCCGGTGCCGCCGTCGTGCCCGGCGATGAGCACGCGGTCGGCATTGGCCTTGGAGACGCCAGCGGCGACGGTGCCGACGCCGACCTCGGAGACGAGCTTGACGGACACCTGCGCCTCTGGGTTGGAGCAGCGCAGGTCGTAGATGAGCTGCTTGAGGTCCTCGATCGAGTAGATGTCGTGGTGGGGCGGCGGGGAGATCAACCCCACACCGGGGGTAGTGTGGCGGATGGAGCCGATGTACTTGTCGACCTTGTGGCCGGGCAGCTGCCCACCCTCGCCGGGCTTGGCGCCCTGGGCCATCTTGATCTGCAGCTCGTCAGAGTTGACGAGGTAGTGAATGGTGACGCCAAAGCGCCCGGAGGCGACCTGCTTGATGGCGGAGCGGCGGCGGTCGCCGTTGGGGTCGGGCGTGAAGCGCATGGGATCCTCACCACCCTCGCCGGTATTGGAGCGCCCGCCGAGGCGGTTCATGGCGATGGCAAGCGTCTCGTGGGCCTCGCGGGAGATCGAGCCGAGGCTCATGGCGCCGGTGCAGAAGCGGCGCACGATCGCACTGGCGGGCTCGACCTCCTCTAGAGGAATGGCTTCCTGCCCCGCACCGCCAGCATCCCCCTGCGTACCGATCTTCAACAGCCCGCGCAGCGTGGCCTTGCGCGCGGCGTCCTCATTGACCTGGCGGGCATACTCGCGGTACTTCTCAAAAGCGGAGCTGCCGCGGACCTCATCCAGCGCCTGGCCATCACCCTGTAGGGCAGCAGCGACGTTGCCGTTGGCGGCACGGACAGCGTGCTGGACGAGGGCGATCGTCTCGGGGTTCCACATATGGTGCTCGCCGTCGCGGCGCCAGGCATAGACGCCGCCGACGGGCAGCAGGTCATCCGCGACGGCGGAGATGGGGTAGGCGCGCGCATGACGCTCGAGCGCCTCACGTGCGAGTACGTCCAAGCCAACACCGCCGATACGCGAGGCGGTGCCGGTGAAATGACGATCGATCACCTCACGATCCAGGCCGACGGCCTCGAAGATCTGAGCGCCGCGGTAGGACTGGATGGTGGAGATGCCCATCTTGGAGATGGTCTTGAGCAGCCCCTTGTCGATGGCCTTGACGACGTTCTGCGCGGCCTCCTCGGCGCTGAGGGCAATGACGCCGTTGTAGACCATCTCGTCAAGCGTCTCGAGCATCAGGTAGGGATTGATCGCGCTGGCGCCGAAGCCAATCAAGGTGGCGAAGTGATGCACCTCCCGCGGCTCGCCGGACTCGAGGATGATGCCGGCGCGTAAGCGGGTCCCCTCGCGCACAAGATGATGGTGCACGGAAGCGACGGCGAGCAAAGACGGGATGGGCGCCAGCAGGCGGTTGAGGCGCCGATCGGAGAGGATGATGATGTTGACGCCGTCGGCGATGGCGTCCTGGGCCTGCTGGCAGACGCGGTCGAGAGCCGCCTGCATGCCGGCGGCGCCAGCGGTAACGGGCCAGGTGATGTCGATGGTGCGGGCGGCGAAGAGGTCGTGGGCGACGTGACGGAGCGTCTCGAGCTCGCGGTTGAGCAGGACTGGCTGGGAAAGGATGAGCTTGTGCGCGTGCGCGGGCGTCTCGTCAAAGAGGTTGCGCTCGGTCCCAAGGCTGGTGGCGAGGCTCATGACGATTTCCTCGCGGATGGGGTCGATGGGCGGGTTGGTGACCTGTGCGAAGAGCTGCTTGAAGTAGGAGAACAGCGGCGGCGCCTGGTCGGAGAGCACGGCGAGGGACTGATCGTTGCCCATCGACCCGACGGGCTCCTGGCCGTCGCGGGCCATGGGGGTCAACAGCACCCGCAGATCCTCCTGGGAGTAGCCGAAGGCGCGCTGGCGGGTGTGCAGAGGCTGGTCGGAAAGAGTGACCTGCTCAGAGGGCGGAAGGTCATCGAAGTGCACGGAGTTGCGCACGAACCACTCGCCGTAGGGACGGCGGGTGGCGATCTCGCGCTTGAGCTCGCCATCCTCGACGATGCGCCCGCGCTGAAGATCAACCAGGAACAGCTTGCCCGGCTGCAGGCGGCCGAGGCGCTTGATCTCGTGCGCGGGGATGTCGAGCAGACCGATCTCCGAGCCAAGGACGACGTGACCGTCGGTGGTCTGCACCCAGCGGCCGGGCCGCAGGCCGTTGCGGTCGAGGGTGGCGCCGACGACGCGACCGTCGGTGAAGGCGACCGAGGCGGGGCCGTCCCAGGGCTCCATCAGACAGGCGTGAAAGGCGTAGAAGCCCTTGAGTTCGTTGGGAATGTCGGTGCGGTGGCGATAGGCCTCGGGGATCATCATCATGGCGGCGTGCGGGAGCGAGCGCCCGGCGAGCATCAGCAGCTCGAGCACGTTGTCGAAAGTGGCAGAGTCGGAGTTGCCGGCGCGCACAACGGGGAGGATCTTGCGCAGGTCCTCGCCGAAGAGAGCGCTCGAGAGCTCGGACTCGCGCGCGCGCATCCAGTTGACATTGCCCATGACGGTGTTGATCTCGCCGTTGTGGCAGATGACGCGATAGGGATGGGCAAGCTCCCAGGAGGGGAAGGTGTTGGTGGAGAAGCGGGAGTGCACCAGCGCGAGCGCGCTCTTGCAGCGCTCGTCCTCCAGATCGGGGTAGAAGCCAGCGAGCTGGTAGCTGATCAGCATGCCCTTGTAGTTGATCGTGCGCGAGGAGCTGGAGGTGACGTAAAGCCCGCGGGGATGGGCGGGGTCTTCAGCCAGTTCGCAGATGCGCCGGATCACGTAGAGCTTGCGCTCGAAGGCATCCTGATCGAGGCTCTCCCCGGCCCCGACGAAGAGCTGACGGATGCGAGGCCGGCAGGCGCCGGCGGTGCGCCCGGTGTGCTCGGGGCGGACGGGGACCTCGCGCCAGCCGAGGACGTGCTGGCCCTCGCCGCGCACGGTATCCTCTAGGAGCTCTTCAAGGCCCGCGCGGAGCGCATCGTCGGTGGGCAGGAAGCACATCAACACCCCGTAGCGCCCGGGCGCGGGCAGCTCGAAGTCAGCGACCTCGCGCAGCAGCTCGTGAGGCATCTGCATCAGGATCCCGGCGCCGTCGCCGGTGCTGGGATCGGCGCCGGAGGCCCCGCGATGCTCGAGATTCTTCAAAGCCTGGATGGAGCGAGCAACGACCTCGTGAGTAGGCTGGTTGTCCAGGCGCGCGACCATGCCGACGCCGCAGGCGTCGTGCTCGAAGCGGGGGTCGTAGAGGCCAACGGCCGTGGGGGGCTGCGATGTGCGGTGAGTCATGGAAGTGCTCCCGGGAGAGACGTTCTCCCGTACGGGTGGGGGACTGCCCGTAGGGCAACTGCGGGCACCTGAGGCGGAGCCTGAAAGCGTAGCATCGGACGGGGTAGGGAATCCGCTGGATGGGAGGCCCGTTCCGTGGTCGAGATCCTGGCTATGCTGCCAGCTGGCAGGGTGATGACCCGCGCCCGTCGAAATAGACGAATGCCGTATCGACCGAGAGTCATGGATGTGTGAAAAGCCCCTCGGCGGGGGAGCATCATCAGTAATGAGCGAGAGCCTGAGCCCAGCGGTTGAGGATGGGCGGAGACGTGCGTGATCCCACGGAATGGCGTGTGAACCCATGACTGCGTCTGCGCCCACGCGCGAGGCAGCGAGCGCGCCCGATATCGAGCTGATGCTGCCGGCAAGGGCGGAGAACGTGGCGATCGTGCGCCACGCGCTGGGGGCGTTGGGCGAGGTGCTGGCAGTCGATGCGCAAACGCTGTCTGACATCCGTCTGGCGGTGACGGAGGCGTGCACGAACGTGGTTGTCCACGCCTACCCGGACGGCCACGAGGGTCCGCTGGAGGTGTTGGCGACGCTGGCGGGCGAAGAGCTGACGGTGGTGGTACGCGATGAAGGCGCAGGCATCTCCCCGCGGCGCGACAGCCCGGGCCTGGGATTGGGGTTGCCGCTGATCGCGTCGCTGGCGGAGAATGTGCAGCTGGGCCACGATGAACAGAAGCGCACGGAGGTGCGTATGACGTTCTCGCTGACGGCGCTCGAGGAGTCATGACGGGCCCGACATCGCTGCGACTGGCCAAGGGGCCGTTGGCGGGACCGGTGCTCTGTCGGGTGGTCTCGATGGTGCTGGCCCGCGCGGATTGCCCCGTGGACCGCTTGGACGATGCGCTGCTGGCGTGCGAAGAGATAACGACGCACGGGCTGGGGTTCGTCGCGGATGGGCACCTGGGCGTGACGCTGAAGACCGAACGTGACCAAATGGAGCTGCGCGTGAGCGAGCTGGCGGAAAATGGCGCGGAGGGAATGCTCTCGGCGGCGATTGTGCCGGGAGTGGGAAACGTTCTGGAGCGAGTCAGCGACGAGCTGCGGGTGGAGCCGGGAGCGGGAGGGGGCGCCGAGGAACTGGTGCTGGCGATCGGCTTCCGAACCCCGTCAGATCCTTAGCCGAGCGCCATTCAGGTTCCCAGCCGAGCGCGCCGTCTATCCCTTGGCCTTGACAGCCGGCTTCTTCGTCCCCGCCGGCTTCTTCGTCCCCGCCGGCTTCTTGGCCGCAACCGCGGGCTTCTTCTTAGCCCCGTTCCGCTTGGCGGCGCCCCCGTCGGGACTTCCCTGGCGCTTGCGAACCTCTTCGAGGCTGGCCTCGAGCGCGCCCATAAGATCGGGAGTGGCGGTGGGCTCGAGCTTCGCGGACGGCTCGGCGACGATCTCCTCGCCGGAAGCCTTGCGATCGATGAGTTCTAGGAGCGCCTCGCGATAGGTGTCGTGGTACTTGGTGATGTCAAAGGACTCGGAGATCGATTCGACCAGACGACGAGCGACAGCCAGCTCCTTCTCGGCAATGGGCGTGTTCTCAGCATCTTCGAGCTCGCGCAGGGACTGAGGGGACTGGATTTCATCAGCGAAGTTCATGGTCGTCATGAGCAGCGCATCCCCCCGGGGCCGGATCGCGACGAGACGCTCGCGGGAGCGCAGGACGACACGGGCGATGGCGACCTTGCCGGTGTCGCGCATGGCCTCCAGCAGCAGCCGGTAAGAGCGGGCACCGCCTTTGTTGGGGACGATGATGTAGGGCTGTTCGAAGTAGATGGGGTCGATGTCCTCGAACTGGACGAAGTCCTCGATGTCGATGGTGCGGGTGAAGGCCGGCTCGATCGCCGCAAGCTCCTCGGGCTCGATCACAACGTAGCGTTCGGGCGCGATTTCATAGCCCTTGACGATGTCCTCATAGGGAACCTCGGTCTCATCGACGGGGCAGATGCGCTTCGTGTAGATGCGCGCGTGATCAGCGCGGTGAAGCTGATGAAATTGGACTTTGCGGTGGGTGACCGCCGAGTAGAGCTTGACGGGCACGCTGACGAGACCGAAAGTGAGCGTACCCATCCACATTGAGCGGGGCATAGGAACAGTGTTACCGCAATCTGGCGGATGTCAACCCCTGCAAGCGAGCTCTCCGTCCTCCTCGCTCCTGCCAACCCTCCTACAACCCCGCGCGCAGCCGCGTGAGTGCTTGGCGGATGAGACGGGAGACCTGCATCTGGGAGACGCCGATGCGCTCGCCGATCTCGGCCTGGGTAAGGTCGGCGCCGAAGCGCAGTTCGAGGACGGTGCGCTCGCGTGCAGAGATGCGTGCCAGCAGGGGCTCGAGCGTGGCACGCTGCTCGGCCCGATGAAAGCCGGCGTCATCGTGGCCGATGCCGTCAGCAAGGGTCTCGGCGGGGTCCTCGCCCTGAGCGGAGCGAGGAGCGTCGAGCGAGGTGGCGCGGTAGGCAGCAGCGGCCTCGAGCGCTTCGAGGACCTGCTCGGGCGCGAGGTGGGTGGCGAGCGCGATCTCCCCCACGGAGGGCGAGCGACCGGAAGCAAGTGAGAGCTGGGTGACGGTGCGATCGACGCGCAGCGCGAGCTCCTGCAGGTCGCGGGGGACGCGCACGGACCAGGTGCGATCGCGGAAGTGGCGCTTGAGCTCGCCGAGGATGGTGGGCACGGCGTAGCTGGAGAAGACGACGTGGCGCTCGTGATCGAAGCGATCGACGGCCTTGACGAGGCCGAGCGAGGCGACCTGGATGAGATCCTCGAGTGGCTCCTCGGCCCGCTGGTAGCGGCGCGCGAGGCGGCGAGCGAGGGGCAGGTAGCGCTCGATGAGCTGCTGGCGGGCGCCGTCGTCGTTGAGACGGGCGCGCGCGAACAGCTGGGCGTCGGAGGGCGCGCTCACAGTGCTCACGTTAGGACGAGATGGGCGGATGCTCGCGCAGAGTCGCCTCGCGGGGAGCCCCGTTAGGGTGCAGGGAACTGCTCGCGCAGCACAGCGCCGAGCGTGGAGGGCGTGTTGAAGAAAGCGTGCAGGCGCACACCGGGAGCGCGATCGATCTCGACATCTAGCACGGGCTGCTGAAGCTCGCAGGCAAGCGCGGGGATGTCGGGATGCAGGGCAGGCGCAAGCCAAGCGATGGGTGGCGCACCGGGAAGGTCAGCGGGCCAGGCGCTGAAGTCGACGCCGCCGCTGAGGAGCAAACGCTGGCGCGCGCGGGTGAGAGCGACGTAGACGATGCGCTGCTCCTCGGAGGCTTCGTCCTGGCGACGCTCGGCTAGAAGCTCCTCGTAGGCGAGCGTGGATATCCCAGAGGAACCGTCGAGCTGGGCGAGGCGCAGGCCGATGCGCGAGCCGTCGATGAGCAGATCGGAGCGGTTGGCGCCGGGCCGGCGCCCAAGGTCGGCGAGAGCGACGAGGGGAAACTCGAGGCCTTTGGCAGCGTGGATGGTCATCAGACGCACGGCGTCCTCGCCACCGGAGACGGGCGCCTCGGGCTCGGCGCGCTCGAGCACATCGAGCTGGTGATCGACGTGATCGAGAAAGCCACGCAGATCGCGCCCCTCCTGGACTTCGTAGCGGTAAGCGAGACGCAGGAGCTTGTGGACATTGGCGAGACGGCGGGAGCCAAAAGGCAGCGAGAGGAGGTGCTGCTGATAGGAGGTGAGGTGCAGAGCGCGGCGGAGAAGCTCGGCGAGGGGATGGCGTGAAGCTTGGGCGCGCTCGCCGGCGAAGAGCTGGATGAAATGGGTGAGACGCTGCCACTGCTGCGGGTCAAGACGTCGCTGAAGCTCAGCGGAGGAGCCCTGAAGCGTCTCCCACACACCGCGCTGAGCGGCCTTCGCGGCGAGCGAGATGTGCGCGAGGGCATCGCTTGAGAGCCCAGCGAGCGGCGAGGCGAGCGTGCCGTAGAGGGCGACCTCGTCGAGCGGATTGGCGAGGGCACGGAGGTACGCGAGGAGATCGCCGACCTGCTGGTGCCCCCAGAAGCTGCCGACGGAGGCAAGCGTGGGTAGGCCGTGCTCCTCCAGAGCACGCTGGTAGAGCGGCAGGTCGCCAAGAGCACGGAGCAGCACGGCGATGTCCCCAGGCTGGGCCTGGCCGGCGGCGACGATGTCGGCGAGGCGCTGAGCAAGCAGGCGAGCCTCAGCCTGGCGCCAGCGAGGAGCAGACGGAAGCTGGCCGGCGATATCGATGGCCTCGGAGCCGCCGTTCCAGGAGCGCTGGTCTGTGAGAAGGAGCTCGATGGAGACCTCTCCCCCAACTTCCTGATCCCTCCCCGACAGAAGCGGCACATGAGCGTCGCCGAAGCGAGCGGCAAAAATGGCGTTGATGGCAGCAAGAATGTGCGGGTGGCTGCGGAAGTTATGGGTGAGCGCAAGGCTGGCGCCACGCGCACCAAGCGCGGCGCGGCGGGCCCGGAAAAGGCTGACGTCGGCATGGCGAAAGCCGTAGATGGACTGGAGCTCATCGCCGACGGTAAAGAGGTTGTCGCGCTCCAGCGCGCCGAGCACGGCGAGCTGGCGCGGGTTGGTGTCCTGGAACTCATCGACCATGAGCAGCTCGAAGCGCTGCGACCAGGCGGAGCGCACATCGGGGCGCTCGCGTAGGAGAGCCCCGGCGAAGAGCTCGAGGTCATCGAAATCGAGCCCACCGCGCTGGCTCTTGGCGGAGGCGTAGCGCTCGGAGAACCCGCGCAGGAGCGTGTCGAGCAGCGCGCAAGCAGCAGCGCCTTCGCGATCGCTCTGCGGCGCGTCCTCTGCGAGGACAGCCACGGGGAGAACAGGCTGGGCGTGACCCTGGCTGCGAAGCTGGGCGTGGACATCGAAGATCGTGGTACGGAGGCGATCGGCGCTGAAGGCAGCGATGAGGTCCACGCCAGCAGACCCCTCCCGCGCGAGGAAGTCGCCGAGCGCACCCTGGAAGGCCTCCAAGCGCAGGCGCCCGGCATGGGCCTCGTCAAGAATGGCGAAGTCGGGGTCAAGACCGGCGAGCAGAGGATGTGCACGCAGGAGGCGGGCCGCAAAACCGTGGAAGGTGCCAAGGAAGGCAGCCTCGGTGTCACGGGCAAGCTCGCGCTGCCCGAGCTCGAGCAAGCGAGCGCGGATGCGCTCGGCGAGCTCCCCGGCCGATCGCTCGGTGAAGGTGATGGCGAGGATACGCGCAGGACTGACGCCGTCCTCGATGGCAGCGCGGACGAAGCGCTCGACAAGCACGGAGGTCTTGCCGGAGCCGGCGCCAGCGGAGAGCAGGAGCGAGCCGTGACGACAAGCGACGGCCTGCTCCTGCTCGTCAGTGAGAGTCCGCCCCCTGACTGAGGGCTCGGGAAGAGACAGTTCAAGCTGTGTAGTCATGACTCGCAGCGACAGATGGAGGGATAGAGGCAGTGCCCGTCGCCGAAGGCGCACGTGCCGGGGCGAGCCTCGAGCAGACCGGCGTCGGCCTGCTGGGCAGCCTGGACGGCAAGAGCGAGGGTCTCCTCAAGCAACTCCTGCAGATCCTCGCTCGCGCGGGTGTCGCCCCGGACGCAGTCGAGGGCGAGGCCGGTGTCGGCGGCGAGCACTCCACGGGCACGGAGGTCGCGGCCGGCGAGAGGCTGATAGAAGCCGCCGATGGTCTCATGGTGCAGGAGCTGCTCGGCGGCGCGCATGTAGAGGGCGACCTGGAGATGACCCTCGGCCAGCCACTTGTCGGGCGGCGGGGCGTGAGTGCCCTTGTAGTCATAGACGACGGCCTGCCCAAGGGAGGTGAGATCGATGCGATCGATGCGCCCGCGCACGCGGACGCCGTGGCCGAGATCGAGCGGGGGCAGGCTGTCGGGCTCCTCGACAAAGCCAAAGCCCAACTCGAAATAGGTGGGCTCAAGCGCGGAGTCCTGCTCGCAGGCGCATTCGAGATAGCGCTCGAGATCGGCCTCCAAACGGCGGCGCACGCCGGGAATGCGCTCGGGCGAGACGGACAGGGGAAAACGGGGTGCATGCTCGGCAAGCGCCGCGTGCAGGAGCGCGCGAGCCTGCGGCAGGTGTGTGGGCGTGAGGCGGGCGGAACCAGTGTCGCGCCGCAACCCCGCGAGCGTGTCCTTGAGAACAGCGTGAGCGAGGCCACCGCGCACGAGCGGCTCAGCATCGGGATCGATGTCGCGAGCACGCAGAAGACTCTCAAGAAACCAGCGGGCGGGACAACCCATCCAGTTCTTGAGCTGGGAAGCAGACCAGAGCCGATCCTGGCGGAGCTCGGCAAGGAGCTGCTGGTCCTGGAGGGGCTGTAGCAGAGGAGGCTCATGAGCAGGCGAGGCGAGCGCAAGCTCGCGCTCGCGCCAGGAGGCAGGAGCTGGCCCGGGGCCGGGCCAGTGAGCGCTGCTGGCCGCGCGTGTGCGGCGCCATCGCCGCGGATCCTCGGAGAAGAGGTCGCAGACGTCCTCAAGGAACAGCGAAGGGAAAGCGCAATCGCCGTCGTCGGTGGCATTGTGCCAGCTCAGAGCGAGCAGCTCCTCGGGCCGGGAGATGGCGGCGTAGAAGAGGTAGCGCTCGGCATTGAGAGCGGAGTCGGGCAGTGGGAGTCGCAGCCCAGAGGCCTCAGCCAACCCGCGGCGCTCCTCCTCGGAGAGCCAGGGCGAAGGATGGGCGGGAGCGGGAAAGACATTGGTCTGAAGGCCACAGAGGAAGAGCGCACGTACGCGACGGGCACGCAAGGCGAGCGGGTCGAGCACGGCGATGACATCGCCGTCGAGGGACTCCCCCGGGAGCTCTAGCTCATGCAGGAGCGCAAGCAGCTCGCCCGGGTTGGGGGCAAGCCGCGGCGCACTGCGCGCGCTGTCGGCCAGCTCCGCGAGCAGACTCATGCAGGCAGTGAGCGCGCGAGCGTCATCGAGCTGGGGCCCGGTGAGCACGTGCGCCTGCTCGCGATGGGCTGCGGAGAAGAGCCACTGCAACTCGCGCTGGGTGCGCTCGATCAGCGCGAGCGGCCCGCGTAGGGCAGCTTCACGAAGATGGTCGAGCGTGTCGAGCGGCCAGTGCTCGGACTCCCACAACGCCCTGGCGGCGGCGGCGCTCGAAATCCCCCGCACCCGTGCATCGGCTTCGAGGCGATCGGCCAGCTCGGGCCGCTCCACAAGACCCGGTGCGCGCAGCCACGCCAGCAGATCCTCCAGACGCCCACCGCCGCTGACGCCGGGTTGCCCCTCCAGCGCCGCGGCGAGCACCCCACAGAGGGCATGGCCAAGCGAGGTATGACAGAAGGGCAGCCGCAGTGGCAGTTCGAAGGGCACGACGAACTCCTGCAGCACTTCAGCGAGCAGGTCGGCGACGGTGTGCGGGGAGCGATGCACGAGGGCTATCTCGTGTGGCGCCATGCCTTCATCGAGCAGCGCCCTGATCTCGCCAGCCACGAGCTCGAGCTCAGCGCGCGGCGAGCCGCCCTCCAGCAGACGCAAGGTTTGACCGAGATCAAGCCGCTCGCCCCCTGCCTCCACACGCTCCCCCCCTCCCTCCACGGGCTCAAACAACCCCCGCTCCAGACGGTGAAGCGCAGCCCGGGCGCGCGGGGCGTAGTACTCCGCGCGGGCAGCCAGAACGCGATGCTCGCTGGCCCAGGGAAGCAGCGTTTGGAAAGCCCCGGCGCGTCCGGCGAAGGCCACGCGCCCCGCCTCGTAGGCAAGCGAGATCGTCAGCGGTGCGTCCGCAATCCGGCCCAGGGTCTCGATGGTGTCGAGCTGCAAGCGGGTGAGATCGTCGAAGCCATAGAGATGCACGGGAGTGGCGCCCCAGAGCGCGGGCGAGCGCCGTAGCGCGTCGAGCGCAAGCACGATGCGCTGGTCGGGATCGGATCGCCCCAGCTCGTGCAACAGATCGTGATAGGCCGCGAAGATAGCGCCGAGCTCCGCGCCGCGCCGATCGCGCCCGGCACCCCCCTCGGCATCCGCCCAGGCAGCGAGCGCACTGCGCAGACGCTGGGGCGTGACGCGCTCCACCTCGAGCTCCGCGACAAGCCGCGCGAGCGCACGCACGAACCCGGGCCTGGCGGCCAGCTGCGGCGTATCGCTCTTACGCGCGGCCACGGCCGCAAGCACGCGTTCGCGCAGCAGAGGAGTGAGCGGCCTAAGGGACAGTCCCGCACGCCGCACGATCTCGCTGAGAAGCCCCTGGAAACGCTCGACACGCACACCCCATACGACCCCTCCGGCGGCCAGCTCCCGCCGATAGCTCTCCACGTCGGCATGCGTGGGCACGATCAGCAACGGCTCCCGCTCGCGCGCGGCATCGGCGCGCACGCCATCCAATAGCGCACGTGCCTTGCCGGCGTTGGCCGGCCCAGTGACGAGTGTGATGGCCATTGCACTCATACTGGCGCACACGCCCGACACAACTCTCGCTCGGCCGCTTGGCCAGCAAGACTGGAAAAACTTCAGTTTTTGGAAAGGCGGCCGATTCCCCGTGCGTGATAGGGCGCCACCTCGAACTGTGCGAGGGCCTGGTGCAGGCCTTGGAGCACGAGCAGCTCGTGCTGCATTACCAACCCGTGATGGACCTGCGCAGCGGCGATGTTGCGGCGGTGGAGGCGCTGCTGCGCTGGCAGCACCCCCAGCACGGTCTGCTGCCGCCGCTGGACTTCATCCCAACGGCGGAGAGCACGGGCCAGATCGTGGAGGTGGGCGAGTGGGCACTGGAACAGGCGTGCCGCCAGGCGCAGGCATGGCGCGAACGGGGCCTGCCGGTGCGTATGGCGGTGAACCTCTCGGCACGCCAGTTCACGGCGCCCGACCTGGTCGGCTGCGTGGCGCGCACGCTCCGGGAAACCGGCGTGCCCCCGGAGATGCTGGAGCTGGAGCTGACGGAGAGCATGTTCGCGGACCCGGTTACGAGCACGTCAATCCTCTTGCGCCTGCGCCAGCTGGGCGTGCGCGTGGCGATCGATGATTTCGGCACGGGCTACTCCTCGCTGAGCTACCTGATGCAATTCCCACTGAACACAATCAAGATCGATCGCTCGTTCGTGGAGCAGGCGATCCACGATCCTCACGCCGCGACGGTCGTCGGCTTCATCGTGGCGATGGCCCACGAGCTGGAGCTACAGGTCGTGGCCGAGGGCGTGGAAAGGGAGGAGCAGGAGCGCCTGCTGGTAACCCATAACTGCGACCTCACTCAAGGTTTCCTGCACAGCCCGGCGATGACGGCCCCCAACTGCGAGCGCTGGATGCGCCAGCGCATCTCCCGCCCCCTCACTTCGATCCCGGGCGGCGGGGATCCCCACGAGCACCCCCCGCTCGCGCCCCACCGGCGCCAGGATCGACGCCGCGGCCGCGTGGCCGCGGGCGCGGGTGCCTGAGCGAAGAGCATCTCTCGAGTCGGGGAAGATGCGCGGGTTATCGGCGTCTTCATGTATCGAGGCCGTCACAATCGCGAGGGCCCGCATACCCGCCGATCCGAAGGAGACCTCATGAAGCGAATCTACGTTTTCCTGCTCGGCGCACTGCTCAGCGCCGCGAGCATCTCGGCGGTCGCAGCAGACGTACCGGCAGTCGCAGGCACCCTGGGCGGGCAAGCGACGGCGAATGCCAGCCGCGCCACCAAGGTTGGCCTACGCCACACGCGCCTCGGAACGATCCTGGTCAGCAGCTCGGGCCGCACGCTGTATGAGTTCACCAGGGATCGCGCACACAGCAACAGCTGCGTGAAGATCAGCGGCTGCTCTGAAATATGGCCAGCGCTGACGAGCAGCGGCAAGCCAAGCGCCGGTCCGGGCGTCCGCTCTTCGCTGTTGTCCACGATCAAGCTGCCGGGCGGCTCCAAGCAGGTCACCTACGCTGGCCACGCGCTCTACCTCTACAGCGCTGACAGTGGGCCGGGAGAAACCTCCTACGTCGGGGAAAGGGCGTTCGGCGGCATCTGGTACGCGATCAACGCGGCAGGGCACACCGTCAAGTAGGGGCGCAACGTTCGGTCCGGCTCATGCAACATTAGGCCGTCGCGCAACATTCGGTCCGGGTTCAGGAATCCTCAGGTGGGCGCCGCTCGCGCTTGCGTTCGGTCGCGCGGCGCTTAGCCGCAAGGCGTCGCTCGCGCGAGGCCGCGGTCGGACGGGTGGCGCGGCGGCGCTTGGGCACGACGAGTGCCTTCGCGAGCCGCTCGCTCAAACGCGTCAAAGCCAACTCGCGGTTACGTGCCTGCGATCGCTCGTCCTGTGAGATCGCCACCACTCGCGGCCCAACGCGCGCAAGCACCCGCTCGCGCTGCGCATCGCTCAGTGCGGAGGAAGCGAGCACGTCAAAGCTCGCTTCGATCCGCGAGGCGGTGACATTGGCGTGCTGGCCCCCCGGGCCGGAGGAGCGACTTGCGCGCACCGTCACCTCCGCGAGCGGGATCGTCAGCTCACAGCTGATCCGCAGGCTGCGGGGATCTTCCTCGGCGTTGCTCATGCAATAGCCATCTACGTACGCTTCGCGCGCCTTCACCCGAGCGGATGCCGCCAACGCAGCCCGGCGAAGCGAGAGAAGCCACGGTCGGTCGTAACCCATTCACTGCCGGACTCGATCGCCAGCGCAGCGAGGTAGGCATCGGGAACACGGTTGCCGGTTGCGCGGGTCGCATTGCAGAGATTGGTAAATATCCCCCAGTGGCGTGGGCCAGGTTGCACCTCGACACAGTTAGGGCGAGCGCGCAGAGCCTCGATGAACTCAAGTGCAGTGTCGGTCGGCGTGGGCGTTGCGAAGACGCGAGGATGCGTGATGACCCTCAGCATCCCGCTCAGCACAAGCGTGGAGAGTCCGAAGGGAGCGCTGCCGTTGGCAACCTTCTCCAGCCAGGGACCAATGCGCTCGTGCCCGGGCATGTCCTGGCGGTGAGCGTAGACAAGCACATTGACGTCGAGGAGGATCAGCGCAGGCCGTCCATCAGATCGCGCAGCGCCTCTGAGTCCTCTAGGTCAACTCCTGGGAGGATCCCCCCTACGCCAAACGGCTTGATCACCATACGCTCATCACTCCGATCACGGCGCAGCGCAAGCGTCTGCCTGAGCGAGTCTTCGATTAAAGAAGTCAGGGTTGTGTGATTCGCTGCCGCCCGCTGCTTGGCAGCCGCGAGCAGATCGTCATTGAGTCTTACCGTTGTGCGCACACCCTGGAGGCTAGCAGCAAGACATAAATATGTCTAACGCTGGGGGATGCCCCACCGCTGGGGATGCGAGCGCCCCTAAGCTGCGCTCTGCGCGGCCACCGGCTCGGCCTCTTTGACGGTTTCGTGGTCGGGCGGCTTGGCGCCCTCCTTGGCCCATGCCTCGTTGAACTCGACGCGCCATTTGCCGTCCTCGGTCTGGGCGAGATTGAGGTGCGCGCGGAAGCTGCGCCCGGAGCGCCCGCGGAAGCCCGTTACGGGGCGGGCGGTGTAGCCGGTCTTGATGAGCTCACGGGCGGTGGCGATGGGCAGCTGCTTACCAGCCTTGCCCTTCCAGATGACAAAACCACAGCCGGGGTCCTCACGCGCCCAGCAGGAGTAGCCCTTGCGGTTCTCCATGATCGGATGCCCGCAGACGGGGCAGGGGCCGAGACTGGCGCGGGGGATGCGGACGTCCTTGAGCTTGGCGTCGAGGTCATGAACGGTTTCGCGGGCGAAACCAGCAATGTCGTGCATGAAGCTTTCGCGCGAGTCGGCGCCCTGCTCGATCTTGCCGAGGCGATGCTCCCAGTTGCCGGTCATTTCCGGAGACGTCAGAGGGTGCCCGTCGAGCAGGCGCACGACGTTGAGGCCCTTCTCGGTGGCCACAAGTGAGCGGCCATCGCGCTCGACGTAGCCGACGGCGATCAAGCGCTCGATGATCGCGGCGCGCGTGGCCGGAGTGCCGATGCCGGAGTCCTTCATGGCCTCGCGCAGCTCTTCGTCATCGACAAGCTTGCCGGCGGTCTCCATCGCACCGAGCAACGAGGCGTCGCTGTAGCGCCGCGGCGGCTTGGTTTCCTTGCGCACGCCCTCGATCTCACGCGTCTGCACGTCCTCGCCCTCGTGCAGGCGCGGAAGCTGCTGATCGGTGGCCTCATCCTCGTCGGAGTCGGCCTTGGACTCGGCGGGGACCTCGCCGTAGACGCCACGCCAGCCGGGCACGATCAGCAGCTTGCCCCGTGTGCGGAAGACGTATGACACGACGGTGGTCTCCACGCGCGTGTTCTCGAAGACGGCCTCGGGGTGGAAAACGGCGAGGAAGCGCCGCACGACCATGTCGTAGACGCGCTTGTCGTCGTCGCTCATGCGTTCGACCATATGCTCGGAGTTGGTCGGGATGATGGCGTGGTGGTCGGTGACCTTGGCGTCGTTGACGACACGCCCCAAAGGCAGGTCCTTCAAGCCCGTGACGTAGGCGGCGGCCTGTGCGTATTCCTTCTGCGCGCCGACGAGCTCGGCGGTGGGCTTGATCTCGGCGATCATGTCGGTCGTGAGGTAGCGCGAGTTGGTACGGGGATAGGTGAGCGCCTTGTGCTCCTCATACAGCCGCTGCCCCGCGGCAAGCGTGCGCCGCGCGGAGAAGCCGTAGCGAGTATTGGCGTCGCGCTGCAGCGAGGTGAGGTCGTAGAGCATGGGCGCCTTCTCACGCTGCTCCTTCTTCTCGAGCTTGGTGATGGCGCCCTCTTTGCCACGACAGGCAGCGACGATCGCCAAAGCCTCTTCCTCAGTAGCGATGCGTGGCTTGGCGCCGGCATGGAAGCGACCGATGTACTTGCGCTCGCCGTCGTCCCCCTCCCCCGCTAGAGGCTCAGCGGCAAAGGTGGCGTCGACCAGCCAATAGGGCTCGGGCTTGAAGGCGCGGATCTCCTCCTCGCGGCGGGTGATAATGGCCAGCGTGGGCGTCTGCACCCGCCCCAGCGAGACGGCCCCGTCGAAGGAAGTGCGCAGGCGGATGGTGGCGGCGCGGGTGGCGTTCATGCCGACGATCCAGTCGGCCTCCGAGCGCGAGCGCGCAGCCTGCTCCAGCAGCGCCATTTCCTCGGAGGGGCGCAGCGAGGCAAAGGCGTCCTTCATGGCGGCGCTGGTCATGGAGTTCAGCCACAGGCGCTTGACGGGCTTATCGGCCTTGGCCTTCTCGTAGAGGTAGGCGAAGATGAGCTCGCCCTCGCGGCCGGCGTCGCAGGCGTTGATGACCTCCTCGACATCATCGCGGCGCAGCTGCCCGGAGACGACGGTCATCTGCTTGCGCGAGCGCTCGTCGCGCACGACGAGCTTGAACTTCTCGGGCACGATTGGCAGGTCGGGCATGCGCCAGCGCTTATAGGCGGGGTCGTATTCGTCGGGCTCCGCAAGCTGCACGAGGTGACCCACGGCCCAGGAGATCACATAGTCGGGGGCCTCCAACCAGCCCTCGTGCTTTGCGAAGGGACCGGGAAGCACGCGCGCGAGATCGCGTCCGACGGAGGGCTTCTCGGCGATTACGAGCGTCTTTGCCATTGAGGGCAGCGTAGCGGTTGGGTGGGTGCGCGGTAAACCCTCCAGATCACCCTCCGGCGCAGGAGCCGGTGCCGACGGCCCCCCGCGCCCCAGCCAACTCGCGTGCGACTGTGGCATTGGCCACGCCGTAACCACCGGCCGGGCCGCCGCCGGTCGTGCCAGCAAAAACGGTCGTCAACACACCTCCGCTCGAGTCCACCAGCGGGCCGCCGGAGTTGCCGGGTCGCACCACCCCACGCAAAGGAGTCAGGAGTCGCGATACCGGACCGTTGCCGTAGGCATCCTGCGTGAGCACTTTCTGAGTCGCGCCGATACGTCCGGCGCGCGCTTGGAAAGGACCGTTCTCGGGGTAGCCAAGAATGGCGCCGGCGCGACCGGAAGGCGGGTCGGCTACGAGCTGCAGCGCGGGCAGCCCGAGTTCGGGCACGCGCAGGATCGCGATGTCATCGGTGGGATCAAAGGCGATCGCCTGCGCGGGCAGGCTGGGTGAGTGCCCGCCGATCTCCACGCTGGTGTCCTGCTCGCCCGCGACGACGTGCGCGTTGGTGACGATCTCATCGGGCGCGACCACCCAACCGGAGCCCTCGATGGCGAGGCCGCAGGCGCTGCCGAGTACGCGCACAACGCTCTTGGAAGCGGTGCGCACGCCGGGGGAGCGAGCGACGGCGGGTAGCGGCGGGGCCACGTCGGGCGAGGGGCCGGAGATCGCAGGCAGTGGATCCAGACGTGCGAGCGCATCGAGGATCGGCCCGGAGGGCGGCAGCACTTCGTTGAGGCCGCGCAGGATCGCCGAACGCTGCACGTCGGCGCGCAGCTGTATTTGACCGGGCGCCTGCACCGCCACGGCGGCGATGATCCAGACGATGGCAAGCCCAACGGCGGCGCTCAGCAGCGCCCCCAAGGCGCCGTCGAGCACGCCCAGGCCGGGAAGCAGGAGCGAGCGGCGCAGCCTCCACCCCACGCCCTCGAAACCGCCGGCGAGGATCGCTCCGGCGACGAGCGCCCCCACGAGACCGAAGGCGGGAGCGTAGGGCGAGGCGGAACCCTGCCCCAGCAATAGAGGACCAAGGCGAGTTCCGAGGAATGCACCAAGAGCGAAGCCGCCCACGGAGAGCACCCCCACGATGAAGCCCCGCCGGAAACCGAACAGGGCCATCACGGCCACGAATGCGACGATGATCCAATCGAGTCGCGTCATCACCCATGTTCTACCGTTCCCCTGAGCTGACGACGCGCCTGCGTCGCGCGCGCCCAGTCATCGCCCTCGCGACGGTCGCCTTCCTGGCAGGCATCATCGTAGGCGCGACCCACTCCTCCTCTTCCCCATCGCACAAGCTCGCAGAGCGCTTCGTCGCGGCGTGGACGCGCAAGGACTATGCAGCGATGTATGCGGACATCGATGCGGCCTCGCAACGCGCGCTCTCGCTGGCGGACTTCGTGCAGGACTACGAGGCGGCGGCGATGACGGCCACCGCGACGCACGCGCTCCGAGCGAGCTCGGCGCACGACGCGCGCGAAGGCCTGGCGGTGGCCGTGCCGGGACAGACCGCGGCGGTGACGGTGCCGGTGCGCGTGCGCACGCGGCTGTTCGGCACACTGGCGCTAGATTTCACATTGCCAATGACGGGCCACGGCGAAGGCGTGCGCGTGGCGTGGTCGCGGGCGCTGGTGTTCCCCGGGCTGCGCACAGGCGAGGAATTGACACGGCGCACGGAACTGCCCCCGCGCGCGGCGCTGCTGGCCCGCGACGGCTCGACACTGGCGAGTGGCCCGGCCACGGCGGCGGGTCAGCGCGAATCGCCGCTGGGCGCGTCGGCTGGCGGCGTGGTGGGCGAACTGGGACCGATCCCGAGCGCGCGCAGGGCAACCCTGGAGAGCCAGGGTGTGCCCGGCGATGCGCTGGTGGGCGTGAGCGGCCTGGAGCGGGCGCTAGACGGTCGCTTGCGCGGTACCCCGGGGGGCGAGCTGCTGGCGGGAGAACGGGTGCTGGCGAGCGCCACGCCGCACGCGGCGGCGGCGGTGCGTACGACGATCTCCCCCGCGCTGCAGCGCGCGGCGGAGGCGGCGTTGGGCGGGCAGTACGGGGGCGTGGTGGCGTTGGCGCCCAGCACGGGCGCGGTTCTGGCGGTGGCGGGCATCGGCATGGACGACCTGCAGCCGCCGGGATCGACGTTCAAGATGGTCACGCTGACGGCCGCTCTGGAAGCGGGGGTGGCGCACACCGCGACGGTCTACCCCTATGCCACCTATACGACGCTTGATGGCGTGAAGCTGAGCAATGCCAATGGCGAGAACTGCGGGGGCTCACTGGCGCTGGCCTTCGCGGTGAGCTGCAACTCGGTGTTCGCGCCGCTGGGCGTGAAGGTCGGGGCGCCACGGTTGGTGAGCACCGCGGAACGCTTCGGCTTCAACCACGATCCGGGCGTGGCGGGAGCGCTGGAAAGCACCCTCCCCCGCGCGCCGAAGATCCAGGGCGAACTGGATGTGGGCTCGACGGCGATCGGCCAGGGCCAGGTGCAGGCGAGCGCCTTGCAGATGGCGGTGGTGGCGGCGACGATTGCCGACCACGGCCTTCGACCCCAGCCTACATTCACGCTGGAAGGTAGGAATGTAGACTGGCATGGCGTGCGTGTCACCACCCCCGCGGTGGCCCGCACGGTAAGGAGCCTCATGATCGGGGTGGTGCGCGAAGGCACGGGCACCTCCGCCGCCATCCCCGGGGTCACGGTCGCAGGCAAGACCGGCACGGCCGAACTGGGAATGCCAAGCAATTGCAAGAACGGCTCGGGAGCAGGCTCAGGCTCGGGCTCGGGCGAAGGCAAAACCAGCGAAGGCTCCGAAGAAGGGGGCTCGAGCGAATGCGCACCCAACAACCCGCACAACACCGACGCCTGGTTCGCGGCCTTCGCCCCTGCGCTGCATCCACGCATCGTGGTCGGCGTACTGCTGCCGAGAGACGGCGCGGGCGGGGCCACGGCGGCGCCTGTGGCACGGCAGGTTCTGGAGGCCGGTCTCCGAACCCCGGGCTAGCGCCCTAGACGTCGAGCCTAGACGTCGAGCTCGGCGGATGCTGTCTGCGATGGGTCGAGCGGATCGACGAGGTGCAGCTCGAGCGGCCTGTTGTCCAGGGAGAGAATCTTGATCTTGTAGAGGAGCAGCGCGCCCTGAGTGGAACCGTTGGCGGCGACGGTGTCGAGCGCGGGGATCCTAGCCTTGCCGGGGAGAAAGCCGGCGCGGTAGGCGAAGGGGTTGGTGGCGCCGGGGATGGTGGGCAGGTAGACGTTGCCCTGCGTGTCGGTGATGTGCATACCGAGAGCGCCAGAGGCGAGATGCCCGGTTTCGCTGTTGTTGTAGACCTGCAGGAAGACGCCGAACCACTCTTCGCCCGGCGCGAGGCGCCGCTGCGCCGGCGTGAGACCTTCCAGGTAGGCAGCATCCTCGGTGTCGAAGGGGTTGAGCTGGCGCGAGAGCTGCACCTCATACACAAGCGGCCCCACGTCCAGATAGGGCGCGTTTGCGCCGGACTCCCCGGCATAGGTGCCGCCGCTGACCTTCGTGTGCGAGTCCCCGCAGGCGCCAAGTCCCAGCACGGTGGCCACGGCCAGTAGAGCAAGGATCGCCCTGGAGGGCAGGCGGTTGGACACCATGGAGATAAGCGACATCGCGAGGCGGCAGTCTATCCGTCGGCCACCGTTACACGCCTTGTGGACGAGCGCGCGGCGGGGCCTTCCTCCACGACAGTACGCAGGCGACGCATCGCACGAGCGTTCTGGCGCTTGAGCCAGCTTCTGGCTCCAAGCCCCTCCATGATGCGATCCGCAAGCGTGGCGGGCTTGGTCTCCAGGGTAAAGCGCACGCGAGTGGTGCCCGCTGCCGCCGGCGCAAGCTCATAGACCCCCATGGTGCGTACGCGATTGGCCTTACCGGTGCGCCCCACCTCGATGATGCGGTGAGGACGCTCCACCTCGGCGAAGGTCACATCCGCCCAACTGAAGCGGCTGCCGGGAACCTTGACGCGAAAGCGCGCCCCCGCGCCACGACCGACGGAGTCGATGCGCGTCAAATGCCAGTCCACGAGGTAGTGGTCGGTGAACTCGGGGTGATTGGCGATGTCCTGCAGGTAGTCGAAGATCTGCTCGCGCGGAGCGTCGATGACGACTGAGACGGTCAGGGGGTCCATGACGCCGGCAGTCTATTGGGCGATGCCGCCGGCAACCGCCTCAGGCGGCGCGGGCGGCAAGCCGCACGGTATGCCCGTGCTCGGAGTGCCGGACAAGCTCGGTAGCGGCGGGGTGCTCGCGGCGCAGGGGGCGGCAGAGCTCGCAGACGATGCCGCGGTCGCGCTCGTATAGATGCACGCGCTCGCCCACCAGCGGTGTACGCCCGCAATCGGCACAGCGGTGCCGGTCAGCCGCCAGAGCGCCGACGCCGCGGCGCAGCAGCGAGCGCTCGAACTGCTCGATATGCGTGATCGGTGTGGTCATCTTCCCGCTGCTGATTTCGCCGCAATTTGCGAGCCTCCTCCCGGAGAATCGTTTGCGCCCGCACGTCGACGGGTAGAAAACGCCTGCGCTACCCCGATGGCGCCCCCTACCCCCAAGGACGTCCCCTTATCCGATGACGCCCCCTACTCCCGGAGGAGGGTCAGCAAGTGTCAGCCTTGTTTACTCCCGAATTAGGCGCGTTTGCCAAGCTTGATGAGTCGTTTGACACGCTAGTTATGATTGCTACGAGGTCATTGACGGCCGCAGGCCTCTCTGAGCTGAGCCGTCACGAAAGGGATGTTGCATGATGGAGTCACTGACATCGGGCACCATCGCCGGAGCAGGCTCGTTTCGCTGCCAGCGCTGCGGCTACGTCTTGACCCTCGCCGCCTGCGACACGCTCAGCGATTGCCCAGGCTGCGAAGGACGCAGCTTCGTGCGCGCATCGCTGTTCAGCACGGGCCGCATGGACCGCGTGGAGGACGCCTCGTCGGCCCCCGACCAAGCCGAGCGCGAGGCGTGGCTTCAGGGAGTACGCGAGCAGCTCGCGCAGGAGCCGGGCGAGTACATCGCCTACGAGGAAAGCGGCGAGCTGAAGGTGGTGGCGCTGACGCGCGAGTGGACGCGCGTGGGCCGCAGCCTGGCCGCCGATGTGCGCTTCGATGACCCGACGGTCTCGCGCCGCCACGCCCTGATCGTGCGCCAGCCCGATGGGGTGCGCGTGCTAGACGATCGCAGCCTCAACGGCGTGTTCGTCAACGGCGAGCGGGTCGAGTGGCGGGTCCTGCGGGACGGCGATGAGATCCTCGTGGGCCGCTATCACCTGTGCTTCCTGAGCATGAGCGCCGTCCCAGCCGAGAGCGAACAAGGCGCTACTGCACTGCACCCGGTCGGCTGATTCGGCGCAGGCGACGCGGGCCGCGTAGTATCGCCCGCCGATGCCTCACACGATCGCAGTGCTCTCCCAGAAGGGCGGCACAGGCAAGACGACGACGGTGCGCACGCTGACCGACGCGCTGCGCCGAGCGCAGGTGCGGACGCTGGCGATCGACCTGGACCCGCAGGGCAACCTGTCGGACTACTTCGATGTGCCGCCGGAGGCAGCGCCGACGATCGCCGACGTACTCTCCGGTCAGAACACGCTGGCGGAAGCGATCCACGCAGACGTCGTCCCGGCCAACCTGACACTGGCGGAGGCGGAGCTGATGCTGGGCGGGAAGATGGGCCGCGAGCTGACGCTGCGCCGCTCACTGGCAAAGGGCACGGCCGCGTACGAAGTGATCTTGATCGACTGCCCGCCCTCGCTGGGCCTGCTGACAGTCAACGCGCTGGTGGCGGCGGACCGCGCGCTGATCACCGCCGAGGCGCAGTACTTCGCGTTGCAGGGCGTGGAGCAGGCGATGGAGGTCATCGACCTCGCGCGCGAGAGCCTCAACCCGGATCTGCGCGTACTGGGCATCGTCCTGAACCTGGCGGACATGCGCACGGTCCACAGCCGCGAGGCCCTGGCCGCGCTGCGTGAGAGCTTCGGCGAGCAGGTGCTGAACAGCGTGATCCGCTCCTCGATCGCCTACGCCGAATCGGCCGAGCGCGCGGTCTCGATCCTCGACCACCGCCCTGATTTGGGAGCCGACTACCTGGCGCTCACAGAAGAGCTACTCGCGCGTCTGGACTACAAGCCCTCCACATAGGCCCCCTGGACCTCGAAAGGCGTGCGCAACAACTCGGCCCAACCCTCGATCTCCCCCTGGAGCGCCTGCGCGACGGCACCGGTGTGCTCGTAGAAGCACCAGAAGAGCACGGTGGGGCCGGCGCCGGAGATGGTGGCCCCGAGCGCCCCAAGCTCCCGCGCTCGTTCGGCCAACTGCAAAGACCGCGGAAAGAGCGGCCCCCGTTGCTGCTGGTGCAGGCGATCGTGGAGCCCGCGCGCCAAAAGATCCCAATCCCCGCGGGCGAGTCCGAGCGTCAGCAGCGCGGCATGAGCGACGTTAAACACAGCCTCCTGCAAAGACACCTGCTCAGGCAGCGCAGCGCGCGCACGGCGCGTATTTACGGCTTCGTGGGGAACGACGGCAAGCGCCTCGAGCCCTGTGGGAGGATCGAAGCGATCGGCCTGCCCGTCGGCGCAGACGACGAACCCCCCCCGTAAGGCGGCCGCGGCGTTGTCGGGGTGCCCCTCGATTTCGGCGGCGAGCTCAAACAGAGGCGCATCGAGCTCGAACAGATGATCGGCGGCCATCAGTCCGGCAACGGTCGCGGCGGCGCTGGAACCGAGCCCCCCCGAGAGCGGGATCTCAGAGCGGATGCGGAAGGTGAAGCCCTCAGCGCAGTGCAGCCGCTCGAAGGCGCGAACGCAGAGGTTCTCGCGCCCGCGCGCCACCGCCAGCTGGGTCTCGACGGCAAAGCGCCCGGTCTCCTCGACCTCGAGCTCCAGATGCAAAGCCAGCGCGGCGGCGAGGCAGTCAAAGCCCGGCCCCAGGTTGGCGGACGAGGCGGGCACGCGCACGAGGCGCCTACGGATCACCAAGGACCGCCTGTTCGAGAGCTCCCATGTCGGCCTGGCACTGGATGGTGACGCCGTCGTTGTTGGCAAGAGCGGTCTCGGGATCCTTGAGTCCGCGCCCGGTGAGCACACACACCACGCGTTCGGCGCCATCGGGGCCGTACTTGAGCAGGCCGGCCACCGAGGCGGCAGAGGCGGGCTCGCAGAAGACGCCTTCGCGCGAGGCGATCAGGCGATAGGCGGCGAGAATCTCGGCATCGGAGAGCGCGCGGATGCTGCCGCGCGACTGGGTCATGGCAGTCATGGCGTCCTCCCAGCGGGCGGGGTTGCCGATGCGAATCGCACTGGCAACGGTCTCGGGATGCTCGACGGGATGCCCAAGCACCAAAGGCGCGGCCCCCTCGGCCTGGAAGCCAAACAACCGCGGCGCGGCCCCCATCTCAGAGAAGCCGCGCCAGTAGGAGGTGACGTTGCCGGCGTTGCCGACGGGAATGAAGAGGGCCTCGATATCCCCTTCCATGTCCTCCAGTAGCTCGAAGGCGGCGGTCTTCTGCCCTTCGATGCGAAACTCGTTGACGGAGTTGACGAGCGCGATGGGATGGGTCTCGCAGAGCGTGCGCACCAGCGCGAGCGCGTGATCGAAGTTGCCGGCAAGCGCGATGACACGCGCGCCGTGCATCAGCGTCTGGGCCATCTTGCCGGCGGCGATCTTGCCGTCGGGGACGATCACGGCGCAGGTGATGCCGGCGCGCGCGGCGTAGGCGGCGGCGCTGGCGGCGGTGTTGCCGGTGGAGGCGCAGATGACGGCCTTGGCTCCCTCGCGCACGGCGGCGGAGACGGCGCAGGTCATGCCGCGGTCCTTGAAGGAGCCGGTGGGATTGGCGCCCTCGAGCTTGAGGCGCACTTCCGCGCCGACCAGCTCCGAGAGCACGGGCGCACGCAAAAGCGGCGTGGAGCCCTCCTGCAGGGTGACGATCGGATCGCCGGGAGCGAAGGGCAGACGCTCGAAGTAGCGTTCGATCAGAGGTATATGGCTGCGGGCCATCAGCTGAACTCCTCTTCGATGACGCGGATGGCGCGCGGCGCGGAGCGCAGGAAGTCGAGCTCGGAGATGCGCTGGATGGCGGCATCAAGGCGAGACTGGGCGAGCGGATGGATGACCATGACCAGGCGTGCATTCTCGCCGAGACCGCGCTGCACGACGGACTTGATCGAGGCCCCCTGCTCACCGAGCACGTGCGCGACTTCGGCGAGCACGCCGGGTCGGTCAGCGACCTCCATGTGTAGGTAGAAGGAGCTGGGTACATCTTGCACGAGCTGCAGGGGCTCGAGCGGCACGGGCAGCGCAGCCGGAGGCCGCATCACGCTGATGACATCGCCGAGCACAGCAGAGGCGGTCTGGACACCGCCGGCGCCAGGCCCCGACATGGTGATCTCGGTGATGGCGGAGGACTCGACGGTGACGGCATTGAAGGGCCCGTGCACCGACGCAAGCGGATGCCCGGAATACAGGAAAGCGGGATGGACGCGCACGGATAGGCCCTCGGAGCGCCGCTCGGCGGTGCCGATCAGCTTCAACCCCAAACCGAGCTCACGCGCGTATTGCAGATCGTCGCCCTGCAGATGCTCGATGCCCTCGTAGGGCACCTGGTCGAGCCGCACAGGCGTGCCAAAAGCGAGCCGGGCGAGGATCGCCATCTTGGCGGCGGCATCCTTGCCGGATACGTCTTCGGAAGGGTCGGCCTCGGCGTAACCCTGAAGCTGAGCCTCAGCCAGAGCCTCGGCGTAGGTGGAGCCACGCTCCATCTCAGAAAGGATGAAGTTGGTGGTGCCGTTGACGATGCCGTGAATGCGCTCGATGTGCGCGCCGGCAAGCGACTCGGTGAGCACGCGCACCACCGGCACGACCCCGGCGACGGCGGCCTCGAAGCGCAGTTGGACGCCATGCTCGGAGGCAGCGGCGAAAAGCTCCTCCCCGTACTGGGAAAGAAGCTGCTTGTTAGCGGTGACGACGTGGCGCCCAGCGCGAATTGCTTGCAGGACGTAGTCGCGGGCGGGCTCGATGCCTCCGATGAGCTCAACGACGAGCTCGGAGGCCTCGAGAATCTCCTCGAAGCGCCCATGCCCACGGGTGAGAGTGCCGGCGAGCAACGGCTGACGACCGGTAAGCCGGTGCACGTGCGGAGCGCGCTCAGCTAGGAGCTGGACGAAGGCAGCGCCGACAGTCCCGTGGCCCAGCAGCCCGATGGGGAAGGGTTTTGAAGAGGGTGGGTGGGGTTCCAAATCTTTGTCCAGGTTGGGCCGCGTCGCGGCGAGCTCGCCTGCCCGAGGCGGGGATGAGGGCTCAGGCGACATCGCGGAGGTTGAGATCGTCGAAGCTCTCGCGCCGCACAACGACGCGCGCGTCGCCGCCGGAGCAGAAGATGATGGGCGGCCGGGGCACGCCGTTGTAGTTGTTGGCCATGGCGTGACCGTAGGCGCCCGTGACCGGGGTGACGATCACGTCGCCAGGCCGGGGATTGTCAAGCAGGGCCTCACGGACGATGACGTCGCCGGACTCGCAGTGCTTGCCGGCAAGCACGCAGGGCGTATCGCCGCCGAAGCGATCGACGACCTCGGCTTCATAGCTGGCGTCGTAAAGCATGGGCCGG
This sequence comes from Solirubrobacteraceae bacterium, assembly GCA_035939185.1. Taxonomy (GTDB): domain Bacteria; phylum Actinomycetota; class Thermoleophilia; order Solirubrobacterales; family Solirubrobacteraceae; genus Palsa-744. Next base: position 233,092 of record DASZGB010000009.1, read on the forward strand.
AGATTGTCGGACATGCCCCCGTCGACGCCCACCCAGGTGGAGACGTTGCGCTTGACAGACTCGACCGTATAGAGGGTGACGCCAGCGTTGGCGGTGAGCGAGCGCCCGGGCTCGATCAGGAGCCGGCTGTGCTCCCCCAAATACTCGCGCGCGGCCCCGACGACGGCCCCCACGTAGTCCTCGATCGACGGCGGATGCTGAGAGGCGGTGTAGGCAACGCCAAGCCCCCCACCGAGGTCCCAGGTGGGAAAGACACCGAGCTGGGAGAGCTGCTGGGCGGCGCGGCGGAAAGGCTCGAGCTCAAGCAGCTGCGAGCCGACGTGGGCATGGATGCCCTGTAGTTCGAGCCCGGCGATGGCGCGCACACGGCGGATGGCCTCAGGCACCTCCTCCATGCCGAAACCGAACTTGGAGTTGGCCTGGCCGGTGGAGATCTTCTCGTGGGTGTCGCCGCGCACGTCGGGAGTGGCGCGGATGAGAACGGGCTGGGCGATCCCGCCGGCAGCCCGAGCCACTCGGTCACTTCCGCCCGCAAGCTCCCCCTCCCCCACGAGCAGGGCGAGGCGCTCGATCTCATCGAAGTTGTCGATGACGATGAGCCCAAGGCGGTGGCGCAGGGCGGCGCGCAACTCATCCAGAGACTTGGCGTTGCCGTGCATGAGCAGGCGCTCGGGCGGAAAGCCGCCGGCGAGGGCAAGGTGCAACTCCCCCCCAGAGGCGACGTCGCACCAGAGCCCCTCCTGCGCGAAAAGTCGCAGAAGCGCGGTGCAGGCCGAAGCCTTGGAGGCGTAGACGACCGCAAGATCCTCGTGCCCCGCGGCGCGCCCGGCGGCGATGTATGCACGCGCACGCTCGCGCAGATCGTCCTCGACCACGATGTAAGCCGGCGTGCCGAACTCGCGCGCGAGCTGTAATGCGTCGCAGCCGCCGAGTTCGAGCACGCCGTGCGCGTTGAGACGGGCACCTAGAGGATAGACATGCGAAAGGCTGGTCTCAGCAATTGCCATGCCGGTGATTATCGCGGGGAACTTAGGCAGTCGTCGGGTGAGGGGCGTGAGCACCCGCGCGCAACCCGCCCAGTCCCCCGGCACGAACGAGATAGGCCAGCCAGAGCAGCCCAATGACAGCCAACCCAAGGCTCTCAAGCTGCGGGGCAGTGAGCCCGGCAAGAACCTCTTCATTGCGGCGGATGAACTCTACGAGGAAGCGCTCGAGCCCGCTGAACAGGAGATAGAGGGCGAATATGACCCCCGGCCGGACGCGGTCGCGGAGCTTCCACAGGAAGTAGGCGACGAGCCCCATGACGAGGGTCTCGTAGATGGGCGTAGGCTGGACGGTGACGCCGGCGGGCGTGGGGACCGTCCCGTGGGGATAGCCCATGGCCCAGGGAAGGTGCGAGCGAATGCCGTAGTCCCCATCGCCTGAGACCTGGCAGCCGATGCGTCCGAGCGCGTAGCCGAGCGCGAGGACGGTGGCGACGGCGTCGAACATGCGCAGCTCGAGCACGCGGCGCCAGCGCATCCAGAGCACGACCCCGATGGCGCCGCCGAGGGCGCCGCCGTACCAGACGAGGCCGGAGCCCGAGAAGACGCTGCCGAGCAGATCGTGCTTGACGGAGGAGTAGTTCTCGATGAGGAAGTAGCCGCGGGCGCCGATGATGCCCCCGAGGAGCGCAGCGAAGACGATCTCATACGCCCAGTCCACAGGCTTTCCAAGCTCGCGTAGACGCCGGGCAAGCACGAACCCGCAGGCGATGAAGGCGAGGGCGAAGGCCACGCCGAAGGTCTTGACGGAGATGCCGAGGATGTCGACTTCGGGCTGCATGCGTCCCGGACTTTAGGGAAGCGTGAGGTGGTTCTGCGACAATCCGCGCATGGCAACGCATGCGGCGCCACGACACACGAGCTTTGGCAGGGATACGGGCCTACAGGCACGGATGCTGCTGACGCTGTTCTTGCTGGGTCTCCTATACGTCCTGTTCGTGGGCGTGCTGTTCGCAGTGGGGGCAAGCGGCGTGATAATCGCGATCTTCGCGGTGGCCCTGCTGGCGCTGCAGTTCTTCACGTCAGACAAGCTGGCAATGGCGAGCATGGGCGTGAAGGAGGTCTCCCCAGCGGAGGCGCCAGAGCTGCATGGGATTATCGAGCGGCTGTGCGTGCAGGCTGACCTGCCCAAGCCGAGGGTGTGCACGATGGAAACCTCGATGCCAAACGCCTTCGCGATGGGCCGTTCGCAGAAGAAGGCGACGGTGTGCGCAACGACGGGCATCATGGATCTGCTTTCGCCGGCGGAGCTTGAAGGCGTGATGGCGCACGAGTTGACGCACGTGATCAACCGAGACGTGATGGTTATGACACTGGCTAGCTTTTTCGCGAGCGTCGCGGCATTCATAGTGCAGTGGGGTTTCTTCTTCGGCGGTGGCTTTGGCGGCGGCGATGACGAAGAGGAGGGCGGTCTGATGTACGTGATCCTCGTGTCGGTGCTGGTGTACGCGATCAGCTTCGTACTGCTGCGCGCCCTCTCGCGCTATCGGGAGTTCGCAGCCGACCGCGGCGGCGCGGTGCTGACGGGCCGCCCGAGCGCATTGGCAAGCGCGCTGCTGAAGATAAGCGGCACGATCGAGCGAGTGCCCAGCGAAGACCTGCGCAAGGCGGAAGGCATGAGCGCCTTCTTCATCATCCCGGCGCGGGCGAAGAAATCGCTGCTGAATATCTTCGCCGACCACCCGCCGCTGGAGCAGCGCCTAGCGGCGCTGAACCGCCTGGAGACGCAGCTGCAGGGCACAGCGTGATGAGCCAGGACACTACCGCCACCACCGCCTAGCTCACGTGGGCCTGCGCGACATCCTCACGGGCCGCCACGAGGTCAAGGGCCCAGCCCCCGACCGCCTGTTCGCGATCTCGACGGCCTACATCACGCTGCAGAGCGAACACCAGATCGACCCCGCGGGCCGCGCGGCGATCGTCTTCCAGTCGCTGGCGACGAGCGGCTTTGAAACGACGATGCGCGAAATGGAAGAAGTGGTGAAAGCCACGGGCGGCGAGACGGGCACACAGGTGCGAACGCAGGACGACAGCTATGGCTACCGCTGGATGGTGCTGGAGGATCCGGAGGTGGAAGACCTGGCGGTGGGCATCAACGCCGTGTCGAGCTCGATCGAGACAGCGGGCCACGGCGAGCGCCTACTGTGCGCCGTGTTCGCCTTCGTGGATGCGAACAAGCGCAGTCTGTACTTCATTTACAACTACAAGCGCGGCTTCTGGTACCCCTTCGTCCCAGAGCCCGGCACGGCCAACGAGCGCGACACCGAGCACGAGCTGCGACTGAAGGCCCAGATGGCGAGCGAGCTGCCGATGGAGCCGGAACTGGAGCGCTGGTTCCCGCTGTGGGGAATCCCGATTTAGTCGGGAATGAGCCCCTCGCCCTGAAACTCCTCCTTGGCCTCGTGGAGGCTGAGATCGGGCGGAGGCAAGATCAGATCCGATCCGACGAGCTCGTCGTCGGGTAGTGGAGGGCCGGAGGCGCGCACGAACTGGAGCAAGGCGTCGTAGGAGGCGCGATAGGCAGCCTCGTCTTCCCCGTGGACGGCGGCAACGACGGCGTTGTCGAGCTCGCTGAGCTTGCCGTCAGCATTATCGAGCCGGTACTGCCCCTCCCCCGACACGCGCACGATCATGCCGAGCGCCCCTCGGAGGGTGTGGCGGGTGGCTGCTGAGCCTCGGCGGGAGGCACCCCCGCTCCGAGCTGCCCCCCATTGCCGGCGCCGCCGGCGCCCAGCTCCCCCTTCATCTTGGCCAACTCGTCATCGACGGCGGAAGAAGAGGAGAGCTGCTTGAGCTGCTTGTCGATGTCGTCTTCGCCGGGCCCAAGCGCGGTGATGTCATCGAAGGCCCCGGCGGCTTCGAGCTCGGAGACGGCATCGGCGCGGGCCTTCATGTTTTCGGTCTTGTCGACGGCGCGCTGCATGGCGAGGCCGACGTCGGCCATCTCCTCGCCCACGCCGGTGGCGGCCTCGGAGATCCGCACCTGCGCTTCGGCGGCGGAGTACTGCGCCTTGATGACCTCCTTCTTGGTGCGGAAGGCCTCGATCTTGGCACGCAGCTTCTGCTCGGATTCGGTCAGCTTCTGCTGCTGAGTTTCGAGTTCGGCGACCTGCGTATCCAAAGACTGGAGCTCGGTCTGAGCGACGTTCTTGCGCTCCAGCGCCATACGCGCGAGGTCCTCCTTGCCGCCAGCCAGGGCCTGCCGCGCCTGGGTGTCGAGCTTGACGACCTGCTGCTGCAAGGTGGACTCCTGCATCTGCAGGCGCTTCTTGGCGGTGACGACGTCGGCGATGCCCTTCTTGACGTTCTGGAGCTGTTCGAGCTGCTTGGAGTAGCTGTAGTCGAGCGTCTCGGCGGGATCTTCGGCCCGATCGAGGAGCTTGGACACCTTGGCCTTCACGACTGTTGACATGCGCCCGGTCAAACCGGCCATCTGATCCTCCTATGGGACTGCAAGTGGGAGAGGATCAAGCCTAGCCGAACGCAAGGGCCGGTGCGGCAGGACCACAGGCCACTACCGGCAGAGACCTATAGCCCGACAGGATGGCGGACTTTAAAGCCGCCGTTGGCAGGCCGCAGGGGGCGCCAACGCGGACCCTGCTGGTTTGAGGGATCGTCAGCGGCGGATGTGTCCAGACGTAGGCCGGCGATGGTCATGTAGGCGTGTTCGGGGTTGCTGAAGACGGTGACCCACTGCCCGATGCCGTGACCGCCCCAACGCATGAATTCGGAGGAGTCCATGGGCGTGCTGAGCAGGCTGCCGCCGTGCAGCGCGAAGGAGACGGTGCCCGAGCAGTCGTAGCCTTCAGAGGTGAAGGAGGCGTGGCCGCCACCGAAGATGTAGGGCAGCCCGATGATCTGGTTGCCGGCCCAGACGATGGCCTGCACGGAGACGGGCGCGGACATGGGCGCGGCGGCAAGTCCATTGACGAAGCGAGCGGTGGCGCCGGGTACGAGCAACTGCGGCTTGCCGGCAGCGGAGGCGGCGACGGGCACGCCGCCGGTGGCGCCCCCGATCTGCCCGACGGGCGCGGGCGGTGTATAGGGCACCACCTGGCCGGTGGGGAGCTTCTGGTAGACGGGGCCCTTGTAGAGGAGGCTGGCGCTGCGCGCGGTGACGGGCGCGAGATGCACGTTGGGCGCTTTGGGCGCAGTGGTGGGCGCCGTGGGCGTGGCCCCGCCTGCCGAGGAAGCAGACGAGGAAGAGGAGTGACCGCTGACGCTGACCGCGGTGCCACCGGTGGAGTTGGCCAGCGCCGCCGAAGCGGTAAGCGCCATCAGGGCGATGAAACAAAGTAATGCTGCGCCACTGCGTGAAAAACCCCGCAAGACAACCTCTTTCGTGGGCCTGCGGGGTTAGCTGACGGGCTAGCGCTGAAAGAGCCTGCGCTTCCCACGACTTAGCGTGGAATTCGCCCCAACATCTCGGGTCCCCCGTTCCTTGGCGTCTGACCAAGGATTCGGCATTTGCCGGCGCAGCCTACCAGAGTGCAAGGACGCTTGCACCAGTTGCACGGCTTTGCCCACGATCTTCCCGCAAATGCCGGGAAAATGATGCTCGGATGCCGATGGCGGGGGCGATGTGGTCGCGTGCAATCCGGGTCACCCGGGCTATATCTAGGAGCCCTCTGACGTGCCCGCTAGTGTCCGCCCATGCGCGTTCGCCCGTTCTGGCCGCTCATAGCCATCCTCGTGCTGGGCGTGGCGGTCGCGGGCTGCGGCAAATCGCTGCCGGGGGCCGGTGCAAGGGCGGCCAACGAGCAGGTGATCGCGCCGGTAAACCCCCAGGGTGCGGGCGGGCTGGCGACGAAGAACACGACGCGACTAGGCGGCGCCGACGCGGCTACGGACGCAGCGGCGGTGGCGCTGGCGGTGTATCCAGGCTTGACGGCGGCAAGCAGACCGCAGGCCGTGGTCGTGGTCGATGAAGCGGAATGGCCGACGGCGCTGGCGGCAGCAGCGCTGGCGGGGGCACCGCTGAATGCGCCACTGCTCTACAGCAGCAAAGGCGCGCTGCCGGAAGTGAGCGTGCAGGCACTGAAAACGATGCGCCCGAAAGGCGCGCGGGCGCTGGGGAACGCGCAGGTGCTCGCGATCGGCGCCGCGGCGGCGGGAGCGATACCGGCGGGATATCGAGTGCAGAGCGTGCAGGGCGCCGACTCCTACGCGCTGGCGGCGGGGGTGGCGAAGCTCGTGCGGAGCGTTCAGGGCAAGACCCCAGCCGCGGTGGTGGTGAGCGCGGCCGATGGTCCACCGGCGCTGGCGATGCCAGCGGCGGGACTGGCAGCGCAGAGCGCAGTGCCGATTCTGCTGGTGGGCGCGACGGGAGTGCCAAGCGCGACAAGCGGCGAGCTGAAACGGTGGCATCGGCCGACGATGTACGTGGTGGGCGGGACGGTTGCAGTGAACAGCCCAACGGCAGAACAGCTAGCGCAGTATGGGACGGTGAAGCGCGTGGTGAGCCCGACGGGGAGGATCGGACCGGCAGACCCGGTGGGCAACGCGATCGCGGTGGCGCTGTTCAACGACGAAGGCTTCGGGTGGGGCGTGGATGAACCGGGACACGGGCTGGTGTTCGCGAACGCGACGCGCCCGTTGGATGCACCAGCGGCGGCGCCACTGTCGGCGAGCGGCCAGTATGGGCCGCTGCTGCTGCTGGAAGCCCCCACATCGGTGCCGTCGGTGTTGAGCGAATACCTGACGGACATCCGACCGGGGTACTCGGAAGCGCCGCAGTACCGCCCGGTGCACGGCGCCTACAATCACGGCTGGCTGATCGGCGATGAGAGCGCGATCAGCGCAAGGACGCAGGCTGAACTGGACGGGATGCTGGAGATAGTGCCGAGCGGTTCATCCACGACGAGCACTGCGAGCTCTACCACCACCTCTGCGTCTACCACGACCTCTGCGTCCCCCACCACGCCCCCGACATCATTACCCTTGCCAAAGAAGTGAGCCAGGCCGAGCATCCGATCCGCACGCAGCCAGGTCACGAAGTGACGGTGGAGGATGTGCGCCAGCTGATGGGCGCCTCCACCCCCCACTTTGCGCTGCAGCTACGCGAACGCATCGCAAAGCTGATCGCGGACCTTCCCCCCGGACACCCGGCAAGGGTGGAAGGGAAACGCGAGATCGCCCGCCTGGAACGTCTGGGCCTCGAAGGCGAGACGCGCGGCGAGGGCGCGCACGAGCACGAGCGCCCGCTACCGAGCCTCAGCGGCGTCCCAGCGCCCGCAGCTGGCGGGCATCGAGGAAGCGTGCCCGCAGGAGCTTGAAAAAGAAGACGCAGAGGGCGAGATCGAAAGGCAGGAGCACGACGCTCACGAGCACGGTGGGCTTGGCGAACAGCGAGGCGCCGCCGATGACGAGCCAGTGAAAGGCAAGGACAGGCACAAGCGCCAGCAGGATGGCGTGCGAGCGATAGCCGCTCCAGTGCTCGCGGAGGGTGACCTCGAAGGTGCCAATGCCGACGGCCACAAGTCCGACGACGAGCAGAGCAGTGTGATTGGAGCGGTTGCGCAGCGCGATGACGGTGGCAACGGCACCGACGAGGATGAGGACCTCGGAGAGCGGCAGCGGATGCCAGGGCGCGCGCGGGCGCTCACCAAGGGTGGTAGAGATGGACGGCGGCGTGTCCTGGCGTCTGGGCTTGGGGGCCGGCCGCTTGGAGGTCGCAGCTGCATCCGGACGGGGCTTGCGCGAGCGGCGCTTCTTGTTGGCGTTGGCCACCGCTAGAGGACCAGGGCGAGTCGATGCGGGCGCGCCGGCATTTGCCGTCGATGCTAGCGCCTATGCTGAATCGGGTGACCACGATCCTCACCCCAACCGAGCAGGAAGGCATCCCGGGCAGCGCCTTGGCGGGCCCCTTCCCGGTGGGCGAGTACGCGGAGGCGCTGCGGGAAAAGCTGCGGTCGTTCGCGAAGGTGCAGCTGGTGGGCGAGCTGGTGAATCTGCGCCCGTCGCGGGCGCGGGTGTACTTCGAGCTGCGCGACGCTCAGGGAGCGGTCGCGTGCGCGGCGTGGCTGAGCGACTGGGAGGCGCTGAGCGGACGCGTGGGCGAGGTGAAGGAGGGCATGCAGGTGGTGGCGGCGGGCGGCTGCGACTACTACCCAGGCAGCGCGACGTCCTCCCCCAGCTTCTCCTTCCATGTGACCGACATGCGCGTGGCGGGCGAGGGCGATCTGCTGGCGCGGATCGACCGCCTGCGCAAGGCGCTGGACGCGGAGGGCCTGCTGGAGCGCCAGAAGCTGCTGCGCAGGGTGCTGCTGCCGCGCACGATCGGCGTGGTGACGGGCGCGGGCGGCAAGGCGCGCGCCGACATCATGGCGGCCCTCGCGCGGCGCGGCTGGTCGGGACGGGTGGTGTGGGGCTTTGCGCCGGTGCAGGATCGCCACGCGGCGCCCGCGATCACACGGGCAGTGCAGGACATGGCAGCGGTGGCGGGGGCGGAGGTGATCGTGGTGGCACGCGGCGGCGGCTCGCTGGCGGACCTGTGGTGCTTCTGCGATGAGACGCTGTGCCGGACGGTGGCGTTGCTGGGAATCCCAGTGGTGGCCTCGGTGGGCCACCACACCGATCGCACGCTGCTGGACGATGTGGCGTGGGTGAGCTGCTCGACGCCGACGCACGCGGCGGAGGAGGCAGTAGGGATCGACTGCGGCGAGGCGCGCAAGGCGCTGAGACGTTTGACGATGCGCATGGCCGAGCACGGCAGCCCGGGAGCGCTCGCGGGACCCCGTCGTGTATCGCGAGTCGCGGCGGAGCGTCTGAGCACTCACGGCCGGCGTGCGGTGCTGGTGCGGGCGCGCGCGCTGGCAACGCTCTCGCGTGCGCCAGCGGAACAGCTGCGCCGCCAACACGGCAGACTGCATCAGCAGCTGCGCGAGGTACGAGCGGGCGCGCGACGGCGTGTAGCGAGCGAAGGGAAGCTCACGACGCGCCGGGCGTTGGTGCTGGAGCGCAAGGCGAGCGCCACCGCGCGGGAGTGCCGCGAGCGGGGACCACGCGAGCTGGAGCGGTTGGCGCTGGCGCTGAGCGGGCACGACCCACAGCGAACGTTGGAGCGGGGGTATGCACTGGTGCAGAGCCCAGATGGCGAGCCAATCCCAACCGCGCAGCAGGCGCGGCGGAGCGGCAAGGTGCAGTTGCGCTTCGCCGACGATACGGTTGCAGCGAGGATCGAGCGCGATGAGGATGACTGAGGCCACACCAGCAGGGGAACAGACCTACGAGGCGGCGGCAGCGCGGGTGGAGCAGATCATCCGCCGGCTGGACTCGGGCGAGGCCAGCCTGGGCGAGACGCTGGAGCTGGTGAAGGAAGGCAAGACCCTGATCGAATATTGCGCGGGCGAGCTTGAGGCGGTGGGTGGGGCACTCCAGGAGTTGCGCCTGGATGAGCTGGTGGCTCGCCTCGAACGCGATGCGGGCAGCGAGTCGAGCCCGTGAGCACGTGGGATCTGCTCGCCGATCTGCCGCTCCAGATCGAGGACTGCACTTTGGAGGGCCTATCGGCGAAGGTGTCGAGCGACTTCGAACGCCTCTCGACGGTGATCCACCTGCAGGGGAAGGGCCAGGAGGGCGTGGGCGAGGACGTGACGTACGATGCGCCGGACCACGAAATCCTGCAGGAAGCAGGCTCCCCAAGCGAGCTCAAAGGCAGTTGGACGATGGCGAGCTTCTGCGCGGAGATAGCGAAGCTGAACCTTTTCCCCGCGCCGCCGCAGCGGGAGGTATCGCGGCGCTACCGGGTGTGGGCGTATGAGTCGGCGGCGCTGGACTTGGCGCTGCGCCAGGCGGGCACGTCGCTGCACGAGGCGTTGGGACGCACGCCCAAGCCGGTGCGCTTCGTGGTGTCGCTGCGCCTGGGCGAGCCCCCCACGATGGGGCCGGTGCGCAACCGCCTCAAGCTGTACCCGGACCTGCGCTTCAAGCTGGACCCGACGAGCTCGTGGAGCCAGCCACTGATCGAGGAGCTGAAGGCGACGGGCGCGGTGGAGTCGGTGGACTTCAAGGCGTACTACGTGGGCTCGATCGTGGATCAGCCGGCAGACCCAGTGTTGTACCGACGCGTGGTGGAGGCGTTCCCGCAGGCGTGGATCGAGGACCCAGCGCTGACAGTCGAGACGGAGCCGATCCTTGCCCCCCACCGCCAGCGCTTCTCGTGGGATGCGCCGATCCACGCGATCGAGGACATCCAGTCGCTGCTGTATCCGCCGAAGATGGTGAACATCAAGCCCTCGCGTCTGGGCGGCCTGCGCAACCTCCTGGATGCTTTCGACTTCTGCGCGCAGCAGGGGATCGGCAACTACGGGGGCGGCCAGTTCGAGTTGGGCGTGGGCAGAGGCCAGATCCAGTACCTGGCGTCGCTGTTCCACGCGGGCGCACCGAACGATGTGGCACCGACGGGTTTCAACCTGCCCGAGACCCCAGCGGACCTGCCGGCGAGCCCGCTGGCGCCGGCGCCGTCGGATACGGGCTTTCGCTGGGGTTGAGCCGCAACTTCTCTGCCGCCGCTCGGTTGAGAAGCCCATAGCCGCTATGGTCGGGCGCCCGCCGCCCAGCCGAAAAGTGATGGCAAGCACAGGTACCCACAAGCGCTCCCGGTCCCTGGCTGCGGCAGCCTTATGCGTGCTGCTGAGCGTGCTGGCGCACGCGCAGGGAGCTCGAGCAGCGGTCAATCCGGGGGGTACCTCGCCGGGCTCGACTCCCGCGGGACCCACCACGGGCGGAGCCAGACCGACGGGCAAGACCCCCACCACGGGCGGAGCGACGCCGACAGCGACGCCACGCCGGGTGGCGAGCCACGGCAGGCGCGCGGTGAGGCTGCTAGACGCACGTTGCGCGCCGAGCACGAACTGCTCGACTAACCCCCATCAGGTGTCGGTGCGCGGCTACCTGGTGCTGTCGGGAAACGGCTTGGAGAAGGGCCTGCGCGTGGCATTTCCCCGCGTGCGTAACGCGCGGATCGCAAAGAACTCGCCAATGGCGCGCATCTACCAGTCGCCCTCGGGCCTGGCGGTGCACCTGCCGGGCAGCGCGCACTCGGGGCGGATCGCGGTGCTGATCGGCGGCGGGAGGATGTCAAATGCGGTAGGCCCGATCACGGTGCTGCCATACGCGCTACACCCCCCGCAACCGCGACCGAAGGCGCCGGTGGCCCCGCCGGTGCAGGCAGCAAATGGCAGCGCCTTCGAAGGCCAGGGCATGTGGATCTGGTACTTGAGCAAATCGGCGGGCGGCAATCTGCCGGCGCTGGTCGCGCAGGCGCACGCGGCAGGCGTAAGCACGGTATTCGTGAAGAGCAGCGATGGCGCAAGCAACTACTGGAGCCAGTTCTCCCCGGAACTGGTGGCAACCCTGCACGCGAATGGCCTGAAGGCGTGCGGATGGCAGTACGTGTATGGAACCAACCCGGTGGGCGAGGCGGAACTGGGCGCAAAGGCGGCGGCAGCAGGCGCAGACTGCCTGGTAATCGACGCGGAGTCGGAGTACGAAGGCCACTATGCGGCAGCGCAGCGCTACATCGAAACGCTGCGCGCGAAGGTGGGCCCAGCCTACCCGGTGGGTCTGGCGACGTTTCCGTACGTGGACTACCACGAGTCCGAGCCCTACTCGGTGTTCATGGGCCCCAATGGTGCGCAGTTCAATGCGCCGCAGATGTACTGGAAAGCGATTGGCACGTCGGTGGCGAACGTGTATGCGCACACGTATGAGCAGAATCTGATCTACGGCCGCCCGATCGCACCGCTGGGGCAGACGTATGAAAGCCCCTCATCCTCGGACCTGATCGCCTTCCGCTCGCTGGCGGCGGCGTATGGCGCGCATGGCCTGTCGTGGTGGGACTGGCAGGAGACAAGCACAAGCGGCTGGTCGGCGCTGGCAGCGCCGCTGAATACGAGCCTGACGGTCCCCAACCCCGAGCTGACCTCCCCGCTGCTGAGCCAGGGCGCAAAGGGCGATCAGGTGCTGTGGATGCAGGAGCACCTAGCGAGCGCGATCCCGGCACAGGCGACGAGCGGCATTTTCGACTCAACGACAGCGTCCTACCTCGAACAGTTCCAGACGGCGCATGGCATCACCGCGAGCGGCAAGACTGATCCGAGCACATGGGCAGCGTTGCTGGCCCTGCCGCCGGTGGCTGTGGATTGGACGGGCGGCGGTCCGGCTGGCTAAGTCGAGTGGTGATCGCGGGGCGCGCTATCTGCGCGACCCGCAGCCCACACAGGACCCCGGAGGGGTCCCTCAAACAAATACTTCAGACGCGCTGAATGAGCGTGCCGGTACCGAGACCGCCACCGCAGCACATTGTGACGAAGCCGATCTCCTTGTCGGAGCGCTCGAGCTCGTGCAACAGGGTCGTGATCAGACGCGCGCCGGTGGACCCGAGCGGGTGCCCCAGCGCCATGGCGCCGCCGTTGACGTTGACGCGGTCCATGTCGGGGTTGTGCTCACGGCGCCAGGCCGCGACGACGGGCGCGAAGGCCTCATTGATCTCGATCAGATCGATGTCGTCAATCTTCATGCCGTTGCGGGCGAGGATCTTGGTGGTAGCGGGAATGGGACCCTCGAGCATCTTGACGGGGTCACAGCCGACGGTGGTCTGATCGATGATGCGCGCGCGGGCCTTCAAACCGAGGGCCTTGGCCTTCTCCGCGGACATCAGCAGCACAGCAGCGGCGCCATCGGAGATCTGCGAGGCATTGCCGGCGGTGACCTTGCCGTCAGGCTTGAAGGCCGGCTTGAGCGCGGCGAGCGCCTCGAGGTTGGTGTCGGGGCGGATGCCCTGGTCGCTGACGTAGGTGTCGCCGTTGACCTGGAAGGGCACGATCTCGCGCTCGAAGCGACCCTCCTCAGTGGCCTGGTGGGCAAGCTTGTGCGAGCGCACAGCCAACTCGTCGAGCTCGCTGCGGGGGATCTCCCACTGATCGGCGATCATCTCGGCGCCGAGGCCCTGGCCGACGATGTTGTGCTTGGCCATCAGGGCAGGGGTAAAGGCGAAGCCGAACTCCTCCTGCGTCTTCATGCCAGCGGCGAAGGGGAAGTGCCCCATGTGCTCGACGCCGGAGCCGATCATGGCGTCGTGCACGCCGGCCGCGATCAAAGCGGCGGCGAAGTTGACGGCCTGCTGGGCGGAGCCGCACTGGCGATCGACGGTGGTGCCGGGGGTCTCGATCGGCAGGCCTTCCTGTAGCCAGGCGTTGCGGGCGATATTGAAGCCCTGCTCGCCGAACTGCTGCACGCAGCCGGCGATGACATCCTCAACCTCGGCGGCGTCGATGCCGGCGCGTGAGACGACCTCGGTGTAGACCTTGCCGAGCAGATCGTTGGGGTGAGTGTCCTTGTAGTAGCCCTTCTCCTTGTGACCCCGGCCGATGGGAGTGCGTACGGCCTCAACGATGACGACCTCGCGGCCCTCTGGCTGCCTCATGATGGAAAGTCCTCCGTGTTCGATTGAATATCGGGGGCCGCGAGCTGATGCTCAGCGCCTGCAACCCTTATCCTACCGCTTCCCCACCCCTAGATTGACTGGTCAGTCAATCTTCCACCCCACCCCAACGGAGGAAGAAGCATGAACGAGCGTCTGGCCATCGTGGGCAGTGGCGCCATCGCCTGTGGGCTGGCCGCGACGGCGGCCCATCACGGGCCGGTGCTGCTGCTGGCGCGCTCTGAGCGCTCAGCGGAGCGGGCGAGCACAATCGTGGACAACACGCTCGCGCGCCTGGCCGCGGAAATCGACCCGGAGCACGTACAGATCGCAATCGACATGCAGGCGCTGGCGGAGGCGACGTTCGTGGTGGAGGCGGTGGTCGAGGATTTGGCAGTGAAGTCGGCGGTGCTGGGCGAATTGGCGAGCATCGTGGCTGCGGAGACGGTGCTGGCTTCGACGACCTCCTCGCTGTCGGTGCACGAGCTGGCGCAGGCGAGCGGCAGACCAGATCGTTTCGTGGGACTGCACGTGTTCAATCCGGTGACGAAGATGCAACTGGTGGAGCTGGTGTTCGCGCAGGAAGCAAGCAAGGACACGCGGCGGCGCGCGCTGGAGCTGTGCGAGACCTTCGAGAAGACTCCAGTGGAGGTGCCGGACGTGCCGGGATTCGTGGTGAACCGCCTGCTGTTCCCCTATCTGTTCAGCGCCGTGCGACTGGTGGAAGAGACGGGCATGGAGCCAGCGGACGTGGATACCTGCATGCGCTTAGGCGCGGGCCATCCGATGGGACCATTGGCGCTGCTTGACCTCGTGGGCCTCGATGTCTCGAAGGCGATTGGGGAAACGATCGGCGAAGCGGTGCCCCCACGGGTGGGGCAGCTGGTCGCGGAGGGCGCACTGGGACGCAAGAGCGGGCGCGGCTTCCACTCCTACTGAAAGCGCCCAAGTTTTATCTCCAACGTGAACATCTTTTAGGTGGCCTTGAGGCTGGTGGAGATACTGGTCATGCGACAAAGAGTCGCAACGCACACCCGCCTCCTCCCAGTGCACACGCTCCGGTCCGCACCCCCCGCGGGCCGGACGTGTTTAAGGACCCGCCCCCCCTTCCTCCGTCTCTGACTCGCGTTCGCGCGTGGCAACGGGCCGGCGCTGGCGGACGCGAACGGCCTCGATGCGGTTGTGGCGGACGGACTCGACGCGGATGGAGAAGCCGTCGGCGGTGACGGTATCGCCGCGCCGAGGCAGGCGACCGAGTTGGGCGAAGACGAAGCCGCCGACGGAGTTGTAGGCGTCGCTGTCGACGGGCAGGTGCACGCCATGGTCCTCGAGGTCGCTGAGAGCGACGTGCCCGCGCACGAGCCACTCCCCCCCGGGCAGCCTGCGTATCTCACCCGCAAGAGGGTCGGTCTCATCGACGATCTCGCCGACGACCTCCTCGATGATGTCCTCGACGGTGACGATGCCGACAACGCGCCCGTACTCGTCCACGACGACCGCCATCGAGGTCCGCTGGCGCTGCAGATCGGCGAGCAGGTCATCCAGAGGCTTGGTCTCGGGCACGATTGGGGCCTCGTGCACGATCGGCTCGATCGATGCCTTGGGCCCCTTCTCCATCAGGCGCTGGGCGAGGGTGCTGGCGTGAACGATGCCGCGCACGCGATCGCGGTTACCTTCCTCGGTGACGACAAGACGGGTGTGCCCGCTTGAGACGCAGAGCTTCAAAGCCGTCTCCACGTCCTCGGAGATGTCGATCGTGACGACGGCAGGGATGGGGGTCATGACCTGACGGGCCTCCTGCTCGTGCAGCTGGAAGACGCCACTGAGCATGCCGGCCTCGCCGGGGTCGAGGTGCCCACCAGCATAGGACTCGGCGATGAGCCGCTTAAGCTCCTCCTGGGAGCCCCCGACCTGCTGGCGTGCCATGTCGACGCCGAGCAGCCGCAGGATCCTGCTGGACACCGCAGTGAGCGCCGTAATGAGGGGATGGAAGAGAGCGGCAAATCCCTGCAGCGGCCGGGCGACGCGGCGCGCGACGGTCTCGGCGTGCTCGATGGCATAGAACTTGGGCACCATCTCCCCAGCCACGAGCTGAGCGGAGGTGATGATGGCAAAGGCAACGATCGCGGTAATCACCACGGAAACGCCGTGGGCGAGCGCTCCCCCGAGAGCGTTGCGCAGCAGCGCGGCAAGCGCAGGCTCGCCGAGTGCGCCGATGCCGATGGAGGTCATGGTCACGCCGATCTGTACGGCGGAGATGTACTCGTTGATGTTGGCGAGCTGGCTGAGCGCAAGGCCCGCTCCGCGCTGGCCCTCGTCGCGCATGACTTCCAGGCGCGCACGGCGAGAGCGGATCAGCGCATACTCGGCGATCACGAAGAACGCATTGACCGCAATTAGGACGGCCGTGAAGAGAAGCTTCAGGCCGCTCACGCGGGAGTGCTACTTCGAGGAGGAGATTCTTCGTCGTCGGTCATTGGTGGCGACCAGCTAAAGGTAGCAGGGGCCGCGGTCGCGCTCAGAGCCGCGGTCGCGCTCAGGCCAACCCATCGATCTCCGCGGCCAATGCGAAGTCGGCCTCGGTGAGGCCGCCCTCGGAGTGGGTGCTCAGCTCCAGGCGCACCTTGTTCCAGCCATGCAGGAGGATGTCGGGATGATGGTTGGCCCGCTCGGCCACCTCGGCGACGCGATTGACGAAAGCGATGGCCGCGGCAAAGTCCGCGAGCTTGTACTCGCGCACGATCGCCTCACCCTCACGGCACCAATTGCCGCCCGTGAGGCGCTGCTCGATCTCCTCGTCGCTCAGTCTGGTCATTGCTCCTCGGTGGTTCAGGCCGGCTGCCTGCCCGAGACACTAGCGCGTCACTGAGTTGGGGTGAACTGCTGTTCCCCGCCCGCGGACAGCCGTGGAATTTCGCTGGACTTGGCGGCGGCGATCCCACCGGCAAACGCCACGGCGCCGATGGCGATGCAGCCAGCGAGCGCGAGCGCCTGCTGGCGATAGCGCTCACCTAACTGAAGAATGAACATCACCAGAGCGCCGCCGATGAGGCCGCCGATATGACCCTCCCATGAGACCCCGCTGAGAGTGAAGCTCAGGGCGAGATTGATGAGGATCAGAACACCGATGCCGCTCTGCATGATGGGGATCTGACGAGCCCGCATCTCCACGGCTGCGGCGCCCATCAAACCGAAGACTGCCCCCGAGGCGCCAAGCGTAGGCGAATGCGGGACAAGGATCAGCACCAGGAGGGACCCCATGAGCAGCGAGACGAAGTAGACGAGCGCGAACTTGACGTGCCCCAGCGCGGGCTCGAGCATCTGGCCGAGCAGGTAGAGCAGGTACATATTGAAGGCGATGTGCAGAAAGTTCGCGTGTAGGAACCCGCCGGTAACGATCCGCCACCACTGCCCGTAGGCGACGCCGACGTATTCGATGCCCTGCCCGTTCGCTACGCGCTGGAGGCCGCTGCCAAGCAGCTCGCCCTTTTCGGAGATGGTCCCACCGCCCGCGTTGCTGCTGACGCTGAAGCTGCCCTCGGCAAGAAAGGCGATGACGTTGATCGCGATCAGTGCAACGGTGACCTGCGGCGTGTTGGTCATCTCACGCATGCGCACGACCTTGGTGCGCTGGCGAGCACAGTCAGGACAGCGCATCCCCACGGGCGTGGTGGTCATGCAGTCGGGACAGATGGGCTTGCCGCAGTTGGAGCAGGAGACTGCGGTCTCGCGCGAGGGATGGCGGTAGCAGGTGGCCATGCGGGCCAAGAGCGTATCTCGGCCCGAGGCGTGGGCCCGGCAGGACCCTACGTGGAGGCGATGATGACGGGGTTGCGCGTCGGCTTGGGGCTGCCGCCGAGCGGCTCAGCGGTGACGAGCACCTTGCTCACGCCGGCGACGCCGCCGGGCACGTCGACGGCGCCTTCGCCATGATTGGTGACGGAGAAGAGCGCGTCTGTGGGCGCAGGCGCCTGCGCCCCCTGCTTGAGCAGCCAGACCTCGTAGATGCGCCCGCGCGGCGGCGCGGGCATGCCCTCGACAACGAGCTCAAAGTGCGCGCCGATCCTGCGTAGCTGGGCGGCGGCGTTGTGTCCAGGCGCGAGGACAACCGCCCTGATGATCTGGGTCTGGGTGCGCTGAATGGTCGTGGAGCCGGTGTTGATTGCGAGGGCGCCAATCAGCAGACCGGCCCCCAGAGCCGCGGCAGCAGCCAGTGCGGGGGCAAGGCGCCGGCGCCACCGAGGCGTGGCGGGCGGCGCCGGCCGGTCGGCCTCATGACCGGCCGCCCTGAGCAGTTCGGCCTCGGCGTGCGCGGTGGCCATGATCCTGGCACGGAGGCTGTCGGGCGCGAGTTTGCGCGACACGCCGACTGCCAGGGCATCGGCGGCGGCTTGCAGCTGCACAACCTCGCTGCTGCAGACAGCGCAGCCGGCAAGATGCTCGCGGAAGCCCTGCACTTCCTGTTCCTCCAGCGCACCGAGGACGTAAGCCGCGACGTCGGAGGAGCGCTCGCAGGGCATCTCCGGCTCGCGGTCGTGCTCGTGCTCGTGGGTGCTCACGAGACCACCTGCCCGGATCGCAGTTGCGAGCGCATTTTCTGTAGGCCAAGACGCATGCGCCCTTTGATCGTTCCCACTGGGGTATCCAGCATGGCCGCAATCTCCGAATGCGTGAAACCGCCGTAGTAGGCGAGATCGATCACGCGGCTTTGGTCGGGAGGCAGCTCCTCCAAGGCGGCGCGGATCTCGCGCGCCTCGTCGCGGCGACTGACCTCTTGGTCGGTGCGCTCGGCGGCCTCGAGGTGCTCCTCCAGCCCCTCGTCGCTGACGATGCCGCGGTCGTGTACGACACCACGCCGCAGCGCGTCGATGGCTCGATTGTGAACGATGCCGAGGACCCAGGTGCGCACGCTGCCGCGCGTGCGGTCGTAGCGTGCGCCGCTGCGCCACAGAGAGAGGAACGCCTCCTGGACGACGTCTTCGGCGATCCCCCGTTTGCCGCACATGCGGAATGCGAGCGAAAAGGCGGCATCGGCATGACGCTCGTAGACGACGGCGAAAGCCGCTGAGTCGCTGTCACGTACCAGCTGCATGAGATCCTCGTCGGCGAGCCGACGCAGGGCAGCCGACGCAGCGTCGGCGGAACGCTTGTAGCGAGCCATCTCGGACATCAATACGCAACTGACCCCAGTCGTGGATCAGGGAGTCCACGAACGATGAGCCGTATTGAATCACTACTCGCAGACTTTTGACTGCTGCCGTATGGTCGATCCGCCGAACAGTTCAGCGAATTCGCCGTCGCGCGCGGAGGATCACCAGCGCAATGCCTGCACTACCTCCCACCACCACCGCAGCGGCTGGCCGCACCCAATTGCGGGGATCGCGCATAGCGGAGAGCTCCCACGCCTCGAGCTCCTCAGCGGCCAGCTCGGTGATGCTGGTGAGTGTGCTCTCCAGCCGCTGAACGAGATCCTCGGGAGGATCGACCGGCGCCAGCGCTTGACGCAGGAGACCTTCGAAGTTGGGTATGGCCTCACTCATTGACGCACCTCACTCATTGATGTACGGCCTCACTCATTGACGTACCCTTCCAGCTGCTTGATGGCGCGATGGATTAAGACCTTGGTGGCCCCGTCGGAGCGTCCCAGGGCGCGCGCGATCTCGCGATTGTCCATGCCCAGGGCAAAGCGCATGATGAGCGCCTCGCGGCGGTCGTCGGGCAGCTCCTGCACGCCACTGAGGATGCGGCTTAGCTCCTCGCGCTCCTCCACGAGCTCCTCGGTGGTGTGGGGATCGGCCAGAGGGGTACCGTCCTCGATCGGCGAGGCGGGCTTGCGCGAACGATCGCGGTACAGGTTGGCGGCGAGGTTGTGGGCGATGCGGATCAGCCAGGGCCGCAGCGGCCGTCCATTGGACTCGCGCTGGGCACGCTCGAAGTGACGATAGGCCTGCAGGAAGGTCTGCTCGGTGAGGTCCTCGGCGTCGTGATGATTGCCCACGCGGTAGTAGGAGTAGCTGTAGACGTCGCGCAGATGCGCGCGGTAGAGCTCGGAGAACTCCTCGTCGAGTTGCACCTTCGACTTGCGCATATGTTGCTCGGCCACTCATTGCACCCTACCTCTGGCTCACCTTGCAGCGCGCTTCCCTAAGCCGCCCGGACGTGCTCCCGCACGGCGCGCGCGGCCTCGCTTGCGTCAGTCGGCGGGCGCGCCTGCTCGCGCGGATGGGCGGGCGCTCCGCCCATCCACTCCCACTGCAGATTCACGCAGTTCCAGATGCGCTCGGTGACACCCATCGCCGCCGTGGGCGAGGGCTGCTGCATGGTGGGGAACATAAGGGGAGCGCCGCAGCGGATACGCACCTTGCGCGGGCGAATGCGCAACCCGCGGCGAACGTCTTCGCTGCCGATGACGGCCACGGGCACCACCCGCGCACCGGTCTGTAGCGCCAGGCGTCCGACCCCACGATGGGGGTGGCCGAGCGCTCCCCTGCGCACGCGGGTGCCCTCGGGGAAGATGACGACGCAGTCCCCCCTTGCGAGGATCGCCCGCGCGGTGGCCATCGCGGCCTCATCGCCGGCGCCGCGATCGATCGGGAAGGCCCCCAGCCCGCCCAGCAGCCATGCCTGCCAGCGACGCTCGAAGAGCTCGCGCTTGGCGACGTAGTAGACGGGCCTGCGCGTGAGCGCGCCGATCACGAAGGGATCCAGAAAGCTGCGGTGATTGGCCGCCAGGATCAGCGGCCCGCTACGCGGAAGGTGCTCGCTGCCGATGCGCTCGAGGCGGAAGTAGAGGAGGAAGAAGGGCAGCAGTAGCGCGCGGGCGAGCAGATAGAGCAGGGGGTTCACGCCATGCGACTGCACGCGCACGCGAAAAGCCTCCAGGTCAGCGCCGGCCGCGTGGTGTGAAGCCCGGAAAAGACTGCCATGACGATTGCTGCCCACGTATTGGATACCCACCGGAAAGGACGCCGTTACAGCCGGCGCATCCATGCGGCACTGAAAGAAACGCCGCATGGATGGCACTCCGCGCGCGGGCACTACGCACGCGGGCACTCCGATGCGGGCACTGACAGAGAGCCGGCGACCGGACTCGAACCGAGCAACCCCCGCTTTACAAGAGCGGTGCTCTACCAATTGAGCTACGCCGGCCTGCAAGCTGGATCGTACAGCGCCTGCCCGCGCGCAGGACACCGCCCGCGCCATGACGCAGCAGTGCGAGCGCATCGGCACCACCCCCGATCGCACGTCGAGCGCGCAGGACGCAGGTACTGGGTAGCGTGAAATCTCCGACCATGGCATCGAGCACGCGCTGAGTGACGAGACGGGTATCCGGCGCGGAGGCCTGCGGCGTGGCGCGGTAGAAGCTCGCCATGGCGGCCAGGATCATGGTGTGCTGAGAGCCGTCGGAGAGCGCCTTGGCGCCACCGACGGCCCGCGTGGCGAGCGTCTGTAGGCGACTGGCGACTTCGCCGGTGGAGCCGTAATAGTCGATCAACGAGCGCTGACCGTCAGCGGCATCCTCGTTGCGGTCGATGAGGCTGTCGAGCAGCGAAGAAAGGGAGGCGATCCAGGGAAAGTAGGCGTGCTCGACATCAACGGCGTCCCTGGCCTGCGTGCCGGGCCTGGCACCCGCGGCAAGCAGCGCGAAGACGGGTAGTGGCGAGCCGGCGGCGGCGCCTGTCTCCCACCAGCGCAAGCCGCTGCAAAGCCGGTTCTCCGCTCGTGCCCAGCGTGTGAAAGCCTCGTAGGAGCCGTGCACGTCGCCGTGATTGAGGCTCTGATAGGCGACGAGGCGAGCGGTGACACGTCGCAGGGACTCGGCGATGGCGAGGTGGGACGGCAGTGCTTCCAGGGCGGTGCGACAGGTGTCCACGAGATCGCGCAGGTAGCCAGTGTCCTCACGGCGGCGATCGTGAGCGTAGTAGTCCAGATGGGGCTGCTCGGGTTCCAGCGCGCGCAGGAGCGCCTGATTGAGGCGCAGCCCGTTGGCGATCGGATCGGCGCCGGGCTGCTCGCTGAGCTCGTCGATGTAGTCGAAGGCCACTTGATATGCGGTGATCGCGCGCGTGACGAGCGCGCGCTGCGCGGGAGGTGCGAAGGTCGCGAAGGCGATCGCGCCCTCAAGGCTCTCGCGCTTGGCGCGCTGCGCCTGGCAGGCGAGCCGGCGCAGAGCGGGGTCGAGTATCTCCTCGGCACGCAGCCGCCAGTGGCGCAACTCAGTGCGCGCGCACGGGAAGACGCCAAGCCAATAGCGTCTGGCGGCGCCGGCAAACGCGATGGCCGGCGCTAGATGGCTCGAAGCATTTACCTTCATGGAGGTAGCTTTGCGCAACAGTCCCTAAAAACAGAATCACTCCTGGAAACCTGCCTGCGGTGGTGCTTGCGCAGCAGTGAAACCAGGCAGCGCCATAACGGTTAAAGCGATGCCCACGACGATCACGAGGGTCAGAAACACCTGCGGCCCACCGACCGCAAAGGGGGCTGGAAAACCGGTGCTCGCGCCCAGCCAGCGGTCGGCTAGGGCGTGACCATAAACGCCGAGGATGGCCCCATCGATGCAGCCGATGCCGAGCACAATCGCGCTCTCGAGGATCAGCGATCGCCATAGCTGAAAATGATCGAATCCCTGGCTCTTCATCGCCGCTAGTCGCGCACGCCGCTGCCAGATGACGGCGCTGAGGGAGGCGGCGATGGCGAGAGCGCCGGCGATCAGCAGCAGCAGCGCGATCTGCCCGAGACTGCGCAGGCCCTGGCGGGCGCTGGCCTCGGTTTCAGCGGTCCGCTCGGCGGCGGTGCGCACGAGCAGTCCCGATTCACCTCCCAACGCGCCCACGATCGCGCGCCGGGTCACGGAGGGGTTGGCGCCAGCCTTGAGGCTGACCTCCAGTGCGGAAGCGTCTTCGGTCTGCCAATAGTGGCGATAGTCGTTGGTATTGATGGTGATAGCCCCCGGCGGCCAGCCCGAATTGGTCATGGTGGCGGCTACGCCGAAGCGCGCCGCGCCGCTTGGCGTAGGCAGCGAAAATGCCTCGCCGACGTGCAGATCGTGTTCGTGGGCGAAGCCATCGGATACCGCGGCCCAGCCGCCACGCCGGATCAGCTGGGTGGCATGTGCGGCATCGCCCTGGAGCACCTGACTGGCTTCGATCATCGCGGGATCGGCGGGGGAGCGTGCGCGCAGCCACAAGCGGCGCGAGCCGACATCGAGCAGGCCACCCTGGTAGGGACGAACTGAGGCGACGCCTGGAACGCGGGCGATAGCACTCGTTGCGTCCCGGGCCGCAACGCCGTTCATGTTGAATACATCGTCACCGTTGACCACCCACATGTCGGATGTGTGGAAATACTGGACGATTGCCCGATCGATGCCAGCGAGGAGATCGTCGCGGGCTCCGCCGATGGTGATACTGCCAAAGACAGCCAATGCCGCCACCGCGGCGAGCGCGATTGAACGCGTGGCGGTCGCGCGCAGCTCGACGATGGCGATTGCAAGCATGCTGCCCCGCAAGCGCTCGCCCCAGGGCACAAGCAGCGAAATGCTGGCAGCAAAGGCGCAGGGTATGAGGCAAACCGCGGCGAGCGCCAAGATCGCGCCAGCGACAACTGTGAGGGAGCTGGCCGCGAGGGCGATGACGGCAGCGAGCGGGATCATGACGATCCCCGCGACGCCCAGCGTGAGTGTGATGCGCACGGGGATCCCCTGCCCAGCCTCGCCGGTCTCGTGCAGGACCGCATCGAGCGCACGATCGCGACGTAAATCAAGCAGCGGGGGCAGCGATGCGAGCACGGCCGCGAACATTCCGCAGGCAATTGGCACCAGCACCGTGCTCGTGGTGATGATCTGCTCGGAGCCAATGGGAAAGGCGAAAGTGAGATAGCCGGGTATGCGGCTAAAGAGAGTGTGGGCGAGTAGATCGCCGATGGCGAGCCCGGCAAGCGAGCCGACCATGCCCAGTGCGAGCGCCTGAAAGGCGAGGATCAGAACCACCTGCGCGGGAGCGAAGCCCTGAGTACGCAGTTCGGCGATGAAGCGGCGACGATCGGGCACCGTCAGAAGCATCGCGTTGAGGGCCAGTAGAAAGCCGATCATGCCGCTGATGGCGGCGAAGAGGTTGGTGGACTGTGCGTTGGGTTGAGCAGCCTGATCGAGTAGGCGCAGCTCCTCGTCGGCAGGCTTGACGTCGATGCGCCCAGCGGCGAGGGCAAGCAGCTCAGCGGCGACCTGCCGATCGGCGCCGGGGCGCGGCTTGATCAACACGTTGGTAACCCGGTGGGGCTTGCCGGCCAGCAGCTGGGCGACAGGCAGCAGCGCAACCACGACGGGGCTGGAGGCAACGGCCCCGATCGTTTGGCTGCCGAGCACGGCGCGGACCTTCAGCACGTGGGTCCGGCCGCCGGCAATGATCGTAATCGGCTGCGTGGGCTGCGCGCCGATGGCGCTTGCGACCGCGGCGGGTAGGCCCACACCACCGGAGATCAGCAGTGCGCCAGCGCCGAGATTCTGGGTGGCGGCGCTCCCGAGCGCGACCATCCGCGGAGTCACGCCGATGAGCTGGACCGACTTGCGTCCCTGCGGTCCGATGATCGTGGCGTTCTCGCGCAGGAACGGGGCCACTACCTGCACGCCAGGGAGTTTTCCCGCCGCTTCGGTGAAATGCTGGTCGATGCCCTCTGCTGAGCGGGCGGAGAGCTGGATGCGGGCCGAGCCCACGAGCTGGTGGATGAGCAGCCCGGCTGAGCCGGTAATGCTGGTGTTGGCTAAAAGCACGCCGAACACGAGCGCTACGCCGATGGCGATGCCGCTCGCCGCCAGCAGCTCCTGGGCGAGACGCTGGCGCAGCCGCCACCCGTAGAGGGCCATGAGCGAGCCCACACGGATCCCAAGGATCGCGGGCGCGCGCATTACGCTGGGGTGGCAGCGAGCTCGGCATCGAGCCCCTGCACCAGACAACCATCACGCAGCGTGTGCACGCGATCGACGAAAGCGATGGCCTGCGGATCGTGCGTGACGAGCACGCCGGGAATGCCGCGTTCGTGGCAGATATCCCGCAGCAGCTCGTGGGTCTCGCGACTGCGCTGAGAGTCGAGGTTTCCGGTGGGCTCGTCGGTCAGCAGCAGCCGTGGCTGATTGACCAGCGCGCGGGCGATCGCCACCCGCTGACGCTCCCCCATCGAGAGCTGTGTAGGAGTGTGCATTTCGCGCTCGGCGAGGCCCACACGCTCCAGCCAGGGGCGCGCCTCGCGCCTGGCCTGCGCGAGGCTGAAGCCGTCCGCCAAGAGCTTCAGGGCGGCATTGTCGATGGCGCTGGCTCCGGCGATGAGATGGAAGGCCTGAAAGACAAAGCCGACCTCGCGTCGGCGGTACACGGAGCTATCGCGGGCGGACAGCCGCGAGATGTCACGTCCTGCGAACAGGACCCTGCCGGCATCGGGTTCCATCAACCCGGCGGCCATCAGCAGCAGGGTCGTCTTGCCCGAGCCACTTGGCCCGTAGAGCGCCACGAACTCGCCGGGGGAGACGGTGAGTGAGACGCCGTCTACAGCCCGTATGACCTCCCCGCCCGCGGAATAGTGCTTGACGAGTTCGCTGAGCTCCAGGGCGCCCATCACGCCGAGGGCTCGGCCCGGGCGGCGCGGCGCTCGGGGAAAGCGAGTACGACGCCAGCCGGATCCATTGAGCGCAGCTCCCCATTTGAGATCGACATAATCCGACGTGCCCCCTCGAGCGCCTCGAGGTCCTCGGAGGCCACCACGACCGCCAGCCGGCGCTCGCGGGCGAGCGAGCGCAACAGCTCGTAGAGTTCGTCGCACTCGAGCGGACTGGGCGAAACGGCGGGCTCGTCGATCAGCAGCAGGCGTGGTTCGCGCACGATTGCACGGGCGAGCGCGACCCGGATGCGCTCGCCCTGGGAGAGCCTGCTCGTCGCGACATCGGCGCAGTCGCCGGCGCCGACTCGCGTGAGCGCGCGCCGTGCCAAGGGTCGCGCTTCGCGCAGGGACATGCGGTCGCTCAGTAGCGACATGGCCACGCTGTCAACCACCAGCTGGCTGAGTTGCGGCCGCCAGTCTCCGCTGACGTGGGCAATGCCGTTGGTGCGCAGCAGCCGTGCGCGCTCGCCCGCGCCCATGCGTGTGAGCACGTGGCCGTCGAAGCAGACCGCGCCCGCGTTGGGGGCCTCGATGCCGGCGGCAACGCGCAGCAACGTGGTCTTGCCCGAACGGCGAGGACCCCAGACGCCGACGAAGTCACCGGCGTCCACCTCCATGCAAACACGATCCAGCACCGCGACCTCCCGTCGCCCGTCCCCGTAGCGCCTGGTCACTTGGGTGAGCGAGAGCAGTGTCATAGGCAGAGGGGAATCATTCCGAGCTCGCCGCTAGGACGACATTGCGACCTCGGAGATCAGGCGGCGAGCGAGCACGATCCATTCGAGCTCGGCGCGCAGGTGCAGGCGCGCGGAAGAACGCGAGAGATGCACGGCGATGCCAGCGAAGGAGCGGATCAGCGGGGCGTCCTGCGAACTGGCCTTGAACAGCGCGAAGCACTCGCGCTCGTAGGACTCAAGCGCCGCGAGTAGCCGCGGCGCGTCCTGCGCGCGCGCAACCGCGATCTTGGCCTGGAACTCCGCACGGACGGGAGCCATGCGCGTGCTCGTGTGCATCCACTCGGTCAGGGCGGGTTCGGCGAGCTCGGTGGGGGAATACACTCGCCGGTTCCCGGTGGGCCCGTCACTGAAGACCCGGCGGGAGGAGACAAGCCCTGCTCGCTCGAGCTGTTCGAGCATGCGATAGAGGTCTTTGGCGGTGATCTGCCACGCGGGACCGAGGCGCCGATCGAGGCGATTGGCCAAGTCATAGCCGTGACCGGGGCGCTGCAGGACGAGGCCCAACAGCGCCCCCTTGAGGGGCGAGCTGCCTCGCATCCAGTCTCTATTTCCGGCGTTGACGGCTTCCACGAAACTATGCGGCTCCTGATTCGCTGACCGGAACAGTACCTTACATCAACACAGGTTGCGATCTGGAGTGCTTCGAGTAGCTGGAGTTTTGCGAGCCATAGCCAGCTATAAAGTCAAGCTAGCTTTTGCGCCACAGCAGCGATCTTCGTCAAAAAACCCCGCAACGAGCGGCAAAGAGATGTCGTTTAGAGGAAGCGGAGTCAGAGATGGCAGATGCTGTAATGTGCAAATCCATGGGTGAGCGCACGCAGTACACGCCCGGAACGTTCTGCTGGAGCGACCTGACGACAACGGATCAGGACGCGGCGAAGACCTTCTACAGCGGCCTGTTCGGCTGGGAGGCAGAGGACCTGCCGGTGGGTGAGGATGCGTTCTACGCGATGATGCGGATCGATGGCAAGGACGTTGCGGCGATCGCGCCGCAGCCGCCGGCGCAGCGCGAGATGGGTGCTCCGCCCTCGTGGAACAGCTATGTGTCGGTGGAGAGCGCGGACGCGGCGGTGGAGCGCGCGCAGGAGTTGGGCGGCACCGCGCACGCGCCGGCCTTCGACGTGATGGAAGCGGGACGAATGGGCGTGATCCAGGATCCGCAGGGCGCGTTCTTCATGGTGTGGCAGCCGCGCAACCACTTCGGAGCGGCGTTGGTGAATGCGCCGGGCGCGCTGGTGTGGAACGAGCTGGCCTCACCCGACCTGGATGCTTCAAGCGCTTTCTATAACGCCCTGTTCGGCTGGGAGATCGCGCCGTTTGAGGGCAGCCCGACCCGATACCTGTCGATCAAGAACAGGGGCCACAGCAATGGCGGCATGCGCGAACTGGACCCCCCCGAGCTGCCGCCACACTGGCTTGTGTATTTCGGCGTGGAGGATATCGACGTGGGTCTGGCCAAGGTCACGGAGCTGGGCGGAGCGGTGCACGCGGGGCCGATCGACATCCAGATGGCGAAGATCGGCGTCGTGGCAGATCCGCAGGGCGCGATGTTCGCGCTGTATGCGGGAATGCTCGAGCCGTAGACCTAGGTCCAAGTCCACCAGACCGGGCTCAGTCGCTCAGTCGATAACGCCGATACGACGCAGGAGACTCTCGTCGGAGAAGTAGTGATGAATGCGCGCGATGAGCCCGCCGCGTAGGTCGTGGACGGCCATGAAGGCGGCGTTGACGATGCCGATGTCGACGCTACCGATGGCTAGGATACGCCCGTCAAGCGCCGCGCGGGTGTGTTCGACGGTGATGCGATCGTCGCGCCCACGGCGCTGCAGGTCGGCGAGCCAGTCCTCAATGCCGGCACGTCCCCGATAGACGCTGCGAGCGGCGGGCCGCAGGGGCCAGACCTCGATGTCCTCGCAGACGAGACCAAGCAGCTCCTGCAGGCGCCGTCCGTTGAAAGCGTCGATGGCGCGCAGGACGACCTCCGAAGAATCCATGACCCGTAGGAGACCGTAGTGGACACGGAAATGTTTCGCAAGGTTGGATAGTTTCGTGAAAGTCGAGCCAGTCTCCGCCCGCGGGATTGCTGCTGGGCGTCAATGCCCAAGGACGCCGTGGACGGTGTGTTCGAGCAGGCCGGTGACGCCGTTGACAATGGTGGCAACTGGTCCGCTGCTGGGAGATCCGGAGCCGGAAGGAGGCGGAGAGCTTTCCGGGGCAGCGCCACCTGATCCGGGACCGCTTGAGCCGGTACCGCCTCCAGGGCTCCCGCCACCGGGGCTGCCGCCGCCAGGATTGCCGCCACCAGAGCCAGAGCCGGCGCCCCCTCCCCCTGAGCCTGTGCCGGAGCCGCCGGAGCCGGTTCCTGCTCCCCCGGAGCCGCCCCCACCGGAGCCACTGCCTCCGGAACCGCCGCCGGTGGAGCCGCTACCGCCGGCGCCAGAGGCTGCACCGGAGGAGCCCTCGGATGGAGCGTTGGACGCCGAGGAGTTGGAGGGAGGCGCGGCGCCGGCGGGGAGCGGAATGTGAAAGGTGGTGCTAGTGGGAGGGATCCCCTTGGGCCTTGACACTGGAGCGTTTTGAGGCGAGCCCGCAGGCAGCCGAGCCGAAACACGCGGACCCCCTGCGCTGACGCGCAGGCTCAGGGCCTGCCCGTGGACTGAGCGCGGCGAGGTCCGAGGCACGGAGGAGGAACTGCCGGCCGCGCCGCCGATGGCGGTCGCGCCCGGGTGCGCGGCGAAACCATTGGCAGAGCCAAGAGATGCGACCTCCCGTCCTGTCCCCTTAGGGGCGGGATGGGCGTGGTGACGAGCGGGAGCGGTGCTGTGAACGATGGCGGCGCCGGTGATGAGGGTGCCAGCGGTGAGGACAGCGACGCCGCCTTTGAGGAGGACACCAAGGCCGATGCCGCCCCCACCGGCGGCGAGTTCGCCCGCGCGATCGACGGCGATGCCCTGTCCGCCACCAGCCATCCAGGCGAGCATCGGCGGAGGTGTGAGCGCGGTGATGGCGGTGCGCAGCGTGGAGCGCGCGCGGTAGAGTAGGCCCCTGACGGCGCCGTCGGTGATGCCAAGGGCGGTGGCGACCTCCTCGTGGCTGTGTCCGGCCAGAGCGGTGCGGAAGATGACCTCGCGCTGCATATGCGGCAGCGCAGCCATGTCGGTGAGGGCGTCACGCAGGGCAAGCCCACCGCCGAGATCGGGCTCGACGGTGGCGGACTCGGCGGCGGTGACGCCGTCCAAGTCGACAGCCAGGTTTGCGCCATCGCGGGCGGCGTCGCGAGCGAGATTAACGGCAGTGTTGTGGGCGATGCGGTAGAGCCAAGGGCGCAGCTCACGTACATTGGCGCCGCGGCGCAGGGCTGACCAGGCCTGTAGGAGGGTCTGCTGCACGACATCCTCAGCGCGCCCGTCGGAGATGGAGATGCGCCGGCAGTAGCGCAGGAGCGGTCGGCGGTAGCGCTGGACGAGGGCCTCGAAGGCGCGATCGTGTCCGGCGCGGGCCATTGCCGCAAGTCGCTCATCGGACTGCGTAGCCAGCAGGCGGGTGGATGCCTTTGGACTCATGGCAGATGCCTTCCCCATGCTCGAGCGCCGGACCCGTGCAGGCGCCGGCGGGAGCTCGAAGACAGATATCAGATCGGCGCGCGCGACGGCGCCGCGGCGTGAGGAAGCGAGGAATGGACGAAAAGGCTACGTATGCCCCACGTATATGAATCGGGGCGACTTTCCGAGGAGGAGGGGGGCGCGAGGGCGGCTCCCGAAGAGGAGTGCGAGGGCAGCTTCCGCGGAGGAGCGCGAAAACATCGGGGGACGGCCTCCAGGGCTGGCCGCCCCCCGATCCTGCCCTGCGCCACCCGGGACGGTGAGCGCAACAGCCCTCGGGGTGAAGGTGGACGCGATCTGTGGGGATGACGTCCACGGTCCCGGGAGCGGGGCTACGCCACACCGGCGACGGAGCTGCTGGCGCTGGTGTGGCCTTGCAGATCACCGCCTCCGGGCAACGCAGTTCTGTGGTGTTGTTGGGTGTGGTGTGGTCTGAAGGAGGCCTTTCTGTGTGTTGCGACAATCGTTAAGACACCACCCGCGCAAGAACTTCACGCGGCGCTCGCAAAAACTCTTTCACCGCATCAATCGTCGCTCATATGGGTTAGACGAAGCGGTCGGCCTGTTTGCATGCGACCGTTCGATACCCGCAAGAGGAGAGGCCCAGATGCGTTCCCAGAGGATGGTCTTGACCATCGCGTTTGCGATGGCATCGTTGACACTTGTTCCGATCGCCGACGCAAGCGGAGCGCGGCGCATTTTCTTCCCCGGTCATTGCCGCATCGGGATCGAAGTGGCGCCGCGCCAGATCAGGGCGGGGGACCCGGTAACGATCTTCGGCAAGCTGACGTGCCGGCGCCACCGCGGCGAAGCGGGAGCGGTGGTGAAGCTGTTCCATCACCTGCCGGACTCTTTTGGCTTCAGCTATGTGCAGAGCACGAGGACGGACGCCCACGGCTTCTATGAGTTCACGCGCGCCGATGGCGTCGTCAACAGCAACCGCTCGTGGGTGGTGAGCGCCCGGAACACCCACAGCGCGGCCAAGCGGATCAGGGTGGCTGCACAGGTGACGCTGAGCGGGCCGCCCGCGGGCACGCAGCTGCTGACGGGCCACCCCAATGCCGTGACCTTTACGGGCACGGTGAGCCCGGAAGACATGGGGGCGCGGGTGATCTTGCAGCGTCAGAACGCCACGACGGGCGGCGAATGGCGGCGCATCGACCACGGCGTGGTCGCGCCCGGAGGGACGTTCTCGATCGCACATACGTTCATCGTGCCCGGCGACGCGAACATCCGTGTGCTGGTGCGCAGTCAGGGCCGCAACATCCCGAGCGCCTCAAACGAACTCGAGTATGAGATCTCACAGGCACAGAATCCGGCGCTGAGCATCAACGCCTCGGCGAATCCGATCAGTTTCGGGCAGTCGGTGACGATCACGGGCACCTTGGCGGGCACAGGCGCGGCCAATCGGCCCGTGGAACTGCTGGCGCGCACGAGGCTGCAGGACAACTTCGCGCCGATCGCGACGGCCACGACGGACGCGAACGGCAACTACGCCTTCCCCGCGCAGTCGCCGGCGAACAGCACCTTCTACAAGGTCACCACGCTGAATCAGCCGTGCGTGACGCCTCCCAACGCGGTCCGTGTCTGCACCCCGCCGCCAAACCACGCGCCGGTGACCTCGGCGGTGTTGTATGAGGGCGTGAAGGACGTGCTGAGCGCGGCGGTATCGGCGACGACCGTACAGGCGGGCGGCGAAGTGACCTTCACGGGCACGGTCGCTCCGAACCATCCAGACCACATCATCTACCTGGAGCGCCAGAACGCGAACGATGGCGGCTTCCACGTGGTCCAGGTGGCGCTGGTCAACCCCGACTCGACGTACTTGATCGCGCACCGGGTGTATGACCCGGGCACGAAGGTCTTCCGCATCCATATCCCGGGTGGCCCTGAGAACGAGGGTGCAGCCAGCGTACCCTTCACGATCCAGGTCACTCCCGGCCCGGCCACTGCCTTGACGCCGGAAGCGCCGGGCAACTCCTCGCTGCCTGCGGAAGGCAGCGAAAGCCCCGGAGAAGGCGGTGAACGCTGAGGGCGGTGACGCTGAGAAGGCGGTGAACGCTAAGACCTAAAGCGCCACCGCCCGCGTCTGCAGGTGAGCGCCGACCTTGCGCTTGACACGCTGAAGAGCGTTGTCCACCGTCTTGGTGTCGCAAGCGAGGCGCTCACCGACCTGCTCGTAGGAGTTGCCATCGAGGTAGAGCGTCAGGACCCGGCTCTCGAGCTCGGAGAGAGCGCTGGAGAGGCAGCCGACGAGCGAGCGCAACTCCTCGGAGGAGATGACCTGGTTGACGGGATCGTGAATGGTGGAGCCGGGAATGACCTGATCGAGCGTGGGAACGTCCTCGCCGGCGGAGGCGGGCGTTGAGGAGAAAGAGACGTACTGGTTCAGAGGCGTGTGCTTGTTGCGGGTGGCGGTCTTCACGGCGGTGATGATCTGACGGGTGATGCAGAGCTCGGCGAAGTTGCGGAAGCTGGACTCGCGATCGGAGCGGAAGTCGCGGATGGCCTTGTAGAGACCTACGAGCCCCTCCTGGATGAGATCGTCGGAGTCGCCGCCGGCGAGGAAGTAGGATGAGGCCTTGAGGCGCACGAAGCCGTAGTAGCGACGCACGAGGCGGTCGTAGGCGTTGCGGTCGCCCTGCTTGGCCAAGGCGATCAGAAAACCATCATCGACCTTGACCTCAGACTGAGGGTTACTGGAGATACGTGCCACGAGCAGTCCTTTCTCGGCTGCAAAGCAGCCCAAATTGCTCAGTGGCGCACTCCTCCCCTGGCGCCAACAGCTATTAGATAGCTGATCCCCGGCCTATCAACCTGAGGTTCAGCGTTATGTGAGACGGCACTCTACACAGTTATGGAGCCTTGTCAAGACCTCGCGCGCGATTGTGCAAGATCTCGTACATGATCGCGGCAGCGGCGGCGCTGACGCCAAGCGAGGCGATGCGACCCTTCAGCGGCAGCGATATGAGGGCATCGCAGGAGGCAGCGACACGAGGACGCAGACCCTGACCCTCGCTGCCGAGCACGAGCACGACGCCGCCGCGATAGTCGGGCTGCGTGTAGGTCGTGGTGGCACCCTCGGCGCTTGCGCCGTAACACCAGCAATCCGCGTCGCGGGCTTGGGCGAGGAAGTCGGCGATGTTGCGCACATGGGCGATGCGCAGGTGCTCGACGGCGCCAGCGGAGGCCTTGCAGACCGCGGGGGTAACCTCGGCGGCGCGGCGCTCGGGGATGATGAGACCAGAGGCTCCAGCGCACTCGGCGGTGCGGGCGATGGAGCCGAGGTTCTGAGGGTCCTGGACCTGATCGAGAGCAACCACAAGCGGCTCTTCCCCTGCCAAGAGCTCGTCCGCGGAGACGTACGGGTAGGCGCCAACCTGCGCACAGATCCCCTGATGCGCACTTGCGCCGCAGCGACGCTCGATCTCCTCCCCATCCACCACCCGCACCCGCGCAGCCTCGAGCCAGGGCTCGCGGGCAGTGCTCTGCGTAGCCCAGATCTCACCGACCGTATGGGCGCGGCGTCCCCGCAGGGCCTCGCGGACGGGGTTGCGGCCGTAGAGGATCACAGTGGCAGCAACTCGATCACAGCGGCAGCAACTCGAAGCCGCCAGCGCCGTCGCGGACCTCCCAGCCGAGGGCGGCGATCTCATCGCGCAGGCGATCGGCGGTGGCAAAGTCGCGCTCCGCGCGCGCGCGATCGCGCTGGGCGGCAAGCTCGCGTACCGGCTCGGGGGCTTGCGCCACTGGCGCCAGCAGGGACGCCAGCCCAAGGACGCCGAGCATTTCGCGTAGGTGCGAGTCCCCCGGCCGATCCCATGACGGCCCAGTGGCTTCACGAAGCCATTCGTTGACGACAGCCAGAGCCTCAGCCGTATTGAAGTCGCGCGCCAAAGCTTCGAAAAAAGCATCCCGCAAAGAATCGAAAGCATCCGGGCTGGGACCCGGCGTGAGCCTGCGTGCAGCCTCACGGATGCGATTGACATTGGCCCTTGCCTGTTCGAGCACCACCTCTGAGAAGGCCAGCGGCTGGCGGTAATGCCCTGAGATGAGGTACATGACGACGGTATCTCTGCCATGGCGCTCGATGATCTCGTGCAGCAGCGCGATGTTGCCGACAGACTTGGCCATCTTCTCGCCCGTGGCCTGGATCATTCCGTTGTGCACCCACAGCCCGGCCAGCTCCTGTCCCCGCGCAGCGCGGGTCTGGGCTGCCTCGTTCTCATGGTGGGGAAACACCAAATCCGATCCTCCGCCGTGGATGTCAAAGCCAACGCCGAGCAGGCTCTCGGCCATCGCGGAGCACTCGATGTGCCAGCCGGGCCGGCCGGGTCCCCAGGGAGAGTCCCAGGAGGTGTCCTCGCCCTGCTTGTGGGCCTTCCAGAGCGCGAAGTCCACCGGATCGTGCTTGCGCTCAGATCCCTCGACGCCCTCGCCCTGGTCCATGTCCTCGATGCGCCGGTGGGAGAGCGATCCGTAGTCGGGATCGGAGCGCACACGAAAGAAGACATCCCCCCCGCTCTCATAGGCATGGCCCGAGTGAACGAGATCCCCGATGTAATCGATGATGGCCTTCATGATCTGCGGCTCCGAGGCCAATGGCTCGGCGTCGGGACGGCCCAGCCCAAGGGCATCGGTGTCGGCAAAGTAGGCCGCGGTCATCGCATGTGCCAGCTGCTCGCTGGGGACGCCGGCATTGCGCGCGGCAACATAGATCTTGTCGTTGACGTCGGTGACGTTGACGACGAGCTTCACGTCCTGGCCCTCGTGCTCCAAAAAGCGCTTCATGAGGCTGAAGATGACGAAGGGGCGGGCGTTGCCGATATGGACGCGGCTGTAGACGGTGGGGCCGCAGGCGTAGATACCCACGCGGCCAGGGTCGCGTGGCCGCAACGGGCGCAATTCGCCGGAACGGGTGTCGTGCAGGCGAATCTCGCGCATCGCGCGCACCCTATAGCTCAGCGACTGCGCAGGCCGGCGACGGCAAGCGCCGCGACGCCCTCGCTGCGACCGACGAAACCCATGCCCTCGCCGGTGGTGGCCTTGACGTTGACGCGCGCTGGCGCAAGACCGAGTGTCTTGGCGAGACCTTCACGGATCGACTGCTTGTGGGGTCCCAGCCGGGGCCGCTCCATGATGAGCGTGCAGTCTACGTTGACGATCTCAAGACCTGAGGCGATCACGGCGGTGACAACTGTTTCCAGCAGCGCGAGGGAGTCCGCGTCCCGATAACGCTCATCGGTATCGGGAAAGTGCTCGCCGATGTCTCCGAGACCGGCGCCTCCGAGCAGAGCATCGATGATGGCATGCACGAGCACGTCGGCGTCGGAATGCCCGTCAAGTCCCGCCTCGTGAGGAATCTCAACGCCACCCAGGATGAGCTTGCGTCCGGGGACGAGGCGATGGCAGTCATAGCCGATGCCGGCGAGGCTCACAGCACACCCGCCCCAATCTCCTGCAGGCGCCGCTGGCGATGCTCGAAGACACAGAGCTCCCCCACTCCCAGGCGCTCCAGCAGCTCAAGCGCCTGCTCGTAATCGGCGCCGATGTCCTCGGGGCGGTGGGCATCGCTTGAGAGCGCAACAGGGCATCCGGCTTCCAGGCACATCTCCAGGAAAGCGGGCGCGGGATAGATCTCGCGCACACGCTTGCGCAAGCCAGCGGTTGAAATCTCGACGGCAATACCAGACTCGGCAATTCCGTCCATAGCGAGCTCGTAGTAGTGACGCAGGTCGCCCTCGGGTAGGGGACGCTCAGCTCCCCAAACCTTCACCAGATCGGGGTGCGCGAGGATGTCGAACAGGCCCGAGCGCGCAGCCTCGCCGAGTGTCTGGAAGTAGCGTCGCCAGACATCCTCAGCGCGCGCCTGACTCCAGACGCTCCACTCATCCATATCCAGGGAGCGATCGCGGAGGAAGTGAACGGAGCCGACGACGTAGTCGAAGTCGCGCGCGTGGAGCAGGTTGGCAGTGCGATCCTCAGCGCCAGGTATGAAATCAGCCTCGATACCCAGCCGCAGGTCGGTGTCTTGACGCACGAACTGACAGTAATCATCGAGGTCATCGAGCGCGTTTTCCTGCCAGAAGGGGTGCCGCCACACCTCCAGCGCCTGGCGGAAGCGGTGGATGTGCTCAGACACCCCGAGCTCCGCGATGCCCCTCTCCCCTGCGGCCTCGCGGTAGCGCGAGGCGTTGGCGGCCGTGAAGTACTCGCTCGCGGTGGCGGCGATGTCGTCGGGTCGCAGGTGCGTGTGGTAATCGGTGAGCAAGTCAGGCCTGTTCGGAGCCCGATTCAAGCAGGTGATGGCGTCGGCGGACCGCCACGCTGGGCGACCAGCATCTCGGCGAGCGCAAGGTCAAGCGGGGTTGTGACCTTGAGGTTCTCCCGCGGGGCGGGCACAACGATGACGGTTCCCCCGGCGCGCTCGATCAGCCAGGCATCGTCGGTGGCTTGCGCGAGCACGTCGTCGGGTACATCAAGCGCTCGCTCCAGCGCAGCGCGACGGAAGACCTGAGGCGTCTGCACGCCCCATAGACTGGAGCGCTCGAGTGTCTCACTGACGACACGATCGGCGCCGGCGCGCTTGACGGTGTCGGTAACGGGCGCAGCGGCAATAGCGGCATCAACGCCCTCGGCAGCAGCAGCATGTAGCGTCGCTTCGATCAACTCGGCGCCAAGGCAAGGCCGGGCAGCATCGTGCACCAGCACCAAGTCCGAGTCCCCCCCAGCGGTGGCCGCAAGCGCCAGGCGCACCGACTCCGAGCGCACGGCTCCGCCCAAGACACCCAAGGTGCCCTGCGGCGCCTGCACCCCCGGCGGCAGTGCCACGACGATGTGCTCGATCGCGGCGACCCCACGCAGCGCGGCGACGCTCCAGTCAAGCAGCGGCCGGCCCGCCAACTCGACGAGCGCCTTGGGACGCATAGCCCCGAGGCGCTCGCCGCGTCCGGCGGCGAGAATCAGCGCAACGGCCAAGCGCTACTTGGCGACAGCCATCTGGCTGGCGGCTGAGTTGGCGAGCAGCTCATCGAGGTAGCTCTCGGCCTCTTCCTCGTCCTTGTCGAGCGCATACATGAGCTCGGAGGCGAGGATCTTCTTGGCGCGGGTGAACATCTGCTTCTCCCCCGTGGAGAGACCCTTCTCGCTCTCACGCAAAGAAAGGTTGCGCACGACCTCGGCGAGCTCATAGATGTCGCCCGTCTTGATCTTGTCGCGGTTGTGCTTGAAGCGCCGGTTCCAGTTCTTGGGCATCTCCGAGACATCGTCGCGGAGCACGTCCAGCACCTTCTTGACGGTTTCCTCATCGATCACGCGGCGCAGTCCCGCCAGCGCGGCGTTCTCGGTGGGAACCTTGACTGTCATGTCGTTATGAAGGATCTTGATTGTCAAGTACTCGCGACATTCGCCGAGCACCTCCATGTCCTCCTTCTTGAGCACCTTGCCGGCGCCGTGATGGGGGTAAACGACATGGTCGCCCAACTCGAACTCGATGTACTCGACCTCGCGGGTCGCCTCAAGCTCAACGATCAGCTCATCTTCGATTGTCTGGGGAATGGTGTCCTCCTTGGTTGGCGGCCTGCCAGGGGGCGGCCTTGATTCACGTCTGCAAGTAGCGGTCCACGAGGTTGATCTCCTGCAACCGGCGAAGGCCCTCGCGGATATCCTTCGCACGGATCTCTCCGACCCCCTCGATCGCCTCGAGCTCGGCATCGTTGGCGGCCAGCAGCTCATCAAGACCACCGAACTCCTTGACGATCTCGCTTACCACCAGCTTGGGCAGCCTGGGAATACGCCCCATGATGCGGTAGCCGCGCGGTGCGACGGAGTAGTCAAGGGTATTGAGCTTGCGGTCATAGCCCAGCAGCTCCGCCAGGCAGCCGAAGTCGAGGAGGTCCTGGTGGGGAAGGCGCCCGACCTGGTCAAGCGAGGAGGCGAAGCCTTCGTCGGAGTATTCGGCGATGTAGTCGTGTACGAGCGCGGCCTTCTCGGCGGCGGCGCCGACCATCGTCTCCTCGAGCTGCATCTCGATCAGGCGCCCCTCGCTGCCGAGCTCGACAATGTAGCGCTCGATCTCCACGGCCATGCGTGTGACGAGCTCGGAGCGCTGCATGACGGTGAGGACGTCGTGGAGGGTGACGCCGCCCTCGAACTCGAGCGCGGTGAGCCGGGTCGAGACCTGATCCAGGCGCGTGCGGTACTTGTCGAGCGTCGCCAGCGCCTGGTTGGCCTTGGCGAGCACGACGGGGATGTCCTCGAGGATGTACTTGGCGCCGTCGACGTAGAGCGAGACGACCTCGCGGCGCTGGGAGACGGCAATCACGAGCGCATCGGTCTGCTTGGAGACGCGCTCGGCCGTACGGTGGCGGGTGCCCGTCTCGTGCGAGAGGATCGTGGGGTCAGGCATCAGCTGGACGTTGGCCATCGCGATTTTGGTGGCGTTGGTGTTGAGGATGATGGCGCCGTCCATCTTTGCCACCTGATAGAGGAAGGCGGGTGTGTAATCAATGTCGAGCTTGATGCCGCCGGAGTTCAGGAAGCTGAGCTCCTCGGGGTCGCCAATCACGATCAGCCCGCCGGTGCGGGCGTGGAGGATGCTCTCGATGCCCTCGCGCAGAGCGGTGCCAGGGGCAACCATCTCCAGTGCCTTCATCAACCCGGGCTCTGGTCTTGCTTCAGTGTCGAAATCTTCCCCGGATCGTGGTGGCACGACTATCCATTCTAGGGCATTTAGCCTCAATTTACCGCGTGGATACTGGACAAAGCGTCCAGGTTCCAACTATTAGTGGTAACTAGCTCGACTACGCCGCGTGGGGCCTCGACTATGCCGCGGCGCGCGGTCGCTGGCGCTGGGCGAGCGGCAGAACCTGTGCGAGCGCTGCGCTGAGCGTGGCGGCCTCACACGCCCCAGAGCCACTGCCCGCCGGCGCCAGGACATCGCGCAGGCCGTGCTTGGCGGCCTCCTGCAGACGGCGCTCGGGGTGCCCGACCCAGCGCAGCTCACCGGTGAGGCCAAGCTCGCCGAAACAGGCGCGAGGCGTGCCTCGCAGGGGAACCCCGCGGCTGGCGGAGGCAACGGCGAGGGCGATCGCGAGGTCAACGCCGGGCTCATCCACGCGCACGCCTCCGAC
Source organism: Solirubrobacteraceae bacterium (assembly GCA_035939185.1). GTDB lineage: Bacteria > Actinomycetota > Thermoleophilia > Solirubrobacterales > Solirubrobacteraceae > Palsa-744. Next base: position 271,678 of record DASZGB010000009.1, read on the forward strand.
GACATTGACGAAGACGTCGGCGCCGCCGGTTCCCACACGCCCGTGGCGCCCGAGGATTGCCAGCACGAGCGCAAGGCGATTGCGATCCAGGCCGGAGACCACGCGGCGGGGCTGCTCAAGCTCCGAGGGCGCCACGAGCGCCTGCACCTCAACGAGCAGCGGCCGCGAGCCCTCCATCGCCGCCAGGACGACGCTGCCGGGCGCGCGGGTAGCCTCGGCGACGAAGCGGGCGGAGGCGTCGAGGACCTCCACCAAGCCGCCCTGGCGCATCTCAAAGAGCCCGGCCTCGTTGGTTGAGCCGAAGCGGTTCTTGAGCGCGCGCAGCTCGCGATAGGGCCGCTCGCGCTCGCCCTCGAACTGCAGCACGCAGTCCACGAGGTGCTCGAGTACGCGCGGCCCCGCCAGCGCGCCATCCTTGGTGACGTGGCCGACGAGCACGACGGCCACCCCCCGAGACTTGGCGTGCTCCATCAGCGCCGCGGCGACCTCGCGGACCTGGCCGACGGAGCCGGGGGCGCCGGAGAGCTCAGAGGTGTGCAGTGTCTGCACGGAGTCGATCACGCAGACGGCAGGCGCCTCGGCGGAGATCGTGTCGAGCACGGCCCCCAGGTTGGTCTCGGCGAGAATCGGCACGCGCAAGGCTCCGGGGCCGAGCCGCTCGGCCCGTAGGCGGACCTGCTCGGCGGACTCCTCGGCGCTGACATACAACGTGCGCTGTCCGTTCTGGGCAAGATGACCGAGAGCCATGTTGGTGAGCGTTGACTTGCCGATTCCGGGGGAGCCACCGAGCAGCACGAGCGAGCCGGGCACGAGTCCACCGCCGAGTACCCGGTCGAGCTCGCCGATGCCAGTGGACAGTCGCGCGATTGGGCTCGCGCCAACCTCCGCCAACGGCCGCGGTTTACTTGCGACACCACGCTGCCTGCTCGTCACCCGCCACTGCTGCTGCTGCGCAGGCTCCCCAAGCGGCTCCTCGACAAGCGCATTCCATGCCTGGCAGCCAGGGCACTGCCCGTGCCACTGCGCGGACTGAAAGCCGCATTGCGAACAGACGTGAACGGATGTGCGCGGCACTGCTTGAGCCTACGGCCCGACCCCGACGTCTTAGTCGGACCCGACCAGCTGGCTGCGACGCTCATAGAGCAGCACGTCGCGCCAACGCCCGTCCTGCATCTGACCCACCCGCTGCCGAGCGCCTACCAGCCGAAAGCCGCAGCGCAGGTGCAGAGCGATGGAGGCGGCATTCTCGGGGAAGATGCCGGCCTCGAGCGTCCAGAGGCCCACTCGCTCGGACGCCGCGACGAGCTCTGAGAGCAGCACGGTGCCAACTCCACGTCCGGCGCAGTCGGGATCGACATAGATGCTTACGGACCCCACCCCGCGGTATACGGGGCGGCTCGATGTGGGACTGAGGGCGGCCCACCCGATGACCTTGCCACCCGCGCGCGCCACCAGGCACGGCTCGGGTAGCCGCGCCGCTAACCAGCGGTCCCAGTCCGGTACGGCGTGCTCGAAAGTCGCGTTGCCACCCGCGATCCCGGCGGCGTAGATACGCGCGACAGCAGGCCAGTGCTCAGCCGTGAGAGGCCCGAGCAGAACCGACTGCTGCGGCGAGACGCTCAGCGCTGCCTACTGCTCGTCGGAGGACGGCTTGTCCGGACCGTCGCCCGCGGAGAGCTCGGGCAGATCGGCGAGATCGCCACTGTCAGGCAGGTCCTCGCCCTCGGGAAGCTCGGAGACGGGGCCATCGGCGCCGACGCCAACGGGCGTCTTCTGCTTCTTGGGCTTGACGACGGTGAGACGCACCTCGCCCTCCTCGCCGTCCTCGACGGGGTTGACGACGACGGTGGCACCCGGTATGACCTTCTCGCGCAGGACGAAGTCTGCAAGCGGGTCCTCGATATAGCGCTGGATGGCACGGCGCAGCGGACGGGCACCCATCGCCGGGTCCCAGCCCTTCTCGACCAGCATTTCCTTGGTGGGATCGGTGAGCTCGAGCTGCAACTCGCGGTCGGCCATGGACTCGCGGATGCGCAGCAGCAAGAGCTCGACGATCTGCTTGATCTCGTCCTTCTGGAGCTTGTGGAAAACGATGACGTCGTCAATGCGGTTGAGAAACTCGGGCCGGAAGACCTTCTTGAGCTCGCCCATGATGCGGTTCTTCATGTCGTCGTAGGTGATGCCGGTCTCATCGTCGGAGACGGCGAAGCCCAGCGGCGTGTTGCGCGCGATCTCGGCGGCGCCAATATTGGAGGTCATGATGACGATCGCGTGGCGGAAGTCGACGGTGCGCCCCTGGGCGTCCGTCAGCCGGCCGTCCTCGAGGATCTGCAGCAGGATATTGAAGACATCTGGGTGCGCCTTCTCGATCTCGTCCAGCAGCAGCACTGAGTAGGGCTTGCGCCGCACGGCCTCGGTGAGCTGGCCGCCCTCGTCGTAGCCGATGTAGCCGGGAGGCGAGCCGACCAGCCGCGAGACGGCGTGCTTCTCCATGTACTCGGACATATCGATGCGGATCATGGCGTCGTCGTCGCCGAACAAGAACTCCGCCAAAGTCCGCGCCAGCTCGGTCTTGCCCACGCCGGAAGGCCCGAGGAAGATGAACGAGCCGGTCGGCCGCTTGGGGTCCTTCAAACCGGCGCGCGAGCGGCGAATCGCCTTGGAGATGACCTCGATCGCGGGGTGCTGGCCGATGACGCGCTTGTGCAGTTCGTCCTCCATGCGCATCAGCTTCTGGGTCTCGGCCTCGGTGAGCTTGAAGACGGGGATGCCGGTCCACATCGAGACGATGTCGGCGATCTCCTCCTCGCCGATGGCGGGACGCTCGCCGGACTCGCCGGCCTCCCACTCTTCCTCGAGCTCGCGCTTCTTGTGCGTGAGCTTGCGCTCCTTGTCACGCAAAGCGGCAGCCTTCTCGAACTCCTGGGCCTCGATCGCGGCCTCCTTATCGCGGCGCGTGGTCTCGATTTCGTCCTCGAGCTCGCGGTTGGCGGGCGGCGAGGTCATGGACTTGATGCGCATACGCGAGGCGGCCTCATCGATCAGGTCGATGGCCTTATCCGGCAGGAAGCGGTCGGAGATGTAGCGATCGGCGAGCTCGCCGGCGGCCCGCAGGGCCTCGTCGGTGATCTGCACCTTGTGGTGCTGCTCGTAGCGGTCGCGCAGGCCCTTGAGGATCTCCACGGACTGGTCGATGGTGGGCTCCTCGACGCGGATCTGCTGGAAGCGGCGCTCCAGGGCGGAGTCGCGCTCGAGGTACTTGCGGTACTCATCGAGCGTGGTGGCGCCGATGGTCTGCAGCTCGCCGCGGGCGAGGGCGGGCTTGAGGATCGAGGCGGCGTCGATGGCGCCCTCAGCCGCGCCCGCGCCCACGAGGTTGTGGAGCTCGTCGATGAAGAGAATGATGTCGCCGCGCTGGGTGATCTCCTTCATGACCTTCTTCAGGCGCTCCTCAAACTCACCCCGGTACTTGGAGCCGGCCACGAGCGCCGCCAAGTCAAGCGTGTAGATCTGCTTGTTCTTGAGCAGCTCGGGCACGTCGGCGTTGGTGATGCGCTGGGCGAGCCCCTCCACGACAGCGGTCTTGCCCACGCCGGGCTCGCCGATCAGCACCGGGTTGTTCTTCGTGCGCCGCGAGAGAATCTGCATGATCCGCTCGATCTCGGTCTCGCGCCCGACGACGGGATCCAGTTTGCCTTCGGCGGCGAGGCGCGTCAGATTGCGCCCGAACTGGTCGAGCAGCTTGGAGCTCTTCTTGCCTTCGGCCTGCCCACCGGAGCCCGAGCCGGAGGCTGCGCCCGACTGTCCCTGCCCCTGACGGCGCCCGCCGGGGCCGGAGAGCATGCGGATGACCTCGTTGCGGATCTTTTCGGAGTCGGCGTCGAAGTCGAGCAGGATGCGGGCAGCCACGCCCTCGTTCTCGCGCACGAGACCCAGCAGGATGTGCTCGGTGCCGATGTAGTTGTGCCCCAGCGAAAGCGCCTCGCGCAGCGCGAGCTCGAGCACCTTCTTGGCACGGGGCGTGAAGGGGATCTGCCCGGAGGTGACCTCCTCGCCGGAGCCGACGATGCGCACGACCTGCGCGCGCACGCGCTCGACGGTGATGTCGAGGCTCTCCAGCACGCGCGCGGCGAGCCCCTCCTCCTCGCGTAGCAGCCCCAGAAGGATGTGCTCGGTGCCGATGTAGTTGTGCTTGAGCGTGCGCGCCTCTTCCTGCGCAAGGACCACCACCTGCCTGGCCCGTTCTGTGAATCGCTCGAACATACTGAGTCCTCTTTCCGAGGTTGTACGGGTTCTCGGGGACCATGAACTACCCGTATCAACATCTTCGTCGGAAAAGCCGCAGAAGATGAGTCCGGGCCGTAAATCGACGCCGGAACACAGTCTACCAAGGCACTCGCCGGCTTAGCTGCGCATGGCCGGGAAGAGCACGACCTCGCGGATGGTGGCGCGCCCCGTCAAAAGCATGACCAGCCGATCAATCCCCAATCCGACCCCGCCCGTCGGCGGCATGCCGTGTTCCAAGGACTCCAGGAAGAGCTGGTCGTAGGGCTGGGTCTCCTCGTCGCCTGCGGCAGCGAGGCGGCGCTGAGCTTCAAAGCGCTCGCGCTGGATGTCGGGGTCATTGAGCTCAGAGAAGGCATTGGCGATCTCGATGCCCGCGGCGAAGGCCTCCCAGCGCTCGGCCAAGCCGGGCTTGGAGCGATGAGCACGGGCGAAAGGAGAGAGCTCCAATGGGTAGTCGATGAGGAAGGTGGGCTGCCGCAGATGAGGCTCAACGAACTTGGAGAGAAGCTCGTCGGCAAGCTGAGGCCAGGTGGCGCCGTCCGTATCGAGCTGCAGGCCGCTGGCGCCAACAACATCGCTGGAAGCGATGGCGGCGGCTAATGAAGCGGCATCGTGGTGGGCCATGATGTCGATGCCGGTGGCCTCGCGGATGGAGTCGACAAAGCCCACACGCCGCCAGGGGCTAGCGAAATCGAGCTCGCCGCTGTAGTCGATCGCGCGGGCGACGTCAGCGATGAGCTCTTCGGTGCGAGTGGCCTCCTGCAGGTAGTCGGCGTAGGCCTCGTACCACTCGACCATCGTGAACTCGGGGTTGTGCTTGGCGGAGATGCCCTCGTTGCGGAAGTCCTTGCCGAGCTCATACACGCGCTCGAGCCCCCCGACGATGCAGCGCTTCAGATAGAGCTCGGTGGCGATCCGCAGGTAGAGCTTGCGATCGAGTGCGTTGTGATGAGTGGTGAAGGGACGCGCCAAAGCCCCGCCGTAGAGAGGCTGCAGCACAGGCGTCTCGACCTCGATGAAGCCGCGGCTGTCGAGATGGGAGCGCACGGCGGAGACGATGCGGGCGCGGTCGATGAAGAGCTGGCGGGCCTCCTCGCTGGACATCAGCTCGAGCTCCCGCTGGCGGTAGCGGGTTTCGACGTCAGCGAGGCCGTGGCGCTTGTCCGGAGGCGGGCGCAGGGACTTGGCAAGCACGCGGTAGTCGTCAATGCGCAGCGAGAGCTCGCCCCGGTTGGAGCGCATGATCGTGCCCTGCACGCCGAGAAGATCGCCGAGGTCGATATTGAGCAGCCGCTGGAAGGCCTCCTCGCCAAGCACATCCAGGCGCGCGTGCAGCTGAATGCGCCCGCTGCGATCGACTAGATCCAGGAAGGCGGCCTTGCCCTGGCCGCGCCTGGCAGCAAGGCGTCCGGCGACACGGCGAATGTCCTCGGTTTCCTCGCCGGCAGCGAGGTGCGTGTAGTGAGCGTGGATCTCCTGAATGGGTTTGGTGTCGGGATATGAGTAGGGAAACTGCGTCTCGCCAGGCGGCAGCAGTTGGCGCGCTTTGGCGCGGCGCACGGCGAGGAGCTCGGGCAGGGGGCGCTCGACGGCGCCGTTGCCGGACTGGTCCACTTCCAGCTGTTCTTCGAGCTTGGACATCCTCACCAATGTTAGGGACGCGCTCGACGAACGAGCGGGCAGGCGGCTTTATTTCAGCCCGACGTCGATCTTGGTGATCTTGAGCTTGCGCGCGGGCCCGCGCGGCACGGTCACGGCGACGGTGTCGTTGCGCTTGTGCCCAAGCAGGGCACGCCCGACGGGCGACTCGTTGGAGAGCTTGGCCTCCTCGGGATTGGCCTCGGCGGAGCCGACGATGGTGTACTTGACGGACTTGCCCGTCTTTTCGTCCTTGACGTGGACGACGGAGCCGACCTGCACGACGTCGGTCGAGAGATCCTTCGTCTCAATCACGGTGGCCATGCGCAGCTTCTCCTGCAGCTGGGCGATACGCGACTCGAGCATGGCCTGTTCGTTCTTGGCGTCGTCGTACTCGGAGTTCTCGGAGATGTCGCCGAACTCGCGGGCCTCCTTGATGCGCTCGGCGACCTCGCGGCGGCGCGAGGTGGAGAGCAGCTGCAGCTCGTCGCGGAGCTTCTCGAGACCTTCGGGAGTGAGGATGACGTCCTTGGGCATGGTGAGGGCGATCTCGCGTTTCAGTGGGACGGGTGGGGCCGAGGCGCTGGCTGGGCGGGGTCACGATACAACGACAAAACCCGCCTGTGAGCGGGGGTTCGCAGACCCTGAGGGCCGGAGCGAGCGCAGCAGTATAGCGCCGCCGGGAAGCCCTCAGGCGGGAATCGGCATGAGCAGCCGCTGGGGATCCAGCAGCCGCCTGGCGGCGTCGAGAGTTTCGCTGTGGTGCAGGGACTCTTGCAGCTCGCGGAGGTGTCCGCGAGAGAGTCCGAGATGCACGAGATACCAGGGATAGAACTTGCGCAGGTAGCGCGCGGCGCGCGCGGAACCGAGGTGCAGAGCGGCCTGCCGCATGACCCAGTCGAGCTCAGCAAGAACCTCCTCCGGCGTGGGATCGCAGTCGCGTCCCGCGAGCAGCCGCTCGAAAAGCCAAGGATTGCCAAGCGAGCCGCGCGCGAGCATGACGGCGGCAACGCCGGTGTCGCTGAAGACGCGCTGCACATGCTGGGCGTCGCGCAGGCCCCCACTGAGGATGAGCGGCACGGGCAGCGCAGCGGCGAGCCGCGCGGCAAGCTCATAGTCGGGGGTGCCCTTGTGGTGAATAGCGGCAGAGCGGGGATGAAAGGCGATCGCAGCCACGCCGGCCTGCGCAAGCCGCTGGGCGAGCTCGAAGCCGCTCCTATCGCCGGCGCGCAGCCCGGAGCGGAGCTTGACGGTGACGGGCAGCCCGGAGCCCTCGATGGCTGCACGGGCGAGCGCGACAGCCAGATCGGGATCGCGCAGCAGCGAAGCACCGGCGCCGGTCTTAAAGACCTTGGGCACGGGACAACCCATATTGAGATCGATGGCATCGGCCCCGGCCTGCGCGACGGAGGCGGCAGCAGAGCGCATCACGGGCGGGTCCTGCCCGAAGAGCTGAATGGATACGGGCCCGAGCGCCTGCTCGCGCGGATGAATCCGCAGCAGCTCGTTGCAGGTGCGGGCATTGCGGTGATGAATGGCGTGCGAGGAGACCATCTCGGAGACGGCCATGCCGGCGCCGTGGCGCAGCGCCTGAAGGCGCACGAACCAGTTGCCGATCCCCGCAAGCGGCGCGAGCAGCACACGATTGCGAACGCGCAGAGGCCCGAGCGAAAAGGCGTCGGTGAGATCGGGGGCAGACTTCATGCAGGGCAAATTTTAGGGAGAGAGGCTCCGCCCCAGAGGGGCTCCGCCGTGTTGGCCGGTTAGTGGCTAAGAATTGAGCTCGTAGAGGAGCCGCAGCCCGGTGAGCGTGAGCAGGTCATCGACCTCGTGGATCTCCTCGGTGAAGGGCACGACCAGGCGCCCGAGCCCGCCAGTGGCGATGACAGAAAGGCGTTCCTCGAGCTCGTCGTAGAGACGCCGCAGGATCGCATCGACGGCTCCGGCATACCCGAAGACGACGCCAGAGCGAATGGCGTCGATGGTGTTCTTGCCGACGACAGTGCGCGGCGGGGCAAGCTCGACCTTGGGCAGGCGAGCGCCGCGCTCGGTGAGGGCATCGAGGGAGATCTCGATGCCGGTCATGAGCGCGCCGCCGATGTACTCCCCCTCGCGTGAGAGCACATCGAAGGTGGTGGCGGTGCCGAAATCCACACACACGGCGGACCCCCCGAAGCGGGCGCGCATGGCGACGGCGTTGACGAGCCGGTCGGCGCCAATCTCGCGCGGGTTGTCGTAGCGGATGGCCATACCGGTGCGCAGGCCGGGCCCGACGAGGAGCATGTCGTGGCCGAGATAGCGCTGGGCCATGGCGGCCCATTCGGGCTCGAGCTGAGGCACGGTGGAAGAGAGGATCGAGGCCGACAGGTCGCCAAAGCCCAGGCCGCGCAACTCGAGCAGGTTGCGCAGCGCAGCCCCAAGCTGATCGGCGGTGGAGTCGCGCACGGTAGCGAAGCGCCAGTGCTCGAGCAGTTCCTCGCCGCGGTAGGCGCCGAAGTGGGTCTGGGTGTTTCCGACGTCAACTACGAGGAGCATGGGCGGGCGGGAGCCTAGCGGTCGGTGGACCGCGAACCGAGCCTCCTATATGCTCACTGCGATGGCGGCGAACGGTAAGAGCCCGAAGAAACTGAAGCTGTATGTGCTTCCGGGCTCGCATCCATGCGCGGCGGTTGAAGTGGCGCTGCGGATGAAGTCAATTCCGTTCAGCCAGGTGAACCTGTTGCCGATGCTGCAGATGGCTGTCGGCCCGGTGCTGTACGGCGGCGTGACGGTTCCCGGCGTGCGCATGGACGGCGAGCGCCTGGTGGGCTCGCGCGCGATCATGCGCAGGCTGGACGAACTGGCCCCCGAGCCCTCGCTGCTGCCGACCGATGCGAGCGCACGGGCGCAGGTGCTGGAGGCGGAGCGCTGGGGCGATGAGGTTTTCCAGAGCGTGCCGAGGCGCATCCTCGACGCGGGATTCCTGCGCGACGCGGGGTGCATGGAGAGCTACGCGGGCGATGCCGATTTGCCGCTGCCACGCGGCATGCTGCGCCCCGCTCTCCCCCTGACAGCACGCCTGATGGCGATCCGCAACAGAGCGAAGGACGAGAACGTGGTGGTGGACCTGAAGGCCCTGCCGGCGCAGCTGGAGAAGATCGATGCGTGGATCGCGGAGGGTCTGCTGGGAGGCGAGCAGCCAAACGCGGCGGACCTGCAGATCGGCTGCACACTGCGCCTGCTGAACACGATCGCCGACGTACGCCCCCTGCTGGAGGGCCACGCCGCGATGGAGCTGACGCGCTACTTCCCCCCCATGCCTGGCGAAATCCCCGCGGGCACGCTGCCCGCGGAGTGGTTTCCAGCCGCGACGGCTGCCTGATACTGCTGCCTGCACACGCCGTCCGGCTGGGCTGCGCCCAGGTCCGCGGCTCCGTCTGACGAGCCTCAGCCGCGCAGGGTGACGCTCCGCATCGCAGTGATAGGGACGCCATGAAGCGGTGAGAGAGTGATCTGGACGATCACGGGCAAGCGATGGCGACGGTGTAGGACGCGCTTGGCCTGAGCGTTGAGGGAGACGGAGAAGGACAGCTTGCCGGCGACGAGGGCAGCACGCAGGAAGCGGCCAATGCGCACCTGCTTGGTGTGCTTGCGGGTGAGCGCAGCGGAGGCGGCGAGGAGGTCCACCTCCAAGCGCGCGCCGGCGCCGGCGGGGGCGATGTCGAGAGAGCCGTGGACGGAGGAGCCGTGCTGAGCGCCGGCTACCTTGATGGCAGTGGATGCGCTGCCGGCAAGCGGCGAGCCGCTGGTGGCGAGGTTCGTCGGGAAGCTCGGCGCAGGCGGAGTCGTCCCCCCAGACAGGATCGGCGGCGGCGTGGTGGTCGTGGTGGAGGTCGTCGTAGTTTCGGTCGGAGGCGGGGGTGGCGGGGCGGTGGTGAAGGTCCGATCGAGGCCGGGAGTGTTGCCGGAGGCGTTGTGGGCAATCAACTCGAAGTGGTAAACGGTGCCAGGCGCAAGTCCCGTGAGGGCGGCGGAGACCATATGGTTGGCACTGTCTGCACCGAGGATCGCCACGGGCGTGGTGTGCCCGTAGCTGTTGCTGGTGCCGTAGTTGAAGAAGTAGGTGGTTTCCTGGCCGCTGGGATTGACGGCTCCGTTGAGCGTCGCGCTGGTTTCGCCGATGGCGCTGGCTTCGCCAGTGCTGGCGGTGGGCGCTCCCGGCGACGAGGACGTGGTGAAGGTCTGATCGGTGCTGCGTATCAGGCTGGCGCCGGAAGCGTAGGTGGCGACGAGCTGGAAGTGGTAGACGGTGCCAGCGGCGAGCCCCGAGATCGCGGCGGACTCGGCGTGAGCGAAATTGTCTGTGCCGGCGGGCAGTTCTGCGGTCTTCTGCCCGTAGCTGCTGGTGAGGCCGTAGTTGAAGTAGTAGGAGGTGGGCTGGCCCTTGGGGTTGACGGTGCCGTGCAGGGTGGCACCGTTTTCGCTCACCTGCGTGGCTGTACCGGTGGTGGCGGTGGGCGGGAAGGCGCCGCTTGCGTTGACAAAGATGACGCCATGCATGCTGGGACCGTGGTAGGAGCAGTAGTAGGTGTATTCGCCGGCCTGGGAGAAGGTGCAGGCCCCGCTCCAGTTCTTGGCGAAGTTACCGACGCCGACGGGAACAGTGTTGTCGCAGGTCGGGGTGATCTGACTGGTCCAGACGATGCCGTGGTTGACGGTTGTGGAGCTGTTGAGGAAGGTCACGGCATTGCTCGTGACCACCGCAACTTCTTCGGGCGACCAGCGATGCATTGCGTAGACGCCTTCGGTGATTGCTTCGACGGTGGGATTGGCCGCCAGGCTGATGGCCGGCGCACCCCCCAGCGCAATGAGCGCAGCGAGCAGAGCGATGACGGGAAGCTGGCGCTGGCGTAATCTCACGATGTGACCTGCCTTTCGGTGCAAAGACATCCCCCACAACCCGGCGCCCATCGCGGCGCACAGGCGGGCTCCTCAACCGGCAAGACGCCCCCGGCACGCGATCCTTCCCGGCCGCTGTGCGGAAGGTTCGCCGCCGCGAGGCGTCCCTGATAGAAGTGAGCGCGATACGACCAAAGGAGCTGGCATGAGAGCGAAATGGTTGGCTGCACTGGCGGCCATAACCGCAGTGCTAGGGGCAGCGATCCCGGCGGGAGCACTCGGCGGAGCGCATGCCGCAAGCAGCCATACGGTGGTGTTGAAGCACAATCAGTACCTGCCGGGGATCGTGTCGATCCGCCGAGGAGACAGCGTGACGTGGGTGTGGCAGGACGGAAACGCGCTGCACAATGTGATCGCCCGCAGCTTTCAGTCGCGCACGATGAAGCATGGAACGTTCACGCTGCGCTTCAGCCGCAGCGGCACATACAGCTACAAGTGCACGGTGCATCCGCATATGACAGGGAGGGTCATCGTCCACTGAGGCAAAGCGGTGGCCCGGCCCAGCGCACGCCCTCGGCGAGGGGCAGCCGGAGCAGGGCATCGGCGAGACGCCGGCCGTCGGGAGTGGCGAGCTCCAGGTCGAGCTCGAGCGCAGGGATGAGCACGAAACGGCGAGTGAGTACCTGCGCGTGAGGGAGCGTCATGCGCTCGTGGCTGAGCTCGAGCTCGCCGAGTAGCAGTACGTCGATGTCGATGGCACGCGGACTGTGACGCGCGTAGCGGGCCGGGCGCCCCAGCTCGCGCTCGATGCCCTTGACGGCGTCGAGCAGAGCGAGCGGCTCGAGCGCCGTCTCGATGCGCAGACAGGCGTTGAGAAAGCTGGCCTGATCGAGGACCTCTCCCACGGGATCGGTGTCGTAGAGGGAGGAGGAGGCAACTACGCGCACGCCCGCGGCGGGCAGAGCGTCGACAGCCGCCTGCAGGTGCTCGTGGCGCTCGTCGATGTTGGAGCCGAGTCCGAGGAGACCTGTGCGCGTGGGCATGGGCGAGGACGCTAGCGAGCGGGCCGGCAGGCTTCCTGCCGGCCTTCCGAGCAAGCCGGCAGCTTTCTTTGCGCTATCTTCCCCAAACTGGCCGGCTGGCCAGTATCATGCAGCCAAGCCCGCGGCAGCGACGAGGAGGTCTTTTAGATGGCACCGACGACAAGTAGCGACATCAAGGACGTGCTCCTGACCGAGCGCGAGGTGTGGGACGAAGGTGTGCCGCACGAGCTGTTCGCGCGCATGCGCAGCGAGTGCCCCGTGCACTGGACCTCGGGCATCACGGAATTCCCGGAGGAGGCAGGGTTCTGGTCGGTGACGTTGGGCGAGGACGTGCACACGGTGAGCCGCGACTTCAAGACGTACTCCTCGGAAGTGGGCGGCGTGACGGCCGCCAACATCGGCTTCCCGATCGAGCTCTCGCGGGCGATGTTCATCGGCATGGACCCACCCAAGCACGACCGCGTGAAGGCGCTGTTCCAGGCAGGCTTCACGCCGAAGCGGATCGCGGCGCACGAGGATGCGATCCGGGCGATCACTGTGGGCGTGCTGGACCGCCTGGAGGGTCAGCAGACGTGCGATCTGGTCAGCGACGTGGCGCAGCCGGTGGTCTCGCGCGTGATCGGCAGCTTCATGGGCATCCCGCCGGAGGACGATGAGGTCTGGGCGCGGCTGATGAACGCGACGCTGGGCGCGGGCGACCCCGACCTGAACCCACACGAGACCATCCAGGAAGGCATCGAGAAGAGCGTCGCCGAGATCTTCGCGCGCTGCGGGAAACTGATCGCAGAGCGCCGCGAGCACCCGACGGATGATCTGACGAGCGTGCTGGTACACGCCGAAGTCGACGGCGAGAAGCTCGAGGAACACGAGATCGTGATGGGCTTCTTCCTGCTGGTGGCCGCGGGCAATGACTCGACAAAGGCCACCTACTGCAGCGGCATGAAGGCGCTGATGGAGAACCCCGACCAGCGCGAGCTGGTGCTGAAGGACCCTTCCTTGATCCCGGCCGCGGTGGAGGAGTCGCTGCGTATGTTTCCGGCCTTCGCGCACTTCCGCCGCACGGCGACGTGCGACACCGAATTGAATGGCCAGAAGATCAAGGAGGGCGAGAAGGTGGTGATGTGGTACGTCTCGAGCAACCGCGACGAGGCCCGCCACGTCGAACCCAACCGCTTCAACATCCTGCGCGAAGAGGAGCACCAGGCATTCGGCGCAGGCGGCCGCCATTTCTGCCTGGGCACCGCCCTGGCCCGCCTGGAGCTGAAGATCCTGTTCGAGGAGACGCTTAAGCGCTTCCCGTCGATGGAGCCTGCGGGCGAGGACGCGATCGTCGAATCAGTCTTCCTCAACCAGCTCAAGACGCTGCCGGTGCGCCTGCACCCGTAGGCATCAATCAATCCGTAAGCAGGCAGCCTACCGGTGCCCGTAGCGCTTATGCGCGCGCTTGCGGCACGCCGCACGCTTGCCCTTGGGCTGCTTCTTGCAGGCCTTGAGCGCACGGGCAAGCTTCTGGGCTTTGCTGAGGTGGGTGGGGTGAGTGGGACCGGTTGCCGGCTTGGGTATGGGCGTCGGCGTCGTGGTGGTCGGGATGGGAGTCGGGGCGGGGGTGCTCATCGTGGTCGTGGTGCCCGTGGCCGTGACGGTGATGGTCCCGGTCATTTCAGTGGTGTGGACAGAGCAGTGGAAGGTGTAGATGCCGGGCTGGGTGAAGGTGCAGGCGCCGCTCCAGTGTTCTCTAGAGCTGTTTTCACCAACCGGAACGGAGCTGGCGCAGGTTGGCTTGACCGTGCTGGTCCAAACGACGCCATGGGGGGCACCGGTGCTGCCGGTCGAGAACGTGACACTGCCGCCCTGGCCGATGGTGGCCTGCATGGGCGACCAGGCGTACATCGGCCCATAGACCCCGCTGCCACTCGCCACAGCTTCCACCGTGGGCGTCGTTTCGGAGCTGGCCATCGCCGGGAGCACGGCGGCAATGATCCCAAGCAGTAGGACCAAGAGTAGATTGCGGGGTCTCACGAGCGGTCCGCCTTTCGGTGCGTAAGGACTATCGAAAGCTGAGTGGCCGACAGGGCAGGCGTAGCCTCCGGCGCGGCCCTCCCTATCAACTCTCCAAGACGCCGATGGCTGCGGATCCTTCCCGCTTTCCCTCGCGCAGCCCGAAGCGCGTGTGCAGTTTGCGCAGGGGCAGCGGCGCCCACCAGGCCCACTCGCCGAGACGCCCCATCAGAGCCGGCACGAGCAGGGCGCGCACGACCGTGGCGTCGATCGCCACCGCCAGCGCAGCGCCCACGCCGAGCTGCTGGACGAAGAGGACGTGCGAGGTGGCGAAGGCGCCGATGGCCACGCAGAAGAGCAGCGCGGCGGCCGTGACCAGGCGACCGGTGCGCTCGAGGCCGTAGACGATGGCCTCGCGCGCTGGGGAGCGCGGAAGGCGCGTGTCACTCGGCTTCGGTAGGCCGTGGTCGTGGGCCTCCTTGATACGCCCGAAGAGGAACACGCCGTAGTCGGTGGAGAGGGCAAAGGCGATCACGAAGAGCAGCACCAGGTTGGCCTCCTCCAGACCCCCGATCGGGGTAAAGCCAAGCAGTGAGGAGAAGTGGCCGTCCTGAAAGACCAGCACCAACAAGCCAGCGCCGACGGCCACCGTGAGAAGGTTCATGGCCAGCGCCATCAGGGGCATGAGCGCGGAGCCGGTCATCAGGAAGAGGAAGCCGCAGGTGACCACCGCGAGGATGGCAAGCACGAGGGGCACGTGGGAGGCGATGGAGGACTTCTGGTCGATGAAGCCGGCTGTGGGACCGCCCACCAGACCGCCCTGGGGGTTGACGAACGCGCGCAGGCGCTTGACGAGCGCCTGGTTGGCCGTGGACGCCCCGCTTCCCTGAGGGAGCAGGTCGACTTCCCAAGTGCCCTGGCCGAGGTGGCGCGGGGGCGCCACCTGCGCCTGGGTGGCGGCGATCTGCTGCGCCCGGCCCGCCAGCGCTTGCACCGCAACCTGCCCGCTCGCGCCCGCGCCCGGCAAGACCATGGTGATCGTCTGCGAGCCGTCCACGTGGAAGTCCCGGGCGAGCACGTCGGAAACCTGGCGGGTTTCCGAGGAGGTGGGCAGCACGCGCGCGTCGGCTGGGGTGAGCGCCAGGCGCAGTGCGGGCGAGGCCACCGCCAGCAGGGCCAAAGCCGTCAACAGCGCCACCTTACCCGGGCGGCGCGTGACAGCGCGCGCCAGCCGCGCCCATCCGCCCTCGTCGCCGGCGGTTGCCGCGCGGGCGGTGCCTCGCTGCATCCACTTGGGCGCCAGCGCGTCTATGCGCGGCCCCAGGGCGATCAACACGGCGGGCAGCACCACCAGAGATACTCCACCGGCCATCAGCGCCACGGTCATCCCGCCCACGCCCATGGAGTAGAGGAAGCGCTCGGGGAAGACGAGCATTGAGGCAAGCGCGCCGGCGACGGTGAGCGAGCCGTAGAGCACCGTGCGCCCCGCGGTCTGCAGCGTGCGCCCAATGGCCGCCCGTGGCTCTTTACCGGCGGCGAGCTCCTCGCGATAGCGCGAGAGGATGAAGAGGCTGTAGTCGATGCCCAGGCCCAGGCCCACGCCGGTGACGAGGTTGACGGCGAAGATGGAGAGGCCCGCGAACTGGTTGACCAGGCGCAGCACAACGAAGGCGAGCACGATTGCGAAGCCGCCAACGAGTAGCGGCAGCATCGCCGCCACGAGGCCGCGGAAAACCCACAGCGAGAGCAGCAGCAGGATGGGGAAGGCGAAGAGCTCGGCATGCTCGAGATCCGAGGAGGTGCGATGGTTGATTTCTTCGAAGGCCACGTCCTGGCCGCCGAAGCGCACGCCGGAGCCAGCCAGCTGCGGGCGCACACGATCGACCGCACGTGCAGACTCTTCCTGCGTCGCAAATGCCGCCAGCACAACGCTCTCGCGGCCGTCGCGCGAGATGAGCTGCGCAAGGTGACTGGAGGGGTAGTCGAGCACCCGCTGAAAGCCCTTCTGCGTGGCGAGCAGTGTGGCGACGCGCGCCGTCAAGCGCTGGGCTTCGGAGTCACGGCGCGTGTCGCCGGCGCTCTTGACGACCGCGGCCACGCCGTAGTCCGGGGACTGCCCCGTGGCCCGCTGGATCGCCGCTTGCGTGCGCAGGCTCTGGTCGTGCAGGTCGTGAAAGTCGTTGGAGCGCCCCTTGAGCACGCCGGCTACAGGGCCGCCGAGGGCGGCGGCAAGCAGAAAGACAATCCCTGCAACTGCGAGGACGCGGCGAGGACGCCCGGTGGCCAGACCCGTCAAAGCATTCATGACGGGGTTTATAGTGACTGCTAACTAACTTGTCAAGGCGCGGGTTGATCTCGCCCCCAATGGCCCAGGTTGACCGTGCCCGCGTCCAGTTCGCTTTACTGCTCAGCCTCGCGCCAGACCTCGACGGACACCTCATCGACAGGCAGGGGAATCGGCGGCTCCGGCTTGGCGGCCTTGACCCAGACTCCTTCGAGGTCGTAGTCGGCCAGCAACCGATCGGCGATCGTTGAGCAGAGGCGCTCCAGAGTCTTGTGCTGGCGCTGCTGAGCGATGAGGGCGACAAGCTGGCAGACCTCGCCGTAGTCGACGGTGTCGTCGATCTCATCGGTGACGGTGGCGTCTGTCTCGCCGACATCGAGGCGCAGGTCGAAGACAAGCCGCTGGCCGACCTCGCGCTCGGCGGCGCTGACACCATGGTGTGTGTAGAGGGAGAGGCCAGTGATCTCGATGGTGACGGACTCGAGGACCTCCTCCTGCTCCTCGGCATCCTCGAGCTCGGAGGCGTCGTGATCGAGGTCCTCCTCGTCGTCCTCGAGACCCTCGTTGTCGCGATCCTCCTCGTCGTCCTCGCCGGAGACCATGCTCAGGCCAACGTAGCAGCCGTCACGGCAAGGGCGGCATGCACGGGTGCGACATCGTGAACGCGAAAGACGGTGGCGCCACGCTCGAAGGCGATGATGGATGTGGCGATGGTGCCAGGAAGCCTCTCTCCCACCCCAGCCGGCTCCTCGCTGCCGCGCACATCGGTGCGACCACGTGCATCGGCGATGAGGCGCCCGAGAAAGCTCTTGCGGGAGGTGCCGATGACGAGCGGGCGACCAAATGCGGTGAGCTCATCGAGGCGACGCAGCAGCTCGAGGTTGTGCTGGAGGGTCTTGCCGAAGCCGATACCGGGGTCGAGCAGCACGCGCTCCTCGCGCACACCGGCGTCGATAGCGAAGCGCAGACGCTCCTCCAAGAAGGCCTTGACATCATCCACGACATCCTCGTAGCGAGGATCGTGCTGCATGGTTCGGGGCTCGCCGAGCATGTGCATGAGGCAGCAGTCGGCGCCGCTCTCGGCCACGACCGCGGCCATCGCGGGGTCGGCGCGGAAAGCTGAGACGTCGTTGACCAAGCTGGCCCCAGCAGCAAGTGCGGCCCGAGCGACAGCTGCCTTGGAGGTGTCGATGGAGATCTGGATGTCCGCGCCAGCACCGCCGCGCCTCGCTGCCTCTCCCCCAGCGGCCGCAAGCCGCTGGATGACGGGCACCACCCGGCGCAGCTCCTCGGCCTCCCCTACCGGCTCGGCTCCCGGCCGGGTTGACTCGCCACCGACGTCGAGGATGTCGGCCCCCTGCCCGACGAGCTCGCGACCATGTCTCACCGCAGCGGCGGCATCCAGGAACAACCCCCCGTCCGAGAAGGAGTCGGGAGTGACATTGACGATGCCCATGAGGCGAAACGGCATGCTCATCTTTGGAGCCTATGACCTCCTGACGGGCGGATCGGCGTGCCTGGCAAGGACGCAGCGAGCGAAGCGTGCTTAGCACGTGAGCGAGCGAGGACGCAGCCAGGTGCGCCGAGGCGTCCGTCAGGCGTCGGCGGTGCCGCCGGCCAATCCGGGCCGGGGCAGCGGCCGCGGCGCTTCGCGCCCGGCGCGATCGGCAGGCGCCGTAGGCGCTGAGGGCTCAGGCGTACCTGGCTCGTCGTCGGGCCCGAAGACTTCGGCCTCTGACTTCCCGGCGAGCAACCCGAGGAACTCCTCCTTCTCGATGGTCTCGCGCTTGAGTAGGACCTCGGAGATACGGGTGAGACTCTCGCGGTGCTCGCCGAGGATGTCTTTGGCGCGCTGGTGGGCGGCCTCGACGATGCGGCGGACCTCATCATCGATCTCGCGGGCGATCTCGTCGGAGTAGTCGGGCTCAGTGGAGAACTCGCGCCCCAAAAACGGCTGGCCGTGATCGTGGCCGAAGACGCGCGGCCCCAGCTTGTCGGACATGCCGAAGCGCATCACCATCTGCTTGGCGGTGGCGGTGACCTTCTCGATGTCGTTGGAGGCGCCGGTGGTGATCTCACCGAAGACGATCTCCTCGGCGGCGCGCCCGCCGAGGGTCATCGCCATGGTGTCGTTGAGCTCAGCGCGGGTCGTGAGGAAGCGATCCTCCTGGGGCATGGAGATGGTGTAGCCAAGGGCCTGGCCGCGGGAGATGACGGAGATCTTGTGGACGGGATCGGAGTGCTCAAGGTAGTGCCCCACGATGGCGTGGCCCATCTCGTGATAGGCGGTGATGAGGCGCTCCTTCTCGCTCATGACGCGCGTCTTCTTCTCGGGACCGGCGATGACGCGCATGATCCCCTCCTCGAGCTCTTCCTGACCGATCTCGCGCTTGCCGGTGCGGGCGGCGAGCAGAGCGGCCTCGTTAATGAGGTTCGACAAATCGGCGCCTGTAAAGCCGGGGGTCTGTCCCGCCAGCGCGTCGATGTCGATCTGCTTGCCCAGCGGCTTGCCGCGGGTGTGGACCTCAAGGATCTTGGAGCGACCCTTGCGATCAGGGCGATCGACGGCGATCTGGCGATCAAAGCGCCCGGGCCGCAGCAGGGCTGGGTCGAGGATATCGGGCCGGTTGGTGGCGGCGATCATGATGATGTTGTCCTTGGCCTCGAAGCCATCCATCTCGACCAAAAGCTGGTTGAGGGTCTGCTCACGCTCGTCGTGGCCGCCGCCGAGGCCGGCGCCGCGGTGGCGCCCGACGGCGTCGATCTCATCCATGAAGATGATGCAGGGCGAGTTCTGCTTGGCCTGCTCGAAGAGGTCGCGCACGCGCGAAGCGCCAACGCCGACGAACATCTCGACGAAATCGGATCCGGAGATGGAGAAGAAGGGCACGCCGGCCTCGCCGGCGACGGCGCGAGCGAGCAGCGTCTTGCCTGTCCCCGGAGGCCCATACAGAAGCACCCCTGTGGGAATGCGCGCACCAAGGGCCTGGAACTTCTTGGGGTTCTCGAGGAACTCCTTGATCTCGTGGAGCTCCTCGACGGCCTCATCGACGCCGGCGACATCGCGGAAAGTGATCTTGGGGGAGTCAGCGGAGAGCCGCTTGGCGCGCGACTTGCCGAAGGACATGACCTTCGAGCCGCCACCCTGCACCTGGTTCATGAGGAAGATCCAGAAGCCCAGGAAGAGCACGAAGGGGATGATGTAAGTGAGGATCCCGAGGAGCACGCTGCTCTTGTTGGTCTCGACGTTGAACTTCGTGCCGAACTTGGTCTGGGCTTCGGCGAGCTGCTTGAACAGTTCCGGCGTGGCCTGGTCGATGTAGCCGACTTCGTAGCTCTGGCCATTCTTGAGCTTGACTTCAATGACGTTGCCCTTCTGCTTGAGGTCGGCTTCCTTGACTTCTCCGCTGGGGATGTCGTGAGTGACCAACGTCTGATAAGAGTGCGAAGGTCCTTTGTTCGAGCTCGAGGGGATCAGCCTGGTGGCAAGAAAAGCCACCAGCACCACGATCAGAATGGGGAATGCGGCGCTCTTGAAGAATCGGCTCATGAATCGCCTACTTTACCGCGTCAACGCCGCAACATACGGTAGGTTGCGGTAGCGCTCGGCGTAGTCGAGACCGTAGCCCACGACGAAGCGGTCGGGTATCTCAAAGCCGACGTAGCGCGTGGGCAAGTCGACCTTGCGCCGCTCGGGCTTGGTGAGCAGGGCACAGACCTCCAACGATGACGGGTCGCGGGAGCCGAGATTGCGCAGGAGGTACTGCAGGGTGAGCCCGGAGTCGACAATGTCCTCGACGATCAGCACGTCGCGCCCGGCGATGACAACGTCGAGATCCTTGAGGATGCGCACGACCCCCGAGGAGTCGGTGGCGGAGCCGTAGGAGGCGACGGCCATGAAGTCAACCTCGACGGGAATGTCGATGAAGCGCATGAGGTCGGAGAGGAAGAAGACGGCTCCCTTGAGCACGCCGATCAGGAGCAGCGAGCGCCCGGCGTAGTCGCGCGAGATCTCCTCACCAAGCTCGGCGACGCGCTTGCGCAGGACCTCAGCCTCAACGAGCACCTCGCCAACATCGGGATGGGCGCCAACGTCGGGATGAACCTCCACATCGAGATGGGCCGTCAAAGCGCCGTTGGCTACGGAAGGCGTGGGGGGATCGGGCACAGCTGGCAGTCTAGTCGCGCTCAGGCGAAGGGTAGTGCGGAGCGATCTTGACCATGCGCAGTCGCCCACTGTCGATGACGGCGCTGATGAGCCCGCCTACGTGCAACTCGGCGTGCCCATGACGCGCTGCCAGATCCAGGATCTCAGCCACGCGATCGCCGGCCTGAGGCACATACGCACCCGGTCCGGCGGCCTGCTCTGCCAAACGCACGACGACCAGGCGGGCGAGCGCGGGGTGAAGCTCGCGTAGGCGTTTAATCGAGATCGACTCTTCCCCGTCCAACTCGGCATCGACTAGCCCCTCAAGCAGCTCGGTCTCCTGGCGCAGCAGCAAAGCAGTGCGCAAGACGTTGCCCTCGGCGCCAGGATGCACAGCACGCAGAACGGGAAGCAAGCCATGACGCACGCGCCCGCGCGCGTAGGCATCGGTCTCGTTGCTGGCATCCTCGCGCCAGGAGAGCCCCCGCTCCAGGCAATAGGCAGCGGTCTGCTCGCGACTGATAGCCAGCAGCGGACGCACCACGCGTCCCTCCTGCGCGGACATTCCCAGCAGCGCCCGCCGCCCCGGCGAGGCGGCAAGCCGATAGAGGATTGTCTCCACCTGATCGGTAGCGGTATGCCCGACCGCTACATTCCCATCGTTTTCCCCCAAAAGCATAAGGGCCGCGCGATAACGAACCTCACGCGCCCAGGCCTGCACATTCCCGGGCGCATTCCCAGCATTCCCGGGCGCGCCGCGCGCGCGCTCAGGCGCACGGAGGACCTCCAACGGAACACCCAACTCCCGGCAGAGCCGCTCGCAAAACCGCTGATCCTCGTCGGCTTCGGCGCGCAGGCCGTAATTGACATGCAGCGCCCGCACGACATCCACCCCGCAGAGATCGACGGCGAGATCGAGCAGGCACACAGAATCCCTCCCCCCCGAGAGCATGACGACCACGGGCGTGCCGGCAGGCAGCAAGCCTGACTGCAGCACCTGCTCGCGTATGTCCATTTAGCCCTCGGCGCTCGAGGCGATAAAAAGCTCGGTGGGCTCGGAGAAACCCTTCAAGACAACTCCCCCGATGAGCGCGAAGCGCAGTCCATCGAGCCCGGCGGCCATGTCCACGACGGGCCGCGTCACCAAGACCTCACCCCCCGCGGCGCGAGCGACCACCCGCGCGGCGCGATTGACCTCGCGCCCGTAGTAGTCGCCGTCGCGGTAGAGGGCGGCGCCGTGGTGGACACCGATGCGAGGCGGGGGCGAGCCGGCCGGCAAAGAGGCCCCGAGTCCCACGGCCCAATCGGTCAAGGCGACGGGATCGGCACCGACGATCATGACCTCATCGCCGAGGGTCTTGATGACGCGGGCCTCGATGGGGAGGGTCTGCTGCACGGCTTCGACGAAGTGCTCGACGGCGCTGATGGCCTCCTGCTCCCCCTCCTCCTCGGTCAAACGGGTATATCCCGCCAGATCGGCGAAGGCGACAGCGACCCGCATGCGCCCCTCCTCGGCGGCATCGGCGTCGAGGTCGGACTCGATGTGTCCGATCACGTCCTGCTCGACGAAGTGGGCGAGAAAGCGCGCGTGCAGGTAGTTCATGATGGGTGAGATGAAGGGGAGCATCTCGCCAACGAGCGCCTCCATCTCCTCGGTCATCTCCAAACCGGGCACGCCGTCGCGCATTAGGGGCTCGTGGACATACAAATGAAATAGCCGCACCTCGGCATCGGCGATCTGGGCCATGGCCTGGGCGTAGACGCGGGTGAGCTGCAAGAAGGCGGGCATGGGCAACCCGGCGCCGAGGATCGCGGAGACGTAGCGCAAAAGCTCCATGTCCTCGTCGGAGATGGAGTCCAAAGACAGCACGGATAGGCCCATGGCAGCGACGATGCGCTCGATCTCGGCGGCCTTCAGCCCAGTGACACGAACTGCGTCGGAGAGCGTGAAATGACCGTCGGAGGTGGGCAGCAGTTCGTCGATAAAGCCGAAGGCGAGACGCCCGCTCTGGCTGGCCTCGCGGATTTGCTCGACGCTGTGCCCGCGCTCGCGCAGGCGGGCAACGATGCGCACGTGGGAGGCGGCAGCTGGCGTCCACTCCCCTTCGTACTGAGGCACAAGCCCCTCCTTGACCCAACGGCGGACGGTGCCAGCCGAAACGCCGGCGCGGGCGGCCACCTGTGAGAGCGTGATGTCGCTCACGGTTCAGGCCCCTAGATGCGAATGCTGGTGGGCGACATGACCATGAGCGGCAGTCTAGAGTCGTAACCGCGTGTCAGATAGTCAGACAATCCACCTGCGCCCGACGGCAGAGCTGGCGGAGCGGGTGCTGCTCCCCGGCGACCCTGGCCGCGCGCTGGCGCTGGCGCAGTGGCTGATGGAGAAGCCGCTGATGTTCAACCACCACAGGGGCCTGTGGGGCTACACGGGCCTGGCGGAGGATGGAAAGCCGTTGAGCATCCAGAGCACGGGCATGGGCGGCCCGAGCGCGGCGATCGTGCTGCACGAGCTGATCACCCTCGGGGCGAGGCGTGCGATCAGGGTGGGCACGTGCGGCGCATTGAATGGAGACTTGGTGCTGGGCGGGCTGGTGGTAGCGGGCGAAGCGCTGGCGGCGGATGGCACGAGCAGAGCCCTGGGTGCGGGCGAACGGGTGGCCGCCAACCCCACCTTGACGCAGGCCCTCGAAGGAACGACGGGCGAGAATCCCGATCTGGTGGTGAGCACGGACCTGTTCTACGAGCCGCAGGGTGAGCGCGAGCATGGCTGGCGCGCACAGGGCGCGGTGGCGGTGGAGATGGAGGCAGCGACCCTGTTCGCGGTCGGGGAGCGTCACGAGATCGCGGTGGGCTGCGTGCTGGCGGTATCGGACCTGCTGCACCCGCAGGGACGAAGGCGTATAGCCGAGGAGGATTTGGAGCGAGCGGCGCAGGAGATGGGCAGGGTGGCGCTGGCGGCGCTGGCCTAACCCTCAGGTTTGGCGGCAGGCTTGGGCGCGTCTCTACGCGTGGCGGCAGGCTTGGGCGCGGCACGACGCGTGGCAGCAGGCTTGGGCGCAGCGCGACGCTTGGCAGCAGGCTTAGGCGCGGCGCGGCGCGTGGGGGAAGGCTTTTTTGAGGAGCCGGGTGGGCGGGTCTTAATCCCTGCCTGGTTGGCCGCGCGTCGCCTACCCGCCGGCCCAGCCGCCGCGAGGCGGTCCTCGCGTATTTCAGCGATCGCCTTGGTGAGCGTCTGGAGCTGGCGCTCGATACCACCGAGACGCGCCTCGACGGCCCCCGTGGCCGCGCCGGTGACGGCAGCGGCCTTGGCGGCGAGAGTGCGGTCGAGCCGGTCGACGCCGTCCTCGATGCTCTCGATGCGATGGGAAAGCGAACGCAAGCGCCGGGTAAGGCGCTCGATATCGGCAGCAGAGGGCAGGTTGAGAGCGCCCATGGCGAGCTCCTGCGCCTGGGCGGCCTTCTCGCGCGCGTCGAAGGCGCGGCCGATGGCGCCGGTGAGAATGGGGTTCTCGAGCAGGTCGCTGAGGGCGCGGCCGAGGCGATCCTCGGTGCCGGTGGTGAGACGCTCGCGCAAACTGCCTTCTGACATCCGTGCTCCCCAGTCGCTCAAAGGTTCGCCGTGAAGGATACGGTGCGGGAGTGCCTGAGAGCTGGTTCCTGTTCGTGCAGCTGGAGATCCCATGGGAGCTGGGGCCTGCAGATGGCCGTTATCTGCTGCGAGGCCCGGACGAGGAGCCGCGGCACGTGGTGGTGCTGAGCATGATCGAGGGCCGACCCCGGCGCGAGCGCCGCCTGAGGATGGGTGCAGCGCGGCAGGGACGCGAGGTGCCGCCACAGCCGCAGCCGCCCACGGTGGCGATGACACGAGCGACAGTGGTGGACCCGGTGCCGCTGTCCGCGCAGGCGCAGGCGCAGGCGTGGCTGAAGGAAATGGACGTGGAGCGAGAGATGTGGGCAGCGACAGGCGTGGTGAACGAGGTACTGGCGGCACATAGGATCGCAACGGCAGACCCGTACGTAAACGAGCTCTCGCCGGCGCAGGCGCTGGCTGTGCGGGCGGGCTGGGGCATTGGCGAGCAGGTCGCGGATGGGCTGTGGGAGCACGCAAAAGAGCTACTGGGAAGCAGGCCGCGACGACAGCGAAGGGCATCGGCGCTGCGCCCGGCGGAGCGACTGACGTGGCTGCTGAGCGGACGCGAAGAGCCGCTGCTGTGCGAGGAGCTCACGCTACGAGCGCGGCGGGACCTGGACCAGCGCAAGCTGAGGCACGCGGCGGTGGAGCTGCGCAGCGCGTACGCGGCGGCGCTGGAAGAGCTGAGCGCGGAGGGTCGCCAGGATCTGGCGCTGCGGATCGATGAGCTGCGAGAGCTGAGCGCGACAATCGCGGATGAGTCATCCGTCAGCGGGCTTCTGTCCCGCGAGGGCCACCCTGACGCGAATCTCGCCGCCGAGGAGGCGGTGCGCCACGCACTGGAGCGCCTGGAGGCGGCGCTGCGAGCGCGCACGGCGGGCCTTAAGCTGAGCGGGTGAGCATGGACCCGACCACCACCGCGATCGGCACGTGGAGCGGCGGGCGCTTCATGCACTTCGGCGAGCCGCTGGAGGATGAGCGGTTGCGCGCGCTGGTGCGCCCGGGCGATGGCATAGATACGGTGATCACCGCGGATGCGTATGGAGCGGGCGAGGCGGATAGCCTGCTGGGCGCAGCGCTGAGAGGTGTGGATCGCGACGCGTACTGCCTGATCGGCGCGATCGGCCACGACTTCTACAAAGGCGCGCGCGAGGGCGCGAAGGGCTATCCGCGCTTCACTGACGCGCGCCTGCGCGGCCCGGAGGCATACGCGGACTACATCCGCATGGCGACGGAGCGCAGCCTGGAGCGTCTGAGAGTACAGCGGCTGGATGTGCTGCTGCTGCACAACCCGGACCGCACGGGCTACACAAGCGAGGCGGTGTGGGAGGGCATGGCAGCGGTGCGCGACGCGGGCCTGACGCGCATGCTGGGCGTAGCGCCGGGCCCAGCGAATGGCTTCACGCTGGACGTGATCGACTGCATCGAGCGTTACGGCGAGCTGCTGGACTGGGCAATGCTAATCCTGAGCCCGCTGGAGCCGTGGCCGGGAGAGCTGGCGCTGGGCGCGGCGGAGGCAAATGGGGTGAAGGTGATAACGCGGGTGGTGGACTATGGAGGCGTGTTCCACGACGACGTGAAGCCGGGCCATGAGTTCGCCGACTGGGATCACCGCAAGTTCCGCCCGGCGGGGTGGGTGGAGAGGGGCAATGAGAAGCTCGAGCGGATGCGCCCTTACGCACAGCGCCACGACTTGAGCATGTTGCAGCTGGCATGCCAGTGGAACCTGGCGCACGAGGCGGTGCGGTGCGTGGCGCCGACGCTGATCCAGGAGGCGCGCACGAGCCCGGGGGCACGGGGAGAAGAAAGTAGAGTCGGACGAGGCGCCCCACCGCGAGCACGTGGAGAAGAGAATGGAGTCGGACGAGGCGCTCCACGGGAGATCGAGGAGAAGCGGGCGGAGCTGGCCGCCCTGCCCCCGGTCCCGCTGCTGAGCGAGGCGGAGATACGGGAGCTGCGAGCGATCGGCGACAACACGGGCAGCATGGCGCTGAAGGGCGCGAACGCAACCTACGCGGGCGAGCCGGCGGCGGACCGTTGGGCGCTGAGTGAGGAGCTGAACGAGGTGGCGGCGCGCTGGGAGATAGCCCCCGAGCGCGACTTGGCAATGGCAAGCAACTGACAGAAGGCGGCGACATGGCATTAGACGTTGAGCAGTTCAAGGCGGGACAGAAGATGATGTGGGCCACGGGCGACTACCCGTCGATCGCGCAGACGATCGAGCAGGCGGCGTTGCGGCTGGTGGACGCGGTTGCGCCAGCCGCGGGTCAGGAACTGCTGGACGTGGCGACGGGCAGCGGCAACGTGGCGATCCCAGCGGCTGGCCGGGGAGCGAAGGTGACGGGCCTGGACCTGACCCCGGAGCTGCTGGAGGTGGCCAGACGCCGGGCGGCGCAGAGCGGCGTGGAGGTGAGCTTCATCGAGGGCGACGCGGAAGAGCTGCCCTTCGTAAAGGAAAGCTTCGACATCGTGACGTCATGCTTCGGCGTGATCTTCGCGCCACGCCACGAGCAGGCAGCGAGCGAGCTAGCGCGGGTGGCCAAGGCAGGCGGAAAGGTGGGCTTCACGGCGTGGACCCCTGAGGGCCTGAATGGGCGGATGTTCAAGGCAATGGGCAAGCACATGCCCCCGCCCCCACCTGAGGTGCTCTCACCGTTGCTGTGGGGCACGGAAGAGCACACCCGCGCGTTGTTCAAGCCACACGGCGTGGAGCTGTCCTTCGAGCGCCACGAGGTGGCGTTCACGGCCGATTCGCCGGAGGCATGGGTGCGGTACAACGAACGCGTGCTGGGTCCGACGATCATGGCGAAGAACATGCTGGAGCCCCAGGGCAAGTGGGAAGCGTTGCGAGCCGATCTGCTCGAGCTGTATGCGCAGAACAACGAAGCGCAGGACGGCTCCTTGAGAGTGTCAGCGGAGTACCTGCTGGGCGTCGGGCAGGTGCGGGCGTAGCCGTGCGCGCTCAATGGCCTGCGCGAACTCCTCCTCCCACTGGGAGGCGAAGTGCGCGATGGCCTGCGAACGGGCCCAGCGCAGCGCCTGGCGCGAGAGGCGATGGCGCTTGAAGCGACTGCGGATGAGCCCGTGGAGGGCAGCGAACCAACCCTCCTCCCCCACCAGCTGGCCACCCTCCCGGGAGCCGGCGTCGCGGTAAGCCCCGATAGGCGAGGCGAGCCAGGCAGCACCGACGGCGGAGTACTCCTTAAGCTTGATATCGGAGCGGGCGTGATTGAAAGGGGTGTCGGCGAGCGGGGCGATGCCGATGTCGAAATCGGCCATCGCGGGGAGCAACTGGCCAAAGGGCACCTTGGGGCGAAACTCGTAGCGCGCGGAGTGCAGCGGCAGACGCAGGCCGACGGTGACGACACGCAGGTCGGAGTGGGTGTCAAGCAGCCGCTGAAGGACCTCGACGATGCCGAGCGAGGAGAGATCGCGCTCGTGCTCGGCGCCAGCCATCCAGCCCACGACGATGCCCTCGTGCGGCTGCTTGGCAGCGAAGCCCTCGACGTCGCCGTCGGGATGGTTCTCGATGACGGCGACGTTGTTCGCGCCCGCCGCGCGGTAGCGCTCGGCGAGCACATGGCTGGGTGTGGTTGTGAGGTGGGCGAGCTTGGCCAGGCGCAGGATCTCAGTGGAGCGCTTGGCGTTACCCAGCCGCGCTCTTCCTCCAGCCTGCAACCGGCCCGCCGCACCCATCGTCATATCGGCGGCGCTGAAGTCGTCGTCGTTATCGAAGCTGACGGCGATGCCGCGCTGCACGAGCTGCTTGAGATCGCGCGAGCGATCGGGCCGGCGAAAGCAGTGCACGAGGTCGCAGGCGAGGAGCTCGCTGAGCGGCATGTCACGTTCGAGCTGGGCGGGCCAGAGCACCTCGTGTCCGAGCGCCTCCAGCGCGCGCATCGGGAAGACGGCGCGGTAGTTGGAGTTGGGAGCCCGTGGCTCCATGATGAAGCCCAGCCGCATAGCGTCAAGCGTACGGCCGGCGCACGGCGGCGCACGGCGTTCTCCTCCCTACGTTTCCGACTAGCCGATATGCTCATGCTACAGTATGAGCATGCCCTTGGAGCATCGCCTGCAGATCCTGCTCGACGACGCGCGCCACCAACAGATCACCGAGGTCGCGCACGAACGCGGAGTCTCAGTGGCCACCGTGGTTCGTGAGGCGATCGACCGCGGCCTGAGCGCCCCAGCCTCCAGGCGCCGAGGCGCCGCACGGCGATTGCTGGACGCCCCGGACATGCCCGTGCCCGAGCCCGAGACGCTGCGCGGGGAGCTCGACGCACTGCGTGCTCGCCGCGCGTGATCGTCCTCGACACAACGGTCCTTGTTTACGCCAAGGGAGCAGAGCACCCGCTGCGCCACCCCTGCCGTGCATTGATCGCCGCGATAGCAGAGCGCGATCTCCAGGCAACCACCACAGTCGAGGTGATCCAAGAGTTCGTTCATGTCCGCGCGCAACGACGCGATCGTGCCGACGCGGCGGCGTTGGGCGGCGACTACGCCGAACTGCTCTCGCCGCTGTTGACGCCGACCGGCGAGCACCTGCGCGCCGGCCTTGCACTGTTCGAGCGCAGCGAGCGTCTCGGGGCTTTCGATGCTGTGCTCGCCGCGAGCGCAATGGACTCGGGGGCAAGTGCCCTGATCTCAGCCGACGCGGCCTTCGGGACCGTTCCCGGGCTAACCCACATCATTCCCGATGAGATCGGTATCGCTGCACTGCTGACGCCGTAGCTCTCCTTATTCCCCGCGGAAGCGCGGCGCGCGCTTACCAAGGAAGGCGGCGATGCCCTCCTTGGCATCGGCGGAGCGAAAGACGGTGGCGAAAGCCTGCTGCTCGGCCTCGATCCCCTGATCGAGATCGCCGGCACCGGAGACGCGCTTGATCTGCTCCATCGCCAAAGGCGCCTGTCCGGCGAGCTTGCGCGCCCACGCCAGAGCGGTGTCGAGCAGTTCGTGGTCATCGAGCACGCGATTGACGAGCCCGTACTCGTAGGCCTCCTCGGCGAGGATGGGATCGCCGCTGAGGTTCATCTCCAGGGCCTTGTTGGTGCCGAGGAGCCGCGGCAGCCGCTGGGTGCCGCCGAAGCCGGGGATGATGCCGAGCTTGATCTCCGGCTGGCCGAAGAGCGCGGAGCGCGCAGCAAGGCGCACGTCGCAGGCCATCGCAAGCTCGCAGCCGCCGCCAAAGGCGAGGCCGTTGACGGCGGCGATGGTGGCGATGCCATCGCTCTCCAGTTCGCGCAGGAGCGCGTGGGCGGAGTGGATCAGCTGCTCACCCCCGGCCTCATCCATGGATGTGAACGCCTTGATGTCGGCGCCGGCAGAGAAGAGAAAGGGATTGGAGGAGGCGATGACGAGCGCGCGGATGCCGCCCCCGTCCCCACTGGAGGAGCCCTTGATGTGCTGCCACACTTTC
This sequence comes from Solirubrobacteraceae bacterium, assembly GCA_035939185.1. Taxonomy (GTDB): domain Bacteria; phylum Actinomycetota; class Thermoleophilia; order Solirubrobacterales; family Solirubrobacteraceae; genus Palsa-744. Next base: position 301,000 of record DASZGB010000009.1, read on the forward strand.
CCGAGATCCTCGATGACCTGCGGCGCGATCGAGTTCATCTGCCCGTTGGCGAGCCAGGCGATCGCGACACCGTCGGAGCGGGTCTCGAGCTTGATGACCTCCCCAGGCTGCTCGGCGTCGGGCTGGGGATAGGCATAGAAGCCCTGACCGGACTTCTGCCCGAGGCGGCCCTGGGCGACGAGACGGCGCAGGATGGTAGGCGGGGCGAAGCGCTCGCCGTGGCGCTCCTGAGCGTTCTCGAGGCGCTCCAAGATCGTGTCGAGCCCTTCGACGTCGGCCTTCATGAAGGGCGGCAACAGACCGCGGCGCGGATCGAGGCCGGCGCCGGCCATGAGCCCGAAGTCGATGTCGCGATGCGTGGCGACGCCCTCCTCGAGCACGAGGCAGGCCTCGACGAAGGTCTTCAGCACGAGCAGCTCGACGAGCTCCTCCACGTCGGGCTCCTTATCGCCGGGCAGGTTGGGCTCGCCCTGGGCGCTGTAGAAGCCCTCGCCCTGAGTCTTGGCGCCGAGCTTGCCTTCGCCCACGAGCTTCTGCATGCCCTTGGGCACGTAGAAGCGCTCGGGGCCGTAGGACTCGGCAAGGTGCTCAGCCACGTGCAGGACGGTGTCGAGGCCAAGGAGGTTGACGAGGAAGTAGGGCCCTATGGGAATCACCCCAGCCGCGCCGACGCCCTCGTCGATGAGCTTGATCGACAAACCCTTCTGCTCCTGCTCGCGCCAGATCTCCGAGGTGCCGGAGTTGAGGATGCGGTTGACAACGAAGCCGGGCACCTCGGCGCAGGTGATGGGCTGCTTGCGGATCGACTGCGCGAACGTGAGCGCGGCAGTGACGGTCTCCGCGGAGGTCTCCTCGCCCTCGACGATCTCGATCAGAGGCATGACCGAAGCGGGGTAGAAGTAGTGAAAGCCGACGACCTTGTCGGGCCGCAGCGTGGCTTCGGCGATCTCGGTGATGGAGAGCGAGGAGGTGTTGGAGGCAAGGATCGCGTGACCCGGGGTGGCGGCGTCGAGCTCGGCGAAGACGGCCTGCTTGATCTCCATCTTCTCGGGCACGGCCTCGATCACGAAGTCGACGTCGGCGAAGGACTCATAGGAGGTGGTGCCGTGGATGCGCCCGATGACCTCCTCGATCTGCGCCTGTGCCTGCTCAGGGTTGATCTTGCCCTTCTCCGCCAACTTGTTGGCCTGCCCCGAGGTGACGTTGCGCGCCTCGTCCAGCCCGGCTTGCACGAGCTCGTCGCTGATGTCCTTGAGGACCACGGGGATGCCCGCGGCGGCGATCGTCTGGGCGATCTGGCCGCCCATCGTGCCGGCGCCGACGACGGCGGCTTTGAATACGAACATCAGACGGCCGCCGCGGTCGGCTCTTCGACCCGCCGCGGCAAAAGCGTCTCGCGCGCAATCACAAGCCGCTGGATCTGCGAGGTCCCCTCGTACAGCTGCATGATCTTGGCATCGCGAAAGAGCTTCTCCACGGGGTACTCCTTGATGAACCCGTACCCACCGTACACCTGCACCGCTTCGGTGGCGACCTTCATCGCGGTATCCGCGGCAAAGCGCTTGGCATGCGAGGAAACCAAAGTATTGCGTTCGCCGTTATCGAGCATCACAGCGGACTTCCAGGTCAAAAGCCGAGCGGCTTCGATTTCGGTGGCCATGTCGGCGATGATGAACTGAATCCCCTGGTGCATAGCAATGGGCACGCCAAACTGGACGCGTTCCTTGGAGTACTCGGTGGCGAACTCGAAGGCGGCGCGCGCGATGCCGGTGGCCATTGCCGCAACCCCGGGCCGTGTCCGATCCAGGGTCATCATCGCGAGCTTGAACCCATGGTTCTCCTCGCCGAGCAGATTCTCCTCGGGCACCTCGACGTCGTTGAAGGTGATGGTGGCGGTGTTCGAAGCCCGCTGCCCGAGCTTGTCCTCCTTCTTGTCCACGACGACGCCCCAGTCGCGCTCGACGACAAAGGCGGAGATCCCGCGATGGCCGGCCTCTCTGTCGGTCTTGGCGTAGACGGTGTAGTAGTCGGCGTAACCACCGTTCGTGATGAAGCACTTGGAACCGTTGAGGACGTACTTATCGCCCTGCTTGACGGCAGAAGTGCGCATCCCGGAGACATCAGACCCCGCATCGGGCTCGGTCAAGCAGAACGAGGCGAGCTTGGGCTCTTCGGTGAGCATGCCAAGGTACTTCTTCTTCGTTTCCTCGGAGCCGCCGAGCACGATCGGCGCAGTGGCCAGCCCGTTGCAGCCGAGCGAGGTCTGGATCCCGGAGCACCCCCAGGAGAGTTCCTCCTCGATGAGACACCCCTCGAGGTAGCCGATGCCGGGGCCACCGTACTCCTCGGGGATGTGGGTGTTCATGAGCCCGACCTCCCAAGCCTTCTGGATGATCTCCTGCGGCCACGTGCCCTCCTTGTCGTACTCCCAGGCCACCGGGCGGATCTCCTTCTCGGCGAAGTCGTGCGCCATCTCGCGCAGGTTCTTCTGCTCGTCTGTGAGCGTGAAATCGACCATTTCTCTCGTGTTCTCCTCGACGGGGTTTGAAGGGGCAGCCCTGCGGGGCATGCCCGATGAAGGTGGGCTTGGGGACGGTAGATTGACCAGTCAGTCAATCGTCGTGAAGGGTAGCGCAAGAGAACCTGCGCGGCTAGGGCACAAGCAGGCGTAGGATCCGCGCATGCGTACTGCCCTGGCCCTGGCAGCGGTGGCGCTGCTGGCGCTCCCGACGGCGCTGCAGGCGCGCACGCGGCATTCCCATGCGCGCCTGACGGTGACGGTCACGGCGGCACTCCAGTCCCTGCAGCGCACGAACCAGCTGAGCGCAGCGGAATACGCTCGCTACGCGGGTGCGTACGCAACGGCGCGCCGTTCGCTGGCCCGCCTGTCTGGCACGCGCCACACCGAGCTGGCAGGCGTACTGACAAACGTGGAAGCGATCGCTGCGAGCAGAGCCCTGATCCCGAGCCGCCTCCCAGCCCTCTTCTTGACGCTGGAACGCAACAGGGAATGGTGGACGACGAAGTACCTGCCTGGCTCGGGCACACGCGTGAGCTTCCCCGGCAGCAAGCTGGTGTGGGAGTACTACCCGGGCCAGGGGATCGAGATCCAGTGGCTGGGCACCTTTGGCAGCGCGAATGGCTACTACCTCTCGCACAACTACACGGCACTGAGCGAACTGCTGAACGAAGCGGCCCCGCTGGCGACCCATCGGGCGGGAGGCGTGGCGTGGGAGTATATGTTCCAGTTCGACGGGGGCCTGCCCCCGTGGACGAGCGGCCTCTCCCAGGGCACGGCGCTGCAGGCGTTCTCACGAGGCTTCTTGAAGCTGCACAACGCGGCCTACCTGACGACGGCAAAGCAGGCGTTGGGCATCTTTCAGCACGCGCCCCCAGAAGGCGTGCGCGTAAGCACGCCGGCGGGCGCGGAGTATGCGGAGTACACGTACGCCCCGAGCGACCACATCCTCAATGGCTTCATCCAGGCGGTGATAGGCCTGTATGACTACACCTCGATCACGCAGGATCCGCTCGGCGAGCAGCTGTTCGAAGCGGGCGATGCGGAGGCGCGGGCGGAGGTGCCCCACTACGACACGGGCGCGTGGTCGCTGTATGACCAGCACGAAGAATCGAACCTGAACTACCACGCGCTGCTGACTGAATTTCTGGAACACCTGTGCCAGCGCACACAGGGAGGCCCGCCGCTGACACCGCCCCCGCCGGCGCCGCCAACGCCGACTCCAGCGCCGACCCCCACCCCGACGCCGAACCCCGCCGGGGGCACGACGGCGACGAGTACGACGAGCACGAGCACGACGACAAGCGTGACCCCGAAGCCCCCACCCCCCACGCCGATCGCGGGCGATGAGATCTACTGCACGACGGGCGAACGCTTCAAGGCGGACCTGCATATCCCGCCAACGCTGGAAGTGCTGAGTACGACGCTGCGCGGGGGCACGCGCGCGGGCGTGCGGATCGAGCTGTCGAAGCTGGCAACGGTGTCGATGACGATCCGCACGGCCGGCCACGTGGTGTGGACGAACCGCGCGACGCTGGCAGGGGGCAAGCCACGACTGCTGTGGGTCACCCCCACAGCCGGAGGCATCTACGAAGTGAGCCTAAGCGCGACGGACCTGGCGGGCAACCACGAAAGCGCCACGGGCTCGATCGCGGTGTCAGCGGCGTCCAGCAGACCTAGGCACTGATGTCAACGACGAGCTTCCCCCGGGTGTGGCCGCCCGCGAAGTCGGCGAAGGCCTGAACGGCTTCGGCAAAGGGATAGACGCGCGAGACCTCGACGCGTAAGGCCCCGGATGCGGCGCGCGCAGCCAGATCCTGCAGATCCCCCGGCAGCAGCGTGAGGCTGACATAGGACGCCTGGATGCCGCGGCCGAGATCCTTGGGACCCTGGAGGGGCGAGGCGAAGCGCCCGCCGTCGCGCAGCGCCCGCGCGCTCTCGAGCACTGCCCCCCCGGAGGAGACGAGATCGATGACGGCGTCGACCCCCTGCGGATGCAGGGCGCGCGCGAGCTCAGCGGTGTCATCGGAGGTGTAGTCGAGCGCGTGCGCGGCGCCGAGCCCGAGCACATAGTCGGTGTCGGCAGGCGTGGCGGTGGCAAGCACCTCGGCACCGGCAGCAGCGGCAAGCTGCACGATGAACATGCCGATCCCCCCGGTGGCCCCGACGACGAGCAGGCTCTCCCCCGCGGAAGGTTCGATGGCGCGCAGGAGCGTCTTGGCGGTGACCCCGGAGTCGGGCAGCGCAGCGGCACGCAAGGGATCGAGCGCGGAGGGCCGCGGGGCAAGATAGTCCACGGCGAGCACTGCGAACTCGGCGATGGTCCCGGGCGTGCGCCCGAAGAAGCCGAAGATCTGATCGCCAACGCTGACCCCCGCGACCCCCTCGCCGAGCGCGGCAACAGCCCCAGCGCCGTCCATGCCGGGCACGTAGGGGAACTCGATCGGCACAAACTCCTTGACAGCCCCAGTGATGAGCTTGAGGTCGAAAGGATTGAGCGCAGCGGCGCGCATGCGCACAAGCACCTGGCCGCCCCCCGGCTGCGGCGGGGGCACTTCACCGAGGGAGAGCTGCGAAGGCGGCCCGTAGTCCTGAGCGATGAGCGCGCGCACGATCAAACACGATAGTGCCACCGAGCGCCCCTCGTACAATCGAGCGATGGACGTGTGGGAAGAACTCGACCTCGAGCAGCGCTTGGCGGGCGCGGCGGCGCTGGCGCTGTTCGTGACGATGTTTTTCCCCTGGTACCAGCAGAACGCGGTGGTCACGGCCCGCCGAACGCAGCCGCTTGTGAGCCAGAACCTGAACGCATGGGCGGTGTTCAGCTTCGTGGAGGCGGCGGTGTTGCTGGTGGCAGTGGCGGTCCTGGCCCTGCTGATAGCCCGCGCGCGCCGACGCGAGTTTCACCTCCCGGGCAGCGACGGCGCGATCGTCATGCTGGCCGGCCTATGGGTAACGGCCCTGCTGGTATGGCGCCTGTTCGACAAGCCGGGCATCGGCGGCCACGGCGTAGCAGCGAACGTGGGCATCCAGTGGGGTATCTTCTTCGCGCTTGGAGCAGCAGGCACGATGACCTACGCAGGCTCGAGGATGCGCGCGGCGCGGCGTCCCGAACCCCCATTCATCCGCCGCCCGCGCGCGAAGCGGTCTGCACCTGAATAGCGCGCTCGACCTCGAGCTCCCGCGGTGTGAGCACCATAAGCACCATAGGTGCAGCTCCGCAGGTGTTGTCAAGCCCCAAGGGAAACCGATGTGCTTATGGACTGTCAAACACCGGGGCTGACGGTGCGCAACCCCGCCAGACGCGCAGCGGCACTCTGGCGCTCGTCATAGCTGAGGAATGCGTCGAGTGGAGCAACGGATACGGCGGCGCTGACATGGATGGCATCCAACGCCCGTAACCCTGGCTCGGCGAGTGCACCGGCAACTTCGAGCAGGCCGCGATCGAGCGCAACGAGCGCGCAGGCGTCCAGCAGCTCCCCCGCCTGCCGCAGCAGGACGTCAAGCGCCAGTCGCGGATCGTGCGCCGCAGCGCGCCGGATCGCGCGCGGCACCTCAGTCACTGCCAGCTCACACGAGATGCAGTCGGCGTCCGCGAGGAAGGCTCGCAGCGCGGCGCTCTCGGGCTCCTCACGCACGAGCTTGACGAGCGCTGAAGCGTCAGCGTAGAAGAGCGCCACGCTCAGCGCTCGCCGCGGATCTCATCCAGCGCGCGGCTGAGCGCATAAGGATCACCGGCAAGCTGCAGCGATTCGGGTAGACCGCGACGTAGCGGACGCGACACGCGACCTTCAGCGATGAGCCGGTCGAGCGCCGCTCCCGTGCTGGCCGGCGGCCCCAGCTCGGCAACCGGCCGGTTGCGATCGGTCACGACCAGCCGCTCACCCCGCGCAACACGACGCAGATAGCGGCTGAGGTTCTGGCGCAGCTCGGCGACTCCCACGACCTCGCTCATGTACATGAAGGTAGCATAAGATGGCCACCCTTCACCCAGTCATTTCGCGCGATGCGGCATGCACGAATAGCGCGCTCGACCTCGAACCCCGCGGCGCGAGCCGCAGGCGCATCGCCGCCTATCATTCCTCGGGCATGGCCACCAAAGCCCCGCCGACCCCGACAAGCGCCGCCGATGTCGCCGAGGGCCTGCGCGCGGTGGGCTACCTACCTGAAGAGGCGACGGCGCTGGTGGCGTACCTGGCGGCAAAGCTGGGCAAGCCCGTGCTGGTGGAGGGCCCGGCGGGCGTGGGCAAGACGGAGCTGGCGAAGGCGCTCTCGCGCTACCTGGGCCGCGAGCTCGTGCGCCTGCAGTGCTACGAGGGCCTCGATGAGGCCAAGGCGCTGTACGAGTGGAACTACCGCAAGCAGCTCTTGCGCATCCAGGCGGAGGGCGGCGAGAAGGGCTGGAGCGACGTGCAGGAGGACATCTTCGGCGAGGAGTTCCTGCTGGCGCGCCCCCTGATGAGCGCGATCGCCAGCGAGCAGCCGGTGGTGCTGCTGATCGACGAGATTGACAAGACCGACCAGGAGTTCGAGGCGATGCTGCTGGAGGTCCTCTCGGACTTTCAGATCTCGATCCCCGAGCTGGGCAGGGTGCAGTCGCGTACGCACCCAGTGGTGCTGCTGACCTCGAATAACTCGCGCGAGCTAACAGAGGCATTGAAGCGCCGCTGCCTATACCTCTGGCTTGACTACCCGGCGCTGGAGCACGAGCTTGAGATCGTGCGCATGCACACCCCCGACCTGCCGCAGACGGTGGCGCGCAAGCTCGTCGAGGTGGTCGGCATGGTCCGCGACCTGGACCTGAAGAAGCCGCCGTCGATCGCGGAGTCGATCGACTGGGCGCGGGCGTTGCTGCTGCTGGGCGTCAAGGACATCGACGCGCAGACGTTCAACGAAACGATGTCGGTGATCGTCAAGCACCGCACAGACATGGATGTGGTGTCCGAGCGCGTGGGGCTGAAGTTGGCGATGGCCGATGCCAACACGGCCTAACGGAGAGGTCTCGTCTTCCGGCAGGCGGGCCGCAAAGCCCGTCCCCATCTCAAACCCGCCGGAGGGGCTTGCGGCGAGACTTCTGGAGCTCGGCGAGCAGTTGCGCGCCGAGGGCGTGGCGGTGGGCACGAGCGAGCTGCTGGATGCGTTCAGGGTCCTGGAGGAGATCGAGTGGACGCACCAGGATGACTTCCGCGAGGCGCTGGCGGCAACGCTGGCCAAGAGCCAGGACGACCGCAGGGTGTTCGAGCTGGTATTCGACCGCTTCTTCTTCCGCGCGGTGGAGCTCGCGGCTGCGCGGGAGGGCATCAAAGAGAGCCCGGACGGCGAGCACGGAGATGCGCTGGGCGAGGATGGCCGCCTTTCGCTGGAGGAGCTGACCCCGGAGGAGCTCGACGCTCTACGCGCTCAGATCGCGCAGGCGCTGCAGGAAGGCAGCGAGGGCGCAATGCGCGACCTGGCGCGCCTGGCGATCGCGGCGTTCGGGCGCCAGGAGAGCGGCTCGGGCGTAATCGGGGTGGATGTGCAGCGGATCCGCCGCTCGCTGGGCCTGCGCAGCGACCCCCAGCCGGAGCTCCCCGAAGGCGATCCCCGCCGCGAGGGCATGCCGCGCGACGCGCTGCGCCGCTTCGAGGCGCTGCTGCGCCGCGAGCTCGAACGCGGCCAGATCGAGCGCACGGGCAGCCTGCCCCCGGCACGCCCCCTGGGCGAGCTGGACCGAGCGCTGCCGAGCGGCCCTCTGCAGGACCTGGCGGCGGTGCACAGGGTGGTAGCGCAGCTGCGCCGCAGGCTCGCGACGCAGGGCAAGCAGAACCGAGGCCACCGCCACCACGCGCACGTGGATGTGCGTCGCACGATGCGCGCCTCGCTGCAGACGGGCGGCGTGCCGGTCGAGCTGAAGTACCGCCCACGACGCCCGCGGCGCCCGGAGATCTATGTCCTGTGCGATGTCTCCACGAGCGTGACGAGCGCGTCGGTCTTCTTCTTATCGGTGCTGCACGCGCTGCACGACAGCTTCCGCAAGATGCGCTCGTTCGTGTTCATCGAGCGGATCAGCGAGGTGACGGACGTCTTCGAACACGAGCGGGACTTCAAGGCGATGAGCGAAAGGATCGCCACGGACGCGGGCGTGGCAGACATCAGCGGCTACACCGACTACGGTCGCGTATGGTCAGAGCTGCTGGAGCTGGTGCGCGACGACCTGCACCCCCGCGCGACGGTGATTGTCCTCGGCGATGCACGCACGAACGGCCGCGACCCGCGCGCGGATCTGTTCGGCCAGGTGGCGGCGCGGGCGGGACGCACCTTCTGGCTGAACCCGGAGCCAAAGCTGTATTGGAACTACGGCGACTCGGTGATCGCCGCGTACGAGCAGTACTGCACGGCGTTCGAGTGCTGGACGACGGCGCAGCTGGAGGACTTCGTCAAGGCTCTGGCGCGACCTGAGCTGACTAGGAAATAGAGGGACCCGACCGAAGCCGGGGGACACGCGCCTCCGGCGCGAGTCCCCGTTTCGGCCAGCCGGCCTAGCGGCCGGCTGCGCCACCCTCTAGCATCCATCCCGAGAAGCTGAGACAACAGGGGTGCTGGCGGGAAGGCCGGCTGAGATGGCGCAGATCAGAATCCCGGCGCCAACCCTTCGAACCTGTGGGGTAATGCCCGCGAAGGGAGCGACGTGAGAGTGCAGGGCGTGAGCATGGCCTACCGCAGCGAGCGGGGCGCCCCAGTACAAGCCCTCGAAGAGGTCTCGCTGTATGCGGACGAAGGCGAGCTACTGGCGGTGGTGGGTCCGAGCGGCTGCGGCAAGACGACGCTGCTGGAACTGCTGTGTGGTCTGCGCAACCCGGATGCGGGCACGATCGAGTGCCCGCCGGCCGCGCTGATGCCCCAGCGCGACCTGCTGCTGCCGTGGCTGAGCGCGCTGGACAACGCCACACTGGCGCTGCGCATCGCACACATCCCGCAGGCGCAGGCCCGTGCACAGGCGCAGGAGGTCTTCGCGGAGCTGGGCCTGGAGGGCTTCGAGCATGCCCGTCCCTACGAGCTGTCGGGCGGCATGCGCCAGCGCGTGGCGTTCGTAAGAACGCTGCTGTCGGGCAAGGAGGTGCTGTGCCTGGACGAGCCGTTCGGCGCGCTGGATGCGATCACGCGGACGGAGATGCAGAACTGGCTGGTGAGGGCGCTGGGGCAGGAGCCAAGGTCGGTGGTGCTGGTGACGCACGATGTGGAGGAGGCGGTGGTGTTGGCGGATCGGGTAGCGGTGCTCTCGCCACGCCCCGGTCGCGTGCTGGACACCGTGGAGGTGGGATTGGCGCGTCCCCGCCGACGCGCGGACCCGACGATCGTGGCGCTACGCGAGCAGGTGCTGGAGGCGTTGGGGCTGGAAGATGCCGTCGAGCACCCGTCCTCCTCCCCGCCCGCGTTACCACCGCCATTGCAGGCGCGATGAGCGCCCCGGCTTCAAGCTCCGCACGCGCTCTGCGCATCCTTCTACCGGCGGCACTGCTGCTGACCCTGCTGGGCATCTGGGAGCTGTACGTGGATACGGGCGGCGTGAGCCGGTTCGTGCTGCCGGCCCCACACGCGGTGGCGGAAGCGCTGTGGAACAACGGCGGCCTGCTGTGGTCGAACTTCAAGACAACGGCGCAGGAGGTCCTGCTGGGCATCGTGCTGGCGCTCGTAACGGGCTTCGGCGCGGCGGTGGCGATGCACTTCTCGCAAACGCTGCGCCGCGCGCTGTACCCCCTGGCGATCGGCTCGCAGGCGGTGCCATTTCTGCTGGTGGCGCCGCTGCTGGTGTTCTGGTGGGGCTTTGGACTGGCGCCGAAGCTGGCGATCATCGCGGTGGTGTGCTTCTTCCCGGTGCTGGTGACCACGCTGGACGCGCTGTGGTCGGTGGATCCGGACCAGCTGAAGCTGCTGAAGACGCTGGATGCATCGCGCTGGCAGTGCTTCCGTGTGGCGGAGCTGCCGGCGGCGCTGCCGGCGGCGCTGAGCGGCGCGAAGATCGCGCTGGCGGTCGCGGTAATAGCGGCATTCATCGCGGAGACGAGCACGGGCGCGACAGCCGGCTCCTCCGCTGGACTTGGCTGGGAGATCCTGAACGACGTGACGGCGCTGCGACCCGAACGCGCGTACGCAGCCGCCGCCGTGCTCACGGGTATGTCGATCGCCTGCTTCTATACCCTGGCCCTCGCCGAGCGCCGTTTGGCTCCGTGGGCACACCGACCGAGAGGAGAAGTGAGTTGAGAGTCAAACTCGCCGCCCTGGCGCTGAGCGCCTGCAGCCTGGCCCTATCGGCGTGCGGCCAGAAGCAGGACGCAATCACGGCGAAGAGCACGAAGCCGTTCACGGTGATGCTGGACTTCTTCCCCAACGCGGACCACGCGGCGCTGTATGCAGCGCTGACGCACGGGGACTTCCGCGCGGTGGGCCTGGAAGTGAAGCCGCAGACCCCGGCGAACCCGGCGCAGCCGCTGCAGGAGCTGGCGGCGAGCAGGGTGGACATGGCGATCTCCTATGAGCCGGAGCTGCTGCTGGCACGCGACCGGGGCCTGCGGCTGGTGTCGATCGGCGCATTGGTACAACGGCCACTGACGTCGATCATCGCGCTGCCAAGCGGTCACGTGAGCAAGGTGGCGGACTTGAAAGGCAAGAAGGTCGGTACGGCAGGCATCCCCTATCAGGCGGCGGAGCTGAAGACGGCGCTGCTGGCGTCGGGCGTAGACCCGAGCACGGTGCAGGAAGTGAACGTGGGCTTCAACCTGGTGCCGGCGATGCTCTCCGGCAAGGTGGCGGCGACGCTGGGAGGCTTCTGGAACTACGAGGCGCTGCAGCTGGAAGCGCTGCACAAGCGCCCGACCACGATCCCGGTTGACCAGGCGGGAGTGCCCAGATACGACGAGCTGGTGCTGGTGGTGCGCGAAGCGGACGCGAAGCGCCGCGGCCAGGACCTGCGCGCGTTCCTACAGGCGCTGAGCCGGGGAGAGCGAGAGGTGCAGGTGAGCCCAGCGGCCGCCGCAAAGCCGATCATTGCGGCAAACCCGAGCCTCGAAGCAAAGCTCCAGGTGAGCTCGATCGAAAAGACCCTCCCGGCGACGATGCCCACGGGCGGAAAGCCCTATGGCTGGCAGGAAGCGGGCCAGTGGGCGGCGTTTGGAAGCTGGATGCTCAAGCATGGCTTGGTGCGGGCGGACCCCAACGCAGGCGGATTGCCGCCGTTTACCAACGAGTTCCTGCCGGGTCAGGGGCTTTAGACACACCCACCTACGGCGTACCCCATACCCACACCCATACCCTCCTACCCACCGACCATCCCCAACCCGAAGCGGTCGGCAAGCGTGAGGGCAAGCTCGAGCCCGAGGCGGTCGTCATCGAGCGGATGCCCAAGCGCCTCCTCAGCCTTCTGCAGCCGATAGAGCACGGTGTTCTTGTGAGTGTGCATGTGCGAAGCGGCACGGGTCGAGTTGCAGCCCTCGCGAAACCAGACGAGAACGTTCTCGCGCAGGCGGTCGATGCCGGGATCCATCGAGGCAAGCCCGCCGAGCTTGCGGCGCATGAAATCGGCGATGAGCTCGGGATCCTCGACGAGCAGGCAGAGAGTGTCGACGTGGTCGAAGCGAATGACGCCGGCGGGAGCGTCGCCGAGCTCGGCCAGGCGTCGGGCACGGAGCGCCTGGCGATGAGAGGAGCGAAAGCCCTCGATCCCGCTGCCGGGCAGCCCAAGCGCAATACCTTGCCCGTCCTGGATGTGGGAGGCGGCGGCAGCGGCGAGCAGGTCCAGCGCGGCGGCGTGACGCTCGGTGGGGAACCAGGCCCAGAGGCTACAGGCGCCGGCCGGGACGAGCAGCGCGCGATTCGCGCCCAGCGCCAGCGCCATGGCGTCGGCAACGGCCTCGAGCTGGCTGATGGCGATCTCGGCGTCGGCAGGCGCGGCCTCGGCGGCACCGGTGGGCGCGGCTTCGTCCCAGAGGACGGCGGCGAGCAGCGGCCGCTCGACGTGGTAGTCGAGCGCCTGCGCGACCTCCTCGGACGGAAGTGCGTCGCCGTGAAGCACACGCCGCACGGCGTCGGCGCGCAGGGCGACGGCGCGGCCAAGCCAGCGACGGCGCTCCTCCTCCCAGAGACGGACCTGCTGGTCGATGGCGGCGTCGACGTAGGAAAACATGCGCTGGGAGGAGACCTGGAGAGCCTCGATTAGCACCTCGCTCTCGCCGATGAGGCGCGCGGCAAGGCGCTCCATCCACCAGGACCAGGCGAGGTTCTGCCCGACGCGGTAGGCCTGGATGAGATCGGCGGTGTCGATGCCGCGGTGCAGGACGGAGGCGGCAAAGCGCAGCGCCTCGGGCGGCGCGGCGAGTGCCTCCTCGGCGCCGGTGGGCATGACGTGTTCGAAGACGTGGTAGAGATTGGCGTGGATCGCAGCGTGCATTTCGCCCTCGAGCTCGGCGTCCTGACCGAAGGCGGGAAAGTCTTCGAGCAGGCGCTGCCCAAGCGCCTCGCAGAGCGGTTCGAGATCTCCGAGCGAGAGCAGCGAGACGTCGGCGACGACATCGCGAGCGCGCAGACGCACCTGCGAAGTCGGCCGATCGGCACCTGCCTGACCCTGGTAGGCGGTGTCCACGGGAGAGCGAGGCTACACCCTTTCGAAGGATTCCACCACTGCCTATGCGTCCAAAGAGACGACGTCTTACAACCAATGAGGTCGCTCGCGCTGCGCGGCGAGTCGCGCGCGGCGCATGGGGGCGGACGCCGTCTGACAATGGTGGGGTCGGAGGACGCCTTGCAACCGTGCGAGACTTGCGCGATGGCGACGGACACCCGCATCGGCGTGCTGACAGGCGGCGGCGACTGCCCTGGCCTGAACGCCGCGATCCGGGCGGTGGTGCGCAGCGGCGTGGCCCGCGGCCACGAGCTGGTCGGCTTCCGCAACGGCTGGGCGGGCGTGCTGGAGGACGCGGCGATTGAGCTGACACTCCAGAGCACAGCTGGCATCCTCCCCCGCGGCGGCACGATCCTTGGCACCTCGCGCACGAACCCTTACGCGCAAGGCGCGGATGGCACGGCGGCGGTAAAGGCAACGCTGGAGCGACGTAAGTTACAGGCGCTGGTGGCAATCGGCGGCGAGGACACGCTGGGCGTGGCGCTGCGGCTGCATGAAGACGGCATCCCAGTGGTGGGCGTGCCGAAGACAATCGACAACGACCTCGGCGGAACGGACGCGACGATCGGCTTCGACACGGCGGTGCAGATCGTGACGGACGCGATCGACCGCCTGCACTCAACGGCGGAGTCGCACAACAGGGTGATGGTGGTGGAGGTCATGGGCCGCCACGCGGGCTGGATCGCGGTGCACGCGGGCATGGCGGGCGGAGCGGACGCGATCCTGGTACCGGAGCGCAGCTTCGACATAGACGAGGTATGCGCGCGCCTGCGCCGCCGACACGAGCACGGTCGCAGCTTCTCGATCGTGGTGGTGGCGGAGGGAGCCATCCCCAAGCAGGGCACGATGCAGACGGTGCAAGGCGCGGGCAAGGACGCCTTCGGCCACGAGCGCCTGGGCGGAATCGGGGTGAGCCTGGAGGGTGAGATCGAGCGCCGCACGGGCTTTCAGACGCGCGCGACGATCCTTGGCCACGTGCAGCGAGGAGGGACACCAACGGCGTTTGACCGCGTGCTGGCCACCCGTCTCGGTGTGAGCGCGACGGCGGCCGTCGCGGAGGGTCGTTTCGGCGTGATGGTTGGCATCAACGCGGGCAGCGTGGTTGAGGTCCCATTGGGAGAGGCGCTGCGCGAGCCGAAGCTGCTGGACCCGGCGCTGTACGAAACGGCGGAGCTGTTTTTTGGCTGATGCGCGCGATGGTGTTCGACCGCGTGGGATCCCCGCTGCGAGCGACGCAGCTGCCACGCCCAACCCCCGCACCCGGCCAGCTGTTGCTGAAGGTGCGAGCGTGCGGGGTGTGCAGGACGGACCTGCATCTGTTGGACGGCGAGGTGGCAATCGAGAACCCGCCGCGCGTGCTGGGCCACCAGATCGTGGCGAGCGTCGAGCATGGAAAAACTTTTGAGGAGGGCCGGCAGGGGCCGGCCGTGGATGGTCCGCGTGTAGATGAACCAGCTCATTCCGTGCGAGCGCCGCGCATCGGCGTACCGTGGTTGGGTTGGACGTGCGGCGAATGTGAGTACTGCCGCAGCGGCCGCGAGAACCTATGCCCCAAAGCGAAGTTCACGGGCAGGGACATCGACGGCGGGATGGCGGAGTGGGCGGTGGCGGACGAGCGCTACTGCTTCCCGATCCCGGAGGACTACCCCGACGAGCAGGCGGCGCCCCTCCTCTGCGCAGGCCTGATCGGCTGGCGCGCACTGCGGATGTGCGGCGATGCGAAGCGCCTGGGCCTGTATGGCTTCGGCGCAGCGGCGCATATAATCGCGCAGGTGGCCAAGTGGCAGGGCCGCGAGGTCTACGCGGTGACCCGCCCGGGCGACAGCGCAACCCAGTCCTTTGCGCTGGAGCTGGGCGCAACGTGGGCGGGAGGCTCGGACGAACTCCTACCAACCGAGCTGGAAGCAGCAATCATCTTCGCACCGGATGGCGCCTTGATCCCCAAGGCCCTGCGCGCTCTGACCCCCGGCGGCACGGTCGTGTGCGGCGGCATCCACATGAGCGAGATCCCATCCTTCCCCTATGAGCTGCTGTGGCAGGAGCGCAGCATCCGCAGCGTGGCGAACCTCACGCGAGCCGACGCAACCGAGTTCCTGAAAATCGCCCCCGAAGTCCCGGTGAAGACCCATGTCACCACCTACCCCCTTGCCGAGGCGAACGAGGCCCTGGCCGACCTGCGCGCCGGCCGCTTCACGGGCGCGGCGGTACTGGTCCCGTGATCCCCTAAATCGTAGGCCAGTCGAGCCCGCTTTACCCCTCGGTCTGTGCCTTGATTGCCTGCTCGACTTCCTGGCCACGTGGGGTGAGAGTCCAGACGTTGGGTTCGCCCTTGGCGTGCCCCTGCCCGGTGTTGCGGATCAAGCCGAGGCTTTCAAGGCGCCTTAGGAGCTTTGAGATCTGTCCCTGATCCTCGACGCCGGCGGCGTCGGCGATCGTCCGGTTTGACGCCCCAGGCTGCGAGCCGACCGCGACGAGCACGCGGACCGTGCGGTAGGTGAGACGCATGTCAAGACCCCGCAGCGGATCTGAGCGCTCCCCCCGAGCGGCATGCGTGAGCTTCGGCGCGGGCCGGTCGATCTCCTTGCGCACGGCGGCCGGTCCGAGGTAGGGGCCAAGGATCAACCCCATCAGCGGACCGAGCAGATCCGTCAAGGGCGCCGTAGCGCGCATCGAGAGCCGGGCGTGCACGAGCGCGAACGCACCGCCGAGCACCCCCTCGGCCGTCAGCGGCGGCGGCAGAACCTTCGCGAGATCCCGGCCCTCATCCACAATCTCCACCAGCCGCGCGAGAATCTCCGCACGGTGCGCCAAGACCCTTGGCCCGCCTCCGAGCGCCTCAACGACCAGCAGCCTGCCCATGTCGGGCTCGTCCTCCAAGAACAGCAGCAGCGCCGCGATCCCGGCTCTGAGCCGTGCCTGCCACCCCCGCTCTGACTGATAGGCCGGAAGCGCTCGCCGCGCCGCGCGCTCCACGGCCTCCGCGAACGCCGCCGCGAGGCAGTCTTCGCGATCGGAGAACATTTCATAGAACGTGCGGCGCGACACTCCCGAGCGCGCCACGACGTGCGCGACCGTCGCGTTCGCCGCCCCACGCTCCCCGGCAACTTCGGCCATCGCGGTGATCATCCGCGCTCTCTGGATCTCCGAGACCTTCTCACGCCCAACGTTGGAGGTCTCACCCCCACGAGACTTCCGCGGGGCGCGGGCGCTCTTGCGCGCCCCGGTTCCACGCTCACGGGAAGACACCGCCATAGCTCCCGCCTACCCCTTCCGCTTCCTCGCCTTGCCGCGCTTCCTGGCCCTGCCCTTCTTCCTCGCCTTCGGGCACCCGGTGACCGCGATCTTCGTGTTCTGCTTGAGGACCGCGCCGTTCTGCCCCGTGAGGGTGGTGGGCATCCTCAGGGCGGTGCCGCAGAGGCTGCCCTTCGCCTTCGTGGGAAGTACCGCCGCGAGCGCGGAATGCGGACCCTCGGGGAGACTCATCGCGAAGCTCGTGACCGGCGCATCCGGCACCGACGCGAACGTACTGCTCGTGACACCGTGCTTGATGTCGATGCTACCTACCAGATCGAGCGTGACGCCTTCGCCCTGCAGGATCACCACGACATCCGGGAACGCCGCACCACCATGCGAGACGAGGTAGACAGGCCCCGAAAGCGGGTTCGGCAGGACCGGGGTATTCACCGTCGCCGTCCCGATGTTCGAGCCCGCCGGGCACCCCGCGGGGTTCGTAGCGAACACCGCCTGGGCACACGCCTGCTGAATCGTCGTCAACCTTGAGGGCAACTGCTTCGGCAGGGTCACCGCGACGCTGCGGATGTTCGCCTGGCTGCTGCTGCTGGAGCCGACCCTCACATTCAGGCTCGCACCCTGCTTCTTACTCGTCCCCGCCTGCGTGCTGACAGCGAACAGGGGCTTGAAGGGGAGGCCCTGGCAGCCCGCAGCCTGGAAGCGACTCGACAACCCCACGGTCGCACCCTGCGTGCTCGTGACCGAGCCTGTGATGCTCAACGGTTCGCAGTTTGTGGGGTTGAACGTGAACCCAGACCGGTCGGTCGTGACGTTCAGCATCTTGATCTGCAGGGGCACCCCATCCAGGATCCGGGGGAAAGGATCGCTGACGATCGTAGGCTGCCCCGTATGAGCATCGATACTGATCGCGGCACGGACGACGACGTTCCCGAGGTTGAACGGGCCGGCGACAGCCGGCACCACCACGCTCAGCCCGAACGGCGCGCCCTTATACGGCCCGGTGAGGAACACCTGGCCACCCTGCACATACAACGGGTCCGGGCCAGCACCCACAGCGACCGTCGTATGGCCAATCAGACTGTTCGCGCCACACGTGCCTTGTGCGGCCTGCGGTTCCGGACAGCGTTCCACGCCCTTCAGGACCGGCAACAACCCCGGCGGCAGCGTGACCGATACCCCGTTGACGTCCTGTTCGCCGTCCTGACGCGAGAGCGTCAACGTCAGCGGACTGAACCCACCCGCCTGGTTGCTGGTCGTCCCCGCAACCGCGGACGGGCCGAACGGCTCGCCGTTCGGGCACGCGCCACCGCTCGGGCCTTCGTTGATGCCGAACTGTGCGGTGGGGAACGCGTCCGGGGTGCCCGGGGCGCTCCACGGCGTGATGTCGCTCGACGTCGTAAACACACCACAGCTCCTGGGGGTGATCAGCGCGCCCCGTGAGCCACCGTTGAACGACAGGTCGATATCGCTCACCGGCTGCTGCGGTGTGTTCTGGAACGTCGCGGTCAAACGCCCGGTCGTCGTGTCCATGTGGACCGTACCAACCGACTTGATGTTCACGCCATCCGCGGACCCCGCGACCAGCAGCTTCAGATCCGGAGGGTTGGAGCCCAACAGGTAGACGCTGCCTTCGATTTCCTTTTCCGGGTCGACTTCCAGCAGCGGGCTCTTGATCCGCGCACTCCCCACCCGCGACGCAGCCGGACACACCGCCGGCCCATCGTTCTCCCCACCTCCCGGGAGGGTCCGCAGCGACGCTTCCGTTTCGCCGCACAGCACCAGCCCAGTGGCCTGCCCCGGGTTCACGACCAACCCTTCCGGAAGCGTCACCACAGCGTCCTTCATATCCGACGGCACCAGGCTCTCCGGTTCGTCGAACCCTTCCAACGGAAAATGCACATGAACGGCCAACCCCGCCGGCGAATCCACCCGTCCCGTATCCAATGCCGTGCCGATCGACGGATCAAACCGCAAATCTTCACAGCCACCCATCCTCATCGGCGCGCCGCTCGCGTCGTGCACCGGGACACTCGCTTCACCGGTCAATGCCGTGTTCTGCCACGAGTTCACGAAGAGCGACAGCCGCCCCGGGCCTTCACAGGACACCGGCATCGTCAAGAACGCTTTCGGGTTCGCTTCAGGCAACTTGCACACACTCGACCTCTGTCCTAGCTGGTCGAATTCGCTGCAGCCCCGTGGGTCACGGGTGCGCCAGCTGTTGTGGCTGGGGTCACCCGGGACACCCCACAACGTCACCCTGACACTCTGAACTTCCCCCTGGATGTTGTTGTTGGCGCGCGTCGTCGCCCCATAGTCCCCGCCGGAGCGAACACCCGCATCAAGATACGTGATGATGCCCAGAACATTAATGCCAAGCTCCACCGGAACCCCCCGCGGCGGCACCATATTGAACACCTGGAAGGGGTTCGCCGCGTAGGGCGCGGCCAGCACACTGAGATAACCCACCTGACTGTCTCCAGGACAGGCGTTTGCGCTGAACAGGTGCTCCAGCTCCTGGTGGGTGCACCGCGGCGTCGCACCCGGATCACCAACCAAGCCAGGCGGCAGACTCACCGCGATATCCCGCGGTTCCTTGCCACCAGCAGAGCCGAGCGCGCTTTCTTGATTCAGTGCGGTCGGCAGCTTGATCTCGAACGTCGCCGCATAAGGATGCGAACCCGCCTGCCGATCCAACGTCCCATCCGCATTACTGAACCACCCATCAAAACCCGCGACCCCAAAACCCGCCGGGGTCGACGCGATCGTCAACGGGTCAGCGCTGCTCGCAGCTTCAGCCGCACCACCGCCCGCCACCGACACCCGGTTGACACTCTTCCCTTCCACCGCGTTCGGCGCGACCTTCACCACGATATCGAGAATCGGCGTCATATGCGTGAGACCGAGTGGCCCTTCCGATTCTCCAGCCACTTCGGGTAGACCGCCGCCACCCGCGAACGAGGGGAGACCGGCAGGTATACTCGTACACGTCACGACGGTGCTTCCGGAGCATTCCCACCGTTCATGCCCGACGTGCGTTTCTTCGGGAAACTGCTGTTGGTAGGTGCGCGCCAGCTCTCCGGCTTCGATCGCTTCAACACCCGGGGGTAACGTGTCTGTGACCGTGATCGGACCGTTGCTGCTCGCTGCGCCGACGTTGTAGACACCCACTTCGATCGTGCCCTTGTGTCCCGGCGTGAGGTTCGTCGGCAACGCTGTGGAGGTGACCTCCCACCCCGCGCCCGCGCCTTCCGCCCACGCCGGCGCACACCACACACCAACCACGCACGCACCGAGCACACCCGCCACCAACACCCGGCGAACACCACGACGCAAGCCACCAGCCACCATCATCATCTTCACTGTCCCTGTCCCTGTCTTCGCCTCGATCGCCATTGCCATTGTTATCGCCTCCCCTTCGCCTTGGCGTGCCTCGCCCGCGGCTTCGCCTTCACCTTCACACACCTGCCACGCCTACGGGCAAACCCCCGCCGGCACACCACCACCCTCTTCGGCTTCGGCTTCACAACCACCGGCCCAGGCGCAGGGAGATTCCCCGCCCCACCGAACCCAACGCTCGCCGGCGTCCCAAACGCAGGCGCCGCAGGCACCGGACCCTGACAACCCGCACCACTACACACCGCCCCCGGGACCGGCGGGAAACCAACCACTTCACCCGCAACGTGCGGCGCACGCGCATCAAACACATGGAAGCTTTCTTCACCATCCCCCGCCACCAGCTGCGCGCGCGTCATGAAGAACACATCGTTCCCACTCACGCTCGCGTCCAGGAAAAACGAGTCATCGGTGCTCGAACCACCCGACAGCAGATACACACATCCACCCGGCTGCGCACAACCACCCACACCGGCACGCTCCCACTCATACACATCCGTCACACGATTCGTATCCTGCGCAACCAACGGCTGCGCCGTATCGAAGAACACCCGACTACCGTCAGCCGACAACCACCGCTGCATGAACGTCCCCCACAAACTGGGGTGCACCCACGCCCCGCTTTTATACTCCGCCGGTACTCCAGCCTGGATAGCCACGTTTTCAGTCGGAGGCGCGCCGCTGGGAGCACACGAAGCGCAATACAACCGACCACCACCCCCTTCCAACTCATACACGAACAACTCCGAGATCGTACGATGTTCCGGGTCGGACGGCGCAACATTGTCATAGCCGGTCAACGGCAGCGTCGAGCTGAACGCGACACCCAGACCGGACGGCGTCACCTCACCCGTCTTCGACCCCAGATCGGACTGCCAATCCCCCAACACGCTCCGGCCAGTTCCAGCGAGTTCGGGGATGTTATTGTCGGACCCGGCGAGCACGGCGATGAACCGCACAGGCTCCCCCGAATGCAGAACATAAAGATCACATCTGGCTCTCTCTTCTTCAAATTCCCCCCCGGCGTAAGCACTCTTGCAGGACCCGGGCGTGGCACCCGAAGCCAGCACGCCATTCGCGACGAAATACACATACGAGCCATCTTCGCTGGCACCAACTACGCCCTGCACGCCGGCGCCGGTGCCGGCCAATTCCTCCCGCACACCGCTTTCCACATCGAAACGCAGCAGCCGTTCGCCTTCAGTGTAGAACACGAACCGACCATCCACGCTCGCCGTCCAGAAGCGCGCCGCGCCGGCTGAGATCTGCATCGTGCGTACACCGCCGACACGCATATAGATCACACCTGTGCTCACATCCGACCACACCATCCGCGACCCATCCACCGAGATCGCATTGCTCAGACCGGGCAGGTCTTCTGTCGGAATGCCGCCCGCTTCTGGCTTACCATTGCCCGACGGACCACCGAACGTCGCCGCCGTATCCACACCCCCATCCGGCAACAGATTCACCAGACTCACAGCGCCCTCCATCGACTCATACAGATTGCAATTATAGGTGCAATTATGGACATTGAAAGCGGGGCCGGCTGTGGGAACAGCAGGCGAGACCAGCGCACCACGGGCCTGAAACAGAGCATGCGAGCCATCAGCCGAGGCACCGGCGAACAGTGGGCTACCGCATCTTCCCGCCAGGGTCGAAGTGGACAGCACCGCAAATCCCCCGCCGGCACTATCACGTGAATAGAGATTTTCTCCTTCACAAGTCGGCGCACCGGACAGCGACAGGCTGTCTGGCGACGTGAAATAGCTAACCGAGAGATCGCTCGAAAACGACTGGTACACCGGCTGTGAAAAGAATTCAGGGGCAGGCGGCGGCTCGATATCACTCGCCCCCCAACCACCGGCCGACCGCCCCGCCAGATACTCGTTTCCCTGCGGAGAGGTGGACGACTGGTTGCCGTTGCCACCCACGCCCGACGCGGGAGCATCGCCTTGATACGCAAACCCATTGCCATCGGCCGCCGCCCGAAACGGCCCGAACCCGATCAGCGCGTTTTCGCCTTCGTTCAGACGGTTAAACGGCTGGAAGACCTCGCCGTTGTCCAACGGCGAGACCAGCTCATAAGCCCGCCCATCCGGCAGACTCACAGCCGCCGCGACACCAACCCAGCAGCACGCCCAGACCAACCCAGCAAGCCCGACACCCAGCGGCACCCTCCACATTGGCGCCCTCCGGGCAAGCATCCTCAACGCAGGCATCCTCATCAGCCAATCCCCTCCTCACATATGGAGGGGCACGCCCCTCGCCATGACGACAACGAAAGACGCGCCATCGACGCGCGCGAAATACCCACCCGGCCCACACGACCGGAGCGAGCCGCCGAGAACCGGCGGCGAAAGGCCCTAGAAGCTAACGATCCGGGCCAAGAGAGAGAGAGAGAGAGAGAGATGCCTCAGCGATGCTGAAGCATCTAGAAGGACCCCCTACCAGGGCCACAACACCCTTGGCCGCGCCAGGCGCGGTGAAAATAAGATCACTCATCTCATATCCCTCGTAAAGCGATCGAAATCCCTCTCCAACATCCCTGCGGTCCCATGGAACCCGCACCAGCGGGAGGACCCTGACCCGACCTATCATCGCCAGACGGATGCCTGACATGAACAAGCCTATACCAAGTCCGATGCAAAAGTCAACCCCTAAAAGGACGGACGTGTAAAGCTGGGGTCAAGCCTGCCGCAAGCAGCGATGAACTTAGCGGCGGCCCGGCGTTTGGCTTGCGAGCAGCGTAGCGCGATACACGCTACAATTCTGGCGTGGCTTCTGCCGCCCCCCCTCCACTGTCGCTGCGACTGGGTCGTGAGGGATTGAGCGCACTCGAGGACTTGGCGCGCCGGCGCGGAGTGAGCCGGGCGGAGGCGGCCCGCCAGGCGATCACTGAGACGGCGGAGCGAGAGCGCAGGCGCCGCGGACTGGCGGCCGAGGCCAGGCGCCTAATGGAGAACCGCGCGTATGTGCGCGAAGCGCGCGAGGTGGCCGTGCTGATGGAGGACCTGCGTGGTCCGGGGTGACGTCCACGCGATCAAGCTGTCGGGTAAGCGCGGTCACGTCCAACAGGGACGCCGCTACGCCGTGATTGTCCAGGCCGACGACCTACTGACCCTCTCGACGGTCGCGATCTGCCCGACATCGCGCTCGGCATTCCCGGCGAGCTTCCACCCCGAGATAACGCTGCTGGATCAACCCACCCAGGTTCTCTGCGAGATGGTCGGAGCTGTCGACACCCGCGCGCTCGGCGAGCATGTGGCCCACCTGGGCCTGGAGGACATACGCGCGATCGACGACGCGCTGCTGCTGGTGCTCGACCTCCCCTGAGCCATCTCGCTCGCCCTCAATCTGATATCTTTTATGATGTCATGCCCCCCTCCCAACTGGTCCGCTCCACCCGCCTGCGCCTCGGCCTGAGCCAGCGCCAACTGGCCCTGCGCGCCGGTACGACACAGGCCGCGGTGAGCCGGATCGAGCGGGGCCTGGTGTCGCCGACGTTCACGACGTTGCGCGAGCTGATGCTGGCGATGGGCGAGGAACCGGTGCTGGCCTCGCAGCGACTGCCGACCGACTGGGATCCGGCGCACATGGCAAGCACGCTGGAGCGCATCCCGGAGGAGCGCCTGGCCCTGGCGCTCTCCTGGAACCGAACGGCAGCACGCCTGGCGAATGCGGGCCGCGCCGCACGAGGCGATGGCTGAGCGCCAGCCGCCGGACGTCGAGCGAATCTTCGCTGCTCTGGACGCGCACGGCGTCGACTATGTCGTCGTGGGCGGGATCGCGGTCCAGGTCCATGGCCACGTGCGCATGACCAACGATCTCGATCTGATCCCTTCCCCCACCCCGGCCAACCTGAAGCGCCTCGCCGACGCGCTGAACGACCTGAAAGCGCGCGTCCTGAACCCCGGCAGCGAGCACCTGGAGATCGATGCGCGGATGCTACGCCGCGCGACCCTGTGGCAGCTGAGCGCTCCCGACGGGGACATCGAACTCCTGGCCGTCAATTGACCCGTGGCGCGGGTGGTCTTTGCGCGCAGTGCACGACTCGCGCTGTTCGCTCTTGACTGGTCTAAGCCCCGCCCATCATGTGCCGCGCCGCAAGGCCGGCCCACCCGCAGTAGGGCCTGAAGAACTCTCTGACCTCCTGCTCCGTTGCGCGCGCGTTTGGATCGCCGCCAGACAGATGGCGCCCGACGAGCTTGAGGAAGCCGAGATCGCCGGCGGGGATCTGGTCGTGACGCCCCTGGCCGTACAGAGCGAGCATCTCGACGGTCCAGGACCCGATGCCGGGAATGGCCCTGAGCCGCCGCCATCCCCGCTCGTGATCGTGCGAGTGCAGGTCGATGCGCCGGCGGGCGACTTCGCGGGCAGCGCGGACGAGCGTGCGGGCGCGAGCGCCGCCGAGATCGAGCGATTGCAGGAAGGCAGGCGAGACGCCGGCGATGGTCTCGGCGCTGGGCACGTCGCGCAGCGCGATCTTCTCCCGCGGTGAGGCCCCGTCTCCCCCGACCCAACGCGGCCCGAGGCGCCAGACGATGCGGCGCTCGATCGCGGCGGCGCGCTCGAACTCGATCAGCTGCTCGCAGACAGCCCAGGCGAGCGCCTCGAAGGGCTCGGGGCGCCGGCGGATGCGCAGGTGCAGGCGCCGCCGGACGGAGTGCCCAATCAGGGGATCGTCGCGAAAGCGGTCGTGAAAGGGCCGCAGGTCGTCATCGACCCCAAGCGCGAAGCGCATACGCGCGATGCCGTGCTCGGCGGCAACCTTCGTATCGGCGCTGGCGCCGAAGAGAACGGCGTCGGGCGCAGTCTGGGCCACGCGCACGACGACAGGTGCGCCATCGTGGTGAAGCAGGCGCGAAAGCACGCCGCCGCGGTAGCGAAGCACTCCGTCAACGCCACCGTGCAAGGGCAGGCGAAACGACCACGGCGGCCGAACCTCGTGGCGGACCTCCACCCCCTGCCGCCTCCCCCTCGCCGCCCGGCGCTTAGCCCTGCTCGCCGTTGCCGAGCAGGTGGACGTCGACGAGGATCGAGCGGGTGGAGACGATCTGTAGCGCCTCGACGCGACCCTCGCGGGAGCGGCGGAGCAGGCGCCGGCGCGGCTGTTGCCCCTGGGCGAGCGCGCGATTGTGGTGGCGATTGACCAAACCAACAACAGCGGCGCCCGCGACAAAGCCTCCGGCGGCAACCGCGGCAGCCTGCACCGCGGGCACCATCCCCCGCGCGGTGGCGGGGAGCATGGAGCGGGAGGCGACGATCACCTCCTCATCGGTTTCGACGAGCAGGGCGTCGACTTCCTCGGTGATCGGCTCGTGCTCTTGCGGATCGCTCACTCGTGCAAGTGTAAAGAGCGCGTCAGACCATCCGCTCATACATGCGGTACTTCTTCACGACGCGCCCCCCCATCGCTTCCATCCCCCGGTTCATGGCGGTGTTGGTCTCGAGGATCCAGCCCATCTCCCCGCCCGTCTGGGGCCGCACTTCGGCGGCGTCGAAGTGCTCCTGATAGAGCTTGGCGGCGACGCCGGTGTGCTGGTACTCGGGCTTGACGCCCAAGAAGCCAACGCGCACGCGATCCATGATGCGCCCCTTGCGCAGTAAGTGCCACCAGCCGAAGGGCAGCAGCCGTCCCTGCATCCGTTCGAGCACCTGATTGATGTCGGGGATGGTGATGGCCATGCCGACCACCTCGCCCGTGTCTTCGCGCTCGGCGATCATGAACCAGTGCTTGTCGAAGACGATCTGCATCTCCTGGGCATAGGCGTCGAGGTCTTTCTTGGAGAACGGCACGAAACCCCAGTTGCGCGACCAGGCGGAGTTGTAGACCTCGGCGAAGGAGTCCATGTCTTTGCGCAGCTGGCGGCGGCGCATGGGACGCACGCGGATGCCGTGCTCGGTCTGGACCTTCTCGGCGAGCTCCCAGATTACGGGCAACACCTGCTCGCGCTCGGTGACCTCGAGGTTCCACATGAGCAGGTCCATGGCCTTGACCATGCCGGCGCCCTCCATCAGGCGCTGGTAGTAGGGGGGATGCCAGGGCTGGCGGATCATCGGCCGCAGGTCGAAGCCCTCGATCAGCACGCCGGCGTCGTCATTCGTGGAAAAATCGGCGGGACCGACCATGCGCTCGCAGCCGCGCGCTGAGAGCCACGCCCCGGCGGCCTGCAGCAGCGCATCGGCCACCTCCTGGTCGTCCTCGAGCTCGAGGAAGCCGAACCAGCCCCAATGCGAGGAGTGGTAGTCGTTGTAGGCGTGATCGATCTGGGCGGTGATACGCCCAACGACGCGTCCATCGCGGCGGGCGAGGAAGTACTCCGCCTCGCCGTGGCTGAAGAAGGCGTTCATGCGCTTGTTCAGGAACAGGCGACGCTCGATCTTCAGCGGGGGAACCCAGCAGGGGTGGTTAGCATGCAGCTGGAAAGGGAAGTCGATGAACGCCTTCAGGTCCCTGCGGCCTGAGACCTCGCGTACCTCGACCGCGCTCATTGCTTGCACCCCAATTCGATCCCTCCGATCTCGACGACCACCGAACGGCCACCCTACATGCACACCTCGACAGACGTCTTCGCGAAGGTCCACCAGCACGAGCGCTCGGAGCTGTTGGCGGCGGCGCGCGAGGCGGACATCCTGCCCTACTTCCACGTCCTGACCTCCCCGGCGCTGCCGGTGGTGGAGATGGAGGGTGCGCGGCGAATCATGCTGGGCTCCAACAACTACCTGGGGCTGACGGGCGATGAGCGCGTGCTGCAGGGAGCGCAGGACGCGCTGCAGCGCTACGGCACGGGCCTGACCGGCTCGCGCCTC
The DNA here is from genome assembly GCA_035939185.1 of Solirubrobacteraceae bacterium. Lineage (GTDB taxonomy): Bacteria > Actinomycetota > Thermoleophilia > Solirubrobacterales > Solirubrobacteraceae > Palsa-744. The sequence goes on from DASZGB010000009.1 coordinate 327,630, forward strand.
TTGAATGGCACGATCCCACTGCACCTGGAACTGGAGGAGGAGATCGCGCGCTGGATGAACACCGAGGACGCGATCGTGTTCACGACGGGACACCAGGCCAATGTGGGCACGCTGGGTACGCTGCTGGGGCCCGGAGATACTGTGATCGCGGACTCGGGTGATCACGCCTCGATCCTCGATGGCTGCCTGCTCTCGCGCGCGAAGCTGCGCCCCTTCCGCCACAATCGCCTGGACAAGCTCGAGAAGATGCTCGAGCGCGCACAGGGCGATGGCGGCGGCGTGTTGGTGGTCGTGGATGGCGTGTTCTCGATGGAGGGCGACATCGCGTCGCTGCGCGAGATCTGCGCGCTGTGCGAGCGCTACGGCGCGCGCCTGCTGGTGGATGAGGCGCATGGCGCGGGCGTGCTGGGCGCGCGCGGCGCGGGCACCGCGGAGCTCTTGGGCGTGGAGGAGCGCGTGGACTTGCGCATGGGCACGTTCTCGAAGTCGCTGGCCTCCTGCGGGGGCTTCATCGCAGGACCGCACGAGGTAATCGAGTACCTGCGTCTGTACTCTCGCGCCTTCCTGTTCACTGCCTCAGCCGTGCCTGCGGCGCTGGGCGCGGCGCTCGCGGCACTGCGAATCGTGCGCTCGCAGGAGGGCCCGCCGCTGCTCGCGAAGGTGCTGGAGAACGCCTGGCGTCTGCGCGATGGCTTGCACGAGCTGGGTTTCGCCGTCGTGAGCCCGCAGACACTGCCCGACGGCGGCTCGATCGTGACGCCGATCGTGCCGCTGCTGGTGGGCGATGACTGGAAGGCGGCGCTGCTGTGGAAGGCTCTCTACGACGGTGGCGTATTCGTCAATACGGCCCTACACCCGGCAGTTCCACTTGGCGGAGCGCTTCTGCGCACCAGCGTGATGGCCACGCACGACGAGGCCACGATCGCCGAGGCGCTCGACGTCTTCGCGCGCGTCAAGCGCGAGTTCGAGGCCGAGCACGGACCGCTTCCCACATCTCACTGACCCGGCGCCCCCGAGCGCCAAAACCTCATATTCCTCACAATCTTTGGGAGGAACCATAAAAAGTTCGCTTTTAGCGAATCTTCTGCGGGACACCCGTTGACCTGCGACCCCGCCCTGACGTAGCTTTGGGGTGCGCTCCACACGGTCCTCGATCGTGCGCCGCGCTCCTCGGTAAAGGGGTACCAGGGGCGGTGCACCGAGTGGCCGCACGGTGCGCTACCTGGAAAAACTCAAGCAGATGTCGTCCCGGGAGAGGCACCCGGGCGACGGGGAGCGAGCGAACATGAACGCGACAGCGACGATAGCCCCTGCCGGCGCAACCCTCGAGGGTGGGCCGCAATATATGCGTGCATTGGAGCGCGCCAATAAAGTGCGCCTGGCCCGCGCGGACTTGAAGCGCAGGGTCGCCACGGGGGAAACGAGCGTCGCCGAGGTCGTGCTGGAGTGCCCGTGGGAGGCGCAGAGCATGAGCGTCGCTGACCTGCTCATGAGCCAGCGTCGCTGGGGTGTAAGCCGCTGCCGCAAGTTTCTGGCGCAGATCCCGATGTCCGAGACCAAGACGGTGGGCACGATGACCGACCGCCAACGCCGTACGCTGGCGGCGATGCTCCGGCCCCGGCCACAACGCAGCACGGTGGCAGCTGATCGGCTGCCGCCCACCCGGGGTCACGCATATGCGTGACCCCCACACCTACGGACAGCCCGAGGACAGCTTCACCTGCCACCACCCGGCAAGCATCCCGATGATGCCCAGGCGCGGTCGCACGTGGTAGACGCCGCAGCCGGATTCGCCGACGTCGGCGGCGGGTAGGCGCACGAACTTGTAGCGGCCGGGTTCGAGCTTCATCCGCTCCAGCAGAACTCGCGAGCGGCGCTCGAACTCAGCGCGCGAGGCGGTGCGACGCTGCGCGTCGTGCACACGCTGGACAAGCGTGTCGCGAGTCTGCTCGAGCTCCCCCAAGGTCAACAGATGGGGAGCCGAGGAACGCCCGCTGCGGTTGGCCCCCGCGACGTGCGGAAAGCCGGCCGCCACGATCCCTGACAGTTGCCGCTCCAGCTTGGCGATCTGGGCGCGCAGCGACTCGGTCGCCGCTCGCTCTCCGGCTCGGTAATCGACATCCAACTGCTCAGTCGAGACCACGATATCGACCCTGCCTCCTCCATAGCACGTCTTTACCTCCTTGAGTCTACAGCTAGTGGGCGGCCCATTCCAGCCTTGTGTGGCAGCTCCAAAGCGCCTCCTCGACGTTCATCGCCGGCACCCCCTGTACCTGCAACGCGAATAGCGCCACGCGCCGCGCGTGCGTCGTGGGCAGATGCGTGGCCGAGGGCTCACCGAAGAGCACGGCAACCGCGGCGGAGGCATCGGCAACGATCAGCTGTCCAGCGGTCAATCCAGGCGCCTCCTGAGCCCGGCCCAGAAGCTCGCCCTCGGTGCTGAGACGCACGCCCAGAGGCCCGTCGAGGGCGTCTGCGTCGAGCGCCCAGACGGGCACACTGGTATCCACGAGGGCAAGCAGCAGCACGTCGTGCAACAGCCCCTGTGAGCGAAAGCCGCCGTCGATGAGCCGCCCCAGCACGGCCTGCTCGAGCGGTGTCCGCTGAACATCGGGGTCGAGGCCGATGTGGCGGAAGAAAACGCGGTAGGCAGCCGGAATCGCCTGGCGGCGGACCATCACGGCCTGCGCACCCGACCAGCGATCCGATAGCGCGCGCAGGCGCTCGCGCACACCCTCCGGCGAGGCCCCGTTCAGCCATCCCGCCGGTGCGGTCTGCGTTTCGGCGAGCACCAGGCGTAGGTCCGGGAAGGCCTCGCGCACCTCAGGGGCGCACCATCCTTCGCTTACGCTGGCGCTCGCCATCCCCGCGCCTTCGCCGCGGCGACGAGCGCGGCGATGCGCCCGCGCAGCACGGCCCGCGCCGGCCGCTTCAGGAGCGCCTTGCTCTGCACCGTTCCTCCCGGGTACACGAGTGTCACCTGCGGACAGCTTGACACCTTGTAGAGCTGAGCGAGAACCCCGTCTCTGTCCAGGCCGACGGGGAAGCGAAGTCCAGCAGAGCTCACGAGACGACGCACGGCAGCGCGTTCGCCCTTGATCGCCACAGCGGCCATGCTGACGCCAGGGAATGAGGGCACCAGGGCCTGCATATCCGTGAGCACGCCGGGACAGGAGCCGTCATCGACGAACAGGGCGAGCACGAGCGGCCCCCGTTCATAGAGCTGGCAAATGTTCATCAGCCCCGCGCCCCGCACCGAACAGGCAGGGCGCCGCCCGGCGGAGCCGTCGTTGGCGTGGGTGGCGATGTTGGCGTCGCCCCGCACGTCCCCGATCGCCAGTGGCAGGGCAAACGGCGGCACCTGTTCCCCCGGCGCGATGCCGTCTGCACCGCGGGGTGCCGTGAGGATCGTATTGAGCGTGATGAAGGCGAGCAGCACGAGGCCGACGATCGCCACCGGCAGCCCCCTCATCGCGGGCGTACAGCAGCGGGGCGCAGCCGGGGAAGGCGCACCTGCAGCCGTCCCTCCACGAGCAGCAGCGCCGCGGGCAACGAGACGAGCACGCCGATCAGTGCGACGCTGAGGTCGATCAGGGTGACGAGGCCGAAGTCGCGGAGCATCTGGATGTCCGAGAGGGCAAGCACGCCAAAGCCGATGATGGCGGTGACCCCGGAGGCGGCGACGGCGGCGCCCGTGGCGCTATAGCTGGCACGTAGCGCCTCGACCAGAGTGGCGCCGGCGAGCCGCTCCTGGCGGTTGCGCTCACTCAGCAGGACGCTGAACTCGGTGGAGACGGCGATGACGAGCGTGCCGAGTGTCACCGACATGGGATTCAGCGGCACGCGCAGCAGGAAGACGATCAGCGCCGACCAGCCAGTGGCAAACGCGACGGGCAGCAGTGGTGCAAGCGCGCGGCGCCAGTCGCCGCGGAAGGCGACGAGCAGCACGAGACCGACAGCGAGCAGGCCGGCCAGCAGGGTGAGCATGCGCCGCGAGACGGAGGCGACCTGAGCATCGGCCTGGGCGGCAAGGACGGGGAGTCCGACGAGTTGCACGTTCACGCCCGCGGGCGGGCGCAGCGCGGAGCGCATGCCTTCGATCACCTGCTGCTGGCGCGCGAGCGGCATGAGGCGGATGCCGAAAGCGAGCGTGGCGACGCGGCGGTCGGGGGTGATGGCCTCCTGGGAGAGATAGGGCGGAATCGCGGCTAGTAACGCGCGCACTTCGCTCTGCATGAGCTTGAGCTGCTTGCCCTGAGCGCCGCCCGCGCCTGCAAACAGCGCTGGCAGCGAGAAGGCGGGACACAGTTCGGCCTTGCCGCAACCCTGGGTGGAGCTGTAGCCGAAGCGCTTGAGCACGGCGGCCTCGTAGCCGCTCATCCATTCGATTGTCTTGGGCTGGGTGAGGTCGTTGGCGCTGACCATCATGTCGATCTCACCCCCCACCCCCGAAGCACGCTCCAGCGCTTTGAGGTTACGCAGCGACTGCATGTCCTGAGGCACGAGCTTGGAGATGTCGGTCTCCACATGAGTCTGTGTGTCGAGACCCCAGCCAAGCGCCGCGAGCGCGAGGCCGAGGGCAAGCACGCGCCCGGGATGCCGCACGGAGATGACCAGCGCGAGGTGGGCGACACCGCGGCTGAGGGCGTTGTCGCGCACGAGTTCGCGGGCACCATCCCAGGCCGACATCAGCCAACCGGTCCTCTGCATGGGCTCTCGCCGCCCCACCAGTGTTAATACCGCCGTGCCCAATGTAAGGGCGCAGATAAAGGCAATGGCAACGCCGACGACGAGCAGGATGCCGAATCCCCTGACCATCGGCACAGGCGATGAGAGCAGTACGACAAAGGCACCCATACTTGCCACGACAGCTAGCGCAATGGACGTTGTCGTGGTGCGGGACTGGAACTGGATGGCGTAGTCGACGGCCAGTCCCACGAGCACGGGTAGCACCGCGACCTGCGCGATCGTGAGCCGCCCGCCGGCGAGCGCGAGCGCGCCGAAAGTCAAAGCGACCGCCAGCGCGGCGGCGGCTAGCGGCAGCAGGCGCGGGCGCCCGCTGAAGACGAGGCCAAGCGCAAGCGCCATCGCGAGAACGACGGCGATCAGCAGCAGCTCCAGCGCGCTTGCGAGCCGGCCTGTCAGGTCGCTGACGATCGCGGGCTCGCCCGTGACGAGATAGGTGCCGCCGTGCTGAAGGCGCCACTGGGGCATGGCGACGGCGGCACGGATGAGCGCAATCGTGTGGACGCGCTGGGCTTCGGAGAGACCGGCGCGCATGCGCACGGAAACAAGCGCGGTATCGCGGCTGGGAAAGAGATAGGCGAAGCGTTGCTTAGGCGTGCCGGGCGTCTTGACGGAGGCATCGAAGACGACGTCGGAGACGAACGCGGGGTCGGTCACGCTGGGCACGCTGCGCAGCCCGTAGCGGATCCCGAGCGAGAGGACTTCCTCGGTGTAGCGAGTGAGCGTGATCTTGCTTGCCTGCTGGCCGAGCTTGGCGGCTTCGGCGGCACTAAGGCCGCGGGCGAGCGCCTCGCGGCGCACGATGCCTTCGGCCTGCTGCGCGGCCCGGCGGGCCTGCTGGTTGCGGTTCTGCAGCTGGGTGTCGAGCTCGGTGGCGGCCTCGTTGATGAAGGTCCCAGGTCCGATGACGGCCTTGATAGTGCGCGCTTTGCCAAGCGCACCGCAGGGACCATCGGCGCCTCCCACCTGCGCCAGCGCCTGTGCGGGGATGTTGCCCGACAGGCAGCCCTCGAGCCCGGCGAGGCGCTCGAGATCGGAGCTGAGGACGAGCTGCTGCAGATCGCCCTTGACGAGCACCGCAACGGGCTCTTCGCCGAAGTTCCGGTAGAAGCCCTGCGTTGCCTGGTAGTCGGCGCTCGACTTACCCACAAAAGTGTCGGCGGCGGCACTGGGATGCAGGCCGAGCGCCATGATCGCCCCACCCGCCCCCAGAGCCAGGACCACGCCAACGGTCAGCCACGGCCGGCGAGCCGCCGCACCGGCCAGGGCGGATAGGAGACGGGCGACGTTCACAAAAGGAGGCTATTACTCCATACCCAGGGGACCTGCCGATTCCCCTGAGAGGAACTGCCTGACGAACGGGTTCTCGGACTCGAACATTTCCTGCGCCGGCCCGGACTGCACGATGCGCCCCTTCCACAAGACGGCGAGGTGGTTGGCAACGCGGCGGGCGCTCATAATGTCGTGGGTGATAACGACGTAGCAGCCGCCGTTCTCGGCGTGGACTTCCTTGATGAGCTCGCACAGCAGCGCGGTGCGCACGGGATCGAGACCGGAGTCGGGCTCGTCGAAGAGCACGATCTGAGGCTCGAGTACGAGCGCACGCGCGAAGCCGGCGCGCTTGCGCATCCCCCCGGAGAGCTCGTTGGGCATCTTGTCGTGATCGCCGCCGAGACCGACCTCGCGCAGCCTGGAATGCACGACCTCGGAGATCTCCTCCTCGCTCTTCTCGGTGTGCTGGCGCAGGGGGAAGGCCACGTTGTCGTAGAGATTCATGGAGCCAAACAGCGCGCCGTCCTGGAACAGGACGCCGAACTTCTTGCGCATCTCGAAAAGCTCGGCGTCGGGCAGGCTGGGCACCGACTGGCCGTGCACGAGCACATCGCCCTCATCGGGATACATGAGCCCCACCATGTGCTTGATGCAGACAGACTTGCCGGTGCCGGAGGGACCGATGATCATCGAGATCTGGTTCTCGGGGAGAGCCATGTTGAGGCCGCGCAGTACCTTGTTGCGCCCGAAGGCCTTGTGCACGTCTATGAACTGGATCGCGTCGCCGGTCTCGTTGGGGCGGCCCTCGCCGGTGTGGTAGCGAAACTCCTCAGCCTCCGCGTCCTTGTTCTCCTCCGAGCGCTCCTCGACAGCCATGCCAGCTAACCCCCCACGGGGGCGCGCGGATTAGCCCCCCAGAAGATCTGCGTGCCGAGCGCAGCGATGAGGTGCACGAGCACCAGATTGAGCACCATCGACTTGGCCGTGGCGGTGCCCACGCCGACGGGTCCGCCGGAGGCGTTGTAGCCGTAGTAGCAGCCGACGAGCACGATGGCGGTCGCCATGAACATCGCCTTTATCAAGCTGAATAAGAAGTCAGGCGGGTTCTGGAACTGCCAGAAGATGAGGAAGTACCCCCCGGAGGAGACGGCCCCGACCTGCTGCACGACCGCGATGTAGGAGGCGAGGAAGCCACCGCCGATGGCGATGATGTACATGAAGGGCAGTACCAGCCAGGCGGCCATCAGGCGCGTGGCGCAGAGGAAGGTCATGGAGTCCACGCCCATGACCTCCAGCGCGTCAATCTCATCGCTGATGCGCATCGCGCCGAGCTCAGCGACGATGCCGGTGCCGACCTTGGCGGCCATCATGTAACCGAACACCAGTGGCACGAGCTCGCGCAGGTCACACCAGGCGGTAAAGACGCCGGAATAGGCGGGCGCGCCGACGCCCTTGAGCAGGTAGGCGCCGGAGATGCCGCACTGCAGGCCGATGATGAATACGAGCCCCAGGATGACGAGCGTGGAGCCGATGATGAGGATGCCCGCCTGGCGAATGCCCTCGCCGAAGAAGCGAAAGACGCGCAGTCCCCACACGTCCCGCACGACATTGGCGCAGAAGCGGCTGATCTCGCCCGAGACGGCGACCCATTCACGCGGCAGCGCGAGCCATTCGTTCACTTGGGCACCAGGATCTGCGGATGGGTCGCCAGCAAGGTCTGCGTGAAGACGTAGTTGAAGGCGAAGACGCCGAGCAGCGCGATCACAACAGCCTGGTTCACTGCACGCCCGACGCCCTCGGCGCCGCCGGAGGCGGCCATGCCCTTGTAGCAGCAGACGATCGCGATGATGGCGCCGAAGATGGTGGTCTTCAACACCGAGCCCCACAGGTCGGTGGTGGAGGCGTTGGTGAAGAAGGTGGCCCAAAAGGGACCGAGCGGCTGGCCATAGACCAGCGCAGCCCCGATACCGCCAAAGATGCCGAAGAGGACCGCGTAGATATCGAACAGCCCGGTGGCGAACATCAAGGCGAGGAAGCGGGGCACGACGAGGTTCTTGACGGGGTCGACGCCGAGCACCTGCAGAGCGTCGAGCTCCTCGCGGATCTTGCGCGCGCCGAGGTCGGCGGTGATGGCGGTGCCGGCGACGCCGACGAGGATGACGGCGTCGATGAAAGGTCCGGCTTCGCGCACAGAGGCGAGCACGAAGAAGCCGCCGAGGCGATCGAGCGAGCCGAACAGGGACAGGAAGTTCGCGGCCTGCAGCCCGGGCGCCTCGTAGCCAAAGACGGCGGTCGAGATGAGCAGCGGAAACCAGCAGAGCCGCAGCGTGAAAAGGAACTGCGAGACGAGCTCCTCGCCGTAGGGGTAGGGGGGCCTGACGGCAGAGATGATCGTCCTGCCGGTCAGGATCATCATGTCCCCAATTTCCTCGAGCGCGTTCCTCGTTGGGAGAAACGCCCGCTCTGCGGCGCTGCGGACCATCTCAGCTACCCCTCCTCGGGTTCACTCGCGAACTGCATTGTTGCCGTACCGTAGAACTCTACGCGATGCGCTGGCGTCGCGCCACCTTCAAGTGGAGCATCTCTTGCGCACCCTGCCTACACTAAGGTCAAAAACCAGGAATGTACGCTGGGCGCCAAAAACACCACCCAACCCCCACCCCCGACCGCGGTGATATGGTCGCCCGCGTTGTGAGGGGGAGGCGCCTGATTCCAGCGGTCGTGCCCGCCGCCACCGTGGCGGTGCTGGTGAGCGGCTGCATCAGCGGCTGTGGCGGCAGCGAACAGAACGCGCACGAAGCAAAGGCCACGTTCCCGGTGAAGATCGTGCAGGCGAGCTTCCCGTCGGTGCAGGCGATCGCGCGCAGCACGAAGCTCGTGCTGAAGGTGCGCAACACGGGCGCGAGCACGATGCCGAACGTGGCGGTGACGATGGACTCGTTCTCCTACGTGAGCAACTTCCCCCAGCTATCCGCGCCGCAGCGCCCGGTATGGATCGTGGACGAGGGTCCAGGCGCGATCCCGAAGCGACCGGTGCAGACGGTGACGGTCGACCCCCCGGGCGGTGGCCAGACGGCGTACGTGAACACATGGGCACTGGGTCCGCTGGCACCGGGCCACACGAAGACCTTCGTCTGGCAGGTGACGCCGGTGAAGGCGGGGGTGCACAGCATCGGCTTCGTGGTGGCGGCGGGCCTGAACGGCAAGGCACACGCCCGCGTGAGCCACAATGGCACGCTGGAAGGCACAGGCGGCCTCCCCGTGGGCCGCTTTAGGGTGGCGATCACCGGCCGCCCGCCACCGCGCTACGTGAACCCGGAAACGGGCAAGGTGACGCGCGGGACCTACCCGCCGGGGCGCTACGCGCAGTAGGACTGTCTCTGTCTCGATCAGGGCATTTGGCCGGGTGTCGAAAGAGTGCAGCGCGGTTTTCGCCAGGGGCAAGGCGCGCGAGCGATGCGGGTAGGTCTACGATGCGCTTGCGTCGTACGCCCATCAGCCAGATCCTCAGGAGGAATCGAACCGTCCATGCCCAGGACCCGCCAGCACAATGTGACAGCCGCGCAGTGGAGCGCCAATGGAACCGCCCTAGGCGCCCCAGACCTGACCCTCCCCGGCAACCAGATGTTCGCGTCGAACGTGTTCAGCCCGGCGGTGCAGCGCACACGGCTGCCCAAGCACGTGTACAAGGCGTTGCAACGCACGTTGGCGCGCGGCGAGGCGCTCGACACCTCGCTGGCGGACGCGGTGGCGCAGGCGATGAAGGACTGGGCGATGGAGAAGGGCGCGACGCATTACACGCACTGGTTCCAGCCGCTGACGGGCTCGACAGCGGAGAAGCACGACAGCTTCTATGGCCCCGCGGGCGACGGCACGGCGCTGGCGGAGTTCAGTGGCAAAGAGCTGATCCAGGGCGAGCCGGACGCATCATCATTCCCCACGGGAGGCATCCGCGCGACGTTTGAGGCGCGCGGCTACACCGCCTGGGACCCGACCTCCCCGGCGTTCATCCTGGAGAACCCGAACGGCGCCCTGCTGTGCATCCCCACAGCCTTCACCTCCTGGACGGGCGAGGCGCTGGACCACAAGATCCCGCTGCTGCGCTCGATGGATGCGCTCTCGGGCGCGGCGATCAGAGCGCTGGAGCTCTTAGGCGTGACAGATGCGCAGCGTGTGTTCACGACGATTGGTTGCGAGCAGGAGTACTTCCTGATCGATGAGCAGTACTACTTCGAGCGCCCGGACCTGCTGACGACAGGCCGGACACTGTTCGGCGCACAGCCGCCGAAGGGCCACGAGCTGGACGACCACTACTTCGGCTCGATCCCGGAGCGGATCCTTGCGTGCATGCTGGAGACCGAGCAGGAGTTGGCGAAGCTGGGCGTGCCGGTGAAGACGCGCCACAACGAGGTGGCGCCGAATCAGTACGAGGTGGCGCCGATCTTCGAGAACTCGAACGTGGGCGCGGACCATCAGATGCTGACGATGCAGATCATGCAGAACACAGCACGCCGCTACGGCCTGGTATGCCTACTGCACGAGAAGCCGTTTGCGGGGGTGAACGGCAGCGGCAAGCACAACAACTGGTCGATGGGCACGGACACGGGCCTGAACCTGCTGGACCCGGGCGACACCCCCCACGAGAACCTACAGTTCCTGTTTTTCTGTACTGCGGTGATCCAGGCGGTGAATAAGCACCAGGCACTGCTGCGCGCCTCGATCGCAAGCGCCGGCCAGGACCATCGCCTGGGCGCGAACGAGGCGCCGCCGGCGATCATCTCGATCTTCCTGGGAGCAGAGCTGGAGAAGGTGTACGCGGCGATTGAGTCGGGTAAGGCGGGCAGCTCGAAGCCGGGCTCGCTGTTGGGCCTGGGCACGCCGGTGCTCCCTGCCCTACCGATGCACGGAGGCGACCGCAACCGCACGAGTCCGTTCGCGTTCACGGGCAACAAGTTCGAGTTCCGCGCGCTGGGCTCGAGCAGCAGCCCGGCGCTGCCCAACACGGTGCTGAACACGATCGTGGCGGAGGCCGTGGACGAGCTGGCGGCCCAGCTCGCGACCGCCTTGAAGCCCGCGGGCGCAACGCTGGAGAAGGCGCTGGCGAAGGTGGTGAAGGAGAGTTGGGCTCAGAACAAGCAGGTGGTGTTCGACGGCGACAACTACAGCGAGGCGTGGCACAAGGAAGCACAGAAGCGCGGCCTACAGAACCTGCGCACGACCCCCGACGCGCTGCCGTGGCTGACGGACAAGCAGACCGTGGCGGCGTTCAAAAAGTACAAGGTGCTCTCCAAGCGCGAGCTGGAGTCGCGCGAAGAGGTCTTCACCGAGCAGTACGCGGTGACGATCAACATCGAGGCGGAGACAGCGGCAACGATCGCGCGCACGATGATCCTGCCGGCGGCGGTGCGCTACCTGAACGAGCTGAGGGCCTCGGGCCTGGAGGAGCTGAGCGCCGAGCTGGAGCCGGAGATCAGGGCGCTGCACTTCGCGCTGAACAAGCTGGAGGGCGCGAACCTGAAGGAGAACCAGCCCGACGAGGACGCGCACAAGTGGGCGAAGTACATGCGCGACGTGACGATCCCGGCGATGGAAGACGTACGCGAAGCGGGCGATGTGCTGGAGAAGCTGGTGGCCGACGACCTGTGGCCACTGCCGAAGTACAGCGAGATGCTGTTCATCAAGTAGCCCTGACCCCGGCCCCCTGCTGCGCCGCGGCGAGCAGCGTGAGCGCGGCGAGGTCGTCGGTGGGCTCGGAGGTGGCGGAGGAGCGCACGTCGTCGCGGTAGGCGAGCCCGTGGCCGTCGAAGGCGGAGAACGGTTGCCCCCCAGCGGCCCCCGCCGTGCAGCGTCTGGCCCCGTCGGGCAGTTCGAGGCCGCGCAGTTCCGCCGGCGCGATGGGTCCCTCGACGGTGGCGCCGAGCTGGATGGCACCGCGCCCCGAGAGCGAGCCGGCGAGGTTGGGGATCTGGGCCGCGAGGCAGTGGGGGTAGATGCCGCCGGCGCCGACGATGAAGGAGGACCCCCAGGCGTTGGCGCCGAGGACCCAGTCGAGCTGGCGCTGGGCGAAGGCGGCAAAGTCGGTGCTGCCGGCAAGGCGGTCGTACATCTGGGCCTGGATGGCGTAGCCGAGGGCGTGGGCGACGGTGTCGAGGTTGGTGGCGGGGTTGGCGAGCCCGAAGGGTTCGCGGTGGGTGAGGCGCAGCGCGAGCAGCAGCTGGTCGCGGCGGTCCTTGAGCAGGCTGGCGACGTCGGTGGGAGCCTGCACATTGGGATTGGCTTGCAGGAGCGCCTGCGCCCGGGGGTCGCGCAAGATGCCGATGAGGTCGTAGTCGGCGAGCGTGGAGACGTCGTATAGGTTGAGGGAGTCCTGACCTGAGGCGGGGGCTTCGATGTAGGCGTTGGCCCAGTAGGTGGCGGGGCCGAGGTAATGGACGAGGTCGGTATGCGGGAGGCCGCCCCCCGCGCCGCTGTCAAGCGCCTGCTGCGTGGCGAGGTACAGCTCGGTGGCCCCCAGTTGCATGTCGTCGCGCCATTCGGGCTCGTTGTAGTAGGCGTGGGGCGAGGTGGTGAGCAGCGCGCCGCGGGGGTTGGGGTTGGCCTGGTCGTAGATGAGCTGGCCGTCCATGAGGCAGCGATGGGCGTAGGCGGGATCGGAGGCGGCGAAGACCTGGGCGCAGAGTGCGAAGGAGGCGCCAAGGCGCCCAGCGAGGTTGGGCGAGATCGGAGCGCCGGGCGCGCCCGCGGCGAAGACGGGGCGGTAGCTCGCGTAGTAGCTGGGCGAGCCGGGCGCGGGTTTGCGGCGGTCATCAGCCTGGGGCAGGCGCCAGAGGTCGTGGTCGCCAAGGATGCTGCGGCCGTTGCCGTCGCCGATGCCGACCTGGTAGTAGAGGACGCGGCTGCTGGGGTCGTACATCTTCATGAGCCAATCGGTGCCAAAGCGGACCTCGTGTTCGAGGCCGACGCGGTTGGCAAGACCCGCGGGGTAGGTGCGCAGGGCGAAGAGCAGGGCGAGGTCGCTGAAGGAGCCGGTCTCCACGAACTTGAGGTAGTCGCCGGCGTCAAACCAGCCGCCGGAGGCGTCGATGCGCCCGCCAGTGGGCGTGAGTGCGCCGCGGAGGGTGTTACCGCGGTAGCTGGGTTGGGCATAGACGGCGGCGGAGGCGTCGCGCAGGTGCGAGGGAACGCGGTGCAATGCGCTGCGCAGGACTTCGGAGCCGTCGCGCTGGCTCTGGAAGAAGGCGAGGACGTTGGCGGTGAACGGCGCGTAGATCTGAGTCGTGGGAGCGATGCGCAGCGCGGAGGAGCGCGCGCCCGCGAGGCGCAGGGTGTAGCGGCCGGGCACGTGCAGGCGCGTGAAGTCGAGCGTGTAGAGGAGACGCTGCGCGTTCCAGCGCACGGGTCCGGTGGCGAGGCCGGCGAAGGCGGGATGGCCGCCGTGGCCGAGCACGGCGAAGCGCCGCTGGTGCAGTGGCCGCAAGGTCATGACAAACGCGCGCTTGGGCGCGAGTGGCGTATAGCCGAGCTGGTTGAAGCGGAAGAGAATTGGCGCTCCGCTCGCCCCGGCAGGGGGCGCGGATGAGGAGGCGGCCAAGGCGCAGCCGGCGGCAAGCAGCGCAAGCAGCACGACCGCGAGCGCGACCGCCCGGCGACGGGCGCTCCTCACGCTCGGCTCGCCTCGCCTCGCCCCCCGGCTAACGCGACCTCCGCGGCAAGCCCGTCCTCACCCGCGGCAAGCACGGCCCCCTCGCTGGCAAGGACCTCCTCCCCAGCCAACCCGTGCTCCCCGGCGACGAGCCCGACCTCGCCGGTGCGCTCGATGCGATGCCAGCGCAGATGGCTGCCGAGCAGCGCCGAGATGACCCCGTCGTAGACGACGAGATAGGAGACCTGGCGGTGGCAGAACTGCTGCAGCGGCAGTGCCCAGAGGTCGCGGCGCGGCTCGTTGTCGAAGCCGAAGGCGACCCAGGCGAGCGTGAGCTGGAAGAGGTTGAAGGCGAGCCAGTAGGCGAGGATCGGCATCGGGTCCTGGAAGAGGATGGAGTAGATCGCGAAGAGGTCGATGAGGGGAGCGGTGAGCGGCAGGATCAGCTGAAAGAGGGCGAGCACGAGCACGGCGCGTGCCCCGCGCGAGCCGACGCGGAGGTTGCGAGCGTTGGGTCCGGCCCCGGGGCCGGGGCCGGGAGCGCCGCGCCGGGGCAGGGCGGGCGGGCGCGACCAGATGGCATTGCGATGCTTCCACATCGACTGGATCGTGCCGTAGGCCCAGCGCGAGCGCTGGCGGTAGAGGGCGCGCAGGGTGGAGGGCGCCTCGGTCCAGGCAAGGGCACGGGCCTCGTAAACGACGCGCCAGCCAAAGCGGCCGATGTCGAGCGTGATGTCGGTGTCCTCGGCGAGGGTGGCGCCGGAGACGCCACCGATGTCGGCGAGCGCCAGGCGGCGGAAGGCGCCGATCGCGCCGGGCACGGTCGGGGTGCAGCCGAGCACCTCATACATGCGGCGGTCGAGGTTGAAGCCCATGACGTACTCGATGTGCTGCCAGCGGCCGATCAGGCCATGGCGGTTGCCGACCTTGGTGTTGCCGGAGATGGCGCCGACGTCGGGCTCGCGGAAGCGCTGCACGAGCAGCGCGAGCGTGTCGGGCTCGAACACCGTGTCGGCATCGACGGTGACGATGATTTCGTGACGGCTGGCGCTGAGCGCACGATTGAGCGCCGCGGCCTTGCCGGCGTTGGTCTGGCGGATGAGGCGCACGCGCTGAAGCTCAAGCCCCTGCACGATGGCGGCAGTGGCGTCGGTGGAGCCGTCATCGACGACGATGATCTCCAGCGGACCGCGGTAGCGCGAGCCGGCAAGCGAGCGCACGGCACGCTCGATGCCGACCTCCTCGTTGTGCGCGGGCACGAGGATGGAGACGGGCGGGGCGAATGACAACCCGGCCGGCCCCGACCCCGCTCCCTCTGACCCAACCCGTTTTCCAGCCGCCTCAGCCTCAATCAGCCGCCGCTCGCGGGTGCGCTGGATATGCGCGAGGATCAATCCTACGAGCATGCGCAGCCCGACGAGGATGGTGACGAGCAGGACGACGCGCGTGAGGAAGTTGGTGACGAAGCCGGCGAGCGCGAGCATCGTGTCGAAGGCCCTGCCGCGCAGGCGCTGCCCACCGCTGGCGGGCACCTCGGCGGCGGCATGGGGGATGCCAGCAAGCTGTGAGACGGTGGCGAAGGCAAAGTGGCGGGCGCGCAGCGCCGCGATCAGCTTGGGCAGCGCAGCGACGGTCTCGGCGCGGTTGCCGCCGGCGTCGTGCATCAGCACGACGCCGCCAACGCCGCGGCGGATGTTGGGTTCGTTCAGGACGTTGTCCACGATCGCGTTGACGCCCGGTCGGTTCCAGTCTTCGGTGTCGTAGTTGGCCAGGGCGATGGTGTAGCCGTGCGCAGCGATCGCGCCCCAGGCACGCTCCTCATTGGGGGTTACAGCTTCGGTGGAGGATGAGTAGGGCGGGCGCACAAGGCGCGGGCGCACACCGGTGATGCCGCTGATGGCGCTCTCGGTGAGGGAGATCTGCAGGTGCGCCTCCCAGCCGGGCAAGGCGGCGAGGCTGGCGTGCGTGAAGGTGTGGTTACCCAGCTCGAAGCCGTCGTGGTGGAGCATGCGCGTGAGGCCGGGATAGCGCACCACCTGCGAGCCGACCTCGAAAAATGTGGCGGGCACGTGCTGGGCGAGCAGGATGGAGGCGATCTTGGCGGTCCATTCGGGGCTGGGACCATCGTCGAAGGTAAGCGCGATGCGCCGGCCGGGGGCGGGTTGATGGGAGACGAGGCCACCACGGCCGTCAGCGGCGAGCACAGGGTTCTGACCGGCGAGCGGCGAGGCGGCGCAGTGGTTTGAGGGCTGGGGCCGCGCGCATCCGCCGGTGCCGGAGGCGCCGACGGTCTTGGTGGTGAAGCCATCGACGAGCAGCAGGATGACGAGCATGCCCAGGCAGAAGCCGAGCAGCAGGCGCCGGCCCCAGTGGTGGCCGGCGACGCGCGGCGGCACGGGGAGCGTGGGCGGCACGTGGGGCCGTGCAGGCGGGGAGCCCTCGTCTATGGGTGGAGGTGTGTGCAGGGCCATCTCTTCTCAGAGACCGCAGAGCGGTAGCAAGTTGCGCCGGCGGAGATCGGCACCGGCGCCCGTTGGCGATTCTAATTCGCCCGGGCGATGGCGCGGGTGGTGAGGGCCCCACATGAGGCCCCGCATTAAGGTCTTTGTCATGAGCCTGTGTTTGGTGTCATGAATCTGTATCTGGCGATGTCATGAATTTGTGTTTGGCGATCGTGGCCCTATGCGCGGGGCCGATGACCGCGCCGCTGCCGCCAGCTCGGCAGCAGCCCGCGGGGGCGGCCACCGTCACGGTGCGTGTGGATCAGCCGCTGGCTCGCTTCTCGCCGGCGCTGGCGCTGGGCGGCGCATTGGACGGTCACAGCGAAGGCGAAACCGCGCAGATCTATACACGCGCCAATGAGCGCGCGATGGCCGCGGCGGGATTGGGCGCGGTGTCCTACAGGCTGCGCACGGAGCTGGGGGTCAAGGCGTGGCACTACGCGCCCGGCGGCAGTTGGAGCGAAGCGGGGCACAGGCGCGGCTACTGGACCGGGCCGAGCGCGCCGCGCGCCGGCCAGCGGCCGCCGACGGTCTCATGGGGCTACTCGCTGCCGCGCCGAGGCAGCACAAATGATCAGGCGAACAACAACGGCTTCTCGCGCCTGGACGATGGAAACCCGCGGAGCTTCTGGAAGAGCAACCCCTACCTGGACTCCCACTACACCGGCGAAGCGGAATCCGCTCACGCGCAGTGGGTGCTGATCGACCTCGGGCGCCAGCAGGCAGTGGACGCGCTGCGGATCGCGTGGGCCGACCCGTACCCGTACGCGCGGCGCCTGCGGGTGCAGGAGATCGTGGGCCCCGCCGCAGTGATCTCAGAACACGCGGCGGGCTCCTGGCAGGACTTCCCGCAAGGAAGCTTCAGCGGTCACCGCGGGGTGCAGACCTTACAGCTGGCGCCTACCCCGCGACGGGTGCAGTGGGTGAGGATCCTGTTGAGCGAGAGCTCCCACACGGGGCCACAGCGCTCGCGCGACGTGCGCGATCGCCTGGGGTACGCGATCGGCGAGCTGTACCTGGGCACGATCGACCGCCGGGGGCGAATGCACGATGCGATCCGCCACCGTGCGAGTGGCAGCCAGACGGTCATCTACACCTCCTCCACCGATCCCTGGCATGGTGCGGTCGATCGCAACGGCAGCTATGAGCAGCCGAGCTTTCAGACGGTGCTGCGCAGCGGGCTGACGCACGGGCGGCCGCTGCTGGTGCCGGTCGCGCTGCTGTATGGGACCCCCGAGAGCGCCGTCGCCGAGCTGCGCTATCTGCGCGCATTGGGGGTGCCGCTGCGCGGCGTGGAGTTGGGCGAGGAGCCCGACGGGCAGCTGGCCTCGCCGGAGGACTACGGCGCGCTGTATGTGCGCTTCGCGCGCGCGATCCATCGTGCGTTCCCCAAGCTGCCGTTGGGCGGACCGGGCTTTCAGACAGCGATCCCCGACTGGACGTACTGGCCCGACGCGCACGGCCAGCGCTCGTGGACGGCGCGTTTCGTGGCCTACCTGCACGCTCACGCTGCGCTGGGGCTGCTGAACTTCTTTTCCTTCGAGTGGTATCCGTTCGACGATGTATGCGCCGATCCGGCGGGCCAGCTGGCGCAGGCCGCAACGCTGCTGAAGCGCACGCTGGAGCTACAGCGCGGCCACGGGTTGCCGAGCGACCTGCCGGTGTACGTGACGGAGTACGGCTACTCGCCGTTCGCGGGGCAGGACGAGGTGGATTTGACGGGCGCGCTGCTGGACGCCGACACGGTGGGCACGCTGCTGGCGCAGGGCGTGCGCACGGCGTACATGTACGGGTATGAGCCCGAACCGATCATGCGCGAATCGGAAAAGTGCGTCTCGTGGGGAAACCTCGTGCTGCTGCAGAGCGACGCAGAACACCGCGTGCGCCACCGCGTGGCGGCGTTCTGGGAGACGTGGATGCTGACGCACGTGTGGACGCAGCCGGGCGACGGTGTGCACACGCTGTACGCAGCCGACTCCAGCACACAGGACGGCGCAGGCCACGAACTGGTGCGCGCCTACGCGCTGCGCCGCCCCGACGGCAGGCTGGCGGTACTGCTTTTGAACATGAGCCCCTCCCAACCTTATGTGGTGAGGCTGGCTGCCGCGGGCGCGAGCCCAGGCGCCTCCCCGGTCCTGTCAGGAGGTCTCGTTGAGTGGCAGCTCTCCGCGATGCAGTACCGATGGCACGCTGCGGGGCCGCACGGTCGCCCGAGCCTCAGCCAGGCGCCGATGCGAGGAAGTGTCGCGGTCGATGCGGGCGTACGTCTGCCGCCATACTCGATCACGGTGGTACGCACGCCATGAGGGAAGCGTGGCGAAGCCGATGGCGCCGGCGATGAGCGCGGCGAGCCACAGGGTGGCGGCCGCCCCGGCAAGCGTCCCACCGGCGAGCACCCAGCGCCGGCGATGGCCGCGGTGGTCGAGGAAGACGGGCGGCTCATGCCCCGTGGCGGTCCACACGGCGGGCTCGTGCTCGCGGCCTGCGGCCACGCCCGTGTCGGAGCCGCCCGCATGCGGGCGATAGAGGTCCATCGAGGAATGCATCCCCCCGATGGTTGCACATCGCGGGGCGGGTGCCCAGCGGTGGGCAATTCATCCCCGCCTTTGTGGCACATCCCGGCTTATGGCAGATACCGTCTCCTGCCCCCCGGCGTGCGGTAGGTGCAGTCGAGCACAGCCGGGCAGCGCTGCACCCAGGCGTAGTCGTGGCCCGGGTGAAGCGTGGCGAGGATGGCGAGGTCGTAGTGCTTGACGTTGACGCTCTCGCCGCGCCCGAGATTGGGGCCTTCCCCGCGCCGCTCGACGCGCACGCTCGCAAGCTGCTCGCCATCGACGCGCAGAGTCGGCACGAGCGGATCGTGATAGTCGACGTGCGCTCCCTCAGCGCGTAGACGCTCGATGATCTCCACGGCAGGCGCCGCACGCCTGTTGGCAACGCCGAGCAAAACACGGCGGTCAGCAACGTCGAGCGCCGCGCGCGGGTCAGCAACACCGGGCTCCTGGCCGACGCCGACCACGAGCACGCGCGCATCCCGCAGCGGCCGCCCCGAGCGCATGAGCAACTCGTGTGCGCGCCTAGCGATGTGCCGCGGGCGCCCGGAGACCTTGCGCAGCGTGAACATCTCGGCGGCCTCGGGCGAGGAGACGCGGTGGACGCGCTCGCAGGTGTGGCTGAGCACGGCTTCAGCACGCGTGGCGCAGAGCTCAGTGGCGCCGCCGATGACGCGGGGGGTGCAGAGCTGTGCGTGATCCTCGGCGCGGGGGTCGGGGGGCTCAGGCGAGAAGGCCACGAACACGTCCCGACCAACATCGAGGCCGCGGCGAGCGAGCGGCTGTACGAGCAGTTCGCGCGTAGCCCCCACGTGGGTGGTGGAGGTGAGGATGAGCGTCTGCCCGGGCCGGGCACGATGCACGACCTCAGCGCAGGTCTCGCGTAGGACACGCGGATCGAACTTGGGATGACTGTCGCTGGGCGTGGGCACGCAGATGAGCACGACATCGGCAATGTCAACAACCGCAATGTCAACAAGCGACGAAGGCACGGCGCCGTCAACCGTGATTTGCATGAAGGATCTCCTGACTCGTTGGCCCTGGCAATGTCAGTTCAAGCAGCGCCCTCGTCCCCACAGCCGAGGATCGCCTGACCGCACACAATGTCCGCTCAGAGCGGCTTTGTCACGGTTAATGGACAACTGAACTAGAAGTCCTCCAATAACCGTCTAAGGCCCTTGCCAGAAGAGTGAAAAAATGCGTGTGAATTGTTGTCACTTTAAGTGTGACAGGCGTGTCGTTCCAAAGGGACGACAGGCTTTTCACCTTTATACTGAAGCCCGCAGAGGGCTCTGCTACGACTGTCTATCGAGGCCTAAAGCAACGACCAACGCAGCATCGAGTCGGCGTGCAGTGATCGAGTCGAGCTCTCCGCGACGCCGCAGGAAGCGATCTTTGGGGATTGTGAGGAGCCAGTCGCAGTTGGCGACGCTCGGCTCGTGCAGTCCGTGGGACCGCGCCAGCTCGACCTCGGCGACGTGGCCTCGCACCGTGCTGGTGACCGCCACGCAGACAAGGCTGCCCAAGACCGGAATGGCGGTTGTCCGCGTGAGGACAACGGCGGGACGGACTTCGAGACCGAGATCGACGTCCCAGACCTCGCCGCGCTCGATCACGGCTCGGCGGTGGCGCCAAGCGCGAGGGCAGCATTGAGCATCGCGCTCTCATCGTCGGTGAGCGGCGTGGCGTAGGCCGTGCGGTAAGAGGCGGCGATCCGCGCCTCGCGCAGATCACGCTGCAGCAACCGAATCCCTGCGCGCACCGCCTGTGCTCGCGAGTCGAATGACCCTTCGGTGACGGCAGAGTCCAGCATCCGCAGCTCCTGATCGGTCAGGCGAACAGCGATCTGTGACATGCGTACAGTATACCAAGACGGGATGCGCTAACGGAAGGGATCGCGCCCAGGCTCGACCACCCGCAATCCGGGCACGCGCGCGAAATGACGCACATTGCGGGTGACGAGCGGCAGACCCACCTCCAGACAGATGCCTGCCTGCATGGCGTCGCGGATCTCGATTCCGGCGTTGATCGCGCGCAGTTCGCGCAGCAATGCGCCCCCGCGCAGGGCGGCCTCCCGCGTCAGTTGCAGACACGGCGCAGCCATGAGCGCGTCCGCGGGCGCTGGTTCGCGCGCGTAGCTGCGCCCCAGCGCCAACTCGAAAACCGTCACAGTGGTGATCCGGAAGCCGGAGGTGGCGCTCAGCTCGTCCACCAGCTCCCTGCCCGGTCCCGCATCGCGCAGATGGTCGATCAGGACGTCCGAGTCTAGGACGGGGGCAGCTTCCACGTTGCCCACGCCTCATCACGAGCGCGCTCCCACTCGGCTACGTCCTCATCGCTCCAGGCGCCCCTGGCGGCGGCGATCGCACTGACCGCGCGCCGGCGCTGAAGCTCCGACTGGAAGTACTCGCTCAATGCTTCTTCAACGATCGGCGAGAAACCGCGCATGCCGCGGTCCACTGCGGCGGCCTTCAGGCGCTTGTACACCGGATCAGACAGCTCAACGGTCGTGCGCATGCATGCATTGTAATGCATCATGCCCGGGAGAAGCCATCGCTAGCATCCTTCCTGTGCGCGACTACCTCGAAGCCGTGTCCAAGCGCGTAGTCGTATACGACGGCGGCATGGGCGCAACGCTTGAGCAGTTCGACCTGACACAGGAGGACTACGGCGGCCTGCAGGGCAAGTGCCACGAGGCGTTGGTGCTGAACCGCCCGGATGTGATCGAGGGCGTACACACCTCGATGCTGGAGGCCGGCGCGGAGGTCGTGGAGACGGACACGTTCCAGGCCTCGCGCTTGAAGCTGGGCGAGTGGGGCCTGGCGGATTACACGCTGGAGGTCAATACAAAGGCTGCGGAAATCGCGCGCAAGGCCGCGGGCGAGAGCCGCTTCGTGGCCGGCTCGATCGGCCCGACGGGCTTCCTGCCCGCCTCAGACGACCCGACCCTGGGTCAGATCCCCTTCCGCGAGCTGGTGGAGGTATTCGCGGAGCAGGCGGCGGGCCTGATCGACGGCGGCGCGGATTTGATCATCATCGAGACCGCCCAGGACATCCTGGAGGTGAAGGCCGCGGTCTTCGGCGCGCGCGAGGCGTTCAAGAGCACAGGCAAGACCCTGCCGATCCACACCTCGGTGTCGTTGCTGCCCAACGGCGGCAAGATGCTGCTTGGCACCGACATCTCGGCGGTGCTGTGCACGCTGGAAGCGCTGAAGGTGGATGTAATCGGCCTGAACTGCTCGACGGGCCCGGAGGACATGCGCGACGCGATCCGCTTCCTTGGTGAATATTGCGCGGTGCCGGTGGCGTGCATCCCCAACGCAGGTCTCCCCCTGCAGGGGCCGGACGGCGAGACGATCTTCCCCGAGCAGCCGGAGCCGCTGGCGGAGGCGTTGAAGGAGTTCGTGGAGCGCTATGGCGTGGGCGTGGTGGGCGGCTGCTGCGGCACCACTCCCGAGCACATCAAGGCGATCGTGGAGCGCGTGGGGATTGGCAGTCCCAGCGGCCGCACCCCACCAGCCCCGCGGCCGGCCCCTCGCCCCCCCCATCTCTCATCGATGATCGCGGCCACCCCCCTGGTACAGGAGCCAAGGCCATCGATGGTGGGCGAGCGCGTGAACTCGCAGGGCTCACGCAAGGCAAAGGAGCTGCTGCTGGCCGACGACTACGACGGCCTGGTGCAGATCGCGGAGGACCAGGTAACCGGCGGGGCGCATGTGCTGGATGTGTGCGTGGCGCTGACGGAGCGCCAGGACGAGGACGAGCAGATGCGCCAGGTGGTCAAGCGCATCTCGTTGACACAGCCGGCGCCGATCCAGATCGACTCAACCGAGCCGGAGGTGATCGAAGTAGCGCTCGATCAGATCCCCGGGCGGGCGATCGTCAACTCGGTCAACCTGGAGGCTGGCAGGGACAAGCTCGACCGCGTGGTGCCACTGGCGCTGGCGCACGGCGCGGCCTTGATCGCGCTGACCATCGACGAGGTGGGGATGGCCAAGACGGCGCAGCGCAAGGTCGAGATCGCGCAGCGGATCCGCGACCTGTGCTGCACGGAGCACGGCATGGCCCCGGAGCTGTTGATCTTCGACTGTCTGACCTTCACGCTCACGACGGGCGACGAGGAGTGGCGCCCCTCCGCCGTGGAGACGATCGAGGGCATCCGCCGCATCAAGGCGGAGATCCCCCACGTGAAGACCTCGTTGGGCGTCTCCAACGTGTCCTTCGGCGTCTCGCCCGGCGCGCGCGCGGTGCTGAACTCGGTGTTCCTACACCACTGCGTGCAGGCGGGTCTGGACCTGGCGATGGTGAACCCGAACCACATCACGCCGTACGCGGAGATCAGCGACGAGGAGCGAGAGCTGGCGGACGACCTCGTGTTCAACCGCCGCGATGACGCGCTCGAGCGCTTCATCGCGCACTTCGAGAGCAAGGGCGAGGAGGAGGTCCAGGGCGCTGCGGACCCGACAGAGGGCATGGAGCCCGAGGAGGCGCTGCACTTTCATATCCTGCGCCGGCGCAAGGAGGGCGTCGAGGACTGGATCGACCGCAGCGTAGAGAAGATTGGCGCGGTGCCGACGCTGAATGAGGTGCTGCTGCCGGCGATGAAGGAGGTAGGCGATAAGTTCGGCGCGGGCGAGCTGATCCTCCCCTTCGTACTGCAGTCCGCGGAGGTGATGAAGCGCGCGGTGGCGCAGCTGGAGAAGTACCTGGACAAGATCGAGGGCTACACCAAGGGCACGGTCGTCCTGGCCACCGTATTCGGCGACGTGCACGACATCGGCAAGTCGCTGGTGAACACGATCCTGACGAACAACGGTTACACGGTGATCGACCTGGGCAAGCAGGTGCCGATCCAGACGATCGTGGACGCGGCGCAGGAGCACGAGGCGACAGCAATCGGCCTGAGCGCCCTGCTGGTCTCGACCTCCAAGCAGATGCCGGCGTGCATCCAGGAGCTACACGCGAAGGGCCTGCGCTACCCCGTGCTGATCGGCGGCGCGGCGATCAACCGCGCATTCAGCTTCCGCGCGCTGTACCCAGGCGGCAAGGAGTCCAAGGAGCCCTACGAGCCGGGCGTGTTCTACTGCAAGGACGCGTTCGAGGGCCTGTCGGTGATGGACCAGTTGATCGATGAGGAGGCGCACGCGGCGCTGCTCGAGAAGCTGAGCGCAAGCGCGAAAGCGTTCCGCGAAAAGGGCGAGGCGCCAACAGAGGATGTGAACCTGGCCGATGACTCGGTGCGCAGCCCCGCGCGTACGGACGCCCCAGTGCCCACACCCCCGTGGTGGGGAGTCAAAGAGGTGCCGGTGGATATGGATGAGGTCTACAGCCATCTCGACACGCACGTGCTGTTCAAGCTGCATTGGGGCGGCAAGGGCGTGAAGGGCGAGGCGTGGCGGGAGCTGGTGGAGGGGGACTTCCGCCCGCGCCTGGAGCGGATGTGGAGCGAGCAGGACTACCTTCACCCACGCGCGCTGCTGGGCTTCTTCCCGTGCTATGCGAAGGGCAACGACATCGTCGTGCTGGACCCCAAGGACCGCAAAACCGAGCTGACGCGCTTTGAGTGCCCGCGTCAGCCCAAGGGCGATCGCATCTGCTTGGCGGACTTCTTCCGCCCGGCTGTGGACGCGGCCGGCGAACCCTCCCCGCAGGGCGATCCCCCGCAGGAGCTCGACGTGATCGCGGTGCAGGCAGTGACGGTGGGCTCTGAGGTAACGGAACTGATGGCCAAGCTGGAGGCCGAAGGCGAGTTCGCGGAGCAGCTGTTCGTGCACGGCCTGGGCGTGCAGACGGCGGAGGGCCTGGCCGAGTGGCTACACGCGCAGACACGCGAGATGCTGGCGATCCCTCCAGCGCAGGGCCGACGCTACTCGTGGGGCTACCCGGCAGTCCCCGAGCAGAGCGAGCACTTGAAGGTGGAGAAGCTGCTGCACCTGGAGCAGATCGGCATGACGATCACCGACGGCTACGCCCCCGAGCCTGAGCAGTCAACGCTGGCGCTGATCGCCCATCACCCACAGGCGATCTACTTCGGCACGCGCCAGGGCCGCCTGCTCCCCGATGGCTCGCCGGACGATCTGATCAAGGGCTCCTACCGCGACCCTTCGCTGTTCGGCGAGCTGGCCGACGAGGACCCGCCGGAGGGCGCGGTGGAAGACGAAGACGAGCCGGCGCTAGCGGGCTGAGTGCTTAGCGCCGCTGCGCGGCGGCCCGCTGCTTGTCGGGCAGCGCAGGCAGCTTCACAGGCGCGGCGTGCATGGTGCGCAGGCGCACGTCTTTCCAGGAGAGCCCCTCCTTCACCAGCGCCGGCATACCCATGAGGACAGCCGTGAGCACCTCGACGACCTGGAGAATGATGCCGTAGGCGAGGGCGTCGGGGGTCGAGACGTGGTAGGCGCCGGCGAGGACGGCGACGCAGGCCGCCTGGAAGACGCCGATGTTGGCAGGGGTGGCGGGGACGACGGCAGTGACATTAACGGCGAAGAGCACGGCAGCGGCCCCGGCGACCCCCACGTGGTGGTCAAGGCCGAGCGCCATCAGCAGCAACCAACAGGACATCCACTGCAGGCCCCAGGCGCCGAGCTGAGAGGCGGTTGCGATACCCGCCTGGCGGGGATGGCGAAAGACGCGCAGCCCCGCGCGCACGCGCACGAGCGAACGACGCAGGCCGACCATCAGCGCCTGCAGACGGGTCGAACGAGAAACGGCCGCACGCGGCACGAGCGCGGGAGCGAGCAGCACAATCGCAAGCACCCCCAGAGGCGCGAGCACGGAGGCGATTAGCGCACCGTGGTGCCCATCCAAGAGGTTGACGTTGGAGAACATGGCAATGCCGAGGATGCAGAGCGCGACGAGATTGAGCAGCGTCTGCGAGACCATCGTGCCGAGCACGACGGGCAGCGTCTCGCGCGCTCGTCCCAGCCTGCGCGCGACGATCAGCGCACGTGAGGGCTCGCCCAAGCGCGCGGGCAGCGTGGCGGACATAAGCACGCCGATGAAGGTTCCCTGCATCGCATCGCGCCGGCGCGCACGCCGCCAGGTGGGGGCGACGCTGAGGATCGCGTGCCAAGCAAAGCCGCGGGCGACCATTGAGGCGCACATCAGCGCGAGACCCGCGACGAGCAGCCCAGGGCTGGAGGCAAGCAGACTGGCGAGCACCTGATCGACGCCGATGTGCGAGAGCGCGAGCAGCGCAAGCGCAAGCCCCGCCAGCGAAATGCCAAGCAGGCCGAGGCGTCTAAGGAGGGAGAAGAGGGGGCCGCGCTGTGTTGTCAGAGCTGGTTCGAGACTGGCAAGGCGCCGCGCGGGGATCGCTGGCTTTAGATCGGCGGGCGCGAAGCCGTGGCGCACCATCAGGCGGTGCAGGCCCCGGCGGGGGGAGCCGACGGCGATGGCCTGCTCGTAGACCTCGGCGACCTCGGCAGCGACATGCGGCCAGGCGAATCGCTCCGCGCGCTCGCGCGCGGCGAGCGCCATCGCGCGGCGGCGCTGGGGCTCGAGCGCCAGCAGGCGCAGCGCCTCGGCGAGCGCCAGCGCATCACCTGGAGGCGTGAGCAGCCCGTCGGCGTCGTGGCGCACCACGTCGCGGTAGCCGGGGATGTTGGAGGCCACGACGGGCACCGCGGCGGCGAAGGCCTCGGTGAGGACCATGCCGAAGCTCTCGCCGTGCAGCGAGGGCGCGCACAGCACGTCGGCCTCGGCGAGACGTGCGGTCTTCTCGGCGTCGGAGACTTTGCCGAGCGCGTCGACGCCGCGAGCATCCAGAAGCAGCGGCGCCACATCATCGGGGCCAGGGCCCACGAGCGTGAGCGTGGCGGGGATGTGATCGCGCAGCGCCTCAAAAGCGCGCAGGAGCACGGGCAGGCCCTTGCGTTCGACGGGCAGGCCGACAAAGAGGATGCGCAGAGGGCGTTCATCGGCAGAAGCGACAGCGGGGGAATCCGCAGGCAGGCCAACCCCGTTGGGCACGATCCGATAGCGCCCGCCATAGAAGCGCCGGGCGGTCCAGGCGGCGGCCTCGGAGACGGCGATGCGGGCATGCAGCCGATTGAAGCGCCGACCGGCGCCGAGCGCCTTGGCGCCGCCGTTGGTGATGAGGCTGGTGGAGTAGGCGTGGAAAGTGCCCACGAGTGGCAGGCCCAAGGGTGCGCTGCCGAGGGCGTCCCAGCCGATGAAGGGAGCGATGGGCTCGTGGATGTGCACGACGTCATAGCGCCCGCAGCGCAGCTCCGCGCGCAGCCGGGAGACGCCGGTGGGCGTGAGGGCGAGGTTGGAGACCGCGCCGTTCGCGGGCAGCCCGATCGTGCGCCCCAGCGAAACGAAGCCTGCGGGCGTGCGATGCGCCTGCGGACGCGCTCCGCGGTGCAGGCGCCGCGCGAGGGCGTCGTCGGGGTCCAAGGGAGCGAGCACGCGCGGCTCGTGGCCGGCCGCAGACAGCTCCGCGGCGAGCGCCTCGATGTGTCGAGTGACTCCGCCGGGGTAGGTCCAGGAATACGGCGAGACGAGTGCGATGCGCACGTATAAGACTGTAGCCTCTGGTCAGGCCATGAGCGAGCGACATTTCGTCAAGTACACGTTCCTGAAGCTCGATCCGGCGTGGCGACGCCTGGATGCGGCGCAGCGCGCACAGCACAAGCGCGAGTTCATGGCGGCCTGCGAGGACTTCGCCGACGGCCACCTGCTGCAGAGCTTCTCGCTGGTGGGCACACGTGGGGATGCGGAGCTCTTGCTGATCAGCGAGGCGGAGAACCTCGACCGCATCCACGAGCTGCACGTGGTGCTGGGGCAGAGCGGCTTGATGCAGTGGGCACAGACCCCCTATTCCTTCCTGGGCATGCGCAAGAGCTCGGAATACAGCGAAGACGAGCGCACAACCCCGCGGGGCTTCCGCGGCAGGTACGTGTTTGTATACCCCTTCGTCAAGTCGCGCGAGTGGTATGCGCTGCCCGCGCAGGAGCGTTGGCGGATTATGCAGGGCCACATCGAGGTGGGCCGCGAATACCCGGGGGTGGACAACCATACGACCTACTCCTTCGGCTTGGACGACCAGGAGTTCGTGGTGGCCTTCGATACCGACGACGTGGCCACGTTTCTCGATCTGGTGCAGCGCCTGCGCAGCACCGAGGCCTCGCGCTTCACAGTGCGCGACACTCCGAGCTTCACGTGCCTGAGGATGTCGCTGGAGCGCGCGCTGAATGCGCTCGACGGCGAGCCGCTGGCAGTGGCCGCGCTTGAGGGCCTGAGCACTGCCTGAAAAGGGTCTCACCCATCTGCGCCGCTGCGACCCGATCCTGGCGGAGCTGATCGCCCGGGTCGCTCCCAAGGGCTTGGGCGATGCCCGCGTGGGGCGCCCAGAGGATCACTACGGAACGCTGCTGCGAACGATCGTGGGACAGCAGCTCTCGACGAAGGCGGCGCGCAGCATCTTCACGCGCCTGACGGACCGCTTCGATGGGCGCACGCCCACACCGCTCCAGGTCCTGGAGGACGACCCCGAAGAGCTAAGGCTGGCGGCGGGATTGTCGCGCCCAAAGGTCGGCTATCTGCGCTCACTGGCCGAGCACGTGCTCTCAGGGGAACTGGAGCTAGATCGCCTGGACGAGCTCTCAGACGAGCAGGTGATCGCGAAGCTGGTGGCCGTGAAAGGGCTGGGGATCTGGTCGGCGCACATGTTCCTGATGTTCCACCTACAGCGCCCCGATGTGCTGCCGGTGGGCGACCTCGGTATCCGTAAGGCGATCCAGCGCGCCTATGCGCTCGGGGAGCTGCCGGGCGCAGCGGAGATGGAGGCGATCGCAGAGCCCTGGCGCCCGTACCGCACGCTGGCGTGTCGCTACCTGTGGCGTTCCCTGGACAACGAACCGTAGGACGCGAGCGCCACCTAGGGAGCGCGGCGCCCCGTGCCGCTCCCCGGCCGTCAGACCGCCGAGACCTGCTCTTCCTCGGCTACCCGGAAGGAAGACCCGCAACCGCAGGCGGCGACGACGTTGGGATTGTTGACCTTGAAGCCGGCCCCCTGGAGGCTCTCCTCGTAGTCGATGACGGAGCCCTCGACGAAGGCGAGGCTGGCGTTGTCGACAAGCAGCTTGAGCCCATGGCTCTCAAAGACGACGTCCTCGGGGCGCTGCTCGTCGAAGGCGAGCTGGTACTGGAAGCCCGAACAGCCACCGCCGCGCACGCCAACGCGCAGTCCGGCCATGCTGACATCGGCCTCCTGCCCAGAGAGGAACTCGTGAACCTTCTCGGCGCCCCTGTCAGTGATCGATATCATCGCTTTCCAAAGTATAGCGACCGTTGAGGAGCCGTTGAGGAGCAGATGCCAAGCGCAGAGGAGCTGAAGCAGCGTATCGAGGCAGCGATCCCGGGCGCCCGGGCGGAGGTGGAGGATTACACCGGCGGCGGCGACCATTTCCGTGCGACGGTGAGCGCGGAGGCCTTCGTGGGCCGCAGCCGCATCGAGCAGCACCGCCTCGTGTATGCGGTGTTCGGCAGCGAGATCGGCGGCGCGATCCACGCGCTGTCACTCAAGACCCAGACCGACTAGCCAGGAGCTTGCCATGCCAGAGACGCACACCAATCCCATCCGCGAAGCGATCGCCGAGGCGATCTCCGAGCACCCGACGATTCTGTTCATGAAGGGCAGCCCGGAAGCGCCGGCATGCGGCTTCAGCGCGCGCACGGTGGCGGCGCTGCAGTCGCTGGACGCGCCGTTCGCAGCGGTGGATGTGCTGCCGGACCCGCGCATCCGCCAGGAGCTCTCGGCGATCTCCAACTGGCCGACGATCCCGCAGCTGTTCGTGAATGGCGAGCTGGTGGGCGGGTGCGACATCGTGATGGAGATGTACGAGTCGGGCGAGCTGGCGCAGATGTTAGGCGTGGAGAGCCCCGCGGAGACAGCGGAGCCGCTAAGCGCAGCGGTGCAGCCCGCGAGTGGCCTGACGATCGAGAACCGGCTGGGCTAGTAGTCGCTCTCAGCAAGCCCCAGCCGGCGCAGCACCACATCGGCCTGGCGGAAGCCGTAGCCGAGGATGCGTAGGGGGATGGCCTGACGAGCGCCGGGTGGAGCCATACGCTCTTCGTTGGCGCGGTACCACTCGATGGTCTCCAGCAGCGTGTCCTCGTGGTGCCCGGGCGAGTAGCCGAGCTCGCGCTTGGCCTTGGCGCTACTGTAGGCCCACCAGAGCGAGGCGGTGCGGACTTCGCCGACGGTGATGGGCGGGCGCCCCGGAAAGCCTTCGAGGGCCTGCACGATGGCGATCGCAAGGTGCGTAGGCATCTTGATGGCAGGCGGCTCCACGCCGGAGATGCGCCCCAGATCGGCGAGCAGGCGGTCGAAGGTGAAGTTGCGGTTGCCAAGGATGTAGCGCTCCCCGACAGTGCCCTTTTCGTCGGCCAACAGATGGCCCTGGGCGACGTCCTTGACGTCGACGACGTTGAGCGCGCCCTCAACGTAGGCGGGCAACTCGCGGCGCATGACGCGACGCACGAGCTCGGTGGAGGAGTGGTTGACGTCGCCAGCGCCGAAGACGAAGGCGGGATTGACGATCACGAGCGGCAAGCCACGCGCGGCGAGGCGCAGTGCCTGCACCTCGGCCTCGTGCTTGGAGTCCATGTAGGGCAGGCCGTAGCCGCCACGGAAGAGCTGGGTCTCATCGGCGACGGTGCCGCGCGGCGCGGGGCCGACGGCAGCGACGGAGGAGGTGTAGACGGCGCGCGCCACCCCCGCGCGCAGCGCCTCCTCGAGCACGATGCGGGTGCCTTCGACGTTGATGCGAAAGAGCGCGTCGACCGGCGCGCGTAGGCTGGTGCTGCCGGCGAGGTGGAAGACGCGCTCCACCCCGCGCATGGCGCGGCGCACGGCGCGGCGGTCGAGGATGTCGCAGTTGACGGCTTCGTAAGGGAAGTCGAGATTCTCGAGGTTAGTCTGGGGACGCACGGTCAGCCGCAGCTCGTCGCCGCGCGCGACAAGCAGGCGGGCGACGCGCGAACCGACGAGGCCCGCTCCACCCGTGAGCAGCGTCTTGGGCATCCGAGCCAGTCTAGCCTTGACAACCCCATGACTCGGAGGAACGTCAAGGTATGCTGAAAACCCCGCGCGATATCCCCGCCTGCGGGAAAGACCGTATATCCGGGGGCACGCGAGCTGTTCGCAGTGGCGGTGCTTGCGGTAGGGTCACCGGCGCATGTCCTCCGTCGCAGTGGTGACAGACACCACCAACTACCTCCCGCGCGCGCTGGCCGACAGCCAGGGCATCAAGCAGGTGAGCCTGTACGTGGGCTGGGGCGCAGCCCCGATCCGCGAGCTGGAGATGCCGAACTTCGACGACTTCTACAGCCGCCTGCGCACGGACCCGGTGACCCCCACCACCTCCCAGCCCTCGATCGGCGACTTCCTGGCGGTATGGGAACCGTTGCTCGACGCCGGTCAGGACATCGTCTCGGTGCACCTGGCGGGCGGCATTTCGGGCACCTGCGAGGCTGCGCGCCAGGCGCGCGAGGTGCTGGTGGAGCGAGGCTTGAGCGAGCGCATCGAGGTGCTCGACGGCGAGACGGCGTGCGGCGGCCTGGGCCTGCTGGTGCTGGCGGGAGCCGCCGCGGCGCGAGCCGGGGGCGACATGCGGGCGGTGGTCGAGCGGGTACGCGAGGCGCGTAAGGCACTGCGTATCTGGTTCTGCCTGGACACACTCGAGTACCTGCGCCGGGGCGGGCGCATCGGCAAGGCGCAGGCATGGTTGGGGGGCACGCTCAAGATCAAGCCGATCCTCTCGCTGGAGTACGAAATCGTGCCCGTGGAGCGCGTGCGCACCGCGGGCAGGGCGTTCGAGCGGATGGTGCAGTACATGCACGAACTGCACGACTCCGGCGCGGATGGCTGGGTGGTGCAGCACATCCAGGCGCCCGATCAGGCACAGCGGTTGATCGAGCACGGCCGCGAGCTGTATGGCTCAGAGCCGGCGTTCGTCTCGGAGGTGGGACCGGTGATAGGCACCTACACAGGGCCGGGGTTGATCGGCGTGGGCGCGATCCCGCGCGCGTTGCTGAGCTGAGCTGAGTGCTCCCGTGGGCTCCTGAGCTAGCTGCCTAGCGCCGCCGCTTGCGCCGGCGGCGCCCGCGCAGCAGCACCAGCGTGCCAATCGCAGCGGCACCGATCGCGAGCTCGCGCTGGTGGCGCTGGATCTGCCCGCGCCAGTCGGTGACGCGGGCGACTTCGCCGCGCAGGTGCTCGAGCGAGACGGCCAACTCCTGGCGGTTGCTCTCGATCGAGTCGCGGATCTCAGCTGGGGAGCGCTGCGCCACCGGCCCCTCCCTTCAGAGTGCCGGACTCGCCGGATGAGCTCACGGTCTCACGGATTTTGCGGGCCTCCTCGATGGCCATATTGGGAACGGGCGGCGCGCTCTTCTTGACGAGGCGAAAGGCGAGCAGCCCGGCGAGTACCCCGAGCACGACGAGGATGACGGCCATCGCGAAGAAGCCCCAGAAGTAGGTGAAGGTGCTGCCGATGGGCAGCACGTAGTAGAGCAGCCAGGCGAGGCCATTGAGCACGAAGATCAGAGCGACGACGAAGAAGATGCCGGCCGCTCCGGCGACGATCGCGCCGCGGGCGAGCTTTGCGGCCTTCTCGGCGACCTCGGCCTTGGCGAGCTCGATCTCTTCGCGCACGAGCAGGGTGGCGCGCTCGGAGACCTCGGTGATCGCGGTGGCAATGTTCTGCGGCTGATCCCCGCGCAGCGGAGCCTGCTGGGCCTGTGGGGCCTGTGGGGCCTGTTGGGCCTCGCTCACTCGGGAGGCTCCTCGTCGAAGAAGCGCCGCCATACCACCGCCGCGGCGCGCTGTGCGGCGATGCTCGAGAGCGCGCCCAGGCCGGCCAACAGGCCCGACCACATCAATCGCTTGACCATGTCGTTCTCCATGAGACTGGAATATAGAGGGGCCCGGCTCGTTGGCGTCCGCCGACGTGCGCCACCCTTTAGGAAAGTGTATTGCCCACGGTGGTCGTCTCTAATCCACCGCAGACGGTTTCCACCACGAGCCACTTGGCGCGCTCGAAGTGCTCCTCGTCGGCGGGCAGCAGGCCAAAGATCCAGCCGGTGAGCATCTGCTCGATCGCGCCGTAGAAGGCCATGGCGGCGAAACCGGCGTCGATGTCCTCCTTGAAGGCGCCCTCGGTCTGCGCCTTGACGACGATCTGGGAAATGAGATCGTAGGCCTCGCGGATCTGGCCGAGGTGGGTCTGCCCGAAGGAGTTGGCCGCGCGCGTGACCTCGACGATGATGACCTTCATGAGGTCGGGGTCGTGGCGGTAGCTGTCGACGATGAAGGAGGCGATCGTCCCGAGCTTCTCGCGCACGGGGATGTCGTGCGCGTCGACCTCGCGGATGGTGTCGAGCATGACGTTCCAGCGCTCGAGGAAAAGCGTGTCGAGGACCTCGTCCTTGGAGGCGAAGTAGTGATAGACAAGCCCATAGGCGACCCCAGCCTCATCAGCGATGTCTGAGACGCGACAGGCATGAAAACCTTGGTGCGCAAACACTTTCACGGCCGCATCGAGGATCAGGCGACGCTTGTCCGAGGACTTCTTGGCGCGTGCGGCGTTCATGCGTGAGCTTCCCGCGGCCAGCGGTAGGCGGAGGGCCGGCGGTTGGCGAGCGCCGGCAGCTGCGCGCGGATCTCGAGCGCGCGCTCGAGATCGAGGTCGGCCACGATCTGACCCTCCCGGTCCTGAGCCTGCGCCAGCACGGTACCCCAGGGGTCAACAATCATGGAGCGCCCGCCCGAGCGATGACCTCCGGGGTGAGGCCCGATCTGGTTGGCGGCCACCACGAACGCCTGATTCTCAATAGCGCGCGCCCGCAATAACACTTCCCAGTGATCACGCGTAGTGGGCAGCGTGAAAGCCGCAGGCACCGCGATCACGCGCGCACCCCGCACCGCGAGGATGCGGTAGAGCTCGGGAAAACGCAGGTCGTAGCAGATGGACATTCCAAGCGGCACTCCAGCTGCTGTCTCACTGAGCACGATCTCCTCGCCGGGGTCCTCGAGGTCGGACTCGCGGTAGCTGCGCCCCTCGATCTCAACATCGAACATATGCACCTTGCGATAGACCGCCGCGACCTCGCCCTGCGGATTGACATGCACGGAGGTGTTGGCAAGCTTCCGCGCTCCGTCGGCGGGAGCCTCGACGATCGACCCTGCGACGAGATCGATGGCCAGCTCACGAGCGATCTCACGCGCCCACGAGAGCGCCGGCCCAGCGAGCGTCTCGGCGCCCGCGCGCAGATCCTCGTCGCGCCCGAGGACGGTCCACTTCTCGGGGAGTACGATGAGCGTGGCGCCGTCGGCCGCGGCGGCGCGCACAAGCCGATCGGCGGCAGCCATGTTCGCGGCCTTCTCGGCAGTGGAATTGAGCTGGACGGCCGCTACTCTCAAAGCATTCCTCCCGCGGGCATCCTCCCACCCGCAGAAATAGATTGACTGGTCAGTCAACATCCCCAAGCATAGCGCCCAGCGAGGATTCGCAAGGCCGCGGAAGCCACCCTGCGGGAAGCGCGAAGTTGGATACGCACCTGGACATGCCTCTGTTCCGCGGCCGCCGGCCGCTCAAGCGCTGGCGCTACGTGGGCATGTTCTGCGCGGAGCTGATGCTGTG
Organism: Solirubrobacteraceae bacterium; assembly: GCA_035939185.1. Lineage (GTDB taxonomy): Bacteria > Actinomycetota > Thermoleophilia > Solirubrobacterales > Solirubrobacteraceae > Palsa-744. The sequence continues at coordinate 361,990 of DASZGB010000009.1, forward strand.
CGCGGCGAGGGTGCAGGTGGGTCCAGCGCAGCAGAGCTTTTGGGCAATCCTGACGCGTGAGGACTCACGCCTACGCGAGCGCACGCATACCCTCAGGCACCGCGGCGCGGTGCAGCTGGAGCACGGGCGCCTACGCATTCACGACGGTGCGGTGCTGGTGGATCTGATGTTCGATGAAGATGCAGGCTGGGAGGCCACGTGCCCGCACGGCGCCCAGTACGTGTGGACGCGCAAGCAGGCGGGCATCGCGGCGCGCGGCACAATCACGATGGACGGCGAGATCCCGCGCGAGATCGAGGCACTGGCGATCGTGGACGACACGGCCGGCTACCACGCGCGCGTGACGGAATGGCGCTGGGCGGCAGGCGTGGGGGTGGATCCTGTAGGTGCCCCCCTGGCGTTCAATCTGGTGGAGGGCGTGAACGACCCGCCCAGCGGCAGCGAGCGCGCAGTGTGGCGGGACGGCGTGCCGCACGAGGTCCCCCCGGTCAGCTTCGCCTCCGACCTGCGGGAGATCCATGCTCGGGATCATGCTCGGGATGGCACAAAGCTCAGCTTCGTCCCTGAGGCGCAGCGCAGCCGGCGCGAGAACCTGCTGCTGGTGCGCAGCGACTACAGGGCTCCGTTTGGAACCTTCAGCGGAACCCTCCCGGGAGGCATCGAGTTGGCACACGGCCTGGGCGTCGTGGAGGACCATCGCGCGCGTTGGTAGCGTTGAGATCAACGTCACTTTGAGATCGACCTGCGAGGAAAGGAGCCGACGATGTTCGCGAACACGAAGGCATTCAGCGGCTTCGCCGTGAATGATGTGGAGCAGGCCAGGGCATTCTACGGCGACACGCTCGGGCTGAAGACCTCCGAGGAGCACGGCCTGCTGACACTGCACCTGGCGGGTGATCGCCCCACGCTGGTCTACCCCAGGCCAAACCACAAGCCGGCCGAGTACACGATCCTCAACTTCCCGGTCGATGACATCGACAAAGCCGTGGACGAGCTGAGCGCCCGTGGCGTGAGCATCGAGCGCTACGAGGGCTTCGAGCAGGACGAGCGAGGCATCTTCCGCGGCGGCGGCCCCTACATCGCCTGGTTCAAGGACCCGGCCGGCAACGTGCTGTCGGTGCTGCAGGAGCGGTAGCGGACTCTGACGCACCGGCTCGGCCGCCCCCGCCGCTCGCGCTGAGGTCTCAGCTCGGCAGCCTACCCCCGCCGCTCGCGCTGGCGTCCCAACTCGGCGAGCAACAACTTGGAGTGCATGGCGCCGATGAGCTCGCGCAGCGGCTCGGCGCCGGCGGCGATCATCTCCAGAGCACGCTCGACCTCAACCTCCCCGGCAAGCCGGTCGAGCAGCGCGCGGACCTCCTCCTGCACGAGCGGCTCAAGCGCGGTGCGATAGCGCAATGTGTCGTAGACCGTGAAGCCGAGGGCCTCGTCATAGCCACCGGCGCGAAAATTGGCGATGGCCTCGATGATCTTGACGTCGTCATGACCATAGCCGCCGCTGGCCGACCTCCGATCGGCGGGGCTGAGCACCCCGATCTCGGCGAGCCGCTTCAGGACGTTCGCGGGAATGCCGTAGCGCTCGCGCACCTCGCGCGCGGATACACGCCGCGCCTCAACGCTGGCGAGGGCGCGCTCGAGGATGCGATCCTCCAGCTCGATCAAAGCCTGAACGCGCTCGGGGTCATCCTCCAAAACGCGCTTGATGACGCGCAAAGGCATGAAGCGCTCCTCCTGCAGGCGCTTGATGAGAGCGATGCGCTCGACCAGCTCGGGCGGGTAGTAGGCCATGTTGCGGCTGGTGCGCACAATGCCGTCCTCGCCACCAAGGAGACCCTCGCGCAGGTAGTGCTTGATGGTGCCGGCGCTGACGCCGGAGCGCTCGGCGAGCTCGCTCATCTTCAAGAGCTGGGCGCCCTCAACAACCATGCTCATGCGCGAAAGCCCGCGGCCTGGCCGGCCTGCGCCGCGGCGGGGCCGGCGACGGCCCCAACCCGCAGCAGCTCCGCGCTCTCCTCGGGCGAGTAGCCGGCCTCACGCAGCACCTCGGCGGTGTGCTCACCGAGCGTGGGCCCGGGTCGCTGGGCGTGCTCACCCGGGGTGCGAGTGAGCTTGACGGGGATGCCGAGCTGGCGCACACTGCCGGCCACCCCCGGCTGCTCGATCTCCACGACCATCTCGCGCGCACGCACCAGCTCGGAGTCAAGCGCCTCATCCAAGCCAAGGACAGGCTCCAGACAGCAGTTGTGCTGGCGTGCAAACTCTTCCCACTGCAAACGAGTGCGCTCCTTGAAGACCGCGACCACCTGCCGGTGGGCCTCTGATCCGGGTCCCTCGAACTGCTTCTCAATGAGATCCTCGCGCTGCACCCCGTGGCACCAGGCCTGCCAGAACTTGGGCTCCAGCGCGCCCAGCGCAACCCAGCCGTCGGCGCACTCGTAGGGGCGGTAGCAGATCAGGGACCCCGCCAGCTCGAGTCCGCCACGATGAGGAGCCCGCCCACCCGTCACGTGCTCGGCGAAGTAACGCCCGGCGACCAGGGCCAGCCAGGAGAGGGCGCCGTCGGCCATCGCGACATCAACGACCTGCCCAAGCCCGGAACCGGGCCGGTAGGGACCGCCATCGCGCTCGCGCAACGCGGCGAGGATGCCGAAGGCGGCCATCAGGGCACCGCCGCCGAGGTCGGCGATCTGCCCAGCGGCCTGTATGGGATGCCCGCCCACCCCGTCGCGCTCGCCGGTCAACCCCAGTAGCCCGACAAGCGCGAGATAGTTCATGTCGTGCCCCGCGCGCTCGCGCAGAGGCCCATCCTGACCGTAGCCGGAGATGGCGCAGTAGACGATGCCGGGATTGACCTCGCGCATGCGCTCGTAGCCGACGCCGAGGCGCTCCAAGACGCCGGGGCGGAAGGACTCGAGTACGACGTCGTAGTCGTGCACCAAGCGCAGGAGTACTTCACGCCCCCGCTCGCTTTTGAGGTCGATGCGGATCGAGCGCTTGTTGCGGTTCAGCGCAAGGAACAGCGCGGACTTAGCGCTGTCCTCGGCGCCGTCGTAGTAGGGCGGGGCCCAACGGATGTAGTCGCCCATGCCGGTGTCCTCGACCTTGAGCACTTCAGCGCCGAAGTCGGCGAGCAGCAGCGAGCAGAAGCCGCCGGGCAACAGCCGCGAGAGGTCGAGGACGCGAACGCCCTCCAGAGGCAGGCTCACGACGGGGACCCCGCGGCCTGCTTGACCCCCAATAACCCGCGGGCCTCTTCGACGGTGGCGGGCCGGCGCCCAACGTCTTCGGCCATCTGCCTGGCCTTGGCGATGAGCTCGCCGTTGGAGCGCGCCATGGCGCCGTCGGGCAGATAGAGGTTGTCCTCGACGCCAGCGCGCACGGACCCGCCGAGCGTGAGGGCGGCGGCGAGCAGCGTCCACTGGTCACGCGAGATGCCAATGACGCCCCAGTGCGAGCCGGCAGGGATGTTGTCGACCATCGCGGCGAGGTTGCGCGCAGTTGGCGGGATGCCACCGATGACCCCCATGACGCAGTCGACGTGCAGAGGGGTCTGCAGAGTCCCCATGTCGATGAGCGGCTCCAAGCTGCCGATGTGCCCGATGTCAAAGCACTCGTGCTCGGGCTTGATGCCAAGCTCGTTCATGGCCCGCAGCAGCTCGATGATCTCCTCGAAGGGATTGGTGAAGACCATGCTGAAGACGAAGTCCTTGCGCGAGCGCGAGTACTTGGCGTAGTTCATGGAGCCCATGTTCAGCGCCGCCACTTCGGGCCGGCAGGCGCGCAGGTACTCGATGCGCTTGGCTACGGGCACGCCGATGGTGCCGGTGGAGTAGTTGATCACCACGTCGTCAACAGCCCCACGAATGGCCTCCGTGATGGCGGCGAAGTCCTCGATCTCATAGCTGGGAGTGCCATCGGGCTTGCGCGCATGAATGTGGATCATGGAGGCCCCCTCCTCGACCGCCCGCCGTGCCTCCTCCCCATACTCCTCGGGCGTATACGGAATGGCAGGGCACTGCTCGCGGTTGGCGATGACGCCGGAGATGGAGCAGGTGATGACGACGGGATCGTCCAGGCTCACAAGACACCCCCCCTGGACACGCAGGTCATACCGGCACCACCCCGTGCCGCTTCCAGGGCCGCTCGACGTGCTTGTTCTCCGCCATCTCCAAACCGCGGCAGATCGTCAGACGCGTCTCGCGTGGGTCGATGACATCATCGATGAGATCGTTGCCGGCGGCGATGTAGACATCGAAGGCCTTGCGGAAGCCCTCGATCAACTCAGCCCGCTTACCAGCCGGATCCTCAGCCTCCTCGACAACCTTGCGGAAGGCGATCTCAACGACGCCCTCGGCGCCCATGACGGAGATCTCGGCCGAGGGCCAAGCCACGATCAAATCGGGCTCGTAGGCACGCCCGCACATGACGTAGTAGCCGGCCCCGTAGGCCTTGCGCGTTATCACCGTGATCTTGGGCACGGTGGCGTTGGCCACTGCGTGGAGCATCTTGGCCCCATGCCGGATGATGCCTTCGGCCTCGACCTTGGTGCCGACCATGAAGCCGGGCACGTCCTGCAAAAAAACGAGCGGGATGCCGAAGGCGTTGCAGAGATTGATGAAGCGCGCGGCCTTGTCGGCGGAGTTGTTGTCGAGAATGCCGCCGAGCTGCTTGGGCTGATTGGCGACGATGCCCGCGGGGCGGCCGCCGAAACGCGCGAAGCAGGTGATGATGGTCTTGGCCCAGAGCCCCTTGATGTCGAGGTAATCGCCGTCATCGACGATACGCCGGATCACCTCATACATGTCATAGGGCTTGCGATTGGACTCGGGGAGCACGTCGAGCAGCTCCTCATCGCCCCGCTCGATCGGATCGCTGGCCGCCCGCAGCGGCGGGCGCTCCTCGCAGTTCTGAGGCATGAACGAGAGGTACTGCTTCACCCGCGCGATGCAGTCCTCGTCGCTGTCGACTTCCATATCGCCCACGCCGGACTTGCGGCAGTGCACGCGCGAGCCGCCGAGTTCCTCCTGGGTGACGTCCTCGCCGACGGCGGCGCGCACGAGATGCGGCCCGGCCAGGGCCATCGACCCCCGCCCCTTGACCATCGGCACGAAATCGGCGAGCCCGGGGATGTAGGCGGTACCGGCGGCGCACGGCCCCATCAGTGCGGCCACCTGAGGGATCACGCCGCTCATCACGACCTCCTCGCGGAACAGGTGGCCCGAGCCGGCGAACAGCGAGCCGACCGCCTCCTGGATGCGGGCGCCGGCGGAGTCGAGCAGCCACACGAACGGGATCCGCTTCGTCAGAGCCAGCTCGCGCAGGCGCGTCACCTTGAGCTCCCCGGTCATCCCCATCGAGCCCGCCATCACCGTGAAGTCGTATGCGCACACCGCCGTGAGGCGCCCGTCGACCTTTCCGTAGCCGGTGATCACGCCGTCGGCCGGCGCCTCGACGCCGTCCATCGCGCGCTGGGAGAAGTGGGGACGTCCGTGGATGCCTAGCTCGACGAACGTGCTCTCGCCTGTGCCCTCATGGGTATCGATCAGCAGCGCGATCCGCTCTCTCGCGGTCAGCTTTTCGCGCTCGTGCTGCTTGGCGATCTTCTCGTCGCCGCCGCCGAGCCTGATCCGCGCGCGGCGCTCCTCGAGATCCTCGACGAGCGGGCGCAGCAGCGAGGTCCGGCTCTCGGTGCTCATCAACGTCCTTTCCACTCGGGCTCGCGCTTCTCGAAGAACGCGCTCACGCCCTCGACGATGTCCTCCGTTGACAGCGCGAGCGTCAGCTGAGCGCGCAGGTAGTCGAGCGCGTCGTCGAGCGGCATGTCGAGCTGGCGGCGCATCGCTTCCTTGCCGAGCCGCATGATCACGGGCGAGCTGCCCGCGAGCTTGAGCGCCCACTCGAGCACCTCCGCCTCGAACTCGGCGTCCGGAACGACCTTGTTGACGAGCCCGGCGGCGAGGGCCTGCTCGGCATCCCAGCGTTCGCCGAGCAGCAGCAGCTCGTTGGCCTTCTTGCGCGGGATGTTCCGGTAGATCAGCGACATGATCATGAACGGGAAGGTGCCCACGTTGATCTCGGGCGTTCCAAAGCTCGCCTTCTCGGAGGCGACGATCAAATCGCACGCGAGCGCGATCCCGAGCGCGCCGGCGAGCACGTGGCCCCGCGCGGCGCAGAGCGTCGGCTTGCCGAGTTCGCCGATCAGCTTGAAGAGGCCGACGAAGCGCTCGGAGCCGAAGTGCTTGAGCACCAGTGGCTGCTCGCCGGCGAACCCGCCGAGGTTCGCGCCGGAGGAGAACGTGGTCTCGTGCGATGAGGCGAGCACGACACAGCGGACCGCCTCGTCGTCCCGCGCGCGCTCGAAGGCGTCGATCAGCCCGCCCAGCATCTCGGGCGAGAGCGCGTTTCGCGTGACGGGGTCGTTCAGCGTGATCGTCGCTATCCCCCTCTCGCCGACGTCGAACAGGACGTGATCGCTGGCCACAGCCGCATCCTAACCGCAAGCTCGCCCCGTGGGAAGTATGCAGTCCTACTGTTTACTTTTGCCGAGCACTCCGTTAGCGTTCTCGCAGACCGCCCGGCCGAGGAATCGGCCGCCACGCGCATCCCGAACAAGGAGATTCCCGCCACCATGGCCGCCACCGCCGAGAGCGTGCTGAAGCCGGACTTCCAGGCCACGCGCAAGCACTTCATCTTCAACGACGAGCACGAACAGCTGCGTGAGTCGATCACGAACTTCGCGATCAAAGAGCTCGCGCCGTACGCGGACGAGTGGGAGGAGACGACGTTCCCCGACTCGGTCTTCAGGCGCATGGGCGAGCTCGGCTTCCTCGGCCTGGACAAGCCCGAGCAGTACGGCGGTCAGGGCGGCGACTACTTCTCGGCGATCGTCCTCGGCGAGGCGATCTCCAACGCCAACTGCGGCGGACTGTCGATGGGCATCGCCGTCCAGACCGACATGGCGATGCCCCCGATCCTGGCGCTCGGGAGCGAGGAGCAGAAGCAGCAGTGGGCGGTGCCGGCGATCAAGGGCGAGAAGATCCTGTGCCTCGGCATCACCGAGCCCGACGCCGGCTCCGACGTCAAAGGGATCAAGACGCGCGCGGTTCGCGACGGCGACGAATACGTGATCAACGGCTCGAAGACCTACATCACCAACGGCCACCGCGCCGACGTGATCGTGCTCGTGACGAAGACCGACCCCGACGCCGGCTACGACGGCTTCACGCTGTTCCTCGTGCCGATGGACTCTCCCGGCGTGATCCGCGAGAAGAAGCTCCAGAAGATGGGCATGCACGCCTCCGACACGGCGCTGCTCGCCTTCCAGGACGTGCGCGTGCCGGCGTCCGCGATGCTCGGGCAGGAAGGCAAGGGCTTCTACCACATCATGTGGGAGCTCCAGGGCGAGCGCATGATCGGCGCCGCCGGAAGCGTCGCGGGCGCACAGAAATGCTTCGACGCGACGCTCGAATACGCAAAGGAGCGCGAAGCCTTCGGCAAAGCGATCGGCCACTTCCAGGTGATCAGGCACAAGTTCGCCGAGATGGCCACGAAGATCGAAACCGCGCGGCAGCTCGTGTATGTGACCGCGTGGCGCTTCGCCAACGGCGAGTACCCCGTGCGGGAGATCTCGATGGCGAAGCTGCACGCCTCCCGCATCGCCTGCGAAGTCGCCGACGAGTGCATCCAG
>DASZGB010000010.1:0-226373 GCA_035939185.1 Solirubrobacteraceae bacterium
CCCCCCCCCCCCCCCACGCGGGGGCGGCCCCCCAGTGGAATGCTGGGCGGATGTGTGGGAGGAGGGCCGCTGGCGCGGCCCCCTCGGAGCTTGGCGGCTAACGTGAAGGCATGGATCCGCGCGTCAAGGTCTGTGGCATCACTCGTCTCCAGGACGCCGAGCTCGCTGTCGAGCTCGGCGCATGGGCGCTGGGCATGATCTTCTACGAGCAGAGTCCCCGCTGCTGCTCGATCGAGCAGGCGCAGCGAATCGCCGCCGCGATGCGCCGGCGCGTGGAGCTGTGTGGGGTGTTCGTCAATGCGCCTTTGGCGGAGATCACGCGTATCAGCGAACTGCTGGAGCTGAGCATGCTGCAGCTGCACGGCGACGAGGGTCCCGCGTTCTGCCTGGAGGCAGCCAGGCGCACGGGGGCGAAGGTGGCCAAGGCGGTGCAGGTGTCCGGCCCCGGAGATCTCAGGGACGTGGAGCGCTTTCACGTCGACTACCACGTGCTCGATGCCCGACCCAAGGCGGCGGACAAGCAGGGGTTGCGGGGTGGCACAGGGGAGACTTTCGACTGGACGCTGCTCGCCACGCGGCGCTCAAAGGTGCCGCTGATACTCAGCGGTGGCCTCGGTCCTGGCAATGTGGCTGAGGCGATCCGCGTGGCGCACCCCTTCGCGGTGGACACCGCCAGCGGGACCGAGGTGGCGCCCGGATGCAAGGATCCGGGCAAGTTGAGGGATTTCTTCGCTGAGGTGCGGCAGGTGTCGGTAGGCTCGCCCGCGTGAGCACCATCGAGCACCGCTTTGGCCGCTACGGCGGGCAGTACGTACCGGAGACGCTGATGCCGGCTCTGGCCGAGCTCGAGCAGGCGTGGCTGGCGGCGCGCGCTGACCGGCACTATCGCGCCGAACTCGACGGACTGCTGCGCGACTTCGTCGGGCGGCCCACGCCGCTGTACCGCGCGCGGCAGCTGTCCGAGCGCGTGGGCAGGCCGGTGTACCTCAAGCGCGAGGATCTCAATCACACCGGTTCGCACAAGCTCAACAATGCGCTTGGCCAGGCGCTGCTGGCGCGGCGCATGGGCAAGCAGCGCATCATCGCCGAGACCGGCGCCGGCCAGCATGGGGTGGCGACGGCCACGGTCTGTGCGCTGCTGGGGCTCCAGTGCGTGGTCTACATGGGCGTGGAGGACACCCGCCGCCAGCGTCCCAACGTGCAGCGCATGGAACTGCTGGGGGCCACCGTGGAGCCCGTCGATGCGGGCGCGCGCACGCTCAAGGAGGCCACCTCCGCCGCCATCCGCGACTGGGTCACCAACGTGGCAAGCACCCACTACGTGATCGGCTCCGCTGTCGGACCCGCTCCCTACCCTGCGCTGGTGCGCGACCTGCAGCGTGTCATTGGCGACGAGGCGCGCGCGCAGATGCTCGAGCGGGAGGGGCGGCTGCCCGCACGCGTCATCGCCTGCGTCGGCGGCGGCTCCAACTCGATCGGCACCTTCACCGCATTTATCGAGGATCCTGGGGTAGAGCTCATTGGGGTCGAGGCCGGGGGGGACGGCATCGAGATCGAGCTGGATCGAGGATACGCTCGCCCCGTCGGCCGTCACGGCGCACCTCTCACCGTGGGCGGCCGCGCTGGCGTGCTGCACGGTTCGCTCTCGGCGATCATGCAGGACGAGGAGGGGCAGATCATCGAGGCACACTCGGTCTCCGCCGGCCTGGACTACCCCGGCGCGGGCCCCCAGCACGCCTTCCTGCGCGACAGCGGCCGCGCGCGCTACGTCGCCGTCAGCGATGCGCAGGCGCTCTGCGCCTTCCGCGAGGTCACGCGCCTGGAGGGGATCATCCCCGCGCTTGAGACCGCGCATGCGCTGGCCTGGACGCTCGCGCAGGAAGACGGTGAGCTGGACCTCGTGTGTCTCTCTGGGCGCGGGGACAAGGATCTCGCGGAGGTCCTAGCGCTCACGTGAGCGGCGTCGAACGCATCGCCCATGCTTTCGCAGAGCACGGCAAGCACGCCGCGCTGATGCCTTACATGATGGGCGGCTACCCCACGCTCGATCAGTCCCTTCGCATCGGCCAGGTGTGCGTGCAGGCCGGCGCCGACATCATCGAGCTGGGGATGCCCTATTCCGATCCCCTGGCCGACGGACCCGTCATCCACGCCGCTGGCACCGAGGCGCTGGCGGCGGGGGCCGATCTCGCGGGGGTGCTCGAGCTTGCGCGCGCCCTGGCGCCCAGCATTCCGGTCGTGCTCATGTGCTACGCCAATATGGTCATGGCCCCCGGCGTGGACGCGTTCGTGGAGCGTCTCGCACAGACGGGGGCCTGCGGCCTGATCGTGCCCGATCTGCCGCTCGAGGAGACCGGGCCAGCGCTCACGGCCTGCGATGCGCGCGGGCTTGCGCTCGTGCCGTTGGTGGCGCCCACCACCCCGCCGCAGCGCCTGCAGGCGATCGGAGCGCAGGCGCGTGGCTTCCTCTACACCGTCTCCGTCGTGGGCACGACCGGCGAGCGCGCTGCCCTGTCCGAGCGCTTCGCGGAGGTCGTCGCCGGCGCCAAGGCAGCGACGCGCGCCCCAGTGGCGCTCGGCTTCGGCATCTCCACGCCCGCGCAGGCCGCGCAGGCTGCGCAGGCCGGAGCTGACGGGGTCATCGTGGGTACCCGCTTGGTACGCGCCGCGGGGGAGTCCGAGGACCCCGCCACCGCCGTGGGCGCGCTCGTCGCGGAGCTTGCCGCGGGCCTTGCCCTATAGGATTGCCCGCCAATGGGACTGATCCTTACTCTCACCACTGGCCTCGTCGTTTGGATCGTGCTGTGGGCCCTGGGGGCAAAGGGCTTCGACGCCTTCATGCTCGCCGCCGTCATCATTCTGGTCGGTGCCTGCGTCAAGATCCTCTCCGGCTACCTCCCTGGCCGCCGTACGAGTTAGCCGCCCGGTGCGCGCGCGCCGGTATCGGCATCCGCATGTGCACCTGCAGTACGCATTGGGGACTGTCGCGCTGCTTGCGGTTCTTGCTTTCGCCGCCTCGGGCTGCGGTGGGATCGGTGTTTCGGGCGCCTCCAATCTCAGCAACCTGCTGACCGTCTACTCCAGCCTGCCCCTGCAGGGACCCTCAGCGGTAGCCTCCGCACAGATCGTCAACGGCGAGAAGCTCGCGCTGTACGAGGTCGGCGGGCAGGTGGGCCAGTTCCGCGTCAGCTACTCCTCGCTGGACGATGCCAATCCGCAGACCAAGCAGTGGGACCCGGGCATCACTGCGGCCGACGCCAAGACCGCCGCCCAGGACACCAGCACGATCGCCTACCTCGGCGACTACAACTCGCCCGCGACCGCGATTTCATTGCCGCTTATGAATGCCGCCGGCATCCTCCAGGTCAGCCCCGCGAGCCCCTATGTCGGCCTTACCTCATCGCTCGACGCCGGCCAGGACGAGCCGGAACGCTTCTACCCCACCGGCCACCGCAGCTTCGGCCGCTTGCTGCCTGCCGACCCCGTGCAGGCCGCCGCGCAGGTACGGCTGCTGGGCGCGCTGCACGTGAAGCGCCTGTATGTGATCGACGATCAGGATCCCTTCCAGGTGCCGCTTGCCCAGATCCTCGCAAGCGATGCGCTGGGCGCCGGCATCCAGGTGCTTGGCCACGATGGGATCGCAACCACCGCCGGCTCGGAATTCACCGGCGAGGTCCACAAGGTGCTGCGCAGCGGCGCCCAGGCCGTCTTCTTCAGCGGCGGCACCTCGCCTGGCGTCCTCACCCTCTGGCAGCAGTTGCATGCCGCCGATCCCCACCTGCTGCTGCTCGGCCCCAACACGATGCTCAACCCCAGCTTCGCCACGCAGATCGGCGCCGCCGGCGAAAGCACCTACATAACCACGCCGATCCTCCCCACCAGCGCCTATCCCGCGGCGGCCCAGAGCCTGTTCGCCGACTACCGCACCCGCTTTCACGAAACGCCCACGCCCGAGGCGCTGTACGGCTATGAGGCCATGAGCGTCGTGCTCGCGGCGATTCGCAACGCCGGCTCCCGCGGCAACAACAAGCAGGCTGTCATCGACCAGTTCTTCCGCACCCGCAACCGCGACTCCGTGCTCGGTCGCTACTCGATCCAGCCCGGCGGCGACACGACGCTTGCGCGTTATGGGGTCGACCGCGTGGTGCATGGACAACTCGTGTTCTGGCGCGCCCTCGAAGGCTAGCCCAGCGCCGAGCGCAGCGCGTCCCCTAGCTCGGGGTGGCGGAAGCGATACCCATACATCAGGGGCTTGGCGGGAAGCACACGCGCGCCGCTCGTCACGATCTCAGCCATCTCCCCGTAGGCGACACGCAGGGCAAGGCCGGGCACCGGTAGCAGCGCCGGGCGCCGTAGGACACGGCCGAGGACCTGCGCGAACTCGCGATTGCTGACCGGTGCGGGAGCCGTTGCGTTGATCGGGCCCTGCCACTCCTCACGGCGCAGCGCGGCCACGATCATTCCCACCAGATCCTGCGGGTGGATCCAGGAAATGAACTGCTTGCCGCCAGCGACGGGACCGCCGATGCCCAGGCGGAAGGGGGGGAGCATCTTCGCCAGCGCGCCACCGCCGCGGTCGAGGACCACGCCCGTGCGCACGTGCACCACGCGCATGCCAAGCTCGCCAGCGGCCTGCGCCTCGGCCTCCCACGCTACGCACACCTGCGCCAGGAAGTCGCCTCCAGCGGGAGCCTCCTCGTCCAGGGGCTCCTCGCCGTGGGGACCGTACCAGCCGACCGCCGAGCCGCTCACCAGCACGCGGGGGCGGGGGCCGGCGGGGGCGCCCTCGGCGGCCGAGTCCAGCGCGCGCAGGCCCTGCACCAGGTTGCGCGTACCCTGCACGCGGCTCTCGCGGATGGCCCGTTTGGCTTGCGTGCTCCAGCGCTGGGCGATCGGCTCTCCGGCAAGGTGCACCACGCCTTCGCGTCCGCTCAGTGCCTCCAGCGGGGCCGCTTCGGCAAGCGGGTCCCAGCGGATGGCCTGAAGCGCTGGCGGCTCGGGTACTCCGGGCAGGGGGGCCGGGGCGGTGCCGGCCAGCTTCGCCTTTGCGCGCTCCGGGTCGCGCGAGAGCACCGTCACCTGCGCGTCATGCGCGCGCAGCGCGGCTACGAGGGCTGGGCCGACCAGCCCACTGGCTCCGGTTACGGTCACCCGCACGGCACTACCACTACCTCAATCCGCACGGCACCACCACTACCTCAGCTTGGCACAGGGGTGGCGTTGTCGCCGTGCGCGAAGCCGACCTCCTGGCCCGCCAGCGCCGTGCCACTCACGCGCGCCTGTTCGGCCACCGCCGCGGCCACCGCGGGCGCCACGTCGCGGTTGAAGACCGAGGGGATGATGTAGTCCTCGCGCAGCTCCTCCACCGGCACGATGTCCGCGATCGCCTGCGCGGCGGCCATCTTCATCTCCTCCGTGATGCTGGGCGCGCGCACATCCAGCGCGCCGCGGAAGATCCCCGGAAAGCACAGCACGTTGTTGATCTGGTTGGGGTAGTCCGAGCGCCCCGTCGCCATGATGCGCACGTGGGGAGCGGCTTCCTCGGGGTTCACCTCGGGGTTGGGGTTGGCCATCGCGAACACCATCGCGTCATCGTTCATGCGCGCCAGCGCCTGCGCGGGCAGCGCCCGCGCGCCCGAGAGGCCGATTAGGAGATCCGCGCCGTCGATCACGTCCTGTGGCTTGCCGTCGCGGCACTCGGGATTCGTCGCACGTGCAAACCAGCGCTTCACGGAATTCATCGAGCCGTCCAAGTAGTCAGCGCGCCTGACATGCAGCGCGCCGCGCGAGTCCGCGCCGATGATGTTGCGCACGCCCGCCGCCAGCATGATCTTGGTCACCGCCACGCCCGCGGCGCCCAGCCCTATCACCAGTACGTGCAGGTCTTCCAGCTGGCGCTCCGTCAGCTTCACTGCGTTCAGCAGCGCCGCCATCACCACCACCGCCGTGCCGTGCTGGTCATCGTGGAACACCGGGATGTCGAGCTCCGCCTTCAGGCGATCCTCGATCTGGAAGCAGCGCGGCGCGGAGATGTCCTCCAGGTTGATCCCCCCGAAGCCCGGCGCCATCAGCTTCACCGCGTTTACGATCTCATCGGGGTCCTTGGTGTCCAGGCAAATCGGGAAGGCGTCCACGCCCGCGAACTCCTTGAATAGGCACGCCTTGCCCTCCATCACTGGCATTGCCGCCGCCGGGCCAATATCGCCCAGTCCCAGCACCGCCGTGCCGTCGGAGATCACCGCCACTGTGTTGCGCTTGATCGTGTACTGAAAGGCCTTATCCGGATCGTCGCGGATTGCGATGCACACTCTTGCGACGCCCGGCGTGTAGGCCATCGACAGGTCATCACGTGTCTTCAGCGGGTGCTTGTTGTGCTGTTCGATCTTGCCCCCCACGTGCAGCAGGAACGTGCGATCGGTGGTGTCGATCACCTCCACTCCATCCAGCGCGTCGATTGCCGCCAGGATCCGGCTCCAGTGTTCGCGGTTGGCTGCGTCCACCACGATGTCGCGCACGCTCCCGCCCGCGTCCACCTCCACCAGGTCGACCGCGCCCACCATTCCGCCCGCTTCGCCGATCGCCGTAGTCACATGCCCGACCACGCCCTGCGTGTCGTCCATGCGGACGCGGATCGTCAGGCGGTACTGCGCGCTGGGGGTGATGCTCACGGTCGTTGGGCTCCTCACTCATGAGAGGGTGGCGCAGTCGGCCGACCCAGCCCTTCGGGCTGTGTGTCCCCGACGAGCCGGGACCCTCTTTATTCAATGGCTTGCCATGTTATTGCTCGCGGGCCGCCGGGCTCCTGCCCTAAAGTGGCGGGCTGTGAGCGAGCGCCGTCTATTCCTGATCGACGGCCCCAGCCTTGTCTATCGCGCTTTCTATGCGCTGCCCGAGTCGATCGCGACCTCCACCGGTGTGCCCACCAACGCCATCTTTGGGTTCGCTTCGATGCTCGTCAAGATCGTCACCGACTACGGCGTGTGTCCAACAATCGTGGCCTGGGATGCCGGCATGTCCGGGCGTACCGAGCTGTTCTCCGAGTACAAGGCCCAGCGCCGCTCGCGCCCGGACCTACTCAAGCAGCAGTGGTCGGCGATGGAACCGCTGGTTGAGTCCTTCGGCTACCGCAACATCAAGGTCGAGGGTTATGAGGCCGACGACGTCATCGCCTCGCTCGCCGAGCGCGCGCGCGGGGCCGACGTGCCCGTGATGATCGTCACCGGCGACCGCGACGTCTTCCAGCTGATCGACGCCGATGGTCTCGTGAAGGTGATGGCCACTTCGCGCGGCATCACCGACACGAAGATCTACGACCGCCAGACGGTGCTCGACCGCTACGGCATCCCGCCCGAGCTCATCCCCGACTTCTACGGTCTCAAGGGCGACACCTCCGACAACATCCCCGGCATCCCCGGCATCGGCGAGAAGACCGCCAGCGACCTCATCCAGCGCTTCGGCTCGCTCGAGGGCGTGCTCGGGCACGTGCGCGAGATCGGCGGCGCCAAGCGCAAGCAGAGCCTCGTCGACCACGCCGAGGACGCGCGCGTCTCCAAGCAGCTTGCAACCGTGCGGCGTGATGTGGAGATCGACTTCGATCCCAAGGCCGAGGCTGCGCGCGAGCCCGACCGCTCGCGCGTGCGCGAGATGTTCCGCGAGTACGAGCTGCGCGACCCTCTGCGCCGCCTCGAGGAAGCGCTCGGCGACGCCGAGGTGGCCGCGCCCACGCCGGTGGCCGAGGTCAAACTGACCGCGACCGTGCGTCAGGGCGCCGTGGGCGACATCGCCAAGCTCAAAGCCGATGAGCTGTGCGTGGCCGTCGTGCAAACGGAGGTTCCCGAGGGTGCGCTGTTCGCCGACGGCCCCTCGTGGCGCTTCGCCGTGGCCTGCGACGGAAACGTCCTCGTCGGCGATTGCGAGGGCCCCGAGGAGGTCGTGCTGGCTTGTCGTGAGCGACCCGTGGTAGCCCACGACGCCAAGGCGCTAAAGCTCGTGCCCGCGGGTCTCGTGCACGACACCCTGCTCGGCGCCTATCTGCTGGAGCCCGCGCGTCGTGGCTATCCGCTTGCCGAGCTCTGCGAAGAGCGGGGCCTCGCCAGCGATCTCGAGGACCCCGTCGCCGCGCAGGTCCTGCTCACGGGCGCGCTCGCACAGTGGCAGCGCGAGCAGCTCGCCGAGCGCGAGCTTGAGGCAGTGATGCGCGACATCGAGCTGCCGCTCGTGGCGGTGCTGCGCGACATGGAGATCCTCGGCGTGCACCTCAACGTCCCGCGCCTGCAGGAGGTATCCCAGCGCGTGCGCGAGGAGATACTGGAGCTCGAACAGGAAATCTTTGCCCTCGCCGGTACGGAGTTCCTGATCGCATCCCCGGCGCAGCTGGGGGAGATCCTGTTCGAGAAGCTCGGTCTCTCGCGCAAGCGCCGCGGCAAGACTGGCTACTCCACCGACGCCCGCGTGCTGCAGGCCATCCGCGAGGAGCACCTGATCGTGCCGCGCATCGAGCGCTGGCGCGAGCTCTCCACGCTGATCAAGACCTATCTCGACGTGCTCCCCCAGGAGGTCGATCAGCACTCGCGCATTCACACCACCTTCCTGCAGACGATTGCGCAGACCGGCCGCCTCTCCAGCACCAACCCCAATATGCAGAACGTCCCCATTCGCACCGCGCTCGGACGCGAGATCCGCGGCTGCTTTGAGGCGCAGGAGGGTAAGCAGCTGCTCTCCGCCGACTACTCCCAGATCGAGCTGCGCGTGCTTGCCCACGCCGCCGATGAGCCCGTACTCAAAGAGATCTTCCGCAACGATGAGGACGTCCACACCGCCACTGCCTCGCAAGTGTTTCAGGTGGCGCCCGCGCAGATCGACCCCGGCATGCGCTCCAAGTCCAAGATGATCAACTACGGCATCGTCTATGGCCTGTCGGACTTCGGCCTGGCCGATCGCCTCAACATCCCCCGCGAGGAGGCCAAGGAGTTCATCGACGCCTACCTCGCCCGCTTCCCGCGCGTGGCGGAGTTCATGCTGCGCACCATCGATCAGGCCAAGGAGCACGGCCACGTCAAGACCCTCTGGGGTCGGCGCCGGCAGATCCCCGAGCTGCGCGCCCGCAACTACCAGGTGCGCACGCTCGGCGAGCGCCTTGCCGTCAACACCGTCATCCAGGGCACCGCCGCCGACATCATCAAGCTCGCGATGGTCCGCACCCATCATTCCCTTGACGTCGCACGACTGCAGACGCGCTTGATCCTCACCATCCACGACGAGCTGCTGTTCGAAGGCCCCCCCGAGGAGCTCCCCGTCGCCCGTGAGCTGATCGCACGCGAGATGATCGGTGTCTGGGAGCACGACCCGCCGATGGCCGTCGATATCGGTGTCGGGCGCAACTGGCTGGAGGCCAAGTGAGCCGCGGCCTCGCCGTGCTGCTCGGCGCCGGTGCCGGCTGCCTCGTTGGCATGCAGGCTCCCGTCAATTCGCGCCTGGGCAAGTCCGTCGGCAGCCTTCAGGCCGCCAGCGTCTCCTTCCTCGTGGGCACCGTCGCGCTGCTGCTCGTGACCACCTTCTACAAGGGCGGCCTCGGCGGCATCGGCAAGATCGGCGACGCGCCCTGGTGGGCGCTCGTCGGCGGGCTCTTCGGCGCCGTCTACGTTACCGTCGCCATCTTCACCGTACAGACCCTTGGCGCCAGCGGCCTAACCGCGGTTGTCATCGGTGGTCAGCTGGCGATATCAGTAATCATCGATCGCTTCGGCCTGCTCGGCCTGCCCCGCCAGGCGATCGGCGTCGATCGCATCATCGGCCTCGTGCTGCTCGTGGCCGGAGTGGCGCTGGTGGTGCGCAAGTAGCCAGGCTCACCCCAGCGCCGTACGGAAGCCTTCGCGCCAGCTGGCGTGCTCGGGCTTCCAGCCCAGCTCCTCTTTGATCAGCGCGTTGGAGGCGCCCTGACCCTTAGTCATGACCATCACGCCATAGCTGCCGGCTGCCAGGCGCCCGATCGGGGCGGGTACGCGCCATGGACGGGGCGCGCCGAGCGCCTGCGCGAGCGCTGGCAGCCATTCGCTCACCGGCGCAGGGTCGTCGTCAACAACGTTGTATACGTGCCCCGTGCTGCCCTCCAGCGTGAGCGCCGCCACGGTAGCGCGGGCTGCATCATCGACGTGGATGAACGACCACACCCCGCCGCCCCGCCCCACGATTGGAAAGCGGCGGCGACGCAGGTCCGCGGCCATTGTTCCCTGCGATGAGATAGCGCTGCCCGGGCCGTAGAAGTAGCCATAGCGCAGCACCGTCCCCTGCGCTCCGCGTACCGCGCACTCCAGCTCGTGCAGCGCCTGCGCCGAGCGCTTGAACGCCTTGGGCGCATCCAGGTACAGCACTTCCGTCTCGGTGTGCAACGTTCCGGGTGGACCCGGCAGGTAAGCGAAGGCGATGCTCTGCGCCACGATCCGCTTTACCCCCGCCGCCTGTGCCGCGGCCACCAGATCGCGTGTGCCGCGGCTGCGCAGGCGGTCGTTGACGGCGAAGTCGCGCCCCAGCTTACGCGGGTCGATGCGCGGCGGAATCGAGGTCAGCTGGTGGATCACCGCCTCGGGGCTCGCCGCCAGCACCGCGGCCTTCAGCGCCTCGCTGTCGAGCGCGTCCACCACTACCGGCTCCGCGCCAGCCTCGCGCAGCGCCTGCGCCTTCTGCGCCGAGCGCGTCGTCCCCGTCACCTCGTGCCCCGCCTGCACCAGCATCGGCACCAGCCGCCTGCCGATTACACCGCTCGCCCCGGCCAGGAAGACCCTCATGCTCGCGCAGGGTAGCTCACGCGGCGAGGTGGCTGCCCGGCTGCCGGGGCTTCTCGGCCATCGCCACTCGCAAGAGCCACGCCAGCACGAGCGTGGCCGCAGCGAGCGAGAAGAAATCGAAGTAGCCGTTCCACGCGGGATGGGCGCGGCCGATGTCAATCAGGTGGTTGAGGCTGTGCAGTGCGAACTGCAGCGTGCACAGCGCCAGTACCGGCACTCGCCAGGAGGGGCGACGAACCGCCACCAGCAGCGCTACGCCGATCGCTGCGTTGAACGTCGCCGTATCGCGGATGTAGTGGGTGTTCACCGTCCCGAACGGGCCCACGTTCGTGAAGAACGCTCGCGGCGCGACTGCCATGAACAGCGCCAGTGCCAGATGGTAGGCGCCGAAGACAGCCACGCCCACCACCAGCACCGAGGGGGCAGGGCGGCGCAGCGGGGTGGCGCTTGCGAGGTGCTCCGAGCCGGCTGCCATGCCTGCACGATATGACGTCCCTGGAGCGCGGTAAAGGGCCAGTGGCGAAGCTCCGCGGCATGCCAATGAGGCTCAGGCGGCAGTCTCCGCGAAGGCCTCGCTTAGTAGCCGGATGCCCTGATCGATCGCCGGCTCGGAGAGATTGCCGTAACCCAGCAGCACGCCCCCCGGCCCGCTGCGCGCAAAGCGGTGCCAGGCGAGGCCCTCGATGCCAACTCCGCGAGCCGCGGCGGCCGCCAGGAGTGCGGACTCATCGATTTCATCGGGTAGCAGCGCCAGCTCGTACAGTCCCGCCCCCGCGCCGCCGACCCGGGCCTGCGGCAGCCACCTCGCAAGGGCCTTCAGGAGCGTCTTGCGGCGGTGGGAGTAGCGCAGGCGCATGCGCCGTACGTGCCGGTCGAGCTCGCCCCTTTCGATGAAGTCACATAGCGTCAGCTGGCCCGTGACCTCCGAGCCGCCGTCCTCGATCGCCTTGCTGGAGATCAGCGGCCACGCCAGCCATGAGGGCAGCAGAAGCCAGCCCAGGCGCAAGCCCGGAGCCAGGCGCTTGCTGGCCGAGCCGATGTAGAGCACGCGCTCGGGCGCCAAGCCCTGCAGCGCGCCCACGGCGACCCGGTCGTAGCGGAACTCCGCGTCGAAGTCATCCTCCACGATCAGCCGCTCGCCCTCCTCCGCCCATTCGATTAGCTCCGCTCGACGCTCGCGGCTGAGCACGCTCCCGGTGGGGTACTGGTGCGAAGGGGTCACGAGGACCGCTGTCGCATCCGTTTCGGCCAGCGCCTGCACGGACAGTCCGCGCTCGTCGACGGGAACCGCGAGCAGACGCAGGCCCGCCTGCTCGGCGATCAGCCTGTGCACATGCCAGCCCGGGTCCTCCACCGCTATGCTCTCGACGCCCTGGCCGTGCAACCAGCGGCACAGCAACGAGAAGCCCTGCATGAAGCCCGTGCACACCAGCATGTTCTCCGGGTCTGCGGCCACACCACGAACGCGCCCCAGATAGCCCGCGAGCGCTTCGCGCAAGCGCGGCACTCCGCGCGGGTCGCCATAGCCCACCGCGTCCAGAGGGGACTCGCGCCAGGCGGCCCGCAGCGAGCGCAGCCAGCGATCGCGGGGAAAGCCGGCGAGATCGGGCAGCCCGGGGTGGAAGTGGTAGGCGAACGTGGGCAACAGTGAGCGTGCTGGCGCACGCGGGGCTGAGGTCCCCACCGCCCGTGCGACGCGTACCGCCGCGCCCTGCCTGGTCTCCAGATAGCCCTCTGCTGCCAGCTGACCGTAAGCCTCCGTGACCACTCCCCGCGACACGCCGATCTCCCCCGCCAGGCCGCGCGTGGAGGGCAGTCGCGTCCCGGCTGCCAGGCGTCCGTGGCGAATGTTCTCGCGCAGCGCCCGCTCGAGCTGTTCGTGCAGCGGCATCTCCTTGCTGCGATCGAGTGCCACCAGCAACTCCGGCCCGCCAACTGGTCCGAAGGACTCTTTCATTACTGGAACTGTATAGCGGGCCAGTCAAGGCGTAATCTGATCGACACGGTGATCCTCATAGGGATCGCCATCCAACGCCCAAGATGGAGATGATGACGCCATGAGCCAGAAGATCACGATTGTCGGGGGAGGGATTGCGGGACTGACCGCGGCGATCGCCTGCGCCGAGGACGGCGCGAACGTGACGCTGCTGGAGGCGCATGACGCCTTGGGAGGGCGCGCCCGCAGCAGCGAGGGTCCCTACAAGGCCAACCTTGGTCCCCACGCCATCTACAAGGACGGTCCCTTCTGGGCGTGGCTGGCCGAGCGCGATCTCCTGCCCCGCTATGCGGGCGTTCCTCTGGCCTCCGTCAAGCTGCGCTGGGAGGGCGAGATCAGGCGCACCCCGCCGCTCGGCATGTTGCCCTCGGTGCTGAGGCTGCGTGGGCGCGAGGCGCCGATCGACCTTGACTTCCGCAGCTGGGCTGCGGGCCACACCGACGAGCGCACGGCGGCGCTGCTCTCGGCGGCGGCCGGCGTCTACACCTTCCATCACGATCCCGGCGAGCTCTCAGCCGCGTTCGTATGGCCGCGCACCCTGCGGACCTTCAGCCCACCCCCGTTCGCGCGCTACCTGATCGGCGGCTGGGGCTCGCTCGTTGCCTCGCTCGAGGCCCGCGTGCGCGAGTTGGGCGTCACGGTCCACTCCGGGCAGCGCGTGCACGAGCTGCCGGAGCCGCCGGTCATCGTGGCCACCGAGCTCGACCAGGCGCGCGAGCTGCTCGGCGAGCACTCGCTGCGCTGGATGAGCGGGCACACGCTGTGCCTCGACGTCGGCGTGCGCCGGCGCCGCGGTGATCCCTTCGTCGTGTCCGACCTCGATGAGGCCGGCTGGATCGAGCGCTTCAGCGCCCCCGATCGCACACTTGCGCCCAAGGGCGAGGAGCTCGTGCAGGCGCAGATGCCCATCCGCCCCGGCGAGAGCCCCGATCAGACGGCGGCGCGCCTGGAGCGGCTGATGGACGCCTCGATGCCTGGCTGGCGTGAGCGCGAGACCTGGCGTCGGCGCCAGGTCATGGACGCTCGCAGCGGCGCGCTCGACCCTCCTGGCATGAGCTGGCGCGAGCGTCCCGCCATCGATCGGGGCGAGGGGATCTTCCTCGCCGGTGACATGGTCGCCGCGCCGGGCCTGCTCTCCGAGGTGTCATGGGCCAGCGCCATCGAGGCCGCTCGCCTGGCGCTCGAGGTCGCGGGCGCCACGCGACCACGCCTGCGCAAGGTTGCCTGATCAGGCGGTTGCTGGCGCGCGCAGCCGCGCCTTGCCAGTGGTCGGCTGGGAGCCGCCGTTCACGAACGACGGCGGCGCGATGCGCAGGTAGTGCTCAAACGCCCAGTCAGAGACGCGGCGGTGCTCCAAGGCGCGCGTTATAGCAGTGACCGCGCGCGTGGGGGTCAGCTGGCCGATGAGGCGCTGCACCTGCAGCAGCGAGCGGAACTTCCAGGCGTGGGAGTCCGAGAAGTTCCCATAGCGGCGCAGGGCATCCTCCCGTGCTTGCCGTCCTTCGACAACGCCGCGCAGCTCCCGACCGCAGGCCAAGCCGAAGTAGAGGGCCGTGCGAATGCCCTCGGCGGTGACCGGTAGGCAGTGCCCCGCCGAGTCGCCCACGAAGAACACGCCATCTTCTACAGCGGAACGGATCTGGTGGGGGATCCAGTTGCCCTGGTAGCCATCTGGGGGTAGCCCCAGGTCGGCCGCCAGGCGCACCGTCGGCTCCTTGACGTGATGCGTCGGCCAAAAGGAGCCCACGCCCACGCGCAGCTCATCGCGCGCGGGGAAGCTCCAGGAGTAGCCCGAACGGATGTAGCGGGGATCGATCCACAACTCCATCTCCTCGCCGCTGCCCGCCGGGTGGACCTCCAGGCCGCGCGAGAGGCGCGCGTTGGGCGGCTGGATCGGGTGCGCCGCGCCCGAGAGTACACGGCGCCAGCCGAGCGCATCGACGATCAGCGGCGCACTCAGATCGCCGCGGTCGGTGTGCACCACGAAGCCATCGCGCCCCGTGACGGCCGCGGTCTCGAACTCGATTTCTGCGCGGGTAGAGCTTGAGAGGATGGGAGCGTGGGAGTTGTGTGGCCGCGCCTGACGAGCCTGCGTGAACAGCAGGGCACAGAGCTCCTTGTAGTCGAAAGTCGAAAACGTCCACGGCAGGCTCCAGCGTCCGCTGCGGAAGGGCGTGTGCACGACGATCTCGTCGAAGCTCTGCAGCAGCGAGCCCTGCAGGTCCAGCGCGTACAGCCAATCGGTGGGGATGCCGCACGCCGAGGTCTGGCGCTCGCCGATCTCATAGCGGTCGATCATCAGCACGCGCGCGCCGCTGCCAGCCAGTTCGCGCGCCACCGCCAGACCGGCGAATGAGGCGCCGCAGATCAGCACATCGCAGTCGCGCTCCAAGCGGGTGCGCTCGGGTCCCCGCTTCGTCGCTCTGACAGGCATGAGGTGCTCAATGATACGAATCGCCGCGCACGTCAGGAAACGCAAGCCCCGCCAGCGACCTGCCTGCGCTAGGCTTCGGGCCGTGCAAGCACTGATCGATGATCCGCGCGCCCACGTCGTTGAGGGCTCAAACGGGCTGCTGCTCGAACTCGACGGGAAGGTGCTTCCTAACTACGACGCCACCATGCGTCCCTTCGAGGAGGGCGAGGTCGTCACCGGGCACGTCGTGCGCATCGACAAGGACGAGGTGCTCGTCGATATCGGCTACAAGTCCGAGGGCGTCATCCCCGCCAACGAGCTCTCCATCCGCAAGTCCGTGGACCCCCACGACGAGGTGGAGATGGGCGAGGAGGTCGACGCGCTGGTGCTCACCAAGGAGGACCAGGACGGGCGCCTAATCATGTCCAAGAAGCGCGCCCGCTTCGAGAAGGCCTGGCGGCGCATCGAGGCCGCCGCCGAGTCCGGCGAAGCCGTCGAGGGCACCGTCATCGAGGTCGTCAAGGGTGGCCTCATCATCGACCTCGGCGTGCGCGGCTTCCTGCCTGCCTCGCTTGTGGACATCCGCCGCGTACCCAATCTTGATGAGTACATGAGCACCAAGATCGAGACCAAGGTCATCGAGCTCAACCGCTCGCGCAACAACGTCGTGCTCTCGCGCCGGGCCGTGCTCGAGGAAGAGCGCAAGGAGGTGCGCCAGCAGATCCTCGACCGCTTGCAGCCGGGGCTGGTGGTGGAGGGGCAGATCTCCAACATCGTTGACTTCGGTGCCTTCGTCGATCTCGACGGCATTGATGGGCTCATCCACATCTCTGAGCTCTCTTGGTCGCACGTCAACCATCCCTCGGAGATCCTCAACATCGGTGACACCGTGCAAGTCAAGGTGCTCGACATCGACCGCGACCGCCAGCGCATCTCCCTCGGCCTCAAGCAGACCCAGGAGGACCCCTGGCAGCGCATCGTTGACACCTACAACGTCAACGATGAGCTCGAGGGCAAGGTCACCAAGGTCGTCACCTTTGGCGCCTTCGTTGAGATCCTCGACGGCGTCGAGGGCCTCGTGCACATCTCCGAGCTCGCTGGCCACCACGTCGAAAGCCCCCGCGAGGTCGTGCACCCCGGTGATGAGATCCGCGTCAAGATCCTGGAGATCGACTCCGAGCGGCGCAGGCTGTCGCTGTCGGCCAAGCGCGTCGAGGATCAGATCCTGCCGCTCAAAGGCAGCGCCGCCGAGGCCGCCGCTGCGCGGGCGGCCGAACTGCAGCAGGCCCAGGAGGGCGTCCAGACCTTCGCGGGTGGCGAGGAGGCCGGGTATCCCGCGACGGTTGAGGGTGAGGCTGTCGCCGAGGCTCCTGCGGTAGAGGTTGCCGCTGAGGCTCCCGCTGCTGAGGCTCCTGCGGTAGAGGATGCCGCTGAGGCGCCTGCAGGCGAGGTTGCCGCCGAGGCTCCTACCGCCGATGATGTCCCGGCCGAGGCGGACGCGCCGGCCGCTGACGTCGCCACTGAGGTTGAGGAGGCCCCGGCCGCTGAGGAGGCGGTTATCGCCGAACCGACCGCCGAGGAGGCTCCGGCCGAGGCGACGCCCGCCGGTGAGGCGCAGGGCACGCCCGAGGCCAGCACCAACGGCAGCGATCACGAGCAGTCCGCTACTGCCGAGCACGCGGAGCAGCCTGCAACTGCGGAGCACTCCGAGCAGCCCGCCGCTGCCGAGCACTCCAACGACTGAACCGCTGTCGTTGTGAGCGATCAGCCCGTCGTGCCCTTCCTTGGGCTCACCGGGGGGATGGGCGCCGGCAAGTCCACTGCGCTTGCGGCATTGCAGGGGTTGGGCGCGGCCGTGCTCTCCACCGACGAGGTCGTGCACGAGCTCTACGCTGGCGCACAGGTACGCGATGCGGTCGTTGAGCGCTGGGGCCAGCAGATCGCTCCTGGCGGCGTTGTCGATCGAGGGGCGGTGGCTGCCAGGGCCTTTGCGGATCCGTCCGAGCGCAGGTGGCTCGAGGACCTGCTCTGGCCCCTCGTTGGCGAGCGTATCTCCCATTGGCTTGCCCAGGCGCGCGCTGCCACGCCCCCGCCACGCGCCGCCGTGGTCGAGGTGCCTCTGCTCTTCGAGGCCGGCATGGGGGAGATTTTCGACGCCACCATCGCCGTCGTCGCTGAGGAGCGTCTGCGCCGGGAGCGTGCCGCGGGGCGTGGGCACACTTTGGCCGACGAGCGTGTAGCCCGTCAGCTCTCCCAGAACGACAAGGCCAGTCGCGCCACCTACGCCGTGCACAACGACGGGAGCAAAGAGGAGCTGGTGGCCAAGCTGTCAGCCATCCTCGGCGAGCTTGAGAAATGAGGACAGTCGGGAGGGGGCAACCGGCGAAGCTGTCAGCCATCCCTGACAAGCTGAAGGGATGAGAACACGCCACCGTAACCGGGGCTTCAGCACCCTCGTCGGCATCGCCCTGGCGGCACTCGCTATCGGTCTCATCGTCACCCAACTCCAGCACGCCCAGCGCGAACCCGGTCTGCCGCTCCGCGACGCCTCGATCATTCGCCGCCAAGCGGCCGCTAAGCAGCTCGATCCCGCGCTGATCGCGGCCGTTATCTACGCTGAGAGCAAGTTCGAACCTCGCACCTCCTCCGCCGGCGCGCTCGGTCTCATGCAGATCCTGCCCGAAACCGCCGACTTCATCGCCGGCAAGTCCGGCGGCGTTCGTTTCACCACCAGCGATCTTGCCACCCCTGCCATCAACCTCGCCTACGGCAGCTGGTACCTGCGCTACCTCCTCAACCACTACAACGGTCGCGAGCTGCCCGCCATCGCCGCCTACAATGCCGGCCTCGCCAACGTCGATCGCTGGTTGGCCCGCGCCGGGGGGAGCCTCGCCGCGGGGGACATACCCTTCCCGGAGACCCAGGCCTACGTCCAGCGCGTCATCCAAGCTCAGCACGAATACCGCGCCAGCTATCCGCGTCAGCTTGGCTACCGTAGTTGAGCGATGCCTGCTTTTAAGCTCGATTCCGCCTTCACGCCCACCGCCGATCAGCCCGGGGCCATCGCCTCGCTCGCCGAAGGCGTGCTGGCCGGTGAGCGCTTTCAGACGCTCCTCGGCGCCACCGGCACCGGCAAGACCATGACGATGGCCGGCGTCATCGAGGCCGTTCAGCGTCCCACGCTTGTGATGGCGCACAACAAGACGCTCGCCGCGCAGCTCTGCAACGAGTTCCGCACCTTCTTTCCCGAGAACTCCGTCGAGTACTTCGTCTCCTACTACGACTACTACCAGCCCGAGGCCTACGTGCCCAGTCGCGATCTCTACATCGAGAAGGATTCCGCGATCAATCAGGAGGTCGATCGCCTGAGGCATGCTGCGACCGCGGCTGTCTTTGCACGACGCGATGTGATCGTCGTGGCTTCAGTGTCCTGCATTTATGGGTTGGGTTCGCCTGAGGTCTATGAGATGAACATGCAGATATTGCGCCAGGGTGAGGCAATCGATCGTGACAAGCTGCTGCGCAAGCTCGTCTCGATTCAGTACACGCGCAATGACACAGTTTTGTCGCGCGGGACTTTTCGAGTGAAGGGGGAGACGCTTGAGGTTTTTCCCGCCTACGCTGAGACCGCTTTTCGCGCCACTATGTTCGGCGATGAAGTCGAGCGTCTCCAGCACTTCGATCCTTTAACAGGAGAGCTGCTCGAGGATAATTTGGAGCACGTCGCGATCTGGCCCGCCACTCACTACAACGTCCGCGAGGGCACCATCGAAAACGCCGTCGCCGAGATTGGGCGCGAGCTCGAGCAGCGTTGCGGTGAACTGGAGGCCGCCGGCAAGCTGCTCGAGTCACATAGGTTGCGCCAGCGCACCCAGTACGACATGGAGATGCTCCGCGAGATGGGCTTCTGCTCGGGCATCGAGAACTACTCCCGTATCTTGGATGGGCGTCAGCCTGGCGAGCGGCCCTACTGCCTGATCGATTACTTCCCCAAGGACTTCATCTGCTTCATGGACGAGTCACACCAGACCGTTCCCCAGAGCGGCGGCATGTACGAGGGCGACCGCTCGCGCAAGCAGACCCTTGTCGAGTACGGCTTCCGGCTGCCTTCGGCGATGGACAACCGGCCGCAGACTTTCGAGGAGTTCCTCTCGATTACGCCACAGCTGTTGTTTGTATCGGCCACGCCTGGGGAGTATGAGCGCACGCGCTCCGGACGCGTTGTCGAGCAGATCGTGCGGCCCACGGGGATAGTCGATCCAGACGTGCAGGTCCGCGCCACCCGCAATCAGATCGACGACCTCATGAACGAGATTCGCGTGCGCGTCGGGCGGGATGAGCGGGTCTTGGTGACAACGCTTACGAAGAAGATGAGCGAGGATCTTTCGCAGTACCTGCTGGAGATGGGCTTCAAGGTACGCTACCTGCACTCCGAGATCGACACTTTGGAGCGCATCCAGATCATCCGCGACCTGCGTCTCGGGGAGTACGACGTGCTCGTCGGCGTCAATCTGCTGCGTGAGGGGCTCGATCTACCGGAGGTGTCTTTGGTGGCCATTCTCGATGCCGACAAGGAGGGGTTCCTGCGCGGGGAGACCTCGCTGATCCAGACCATCGGGCGCGCCGCGCGCAACGTCAAGGGGACGGTCTTGATGTACGCCGACAAGGAGACCAAGGCGATGCGCGCCGCCATCCAAGAGACTGACCGCCGCCGCGAGATCCAGCTCGCTTACAACGAGCAGCACGGGATCACCGCTGCCACCATCGTCAAGGGCATCTCCGACATCGCCGAGTTCCTTCAGGCCGAGTCCAAGGTGCCTCGCCGGCGCGCCACCCGGCGGCGGGGGAAGGGGAAGGCCGAGGAGCTGCCCCAGCACGAGCTCGAGCGCATGATCGTGGAGCTCGAGGAGGAGATGCTCGCCGCCGCCGACGATCTGCGCTTCGAGTACGCCGCGCAGCTGCGCGACGAGATCCGCGAGCTGCGCCGTGAGGTGCGCGAGGTGCGTGCTGGCGAGGCTCCGCCCGAAGATGAGGCCCGGCCCGAGAAGGAGGCTCCGCCGGAGGAGCAGATGAGCGAGGCACCCGTGGCTGGGGAGCCTGCTTAGGGGACTTGAAAAAGCGCTCATTACGATATATCGTGTCATTACTTGATAGCTCGAAGATAGGACGCGATATGTCTAGGCATGTATTTCATTGGACCGGCGAGGGTGGATCCGGCAGAGGAGACTCTCCTCGCGGTCACCGTTGCCGCACATTCGGACCTGGCCAGCACGAGCCAGGGCAACACGGACCGGGGCAGCACGCCGCCTTCGGCGCTCATCCCTTCAGCGGCTTCGCTGCCGGTGGCGGCCCTCGTGGGCGTGGCCGCAAGGCTCGTCGCGGCGACATCCGCACAGCCGCCCTGCTGCTGCTCGCGGAGGAGCCGCGCAACGGCTACCAGATCATGCAGGAGGTGCAGGAGCGCAGCGGCGGTGTTTGGCGCCCCAGCGCCGGTTCGGTCTATCCCGCTCTGCAGCAGCTTGAGGACGAGGGCCTGATCCGCTCTGAGGAGCACGACGGGCGCAAGCTGTTCGCGCTGACCAACGCCGGACGGGACTTCGTCAGCGAGCGCGGCAGCGAGCAGCCGGCCCCCTGGGCGCAGATGGGCGGTGACATAGGTAGCCAGGCGCGTGAGCTCGGCAAGCTGATGCGCGAGGTCGGGTATGCCTTCGCGCAGGTGATGAGGACCGGCGGCGAGGGTCAGATAGCCAGGGCACACGAGGTTCTCGCGCAGGCCCGTCGTGACCTCTACCGCATACTCGCCGACGGCGATACATCAACGGAGGGACCCGCTGCGGGACCCGCCGGCAGTGAGGGGAACGGCTAGAGGTGGCGGCAAAGACGCGCTTTGGCTCCTCGCCGCCGGGGCTGATGCCGGGATCGGGTCTAGAGCCGGTGGTGAGGAGCAAGGCCAGGAAACGGTCAGGCGGCTCATCCCTCCTGACCGTTCGCTAGGCTCCTGCTTAAGTGACCCTCGACCGCCAGAGCATCGAACGGCGCGACTTTCCCATCGGCCGGCGAGGCTATGAGCCGGCCGCCGTCGATACCCACCTGCGCACGCTTGCTGCCGAGGTGGCCGAGCTCGAGCGCTCCCTCGATGAGCGCTCGGGAGAATCGCTCGGGTCCGCCGCCGGCAGCCAAGTCCAGAGCATTCTCGAGGCCGCCGAGGCCACCGCTGCCGAGATCGAGCAGCAGGCTGCCCAGGCCGCCGCCGCTGCGCGCGAGGAGGCTGACAGCGACGCCGCGCGGACCCGGGGCGACGCCATCGCGCAGGCGCAGGCGCATGTGCGGGCGGTCTCCGAGGCCACTGCTGCGCTCCTACAGAAGGTCGAGTCCATGGATCAGGAGGTCAGCGCGCTCGTGCAGAGCCTGCGCGCCGGCGCCGGGCGCCTGGTCTCCGATCTGCGCGCGCTCGAGACGAACATGGGGGAGCTCTACGACGCCGCATCTGGCGCTGCTGGGGCCGCAGGCGGGGGTGGCGACGGTGGCAGTGCCGTTGCCGGAGGCGGTGTTGCCGCCGGAGGTGGAGTTGCCGCCGTTTCAGGGGATGCGCCTGCGCCCGTCGTGTCTGCGGCCGGAACAGGAACGGCGACCGGCGCCTCCTCGGCGAGCAACGGCTCTTCCGAGCGCGCTACGCCGACGGCGCCACCCTCCCCGCCATCATCCACGGCTGCGCCTGTCGCCAACGGCGGCGAGGACCTCGACGGCGCTCGCCTCATCGCCCTGAACATGGCCCTCAATGGCGAGTCCCGCGAGCGGGCTGACCGCTACCTCGCCGAGCATTTCGAACTCTCCGACCGCCAGAAACTGCTCGACGAGGTCTACGCCGCGATCGAGGGCTAAGTCTGTCGGCTGGGCAAAGCCTGGATGCCGAGCCAGCGTGCCGAGCCAAGTTCCCTGAGCGATCCTGTGGCGAGTACGCGTGTATCGCTGGCTCATGACCCTCGATCCAACTACAATGCCCACCCGCACCACCACGCGCCTGTAGCTCAGTGGTCAACGGCAACCTACGGGGTGCCAAAGAGCAGCGGTCTTTCAAACCGCAGGTCGGGGGTTCGATTCCCCCCAGGCGCACTTCAGGGAGGCCCCGGAGAACGGGGCTTTTCTGCGTTTGGGGGCGGTTCCCAGGACGCCTGAGCGTGGGGGTGGCAATGGAAGTGGCAATAGCTGATGTGCTCGCAAGGTCTGACCTATGCGGCCCCTGTGTCAGAGACTCCTGGTGCGAGCCCCATAAGTCCCCGCCGTGGTCACCGCTGCGTGCCGGAATCTTGGCTTCCTCTTGCGAGCGGGGCACATGCCAGGCATCTTTCAGGTCTGTCCGCATTTTGCGAGAAAAGAGGCGTTCGCCGCGCGCGTTGTTCCGTCCGACGACCCTGTCATATTGCTACTCCAAGCCTGAATCAGTCATCCTGTTTGTGTTGCGTCTTTGGCGTCGTCCGGTCTGTGCTGTAGACCGTGGGATGAACCCGTCTCCGTTCTGAGGAGCCGGCCGAGTAGGAGGTTTGTCCCCGTTGGATGCTTTGGAGTTGGACCCCGTTAGGGGGATGAGAGTGACGATGATGCTGGCGGACTTTGCCGCGGCCCCGGAAGGGAAGCTGACTGTAGTGGGCGGCGGCTGGAACGTGACTGGACCGCAGCCGTGCCCGTTTGCGATTGCGCTCCTGTTCGAAGTGCCTTGGCACATGACCAACCAGCAGCATCAGTTCAAGCTGGAGCTGATTGACTTCGATGGCCACGGCGTTGTTCCCATAGGTGGCGAAGATCCCGTTGCAATCGAAGGGCAGTTCGAGGTGGGCAGGCCCCCGGGAGTACCGGTTGGGACCGCGTTTCCGTCCCCGGTTCCGCTCAACAGCGGCCCTATACCGCTGCCGCCAGGTGGCCAGTTCGAGTGGCGCCTGACGGTCAACGATCAGACACGCGAGGACTGGAGGCTCGCATTCAGCACGCGACCCGAGGCCCAGTCCAACGCTGCCTAGCTCCTACTCCCGAACTAGGCGTAGAGATGGACGCTTCGATCGCGGCTCGCGGTCGGTGGCTCTGGCGGGTGTCGTGAGACTTTGGCCGTTGGCAGACGGTCCATGATTCCCGCCAGAGGTCACCGTTCCAGGAGCGACGCCGGTGACCTTCGTGATGGCAAACGCAGACACTTGCATAGCGACGGATTCGACGGCAGAAACCCTATACCTTGCAGAAGAACCGAAAGACTTGCATATGAATCGGCGGCAGGAAATGCTCAGGTCGTCATGCTTGTGACCCTCAGCGATTTTGACGAGCTACCGCGTCGGCGAGCTGGTGCAGGTCGGCGTCGAGGACTCGCAGGAATCGCAGGAGGGTGGGCCAGCGGACGCCGCGTTTGCCACGCTCGATGCGGCTGACGAAGGTTGCGTCTGTTCCGAGGCGGTCGCCGACTTGTTCCTGCGTGAGTCCTGCCTGGCGGCGAAGTTCCCGGAGCGCTCCGCCGAGGGCGAGTTGGTCTCGCGCGGCCGTGGCGTTGTCGGCGGGTTGATTCATCGGCGGAACGCTCGCTTGTAGCCCCTCTGTCCGCCAGGGTTGTTTTGGCCTAAAAATGTCGCTATGCTTCCCGGATCAAAAAGTGCGGGCGCGCTGCGCAAACAGCCGCCCGCATGGCCCCGAGAGCCGAAGACTCCCGGCGCGTTGGACACCCTACCGAGATAGGAAGGGCGTCTTCCTCGCCAGATTCAGGCCCGGCGCCTCCAACGACGACCGGAGGACCGACATGAACGCCATTGCCGCACCGGCCCGCATCGTGCGTTTGCCGCACGGTGCTCGCGCCCCGCCACGTGAGTCCGGCCCGGCTGCCAGCCGGGGCTTCAGCGAGTGGTCCCAGTCAACCAAAGGTTGGCCCCGACACGGATGGGCCGCGCCGGGGCCGCGCACGGAAAGGACGTGCTTCCCATGCGAAGTGAGCGTAGTGGTTACGAACTGAAGGACGAGGAAATCGCCCAACGGGCGGTCGTCTTGCAGGTCTTGAGGGACGATCACGATGCACCGTGGTCGCGTGCTGAGCTGGAGCGCGAGATCTACGACATCGAGCCGTTGGCCATCAGCGACGCCTTGGAGCGCCTGTCCCAAGAGGGCATCGTGCATCTGGCGTGCGCGTTGGTGTTGGCGTCCAGGTGCGCTGCACCTGGACAACCTCGGCATGGTCTCCATCTGAGGCTCCGGTGGCGGCAGATCGTACAGGCCAGCGGATGCTCAGCAGACGGGCAGCAAGACGGGTGATCCGCTGGCCGCCGTCACCGGCAGGGTGTTCTCAAAGGTGTTCTTTTAGGTGTTCGTCTATAAGGAGAACACCCAGACGAACACCCTGCTGCCCGCTCGCGCCCTTGAATTTGGCTCTGCGCCTGGCCTTGACGAAGGGGGTCCCCGCCTCCTCGCTTTGCTCAAACCCGGGGACCCCTTCCTCGACCCTACAAATCACAGATTGTGTCGGGTAGTCCAGGCGCAGAGTGTCGGACAGGAGCGAGCGGGCAGCAGGGTGTGTGGCGACTCGAAACAACGGCGGATCGGGATCGATCAGAGGCCAAGGAAGACCAATTCGGAGGCCGAGTGCTGTGGCGTGATGGATGGCGTCGAAGGACAGCGTGGCCGTGGGCGGAGGCTTGTGGCATGGAAGCGTGGGCCGCGCGGCGGGGATGGCTGGTGGTGGATAGTGGTGCAGGGCGCAGGTGTTGGGCGTGGGTGGGGCGTCCGTGTGCGTGTGCGTGGGACGGGGCGTTTACGGCGGCACCGAGGGGTGCGTGTGTTGGCGTCTACTTCATGGCTGTTGGGTCGCTTGGTTAGGCGATCCACTCCGTGGGGGAGAGCGTCGCTCCCGCTGGGCGCCTGCGACGAGTTGACGAAGGAAAGTTTGCTTGCTCGGCGGGAGCGCAGCTCGGCTTACACCTATAGAGCCGATGCGACGACCGGGAGTCCGCTGAACATGAACGATGGCACCATCGAACTGAAGGTCCCCGACGTATTCGTGCAGGCAATCGCCGAGCGCGTTGCGGACCTGCTCGCGGATACCCCGCGGCGGGCTGGCAGGCCCGAGCCGTGGATTGGCGTGAACGAGGCCGCGGAACACCTCGCTTGTCCCACGAGCCGCATCTATGACCTTGTGAGCCAGCGGCGCATCACGCCCCGCCGCGACGGCCGCAGGTTGCTCTTCAAGCGCTCCCACCTCGATGCGGCAATCGAGATGGGCAACGGGCTCGACTCGCGCAGCGAGACAAGCTGATGGCTTCGCGGATGGTCAAGACCAAGACGCCCGGCGTCTACAAGCGCGGAGGTCGCTACGTGGTCGTCTATTACGTGGAGGGCCGTCAGCGCAAGGAGGCCGCGCGCACCCTCGAAGACGCCCGCGCGCTGAAGGCGAAGAGGGAGGCAGCGGTGGACAGCGGAGAGTTCCACGAGCACCCTCGAGCAACCCTGCACGAGTACGCCCGTGAGTGGGTCGAGCGCTACCAGGGCCGCGGGCGTCGCGGGTTCCGGGAGGGCACCCGCGAGGACTACCGGCGGATGCTCAGCCAGTACGCGCTTAAGCACTTCCCGGCGCGGCTGCGGCTCTCCGAGGTCACGCCGGCGAGGGTGCCGGGTTCGTCGCGTGGCTTTGCGATGAGGAAGCGCAGGGACAGGCGCTGTCGGACAACACCGTGCGGAACATCGTGACGCCGCTGCGGGCGTGCCTGGCGACGGCAGTACGCGAGGGCATGATTCGCAGCAACCCGGCGCGGGATGTGGACCTGCCGCACCGGCCGACCGCTGAGGATGTCGAGGACGAAGAGGTCAAGGCGATGGGCCGCGACGAGCTGGCGAGGCTACTGACGCTGCTCCCCGAGCGCTGGCGGTTGTTCTTCTGGTTTCTCGCCGCCACGGGGCTGCGGATCAGCGAGGCCATCGCCCTGCAATGGCGCCACGTGCAACTCGACGGACCCAACCCGCACGTCAAGGTCCGCCGTGGGCTTGTGAAGGGTCGCATCGGACGTCCCAAGAGCCGCCACGGCCGCCGGGACGTGCCGATCGACCCCGCACTTGTGCGAGCGCTCCGCAAGCACCACGAGGAAACGGAGTGGCCGGGAGACGCGTATCCCCTGTTCGCCGCCATCAACGGGTCGCCGCTCATGCCGGGAAACGTCTACCGACGAGTCCTCCAGCCAGCCCGCGAGGCGGCAAGCCTCCCGTGGGTCGGTTTCCACGCCTTCCGCCACACCTGCGCCACGCTCCTGTTCGCCGAGGGTCGCAACGCCGTCCAGGTTCAGCGGTGGCTCGGCCACCACTCCGCTGCGTTCACGCTCGCCACCTATGTCCACCTGCTCGATGGGGACCTTGGAGCGCCGCTGAGCTTGACCGTCAGCGTGGATGACGGGACGGAGCGCTGAAGATGCCTGCCTCACCGGCCGACCACTGCCAGGGCTACAATGCGAGCATGAGCGCAGCGAGACCCAAGACTCCGACCGTGCCGAAGGCAAGTCCGCCGCCGGCGAAACGGCAGGATCTCGCCCGCGGGCTCCCCGGCACCGACCGCGAGCGCGCCGAGCAGCGCCGCCGGTTCGCCGAGAAGCACCGCGAGACGCTGCGCCGTTTGGGCAAGTAGACCGTGGCGGTCCACTACCCGGAGTTCGGCGATTTCTGCGATGTCGCTGCTGAAATACTCGGCACTACGCCCGAGCAGATCGCCCGCCTGCCAAACGTCGGTCTCGCTGAGTCAGCGCTTGCCGCACCGCGCGCCGGTTTCGGCGATGTGGAGGTTTACCCGACGATCCTGGAGAAAGCTGCGATCCTGGTGGCTCGCCTGGCGCGGAACCACCCGCTGCCAGACGGCAACAAGCGCACCGCGTTCTTCCTGATGGGTGTCTTCCTTGAGAGCAATGGCTCGCCGCTCAACGGCTCCCTGCCGGATGTCGATGTGCCGTTGGTCGAGAGGATCGCCGCTGGCCAGGCTGACCACGAGGAAGTCCTCGCTTGGCTGTCCAAGCGCATCGCATGACCCAACTGGTCGCCCTGAACTTGCTCCCCCAGGGGGTGGCAATAAAGTGGCAACCGGAGCCACGGCAACCAGGATCCCCAGGACTTGGAGGCTCTGGCGCCAACCACCACCCCGCCTGCTGGACCGGACTCCAGGACAACCAGCCTGAACGTCTGAGGGTTCTTTCAAACCGCAGGTCGGGGGTTCGATTCCCCCCAGGCGCATCTTTAGAAAAAAAAGCCTTGCTAGCGTGGGGTTTTAGCTCGGGTGACACTTGACCATCCCCGGTCACAGATCCCGTTGAGACGCAAATGTAATGTAGATGCTTGAACGCGAGCACGAGGACGAGGCGCGCCTGCTGGCGGATATCGCTGCGGGCGATGACGTGGCGTTCGGAGTGATCTATCGGCGGTACCTGCCGATCGTGGTGCGCTGGTGCTTGGTGCAGACGGGCGACCGCGAGCTCGCGGCGGATCTGTCAGCGGAGGTGTTCGCCGCGGCGCTGCAAGCTGCTGGGCGCTATCGACCGAAGAAGGGGCCGCCCGTGGCGTGGCTGCTGGGCATCGCGCGTCACAAGCTGTTGGAGAGCCGCCGGCGGGGTCGCGTTGAGAGCGCGGCGCGCCGGCGACTGGGCATTGGTCCGGTAGCACTGACCGACGAGGATCTGGCGAGGGTCGATGAGCTCTCGAACCTGGACGATGCCGTTCTCGCGTTGGTCGGGGAACTGCCGAGCGGGCAGCGCGATGCGGTGCTAGGTCGGGTCGTAGAGGACCGTTCCTATCGGGAGCTCGCCGCCGAGCTGCGCTGCTCGGAAGCGGTGATACGCAAGCGTGTCAGCCGTGGACTGCACACCCTCAGGGCCCGAATGGAGGATCGATGAGCGATTTCTTTACGCAGGTCGAACGCGAATTACGCGCGGCAACTGTCCATCGCGCGCATCGGCCCTGGTATCGATGGCCTATTTCAAGGCCCATCGGCTCGCTCGTGCGGCTGCGCATTGTCCTTGTCGTGCTCGCGCTCGTGTTCGCCATCGCGGCGATCGCTCTCGCCGCGACTGGGGTGATCCTCACGGGCTCGCCAGTTCGTCCGGCCAGCCGTCCGATCGCGACTGCCGGCGAGGGTATCCCCGTGGAGGGCGGCAGTCGGCTCCTGCCCCTGCGAGCAGCAGACCCTGCCGGGGGTTTGCCCTGGGGGATGCGGATCGTCCACACGACGCGCGGCCTGATCTGTGTCCAGCTCGGCCGGGTCTATCACGGCCAGCTTGGCCAGCTCGGCGTGGACGGTGCATTCGGCAACGATGGGCGCTTCCATCCCCTGCCAGCGGAGGCGCTGCCAGATGTTCTGAGCAACTTCCAGGGCTGGATGTCTGGGAACTGCGCGGCGCCGGAAGAAATCTACGCAGGCGACATCGTTGGGCTGCAGCTAAGCGCTGCGAGCAACCCTCCGCCAGGATCCGGCGTGCCGGCCGATCGACGGGAGATCTCCTTCGGACTGCTCGGGAAACACGCCGTGAGCATCGCCTACCGCTCAGGATCCGAAACACGCAGCCAACCTGTCCTGCCGGGGGTCGGCGCGTACCTCATCGTGGAGCGCTACACCAGCGGCAGGCAACTCGGAAGCGTCAGCGAGACCGACGGCAGGGACGAACCGGGCAACTACAGCGCCCCTGCAAGTCCCAACGGAGCGCTTACGCGCATCACATACAACTACGACGGCAAACCATGCGTGGATACGGGCAGTGGACTTCGCCTCGCCTCATGCGGACTGTCGGAAGTCCCGCCTCCCCGCCCAACTCCGCTGCCGATCGTGCACGTGCCTCTGCACGTGCACCTACAGATCCATGGCCGCGTGATTACTGGCGCCGACATCAGCTTTCGCGCACCCTACGCTGTGACGAGCGCCGCTCAGAACTATTCCACCACCGCCCGCACTTGCCGCGGGCTCGGCGGATCTGGACCCAACGCCGACGTGGCGCGTGGGGCGACAGTACACATATCCGTAGTTTTCCTGCTGTCCAGCTCGTGCACCCGCTCTGTCAAGATCGCAGTCGAATACATTCGCTTCATCGGCGGTCTCCCTGAACCTACGCCGATCGGTACCGTGACCATCCGAGAGCCCCCCGGCACACACCCTGCTTCGCTGCCGCGGCGCCGAGGTGGCTGACAGACCAGGGTC
Source organism: Solirubrobacteraceae bacterium (assembly GCA_035939185.1). Lineage (GTDB taxonomy): Bacteria > Actinomycetota > Thermoleophilia > Solirubrobacterales > Solirubrobacteraceae > Palsa-744. Next base: position 29,376 of record DASZGB010000010.1, read on the forward strand.
GCTGCGAGACCGTGCTGCTCAGCCTGCGGTAAGAGGCTTGTTAGGTCTCAGCTCTCCTCGTCGCCCAGCGCCTCGAACACGTTGCGCGCTTCGGAGAAGATCTGGGCGTGGATGACTAGGTCATCCTTGAACTTGAAGACCCATGTGGTCGGGGCGTTCTCGAACGAGCCTGCACGCCCACTGCCGCTTACGAGGCCCAGGGCGACCACCGCCTTTCCGGCTGCTCTTATCTGGGTCGGGTGGAGGGTCAGCTCGTCCCACTGCGCTTCCACGTCCGCGGCATAGCGGCGGATGCCTTCGTGGCCGCAATAGGGCTCGCCTGCCTGCGTTACCGCTGCCGTCATCGGCTGGAAGACAACATCCGGGTGCAGGAACGCCAGGGTCGCTGTGACATCGCGCTTGCTGAACGCTTCGAACAGGTGTGCGACCGCGTCCTCCTTTGAGAGCTGAGGAGGAGTGCTTGCAAGCTGAGTCGCAGCCGGCGTCTGCGTGCTTGAGGGCCCGCGCGTGCTGGAAGTCCTCGCCGGGGCACCCGCCCCGGCGGACGCAGCTACCGTACTGATCGCGCCCTCATCGTCCATCGCTGCTCTCCGCACGCCCATTCTTGCATACGCTCTTGATGAGCCGACACACTTTCCCCCGGATCGAAAGCCCCGCCGCTGCCGCGTGCACGAGTCATAGCGCGCACACCCAGCGGTGGTCTACTACCTACCCGCTCCACGTGTATTCAAACGCTGTCGACACGAACATCTGTTCGCCCACGTATCATAGGTCCCATGCCCTCGAGCAACCAGATCATCGTTAGCGGTGCGCGCGAGCACAACCTGAAGGACATCTCGCTGACGCTGCCCCGGGATGCGCTTGTCGTGATCACGGGATTGAGCGGCTCGGGGAAGTCGAGCCTGGCTTTCGACACGATCTATGCGGAGGGGCAGCGGCGCTACGTCGAGTCGCTGTCGGCCTATGCGCGGCAGTTCCTCGGGCAGATGGACAAGCCCGATGTCGACTCGATCGAGGGGCTCTCGCCGGCGATCTCGATCGATCAGAAGACGACCTCGCGCAACCCGCGCTCGACGGTGGGGACGGTAACGGAGATCTACGACTACCTGCGCTTGCTGTGGTCGCGGGTGGGCAAGCCGCACTGCCCGATCTGCGGGCGCCCGATCGTGGGGCAGTCGGCGGAGCAGATCATCGATCAGGCGATGGAGCTGCCGGAGGGGGCGCGCTTCATGGTGCTCGCGCCGGTGGTCAGGGGGCGCAAGGGGGAGTATGGGAAGCTGCTTGACGAACTGCGCGCCGACGGCTTCGCGCGTGTGAAGATCGACGGGCGCGTACGCATGCTCGAAGAGTCGATCGTGCTCGACAAGCGTTACAAACACGACATCTCGGTGGTCGTGGATCGTCTCGTCATGCGCCACGATCTGCGCAAGCGCCTCGCCGACTCGATCGAGACGGCCGTGGGGCTCGCGGATGGGTTGGTGGAGATCGAGATCGTCGGGAAGGGCTCCCCCGACGGACCGGCGGGTACGGCGGATGACACGCAGGGCAGCCACTCCAGCGGCGCGCTGGGCGTGAAGGCCGCTGCGACGCAGATCGTACCTGGCGAGATGCCCGAGCCCGGAACAGTTTTCACGTTCTCCGAGAGATTCGCCTGCCCCGAGCACGGGCCGTCGCTGGTGGAGCTCGAGCCGCGGATCTTCTCCTTCAACTCTCCTCACGGCGCGTGCGAGCGCTGCACGGGACTGGGGTCGCAGATGGAGATCGACCCGGAGCTGGTCGTGCCCAATCCGCTGCTGTCGGTCGGGGAAGGGGCGATCGCGCCCTGGGCCAACAGCGCGTCCAACTACTACGAGCAGGTCACCGAAGCGATCGCCAAGCGCTACCGAGTCGATCTTTCTGTGCCGTGGGAGGAGCTGTCCGAGGAGCAGCAGGATTTGTTCTTGTATGGCACCAACGGGGAAAAGCTGCAGATCGAGTACCGCAACCGCTACGGGCGCAGGCGCAACTACGCCACGCGCTTCGAGGGCGTGGTGGCGAACCTCGAGCGCCGCTACCGTGAGACGGACTCGGAGTGGACGCGCGAGCGCATCGAGGAGTTCATGTCCCTACGCGCCTGTCCGGTGTGCGGCGGCGCGCGCCTGCGGGCGGAGTCGCGTGCCGTGCTCGTGGGAGGGACTCGTATCGAGGATTTCTGCGCGCTCTCGGCTCACCGCGCGCTGCAGTGGCTAGAGGACGTCGAGCTCACCGAGACCGACCGCCACGTCGCGCGCCTGATCCTGCGCGAGCTCTCCGAGCGCCTGCGCTTCCTCGAGAACGTCGGCATCGGCTATCTCTCGATGGATCGCGCCGCCGCCACGCTGTCCGGCGGGGAGGCGCAGCGCATCCGCCTTGCCACGCAGATTGGCTCTTCGCTCGTGGGGGTGCTGTATATCCTCGACGAGCCCTCCATTGGCTTGCACCAGCGCGATAACTCAAAGCTCATCGGCACGCTCGAGCGGCTGCGCGATCTTGGCAACACCGTGATCGTCGTCGAGCACGACGAGCAGACCATGCGCGCCGCCGACCACCTCGTGGACCTCGGGCCCGGCGCGGGCGAGCACGGCGGCAGGATCGTCGCGCAGGGCACCGCCGCCAAGGTGCAGAAGGTCAAAGAGTCTCTGACTGGCCAGTTCCTCGCGGGCACACGTACGGTGGCGGTGCCGGCCAAGCGGCGTACGCCCGATGGCTATGTCGAGATCCACGGCGCCAGCCAGCACAACCTCAGGGACATCGACGTGCATGTGCCGCTCGGCGCGCTCACCTGCGTCACCGGCGTCTCCGGTTCAGGCAAGTCCACTTTGGTGAACGAGGTGCTGTTGAAGGCCGTCTCCAGTCGTCTGCATCGCACGCGCCAGCCTGTCCTCGCCAGGGGGCGTCCCGGCGCGCACCGCGCTATCCACGGGCTCGAGCAGCTCGACAAGATCATCGCTGTCGACCAGTCGCCGATCGGGCGCACGCCGCGCTCCAATCCCGCCACCTACACGGGTCTCTTCGATGTCATCCGCGACCTCTTCGCCAAGACACAGGAGGCGCGCGCGCGCGGCTACAAGCCCGGGCGCTTCAGCTTCAACGTCAAGGGCGGGCGCTGCGAGGTCTGCCGCGGCGATGGCCAGATCAAGATCGAGATGCACTTCCTGCCCGATGTCTACGTGCCTTGCGAGCAGTGCCACGGCAAGCGCTACAACCGCGAGACGCTCGAGGTGCGCTTCAAGGGCAAGAGCATCGCCGACGTGCTCGACATGCCCGTTGAGGAGGCCGTCGAGTTCTTCACTCACATCCCCAAGGTGCGCCGGCGGCTTGAGACCCTCAATGCCGTCGGCCTCGGCTACGTGCGCCTCGGCCAGCCCGCCACCACGCTCTCCGGCGGCGAGGCCCAGCGCGTGAAGCTCGCCACTGAGCTCTCGAAGGTCGCCACCGGGCGCACCCTCTACGTGCTTGACGAGCCGACAACGGGGTTGCACTTCGCCGACGTCCAGCGCCTGCTCGAGGTCTTGCAGCGCCTCGTGGACGCCGGCAACAGCGTCGTCGTCATCGAGCACAACCTCGACGTCATCAAGTGCGCTGACCGCCTCATCGATATGGGGCCTGAGGGTGGGGAGGAGGGGGGGATGGTGATCGCCGCCGGCACGCCCGAGGAGGTCGCTGCTGAGCCCGCCTCGCACACGGGGCGCTTTCTCGCCGAGATCCTCACGCCCGTCGTTCCCACGAAAGTCAAAGCACCCCCGCGCAAACGCCGCGCCAAGGTCGCCGCGTGAGCCGGCTGACGTCGGTCGATCTCCATGGCGGTCTGGACTGCCGTGAGTGACCTCGTTCGCGCAGTGCGCCTCTGGGCGCAGAAGTGGCGCTGGTATGAGCGCAACTCGCTGCCCTGGAACCGCGCACAGATACACATACAGTTCGCCCGCAGCGAAGCGTTTGTGCGGTGGCCCGTGCATGGCAATGTGCTCGAGGCCATGCGCGAGGGCCGGCTGCAGGTCGGGGCGGAAGTTTTGCTGGAGCCGAACGTATGGATCACTGCGCCCGGCCGAGCACGGGTGCGAATCGGCAAAGGCACCTTTCTGAACATGGGCGTGATGATCGCCTCCGAGCAGCTCGTGGAGATCGGCGATCACTGCATGCTCGGCAACGGCTGTTTCGTCAGCGACTCAAGTCATCGCTACGACGACCCAAATCGGCCCATCACCTGGCAGGGCTTTCAGAGCAAGGGGCCTACCCGCATCGGTGACAACTGCTGGCTCGGCGCCAACGTGGTAGTTACCAGCGGAGTGACGATTGGCGAGCGCTGCGTCATCGGCGCCAACAGCGTCGTCACCCGCGACATCGAGCCTTTCTCCGTGGCCGCCGGCGCCCCGGCGAAGATATTGCACAAGATCGACTACGCCAGCAGCTCACGCAGCTCCGCCAGCTCGGCCGGATCAATCGAGTAGGTGTGCTCTGGTCCGGGGTAGCGGCGCAGACGCACGTCCTCCGCGTAGGCGCTCACGCCCGCGTTCATCTCCTCCTGCAGATTGGCGTAGCGCTTGACGAAGCGCGGGCCGAGGCCGTCGCGCATGCCCAGCAGGTCGTGGAAGACCAGCACCTGCCCGTCGGTCGCCGGGCCGGCGCCGATGCCGATGACCGGCACCTCCAGGTGCGGCATCAGCTCCTCGGTCACGGCCGCCGGGATCGCCTCGAAGACGATCGCAAAGCAGCCCGCCTCCTGCAGCGCCAGCGCCTCGCGCGCGATGCGCGCCGCCGCCTTCGCGTTGCGCCCCTGGGCCTTCCAGCCGCCCAGCGCGGTCGAGCTCTGCGGGGTCAGGCCCACGTGGCCCATTACCGCGATGCCTGCACCCGCGATCGCGCGTGCCCTGCTCACCGAAGCCTCGCCGCCGCCCTCCAGCTTGACCGCGTCGCAGCCGGCCTCCTTGACCATGCGCACTGCCGTGGCGATCGCCTGCTCGTCGGAGATCTCATAGGACCCGAAGGGCAAGTCGCCGATCATCAGTGGCGTGCTCAGGCCGCGGCGTACCGCACGCGCCAGCACCAGCATGTCATCGAGGTCTACCGGCGTCGTCGCCGAGTAGCCCAGCACCGTCGTCGCGGCGCTGTCGCCCACCAACACCAGGTCCACGCCCGCGGCCTCCACCGCGCGTGCACTTGGGTAGTCGTACGCAGTGACCATCACCAGCGGCTCGCCGAGGCGCTTCTTTTCCGCCAGCAGCGGCAGCGTCATCGGCAGGCGCCCAGGGTCGTGGGGGATCTGGACGGAGTTGCCCGGTGTGGGGACTGTGGGATGGCTTGACATGGGGGTTCCTTTCTCTGACCGGTTGACGCCCTAGGAAAGAAGGGTCGCCACTGCGTCGTCGATGGTGATGATGCGATTGGTCTTTGCCTGCACATGGACCACGCGCGGCTCGTAGTGCTCCATGTCGGTGCGGCTGTAGCTGGCGTAGGAGATGACGATGATCGTGTCGCCGCGGTGCACCAGTCTTGCGGCCGCGCCGTTGACCTTGATCGCCCCCGACCCGCGCTCGCCCGCGATCGTGTACGTCTCAAAGCGCGCGCCGTTGTCGATGTCCACCACGTGCACCTGCTCGTGCTCGAAGATGTCCGCTGCCTCCAGCAGATCAGGGTCGATCGTGATCGAGCCCACGTAGTGCAGATCGCAGTCGGTCACCGTCGCCCGATGGATCTTCGACTTGAGCATCACCCGCTGCATGCTGTGGCCTTTCTACTCGTGGAGGAGGGGAGGGGGGTGGGGTTCGCGTTCGCCAAGCTGCTGGGATCGAGGATCACGTTGTCGATCAGACTGGGGTCGATGAGGAGATTGTCGATGAGGCGTACCGAGCCGACATACGCAGCCACGGCGAGCAAGGCCGGTTCCTCCAACCACGAAACCTCCTCCAGCGTCTGCGCATCGACCAAAGCAAGGTATTCAGGCTCAACATCGAATGGAACCATGGCGGAATGGGCCGCGCTGAGCAGCACATCGGCTGCGCGCTCTCCATCCACAGCCAGCTGCGCAGCGGCCTGCAAAGCTCTATACAACGCCAGCGCCCGCTCGCGCTCCTGCGGGCTCAGCTGCGCATTGCGGCTCGATAGCGCCAGCCCGTCCGGCTCGCGCACCGTCGCGCCTACCTCGATCCGCACCGGCAGGTTCAGGTCCGCCACCAGGCGGCGGATCACGAGCACCTGCTGCGCGTCCTTCTGCCCGAAGAACGCCACCTGCGGCTGCACCATATTCAGCAGCTTCGCCACCACCGTCGCCACCCCCCGGAAGTGCTCCGGCCCGCGCGCTGCCCCCTCCAGCCGATCGGTGATGCCCAGCACCTGCACCTGCGTCGCGAACTCCGCCGGATAGACCTCCTCCACCGACGGCGCAAACACCAGATCGGCCCCCGCCTGCGCCGCCAGTTCCGCGTCGCGCGCCTCCTGGCGCGGATAGCGCTCCAGATCGGCGCTGCGGTCGAACTGCGAGGGGTTCACGAATACCGACACCACCACCACATCGCAGCGCTCCCGCGCCATCCGGATCAGCGACAGATGGCCCTCGTGCAACGCGCCCATCGTCGGCACCAGCCCCATCGACCGCCCCGCCAGGCGGCCCGCTTCGAGCGCGGCGCGCAGCGCGCGCACCGTACGCATCGTTGGTATGTGGTGGCTCATGGCTCTCGGTCCAGTTCCCTTGGGATACCGGCGCGATCTGCTTGACGACAACACACTTCGGGTCCACCCCGACCTTGGTCGGCGGCGGCCTATACATGATGATACCGCCGCGCGCGAACATACACCAGATCTGCAACCCGCGTCTGTGTGGATCATCACACAGCGCCAAGGGCTAGCATTCGGGCTTGTGTCTGCCGCAGACGAGCGCCGGGAGGCGTTGAAAGAGGTCTTTGCCGAAGTCGGGGGCTGCGTGCGCTGTACCGAGCTCGCCGCGGCTCGCAAGAACGTGGTCTTCGGTGCGGGCAACGCCGATGCCGACCTGATGTTCGTCGGCGAGGCTCCCGGCGCCAGCGAGGACGAGCAGGGATTGCCCTTCGTGGGGCAGGCCGGCAAGCTGCTCGAGAAGCTGCTTGGTGAGATCGGTCTCACGCGCGCGGAGGTCTTTATCGCGAATGTGCTCAAATGCAGGCCTCCCGGCAACCGCGATCCGCTGCCTGTCGAGATCGAGAACTGCCGTGCGTATCTGTATCGGCAGGTCGAGCTGATCCAGCCCAAGGTCATCTGCTCGCTGGGGAACTTCTCAACGAAGCTTTTGCGGGGCGATCCGACGGGGATTACGCGGCTGCATGGGCAGGCACAACCGCTGACGCTCGGCTCGCGCACCGTTAGGCTGTATCCGATCTTCCATCCCGCGGCCGCGCTCTACACGCCGCGAATGCTCGAGACGCTGCGCGAGGACTTCTCGCGGCTGCCCCAGTTGCTGGCGATGGAGGAGTTGGCGCAGCCCGAAGCTTTGGAGGTGCCCGAGGCGGCGACTGCGCTGGAGGTGCCGGACGTGGAGCATGAGGCAGAGACGCCCAAGGCGAGCGGCCGTGGTGGTGCGGCGGAGGTGGATCAACTTGGGTTGTTTTGAAGGCGTTCAGCTTCGCCGTCGCGGTGGCTTCACACCCAGTCGATTGTCGAGGCGGGTGGTAAGTGCGAGGAGACGGGGCTGCCCAAAATGGGGTGGAGTGAAGTTCTAAGTGGTTGAGAGTGAGCAACCGACCCCTACTCTCAGCTGCGATATGTAGGTCGAGGTCTTGTGGTCAGACCGCTTTGGCGCCTTCGACCGACGAATCCTGTTGAGCATATGCTTAATCTCCCTGGGAGGTGGGTGGGAGGCAACCTTGCCTCCCACCCTGGTCGTTAGTCGTTTCAGACTATGAGCCTGGCGGTCAGACCGCTTTGGCGCCTTCGACTGTGAAGACGAATCCGGTGAGCGATGCTGCTCCTACTGTTGCGAGTGGGCATAGAGCGTTTGCTTGTTTTTCGGCTCGTACGCCTGTAACGTTGGCTTTATCGATTTGGTTTGATCCACTGTTTTCCAGTTTGACTTCTTTGAGTCCGACGTTGATGCCTTCGTTGGATCCTTGTTGTTTTTCCATGCCTGCTGGAACTATGATTGTGCAGATGGCCACTTCAATGCGGCATGCCGTCACCACTCCAGCGGTCGCCGTGAAGACGCCTTTTTCTTGGACTAATTGAAGTTCGCACGGTGAGATTTTAACTTCACCTGCTTTAAATTTAGTAGTACCTATCGATGCTACGCAGTTTTTACCCCAATTTGTTACATTCAGGTGCAGGTGTGGGCCGAATTTGGTTTCGAGTTGTTTTTCTTCTTTCAGGTGGATTTTGATCTCGCCTTTGGTTTGGATACTCCATTTGCCTTCTATTTCGTTTGGGGGACATTTGACTTCGGCGGTGACAGTTCCGGCTTTGTCTACGAACGCGCCGGATTCGGTGACCGTTGCTTTGCCTTTGGTTTCTGTCCCGTTTGATTCCCACCAGGCGGAAGCCGGGGCCGCTGATACGGCCAGAACGGCGATCAGGCCGGCCAGCACGCTCAGCGTCTTTAGTCTGAACATCTTCTGGATGCTCCCTTCCTTGTGTCGATTGAGGGAACCTCGTTTGAGGATCCGGGAGCATTCTAGCCTACTTTTTGGAGCGAGTCAATAGAATAGATACATTCTCGGGCGGCCTTCCAGACGGGCTTGGACGTCTCGCATGGTGCAGGCAGTTCGGAATGGGAGACAGGTCTTGCCGTCGCGTGGATTTCAGCGTCATAGTGTCGGAGTCGCACTCGTTGCTGTCGAGCCTCTCAGGGAAGGTGACGCTTGCTCGATCTGTCACTATCGCCACGTTTGTGTCTGCTGTCTGCGGCGTCGCTGCGCTCACGCTCATGTTGTTTGCCACTTGTCCTTGCGAGTACGTTCGGCCTGTTCCTGTGCACGGTGTGCACCGCCGTTGCGTCGCTGCCCCTGCCGGACGGGCGCGCCTGGGAGATGGTCTCGCCGCTGGACAAGAACGGCGGAGACATCCGGGGCATCGAAGGGATCAGCTTCGGGGGCGTGGTCCAGGCGAGGCCGGATGGCGAAGGGATCACCTTCGCCTCACTGGCATCCTTCGGCTCTCCCCAGGGAGCCCCGCTCGGCAACCAGTACGTCGCCCGTCGTGGCGCGGGGCAAGGCTGGCAGAGCCAGAACGTTAGCCTGCCGATGGGCAACCAGGTCTACCCGCTCGGCGCGGGAACGCCCTATACGGCGTTCTCCGAAGACCTGGCGAGCGGGCTCGTGTTTGGCGGCCTGCGCGGCTTGGGCCGGCGTCCGGTGGCGACTCCGCCGCTTGCCGGGGCGCCCGCGGGCTATGAAAACTATTATTCGATCGCGCTTTCCAGCGGTGCCTTGCAGTCGCTGCTGACCGGCGCGCCGAGCGTTCCCGCCGGGGAATTCGGCCTCGCGTTCGTCGGCGCCACGCCGGATCTCAGTCGCGTCGTCCTCGCCAGCCCGAACGTGCTCGCATCTGGCGGGATCGAAAAGGAAGAAAGGTCGAACCTGTATGAGTGGGAACGCGCGACGGGGCTGTTCAGGACGGTGAGCATCCTGCCCGGTGGAACCGCCGACACCGAGATTGGTCTGCTGCTCGGAGGCGGTGGTCACAGCAGCTCGACGGATCACGCGGTCTCCGCCGACGGGTCTCGCGTGGTGTGGACGGGTACGGCTCCCGAATCCCTGGAAGGAAGTGGTCTGTATCTGCGCGAGGGGCTCGGCCCAGGCCAGACCCCGCGGACGCTCCAGATCGATGCGTCGCAGGGCGGCGCAGCGGGCTCCAGCCACGGCGGCGTCTTCTTCACGGCGAGCGGCGACGACTCGCGGATCTTCTTCACTGACACCAACCGGCTGACCGCCAACTCGACGGCGAGTAGTGGCGGCCTGGGAGACCTGTACGTGTTCGAACCGGCGCGCCCTGAAGGTGAACGGCTGGCCGATCTGACCGTCGACACGGAACCCGGCGCGGAAGTGCTTGGCGTCGTGGGAGCGAGCGAAGACGGCTCCTACCTCTATTTCGTCGCCAGAGGGGCGCTTGCGCCCGGCGCCCCCGCGGGGGAACCCAACCTCTATCTCTGGCGTGCGGGGGAAGCGAAGCCGAGGTTCATCGCGACGCTCGCGCCCAACGATGAGCACGGATCCGAACAGGCTGCATTGGGCGTGGCCTACGACTGGAGCCCGTCGGTGGCACTGCGCACCTCGCGCGTGTCGGGCGACGGCACGCGCTTGGTGTTCATGTCGGAAAGGAGCCTCACGCACTACAACAACACCGTGCGCAGCGGCGTGAGCTGCGGAAAGGACGCAAGCGAAGAACCGCTGCCGGCTACCTGCCAGGAGGTCTTCCTCTACGAAGCTGGCGCCAACCGCCTGAGCTGCGTCTCCTGCAACCCAAGCGGAGCGCAGCCTAGCGGCCCATCCGGCATACCCGGGGGAACGCCGTTTGCCGACGGCAAGGCCACATATCGGTCGCGCGTGCTCTCAGCGCAAGGCGACCGGGTGTTCTTCGACAGCGCCGACGCGCTGATCGCGCAGGACACGAATGGCAGGGAAGACGTCTACGAGTACGAGGGCGGTCACGTCTATCTGCTCTCGGGTGGCCAGAGCGCGAGCGGCGCCTCCTTCGTCGACGCGAGCGCAAACGGCAACGACGTGTTCTTCATCACCCGCGCGCAGCTCGTCGATCAAGACACCGATCAGCTGGTCGACCTCTACGACGCGCGGGCGCCCCACGCACCGGCGGAAGCGGTCGGCTTCCCCGCGCCGCCGGCGCCGATCGCTTGCGAAAGCGAGGAATGCAGATCGGCGATACCTCCTTCACCGACCCTCGCCACGTTTTCCAGCGCGACGTTCAGCGGTGCGGGCAACGCGGTGCCCGCCGAACCTAAGCCGAAGACCAAGCCCAGGGCCAGGCGCCCGAAGCCGAAGAAGCGCAGGCGCCGAGCCGCACACGCGCGCCGGACGCGGACGGGCAGGGTCGGGGGCGTCGCGAGTGGAGCGAGCCGATGAGCTCCCGCAGATGCCTTCCCGGCGTGTTGGCCGTCCTCATCGCGCTCGTCGCGCTCGCGACGTTCGCCGCTCCGGCGCTGGCGTCCTTCGGCTTCCAGAGTGGCAGCTTCGAAAACGTCTTCACCGACGAAAACGGTTTGCCCGACGCGCTGGCTCCGGCCGGCTCGCATCCATTCGCGATGACGACGGTCTTCAAGTTCAAGACGCTTGAAACGGGCGGTCTCCTCGTCCCGGACGGGGACGTCAAGGACATCGTCGTGAATCTGCCCGCGGGGCTGGTCGGCAATCCGACCGCAACTCCCAGGTGCACGATCGAACAGTTCAATACGCGCAACCCCCGCCTGTCGCAGGGCTTCTCCGGCGCAGGCTGTCCCAACGAAACGCAGGTGGGTATCGCCGGCATCGAACTCAACGTGCCCGAAGAAGAAGCGGCGACGCAGTACTACGGGATCTACAATCTGGTGGCGCCGCCGGGGGTGCCGGCCGAGTTCGGCATCAATCCGATTGGGGTTCCGATCATCCTGACCCCCAAGGTGCGCACGGGCACGGACTACGGCGTGAACGTGGCGTCGAGGAACACCAATCAGTCGCTGCGGGTCTACAGCGTCAAGACGATCTTCTGGGGCGTGCCGGCCGACTCCAGCCACGACGCGCTGCGCGGGGAATGCATGGGCTTGGGCGGTCAGCCTCTCGGAGGCACCTGCCCTGTGGGAACGCAGCGCAGGCCGTTCCTGACGCTGCCCACGAGCTGCTCGCAGGAACCGCTCGTGACCACGATCGTCGCCGACTCCTGGCAGCACCCCGGGGAATTCGTTCCCCCGCAGGAAGCCTTCGACCACGACGCCGAAGGCCACCACCTCCTCCTGACCGGCTGCGAACACCTGGACTTCAGCCCGACGGTGAACGTGCAGCCCGATACGCACGCGGCCGGCTCCCCGACGGGCCTGCACGTCGATGTGAGCCTTCCCCAGAACGAAAACCCCATCGGCCTCGCCGAGGCCGATCTGAAGAAGGCGGTTGTGACGCTGCCCGCGGGCGTGTCGATCTCGCCGTCTGCGGCTAACGGCCTGCAGACGTGCACCGATATACCAGAACCGGCCACTGCGACGGAACCGGCGCGGCCTGAAGGCGAGATCGCGCTGCACTCCGACGAACCTGTGCGCTGCCCGGACGCCTCGAAGGTCGGCACCGTGGAAATCGAAACGCCGCTGCTGGAAGCGCCGCTGGAGGGGTCGGTGTACGTCGCAAGCGAGCACGCGAACCCGTTCGACAGCCTGCTCGCCCTGTACGTCGTCGCCAAAGGCTCGGGCGTCCTCATCAAGCTCGCCGGCAAGGTCGAAGCCAACCCCACGACCGGCCAGCTCACCACCGTTTTCGCTGGCAACCCGCCCCTGGAAGGCACGCCGCAGCAGCCCTTCAGCCATCTGCGCCTGCACCTCTTCGGCGGTCCCCGCGCGGCGCTTATGACGCCGCGTGCCTGCGGCGCCTACGAAGTGGGCGGCGCGCTCACGCCGTGGAGCGGCGGGCCGCCTGCGCCGATCTCGCAGCTGCTCGCCGTCAGCGGCGAATGCGGCGAAGGCTTCAACCCCGCCTTTGACGCGGGCACCGTCAGCAACCAGGCCGGGAGCACCTCGGCGTTCGGCTTTACGCTCTCGCGCTCAGGGCAGGAACAGGCCTTCAGCCAGCTCAGCGTGCGACTGCCCGCTGGACTCGCCGGCAACATCGCCAACATCCCACTCTGCGGGGAGGCGCAGGCCAACGCCGGGACCTGCCCGGAAGCGAGCCAGATCGGGCACGTCATCGTCAGCGCCGGTGCAGGGTCCAATCCGATCTTCCTGCCCGAACCGGGCAGGCCGCAGATCCCCGTGTACCTGACCGGGCCCTACAACGGCGCGCCCTTCGGGCTCTCGGTGGTCGTGCCCGCCGAAGCCGGGCCCTTCAAGCTCGGGCCTCCCGTCATCGTGCGCTCGGCCGTCCACATTGATCCGCGCACCGCGCAGGTCACAATCGACTCGAGCGCCTTCCCGACGATCATTGAAGGCATCCCCGTCGACGTGCGCATGATCCAGGTGGTCGCCGACCATGAGGGCTTCACCTTCAACCCCACCAGCTGCGCGCCGTCGCAGGTGCAGGCCACAGTGCTCTCCGACCGGGGCGCCACGGCCCACCTCTCCAGCCGCTTCCAGGCCGCCAACTGCGCCACGCTGCCCTTCAAGCCGAAGTTCTCTGCCAGCACTGCGGCACACCCGTCGCACGCCAAGGGTGCATCGCTGAACGTCAAGGTCGCATATCCGCAGGGCACGCAGGCGAACATTGCCACGGTCAAGGTCTCGCTGCCCAAGCAGTTGCCCTCGCGCCTGACCACGCTGCAGCACGCCTGCCCCGAGGCGGCCTTCCTCGCCAACCCCGCGACATGCCCGCCCGAATCGAACGTCGGCACCGCGACAGCCACAACGCCCGTTCTGAATGTGCCACTGACCGGTCCCGCCTATCTGGTCTCGCACGGTGGCGCCGCCTTTCCCGACCTGATCATTGTTCTCCAGGGCCAGGGCGTGCTGGTCGAACTCGTGGGCAACACCAACATCAGCAAGGCAAGCATCACCACAAGCACATTCGCCGCCGTACCCGACGTACCGGTGTCGAGCTTCGAACTGAAGCTCCCTCAGGGACCGCACTCCGCACTGACGGAAAACCTTCCCCGGAAAAGCAAGGGCAACTTCTGTTCGACCAAGTTGCTCATGCCCACCACGATCCTCGGGCAGAACGGCGCCCGCATCCAGCAGAGCACCAAGATCGCAGTCACTGGCTGCCCCAGAGCTAAGAAGAAAACCAGGTCCAGGGGTGCTGCGTCAACAGGTCACGGTCTGGCGTAAGAGGTTCTCAGGAAGCCCTCGGATTTGGCTGCATGAAATGCTACTTCGCGTAAAGCCACCGAATCGAATCCGGGCCGCACTGGGATATTGCGCGGCAAGGCATAGATCACGAAGATATAGCGCGTAGGCTGGCCTTTGGGAGGACACAGGGAATAGTGCGTCTGACCCAGGCTGTTGCGTCCCACGATCGCGCCTGGCGGAATCCTGCCGGCGGTCAGCTTGCCGGTTGGTTTCAAGCCGAACAGCGCCCAATAGGCGAAGATTTTCCCGTGGACATCGGCCAGATTGACCATGAACAGGGCAAGTTCCCTGGTGTCGCTCGGGATATTGCTCCAGCGGAGCGGCATCGACACATTCGCTCCAGTGCAGGTGTAGCGTGAGGGCAGCGCTTCTTCGTTCTTGAAGGCCGGGCTAGTCAGCATGATGTTGTTGTCTTCTGGATCGTGCGGGACCGCGGTTGACGTCGTGGAGGTGCTGGTGATCGTCCCTGCCGCTCCCGTGCTGCTCGCCGTCGTGCTTGCTGCTCCCGGGCTGCTCGCCGTCGGGCTCGTCACGTTTGCCGGCTTCGAGCTCGAGCCACAGCCTGCGAGTACGAGCCCCGTGAGAACGACTCCAGTCAAGGAAGTCAGTGTTTTGGTCTGCATCGAGCGGCTCCTTGCTGCGTGATTGCTTGCAGAATGCCCACACTACCCCGCTTATCAGCTTGATCCAAATGATTCGAGGGAATGCTCGCCAACGGTCGTCGGGCGGGCGATACGCCCTGTTTGTCCAGCGCTTTCGCTCGAGCTAAAGGCCTTGGGACAGATTGCCGATAGGCCCTCTGTCTCCAACCCTCCCAGTAGTAACGGCCGGCCCGCAATCTCTCTCGCGGGCCGGTCGTTTTTTTGAGCCTCTTGCACTGGCGCCGGACGCTGGCCACCATTCGTGGGGCTAGACTCAGCACAGTGCCGGTAGTCGAGACTATGGGCCCCAGCGAGACCGAGGCGCTTGGCGCTGAGCTCGCCACGCGCTTGCGCGCGGGCGACGTCGTGCTCGTCAGGGGAGATCTGGGGTCGGGCAAGACCACGCTCGTGCGCGGGGCTGCGCGGGCGCTGGGGGTCACCGATCCCGTCACCAGCCCCACCTTCTCCATTGGGCACCGCTACCGGGGGGCTGCGGTGACCGTCTCGCACCTCGACCTCTACCGCCTCGCCGGGCTTCGGGAGGAGGACCCGGGGCTGCTTGCCGACTATCTTGGCGCCGACCGCATCGCATTTGTCGAGTGGCCCACGGGGGACAGCGACGAGCTCGAGGATGCTCGTGTTCGCATCACCCTCACTCATCAGGGGGGCGACCGGCGGCGGATCGAGGTCGCGGAGGCATGATCGTGCTTGGCTTCGATACCGCCACTCCCGTCACCGCTGTTGGGCTGCGCCTCGCCGACGGGGCCATGCTCGAGCGTCAAGACGTTCCAGCGTCCGGGGAGCGACCTGGACATGCCACGCGCCTGCTGCCGCTTGCGGACGAGTTGCTTGCGCAGGCAGGTATCGACTGGGACTCGCTTCAGCGCATCGCCGTCGGCGTCGGGCCTGGGACCTTCACCGGGCTGCGCGTCGGCGTCGCCACCGCGCGTGGGCTTGCCCAGTCGCTCGCGCTCGATCTCCTCGGCGTCAGCAGCCTGCATGCGCTTGCCCACTGCGCCCTCCAAGGCCGGACGGGCAGTGTGCTAGCCGCGATCGACGCGCGCCGGGGAGAGGTCTTTGTCGCTGGCTGGGCCTCCGCTGGGGAGGGTGTCGCGGGGGAGAGCTTCGCGGGAGGGGGCGTCGCAAGAGAGAGCTTCGCGCCTCGCGCGCTCGCGCCCGAGGACATCGGGGATCTACTTTCACACGAGCGGCCTGCGCTTGCTGTGGGAGACGGTGCCGTCCGCTATCGCCCCAGCTTCGAGGACCTTGGGATCGAGGTGCCGCCCGACACCTCGCCCCTGCATCGCGTCAGCGGCGCCGCGATCTGCGAGTTGGCCTGCCCTCGCAAGGGGGCGCTGGACATCGAACCCTCTACGACCGCGACCGTCCTGCCCAACTACCTGCGTCGGCCCGATGCCGAGATCGCGCTCCAGGGTGCTGCGGGGTAGATCATGGCTGCCGTTCAACGCATACCCGAGACGGCTCCCGTTGAGATTCGGCGGCTCGGCTATCCCGATCTGCCGCAGGTCATCACGATCGAGCGGCGCGCCTTTCCCACGCCGTGGTCGCTGGCCATGTTCGTGCTCGAGCTCTCCAAGGCTTCGGGCATCTGTCTCGCCGCGCTGTTGCCCGAGAGGCGCCGGCTCGCCGGCTATCTCATCTGCTCGCGCTACGACACTGTCTGGCACGTCATGAACATCGCCGTCGATCCTTCGCACAGGCGCCTCGGTATCGCTACAGAGTTGTTTGCCGCGCTGTATGCGCGTGTTGATGATCCCGATGCTCGCTACACGCTGGAGGTGCGTCAGTCCAACCATTCCGCCATTCATCTCTATGAACGCGAAGGCTTTCGCGCCGCCGGCCTGCGTCGCCGCTACTACCAGGACAACGGCGAGGATGCGCTCATTATGTGGCGCACGCCGGCCACCTTGCGCGGCTCGCTGCACGACGTGCCCAACGCCGCGTCATGAGTCTTCCCAGCCCCAGTAACGGGGCCATCTTGGCAGCGCCCTCGATCGAGGGTCCCGTACTTGGGATCGAGACTAGCTGCGACGATACCTGCGCGGCGGTCGTTCGTTCCGGCGGGGAGGTGCTCGCGAACGTCATCTCCTCGCAGCACGTGCATACGCGCTTTGGGGGGGTCGTGCCCGAGATCGCCTCGCGGCATCACCTTGAGCTGATCGATCTCGTCGTGCAGCGCGCGCTCGGCGAGGCAGGGCTCACGCTTGCTGACGTCGGTCTGCTTGCCGCCACGCGTGGGCCCGGGCTCGTCGGTGCCCTGCTCGTCGGCTTCTCCTATGCCAAGGGGCTTGCTGCTGCCCGCCGGCTTGCATTTGTTCCTATCGATCATCTGCAGGGGCACGTCGCCGCCAATTTCCTGCTCGCCGATGGGCAGGCGTTTGAGCCGCCCTTCGTCTGTCTCATCGCCAGTGGCGGGCATACGCTGCTCGCGCATGTCCGCAGCCACGACGGTTTCGAGGTGCTGGGGCGTACGCTCGACGATGCCGCCGGGGAGGCCTTCGACAAGGGGGCCCGGATGCTTGGCCTCGGCTACCCCGGGGGTGCTGCTCTGGAGCGGCTCGCCGCCGGCGGCGAGCCCACTGCCTTTGACTTCCCTGCAGGTGGCGCGCGGCCGCGGGCCGGCCTGGGGGTGGGACGCATTGAGTTCGCGCGTTCGTTGGATTTCTCTTTCGCCGGGCTGAAGACCGCGCTGCTCTACCGCGTGCGCGAGCTTCTCAAGGACGAGGAGGATCTGCGCACGCTTGGCCCCGATCTCGCCGCCTCCTATCAGGCCGCCATCCTCGACAGCCTCATTGCGCGCTGCGAGCAGGCGCTCGACGCCACCGGGCTCGATCGGCTCGCTGTCGGTGGAGGCGTCGCCGCCAACGGCGAGCTGCGCCGGCGTCTGGCTGCGATCGGCGCCACCGTGCACGTGCCCGCGCCCGTGCTCTGCACCGACAACGCCGCCATGATCGCCTCCGCCGCCCGTTTCTCCCCGGCGCTTGCCTATCCCGACTACCTCTCGCTCGACGTCTACGCGACCGGCGAGTCGCCCCGTGAGAATCGCTGACCGCGAACCATCCCCCTTCCCTTTCCCTTCCCCTTCGATCCTCATGCCAACTCTCACTGTCTACACCGCGCCCGACTGCCACCTCTGCCACGATGCCCTCGCTGCGCTGCGGGAACTACAGGCCGAGCTTCGCTTCGAGCTGCAGGAGCTCGACATCACGCGTGACGAGGCCCTGCACCGCGTCTATCTCGAGCGCATTCCCGTGGGGGCCTTGGACGGCGAGGAGCTCTTCGAATATTTCGTAGACGCCGATCTCCTGCGGCAGCGACTCGGCGACTAGCTCGGGTCCCGCCGGCTTGCCTCGGTAGAGTCACGGACGATGACTTTCCAGGAGCTCAGCTCGTCGCCGGCCGTCGTGCACGACGAGGACCCTTCTGCCGCCGAGCGCCTCTCGCTCGGGGTCGCCGCGCGGCTCTCGCGTTACCTGCAGGTCCTCACCCAGGCCAAGAAGATGGGCAAGGAGACCATCTCCTCGCAGGAACTCTCCGACTACACCCACGTCAACTCCACTCAGATCCGCCGCGATCTGTCGGGGTTTGGCAAGTTCGGCAAGCGCGGCGTCGGCTACAACGTCGAGTCGCTCGTCTCGCAGATCCGCAAGATCCTGCGTACCGCCGGGCAGCACAACATCGCGCTCTTCGGCGCCGGGCACCTCGGCAAGGCGATTGCCTCCTCGGACATTTTTGCCGACCACGGCTTTCGCGTTGTCGCCATCTTCGACGTCGATCCCGCCAAGGTTGGCACCGCCGTGGGTAGCCAGACCGTGCGTCATACCTCCGAGCTGCGCCAGATGGTCGAGGATGAGGACATCGTCGTCGGCGTTCTCGCCGTGCCCGGCCAAGCCGCGCAGGAGCTCGCCGACGAGCTCGTACAGGCCGGCGTCAAGATCATCTTCAACTACTCTGAGTCTCTGCTCGCCGTGCCTCCCGAGGTCACCGTGCATACCTCGAGTCCCGCCGTCGATCTGCTCTACGCGCTCTACTTCTACCTCACCTAAGTCGCTTTCATGACCGGCCTCGACCTCGACCAGGCTGTCGACACCTTCGCCCAGGCCCGCGATTTCACCGTCGGCCTCGAGGAGGAGTTCGCGCTGCTGCATCCCGACTCGCTCGATCTCATTCCCGCCTACGAGCGGTTATATGACGCCGCGCAGGACGATCCCGTGCTGCGCGCCTCCGTCTGCGGTGAGCTCATCTCCTCGGAGATCGAGATCGTCTCCGGGGTCGGGGCCAACCTGCACGACGCCTTCGCCCGCCAGCGCGAGGCGCGGCGGCAGCTCTTCCGCCTGGCTTCTGCGCAGGGTGTCGCGCTCGCTGCCACTGGCACGCATCCCTGGGCCGATTATCGCCAGCAGCCCATTATCGACACCGAGCACTACCGGCGTGTCGAGGAGGGTCTGAAGTACGTCGCCTGGCGCAACAACACCTTCTCGATGCACGTGCACGTGGGGGTACGGGGAATCGATCGCGCGGTGCGCGTCTGCGATCGGCTGCGGCCCGTGTTGCCGCTGCTCCTGGCCATCTCCGCTAACTCGCCCTATCTCGACGGGCAGGACTCCGGGCTTCACTCCGCGCGCACCCAGAGCTTCACCAAGAGCTTTCCCCGCTGCGGCGTGCCCGATGCCTTCGGCGGTTGGGCCGCCTATCGCGACTACATCGAATTCCTCGTGCGCACCAACTCGATCGTCGAGTTCACGCAGGTCTGGTGGTCGGTGCGTCCCCACTTCCGCTTCGGCACCGTCGAGGTGCGTATCTGCGACGCTCAGAGCACCGCTTCTGAGTCCGAGGCGCTCGCCGCGCTGATGGTCGCCTGCGTCATACAGGCCGCCCGCGATGTCGATGAAGGAGTGCCGTTCGCCGATCCCGCTCCGCGGCTCATTGAGGAGAACGTGTGGCGCGCCATTCGCTGCGGGCTCGACGGCAAGCTCATCGATCTGCAGCGCGGGGTCGAGTATCCCGCGCGCGAAGTCATCGAGCGGCTCGCGGCCTGGACCGCGCCCGTGCGCGAGGAGCTAGGGATCGATTTGAGTTTTCCCGAGCGCAACGGCGCCCAGCGCCAGCGCGCCATGATCGAGGCCGGGGCCTCCCGCGAGGAGGTCTTCGCCGCCACTGTCCACGAGACCATGCAAACGTATGCACAGGAGGTCGCCGTATGAGTACGCCCGATATGGGAATGGGGGAGGACGCCGGCGCCCAGGGCGCCCAGCCTTCCGAAGATGAACTGCGCGCCGCCTACGAGGCCGAACTGGCCCGCATTTCCAGTGCCGACATGATCCTTCAGTCGGCCGCCTCGCTGCTCAACATCGGCGGACTGCGCCTCGGGCTCGTGCCGGACTCCAAGGTCGAGCGCGACCTCGAGCAGGTTCGTGACGCCATCGACGGCGTGCGTGCGCTGCTGCCCATCCTCGAACGTCACGGGCCTGAGCAGTTGCGGCCGTTGCGCGACGCGCTTTCGCAGCTGCAGATGGCCTACACGCGCGAGCTACAACAAGAGGAGCAGCCGCCCGCCACGCCTACACCCCCCAAAAAGCCCGAGGAGCCACCTGCGCAGGAGGGTCGGGGTCCGGCTGAGTCCAGCGGCAGGCTTTGGGTGCCTGGGCGCTGAGCAAGCCCTTCATCCGCTCAGCACGATAGGATGCCCCCGCCTTTGGCCGGATCGAAGCTCATGACGAGTGATCTGGCCCCAACAGTTCGCGCGAATCCTCGCGCGGCACGCCAATCAGACCGCGGAGGATTTTCAGTTGAGTAGCTTTCTGACCGACCATGGGGTCGTCGTTGCCCTCGTATGCGCCGCCTGTGCGGTGGCTTACGGCCTCGTGACCACCCGCGCGCTGCTTGCCCTCTCACCCGGCAACGAGCGCATGCAGAGTATCTCGCTCGCCGTCCAGCAGGGGGCGCGCGCCTACCTGAACCGCCAGTACACGACGATCGCGGTCGTCGGCGTGGTGCTGTTCGTGGCCTTGATCTTCGTGCAGAACTTCGCTGTCGCCTGCGGCTTTGCGATCGGCGGCCTCTTCTCGGGCGCTGCCGGCTACATCGGCATGAACGTCTCCGTGCGCGCCAACGCGCGCGTCGCCGAGGCCGCCCGCGGCGGCGTCGCTCCTGCGCTCAGCGTCGCCTTCCGCGGTGGGGCCATCACAGGGCTGTTGGTCGTCGGTCTCGCGCTGCTTGGCGTCGCTGGCTACTACGGGCTGCTCACCGCCGTCATCGGCGAAAGCCAGCGCACCGCCACCGACGCCTTGATTGGCCTCGGCTTCGGCGGTTCTTTGATCTCCGTCTTCGCGCGACTCGGTGGCGGCATCTTCACCAAGGCCGCCGATGTCGGCGCCGATCTCGTCGGCAAGGTCGAGGCCGGCATCCCCGAGGATGACCCTCGCAACCCCGCCACCATCGCCGACAACGTCGGCGACAACGTTGGCGACTGTGCCGGCATGGCCGCCGATCTGTTCGAGACCTACGCCGTCACCGCTGTCGCAGTGATCCTGCTCGGCGTCCTCACCTTCCACGAGTCCACGCAGGTCGCGCTTTACCCGATGGCGCTCGGCGCCGTCGCCATCATCGCCTCCATCATCGGCACCTTCGCTGTGCGTTCCAGCAGCGGCAACGTCGAGCGGGCGCTCTACCAGGGGCTTGCCGTCGCCGCTGTTCTCTCCGCTGCCGCGTTCTACCCAATCACCAAGTGGCTCATGAGCAACGTCTCCTTCAAGCAGGTCGGTTCCTCCGTGCAGACGCCCAGCGTCGGCGACTTCTATCTCTGCTCGATCATCGGTGTCGTCATCACCGGGTTGCTCTTCTTCATCACGGACTACTACACCTCTACGCGCTTCGCGCCCGTCAAGAAGACCGCGCGTGCCTCCATTACCGGCCATGCCACCAACATCATCCAGGGCTTCGGTAGCGGCCTACAGGCCACCGCACTGCCTGCGATCGTCATCGCCCTCGGCCTGCTCGGCTCCTGGAAACTCGCCGGTGGCGGCGTCCAGGGCATCTATGGCATCGGCGTGGCTGCGATGGGCATGCTCTCGCTCACCGGCCTTATCGTCGCCCTCGACGCTTTCGGCCCCATCACCGACAACGCCGGCGGCATCGCCGAGATGGCCGATCTGCCCGAGGAGGTGCGCAAGGTCACTGACCGTCTCGACGCTGTCGGCAACACCACCAAGGCGGTGACCAAGGGGTATGCCATCGGCTCCGCCGCCCTGGCCGGTCTCGTGCTGTTCGCCGACTTTCAGCAGGTGCTCGGCGAAAGCAGCCATGAAGCCATCAACTTCGGTATCAACGAACCGCCCGTCCTGATCGGGCTGCTGCTCGGCGGGCTGATGGTCTGCCTGTTCGCGTCGCTTTCGATTGAAGCCGTCGGCCGCGCCGGCGGCGCCGTCGTAGAGGAGGTCCGCCGCCAGTTCCGTGAGAAGCCCGGGATCATGGAGGGCACCGACCAGCCCGACTACGCCGCCTGCGTCGACATCGTCACCCGCACCGCCCAGCGCGAGATGATCCTGCCCTCGCTGCTGCCGATTCTGCTCACGCTTGTGATTGGCCTGATCGACCAGCAGGCTTTGGGCGGGCTGCTGATCGGCGTGATCGTCGTCGGGCTCTTCTTTGCCGTGCTCATGACCGCCGGCGGTGGGGCCTGGGACAACGCCAAGAAGCTCATCGAGGACGGTGCCTTCGGCGGCAAGGGCTCCGAGGCGCATGCTGCCTCGGTCACCGGGGACACGGTGGGAGATCCCTTCAAGGACACAGCTGGGCCTGCCATCAATCCGATGATCAAGGTGGCCAATATCGTGGCGATCCTCATCATCCCGCTAATCACCTGAGGCTATCGCCACACGCCTCTGCCGCTCTAACCTCCTAGACGATGACCGGCAGAGGCATCCACCGTTCGGGCACCGTCGTGCTGTCGCTGATGATGGCTGTGATTGGAGTGGCACTGATGGTGCAGGCTGTGGGAGGTCATGGCGCCGTATTCTCGGGACGCTTGCTGCTCGGGGCGCTATTCCTTGCGGCTGGAATCGGGCGGCTTTACATCGAGTACCGGCGGGGGCGGCAGGCATGAGCACGCCGGACGGCGTCGCGCGGGACGGGGCCGCGCTTGAGGCTGCCGCGCCGCCTGCCTCGCGCTCGCGGGTGATCCTACGCCAGAGCATCGGCTCGCCGATGCTGTTCACGATCGTCTACGCCTCGCTGGCGAGCGCGATCTACTTCTCGCTGGGGGTCGTTGCCGGGCACGCTCTGGGGCTGACGCCCGTGGTGTTCCTCGTCGCGGCGCTGATGTTCGGGCTGACTGCCATGACCTACCTGGAGGGCGCCTCCCTGCATCCGGAGCGGGGAGGAGCGACAGTGTTTGCGCGCTACGCCTTCAACGAGCTCGTCAGCTTCGTCGCGGGCTGGGCGATCATGCTGGATTACATAATCCTGATCGCCGTCACGTGCTATTCGGCGACGCAGTACCTGCGCGTGTTCTGGCATCCGCTGGGCAACTACGCCGAGTCGTTGCTGCTGGCGCTGGCCTTCATCGCCTTTGTCGTGCTCATCAACGTGCGCGGCTTCAGCGGCGGTCGCAGCGCGCGGCGTATCGGCATGCTCGCGGCGGGGGACCTCTCGCTGCAGCTGCTGATCATGATCCTTGGGCTCGCACTGTTCTTCAACCCGCACACGCTGCTCGACCCGATCCATCTGGGATCGGCGCCAACGTGGTCCAACCTCGTGTTTGCATTCACCGTCACCACGATCGCCTTCACCAGCGTGGAGTCCGCCTCGGGGCTGGCCGGGGAAGTCAGGGCGGGGCGTGGCGCCCTGCGCCGGCTGGTCGGCAGTGGCATGGCGCTCGTGCTCATCGGCTACGTGGGGATCGCCGTGGTCGCGGTCACGGCGCTGCCGGTGCACGACGGCCACACCGCCCTGGGGGGGCGCTATGAGACCGCGCCCGTCCTCGGGATCGTCATGCAGATGCACCCTCACTGGCTGCAACAGACGCTCAGGTATCTGGTTGGGGTGCTGGCCTCGGTGACGCTCGTGGCAGCTGCCAGCGCGGCGATGCTCGGCCTCTCGCGCCTGGGCTACTCGCTCTCCACCAACCGCCAGATCCCCAGCGGCCTGGGGGCGCTGCACCCCAAGCGCTCCACGCCCTTCGTGCTCATCGGCATCGCCGGTGTGATGGCCGCGGCGCTGGTCGTACCCGAGGACCTTGAATTCTTAGTAGGTATCTACGCCTTCGGGGCGATGCTCGCATTTACCATCGCCCACCTTTCTGTCTGTCGTCTGCGCTACTCCGAGTCTGAACGCGATCGTCCCTACCGCGTGCCCTTCTCCGTGCGCGTGCGCGGGGGTTCGCTGCCGTTGCCAGCGGTGCTGGGGGTGGTGGTGTCGGCGGCCGGCTGGGTGGCCGTGATGGTCGTGCACGAGCCCGCGCGCTATGTCGGGCTCGGCTGGCTGGTAGGGGGGCTGACGCTGTACGTCGTCTATCGCCGCGCCGATGAAAACTCGCTGCTCGAGCGGGTGACCGTCTCCCCGGAGATGCTGCGTCCGGAGCAGGCGCGCGAACGCGACTACGGCTCGATCCTCGTGCCGCTCTTCGGCACCAAACTCGACGAGGACATCGTGCAGACCGCCGCGCTTTTGGCCTCCGGCGAACCCACCGATGACGCCGCTATCGACACCGCCACGATCGAGGCCGTGTGGATCTTCGAGATGCCCATGGCGCTGCCGCTGGATGCGCGTCTGCCCGAAGAGCAGATCAAGCACGCCCGGCAGGTCCTCGCCCGCGCCAAGGCCGTCGGTGAGGAGTACGCCGGCGTGCACGTCGCCACCGCCACCATCAGGGCCCGCAGCGCGGGGCATGCGATCGTTGAGGAGGCCCGTCGCCGCGGCGTCGAAGCGATCGTGCTTGGCGCCGAGGAGCCCTCGCGCATCCGCGGCGGCGCGCGCCTGGGGGGCGGCGGGCTGCCGCTGGAGAACTACGTGGGGCGCATCACCAAGTACGTCATCGACAAAGCCACCTGCCGCGTGATCGTCACCGCGCCCCCCGGACAGGACGCCCGCTCGCAGGTGGCGCTGCCAAGCGCCGAGGAGGTCGCCGCGGCAGGGTGATTCGCCACCCTCTAAGCTGCGCTCCATGTTCGTTCTGATCGTGGGAGCGGGCCGCGTGGGGTCGGCGGTCGCCAAGTCCGCCCTTGCCGCCGGCCATGAAGTCTCGGTGCTCGATGAGGATCCGCTCTCGCACGAGCGCCTCGACGCCGGGCAGAGCAAGAGCTGGGAGGACGCTCACGGGCAGTTCACCGTCGGCACCGCGCTCGAGGTCGATGCGTTGATCCAGGCCGGCGTCGAGCGCGCAGACGTGTTCATAGCCTCCACCGACGGCGACAACACCAATCTGATCATCGCCCAGATCGCCCAGAAGCGCTTCGGCGTACCCAAGGTGCTCGCGCGCGTTATGGACCCTGCACGAGCCAACTGGTACGGCGAGCAGGGACTGCACACCATCTCCCCGACCCAGCACGCGATCGAGATGTTCGAGCGCGCGCTGGAGCTCGAGCACGCGTAGGAGATAGGAGAGCGTCTCCGTCATGTACGCGATCATCGTCGGAGCCGGCAAGGTCGGTCGCAACCTCGGGCGCGAGCTCATCGCCAAGGGTAACGAGGTCACGCTGATCGAGTGCTCGCGCCAGTGCTACCTCGCGATCGAGGAGGAGTTCGAGCACGCCGCCCAGTACGGCGATGCCACCGAGCTATGGGTGCTCGACAGGGCCGGCGTCCAGCGCGCCGATCTCGTCATCGCCGTCACCGGCGACGACGAGGACAACATGCTCGTCTGCCAGGTCGCCAAGCAGAAGTACCTCTGCGATCGCATCATCGCCCGCGTCAACAACCCGCGCAACCTCGACCACTTCAAGCTGCTGGGGATTCAGCCTGCTGTATCGGCCACCGACCTCATCCTGCGCCTGATCGAGCATGAGGTGCCCCGCTATGGGCTCGTGCACCTGCTCGCGCTGGAGGAGGAGCGCCTGGAGATCATCGAGCTCGAGGTCAACCCCGACGCTCCCGCCGTGGGGCAGACCGTCGCCAACATCGACCTGCCCGAAGGCAGCCTCATCATCTCCGTGCTGCGCGATGGCTCCGGCTTCGTGCCCAAGGCCGACACCGTCATCGAAGCCGGGGATGAGGTGCTGTTGGTGCTCGATCCCGGGCTCGAGGACACCATCACGCCCTTCTTCGCGCCCAACGGCAGCCGGCCGCAGGGGTAGGGCGGTAGGGCCGGTCCTGACGGCAGCCGACTGCCTGCATAGCTATTGTTGAAGTCCCGATCCGGGATGGTGTAATTGGCAACACGCGTGCCTCTGGAGCACGAATTTGGGGTTCGAGTCCCTGTCCCGGAGTGACACGGAGCTTGATTCCCCTCCGCCCCCCTGCGGGGGACGGTATCCCTAAGGGGAGGCTTAGGCTGCCTGCTCCGCCCAGTCCTGATACAGCTGGTTGTAGGGACCGCCGGCCTCCATCAGCTCCGCGTGTGTGCCCTGCTCCACGATCTGGCCGTGCGCGAGCACGACGATGTGGCCGGACTGGCGGATCGTGGAGAGGCGGTGGGCGATGACGATCGCCGTGCGGCCCGCCAGCAGGCGGCGCAGGCCGTCCTCGATGCGGCCCTCAGTGTGCAGATCCACGTTGGAGGTCGCCTCATCGAGGATCAGGATGCGTGGGTCGGCGATCAGCGCGCGCGCGAAGGCTATGAGCTGACGCTGGCCCGCGGAGAGCTGGGAACCGCGCTCGCCGACCTCGGTGTCATAGCCCTTGGGGAGGTCTGAGATGAACTCATCAGCGCCCACGGCCGCGGCGGCTGCGCAGATCTCCTCGGTACTCGCGTCGGGGTGACCGAAGCCGATGTTCTCGGCGATCGTGCCGGAGAACAGAAAGGCCTCCTGCGGGACGATGCCCATCTGCGAGCGCAGCGAGGCGCTCGTCACCTCGCGCAGATCGTGGCCGTCGACTAGCACGCGGCCCGCGGTTGGGTCATAGAAGCGCGCCACCAGCTTGGCCATCGTGGACTTGCCCGCGCCCGTGGCGCCGACCAACGCCACCGTCTGGCCGGGAGGGACATGCAGGTCGACGTGGTCGAGCGCCAGCACCTGCTCCTCCTCCGCGCCGCGCCGGCGGTAGGCGAAGGAGACGCCCTCGAAGTCGATCTCCCCGCGGATGCGGCCCAGCTCGAGGGCGTCGGGACGGTCCTCGATGTCCGGCCGCACGTCCAGCAGCTGGTAGATCTTCTCCAGTGCCGCCATGCCCGACTGGTAGGTCGTGTACAGCTGGGAGAGCTGCTGGATCGGGTCGAACATGTACGCCAACAGCGCCACGAAGGCGACGATCGTGCCGACCGTGATGTGGCCTTCGATCGCCTGGAAGCCGCCGTAGAGGACGATCGCCGCCATCGCCACGCCCGAGAGCATTTCCACCGCCGGGAAGTACATGGCATTGAGCTTCACCGTGACCATGTTCGCCTCGCGATTGTCCTCGTTGTAAAGCGCGAAGCGCGCCTCGTGCTGGGGCTCCTGCGCGAAGCTCCGCACCACGCGGATGCCCGACAGCGTCTCCTGCAGGTACGCCGTGATCGCCCCGATCGTCTCTCGTGTGCGCCGGAAGGCGCCGGCCGAGGTCAGCCGAAACCACAGGCTGCCGCCGGCCAGCAGTGGGAAGATGCAGAACGTCAAGAGCGCCAGCTTGGGGTCGAGCACCAGCAGGATCACGACCGCGCCTATCAGCGTGAGACCCGCCTGGAACAGCGTCACCACCGAGTCCGTCACGAGGCTGTCGAGCGCCTCCACATCGTTGGTCATGCGCGAAATCAGCACCCCCGCCGGGCGGCTCTCATAAAAGCCCACCGGCAGTGACTGCAGGTGCGTGAAGATGCGGATGCGCAGGTCCGCCAACGCGCGCTGGCCGACCCAGCCTACGAGGTATGTCTGCGCGTAGGTCATGCTCCAGACCAAGAGCGCTGAGGCCAGGAACGCCACCACGATCAGCGTCAGCGCCGTCGTGTCATGCTTCTTGATTCCGCTGTCAATCGCGGCCCGCGCCAGCAGCGGCGGCGCCAGCGACGCCGCCGTGCCCAGCAGCAGCGCCGCGAACGTCACCGCCACGCGTGCGCGGTACGGGCGCAGCAGGGCGATCAGCCCGCGCAGGTTACGCCCGCGCGTGCCCGGGCTCGCGCGCTCGCCATCCCACTGCGTGCCGCGGCCCAGGGGGCCCGTGCCAGGACCGCTGCGGGCGACGACGGGGCTCATCGTGCGCTCCCTTCCCCGCGGGGCGTTTCGCGATTCGCGGGGCGCCGGCGCAGCAGCAGCCGGTGTTCGGGGCACACAGCCAGCTTCATATGCCGCTCACCTCGCGCTCGCGCGTTTCGCGCGTCATGAACACGTGCTCGGGCAGACCCTTTTCCACGATTTCCCGGTATAGCTCCGAGGCCTCCAGCAGCTCGTGGTGGTCGCCCTGGCAGACGATCCTGCCGTGATCGAGCACCACGATCTCATCGGCCAGCGCGATCGTGGAGAGGCGATGGGCGATCACCAGCGTCGTGCGGCCCTCCATCGCCTCCGCCAGCGCCAGCTTGATCGAGCGCTCCGTGGATGAGTCCACCGAGGAGGTCGCGTCGTCAAGGATCAACACGCGCGGGTTGGCCAGCAGCGCCCGCGCGATTGCCAGGCGCTGGCGCTGGCCGCCCGAGAGCGTCTGTCCGCGCTCGCCCACGCGCGTCTGGAAACCCTGCGGCAGACGCTCGATGAACTCGTACGCCTGCGCGGCGCGGGCTGCGGCTTCGATCTCATCAAGTGGCGCCTCGGGACGGGCGTAGGCGATGTTCTCCGCCACGCTCGCCGAGAACAGAAAGGGATCGTCGCTCACCACTGCGATCGCCGCGCGCAGCGAGCTCACGCTGACCTGACTTACATCTGCGCCGTCCAGCAGCACCTGCCCTGCGCTTGGGTCATACAGGCGCGGGATCAGCGACACCAGGCTCGTCTTGCCGGAGCCCGTCGCGCCCACCAGCGCCACCGTGCGTCCCGCGGGGATCTCCAGATCGATATCGCGCAGCACCGCCCGCGCGCCGCTGGCGGGTGGCTTGAAGCCGTTGGAGGAGGGCACCAGGGCTGATGTGACTGGGACGGATGTCGCGCGGCCATTCGGGCTTGACCGCGAGAGCGCCAGGTCGGGGGAGCCAAACTCCGGGGAGCCCTCGTAGCGCAGGGTGACGCCGCGCAACTGCACGCGCCCGTTGCCGGCCGGCAGTGCGGGCGCATTCGGCGGCTCGGTCAGGCGCGGCTCGCGATCGAGCAGCTGGAAGATGCGCGCGCCCGACGCAGTCGCCCGCTGGGCCAGCCCAAGCGTGACGCCCAACGAGCGCATCGGCGCGATCAGCATGTTCAGGTAGAAGTAGAACGAGGTGAACTGGCCCAGCGTCAGGTGGCTGTGGACCACGTCATTGCCGCCCACCAGCAGCACCGCCGCCAGGCCGAGCTGGGGCAGGAAGCCGATGATCGGGTTGAACGTGGCCTCCAGGCGCGTGGCCACCATCGACTGCTCGAATACGCGCGCCACGCTGTGGCGAAAGCGCTGCAGCTGGCGCGGCTCGCGTGCGAAGGCCTTCACCACGCGCACGCCGGAGATGTTCTCCTCGGCGTCGGCCGTCAGCTCCGCGATGCGCTGCTGCACCTCCTGGATCGCCGGGCGCGCACGCTTGCCGTAGCGCTCCGCGATCACCACCACGAACGGCACCGGCGCCAGTGAGATTAGGCCGAGCTTGGGGTTGATCGCGAGCATCGCCACGCCCGCCAGCACGATCGTCAGCGCGGACTGCATGATGAACACCAAGCCGTAGCCCAGGAAGAAGCGCACCGCCGCCAGATCGACCGTGGCACGCGACATCAGCTGTCCCGTCTGCTGGTGATCGAAGAAGCCCAGCTCCAGGCGCTGCAGGTGGCCATAGAGCAGATGACGCAGGTCGTACTCCAGACCCAGCGACACTCTTCCGGCGATCATCCGCCGCGCGTAGGTCAGTCCCCAGCGCAGCAGCGTCGCCAGCAGCAGGCCGCCGGCCAGCAGCTCCAGCGTATGGCGGTCGTGGGCGCGTGCGGCGGCCGCGTGCTGGCTGGCGCCGGTATTGATCGTTTCCACCGCATGGCCCATCAACAGCGGGATGATCACCGTCATCACCATCGCCATGCTCGCCAGCGCCCAGGAGATGATCAGTCCGCGCTTGTAGGGGCGCAGGAATCCGAGGAGTCGATAGAAGGTCGGCATAGTTGCTTGGTCAACGATTATTGCAGTTAGTGTGGAAAGACCGCATAGGGGCCACGCCCGTCTCACTGACTACCCTGCGCCTCATGTCTGCTCCCACCGCTCCCACGCCCCGCCGGACGCCGACGGCCGGATTGTGCGATACCTGCCGCCACCAGCAGGTCGTGCGCAACACGCGGGGATCGAGCTTCTCGCTCTGCACCCGTTCGCGGACAGACCCAGCCTATCCACGCTACCCGCGTTTGCCGGTGCTTGACTGCCCCGGCTACGAGGTTGGCGGTGAGAGCAGCATCACCGCTCCGCCGCCCTGAGGGACTTCCTCGGCGATGTAGTCGTAGAACCTCGCGCCCGTGAGCTGCTTGACGATGGGGGCGTCGATGGAGCGTTCCATCTGCGAGACCCGCGGTGTTTCGGTGGTGAGCGTGTAGCTCAGCGGGTGTCCCAGCTCGGCGCCGAGGTCTTCGGGGCGGAACATCAGTGCGTGCTTGGTCGGGCTGGAAAGCGTCGGCGGGGTGGTCACGATCACCTGGTTCACGCCACCGACGTAGCGGAAGGTGTACAGCGCCAGCTCCAGCGCCTCACGGCTAATCAACAGCCCCCGCTGCGCAGATGGCTTGCCTTCCTTGATCGAGCATTCACGCCCGCCACCGCACAGCTGGTAGAGCACGCTGTTTCCTTCCAGGCGCGCCGGCTGCTGCCCGGAGCGGTTCTCCCCGACCGTCATCGGCTGGCCCTTCAGGGTTGGGGGGCCGCCCGTCACACGTACTATCTGCTTGCCGTTGTCCAGGCGATACTCCGGCGCCACGTGCGCGGCGATCTGCCCGGCCGGATCGACGCCGTTGTCGGCCGGGCGCCACGCTGACCACGGCCTCGCGGGGATGGCCTTGGGGGCCGAGAGCAGCAGCACGAAGACGCCGATCGCGCATACACCTAGCGCGCCCAGCGCTCCGAACAGGAACTGGAAGCGGGGGGTGTGGGGGGGAGCCTGCGCGGGCGCCGCTGGCAGCTCCTTGGCTGGCGTTGGCTCGAGCTCCACTGGCGGAGGACCTGGCGGAAGCGCCGTGGGCGCGGGCAGAAATGTCGCCTGGCCCAGATCGAGACTCTGCGGATCGACCTTCGGCCGCGTGCCAGCAGGATCGGAAGGGCGCAGGCTGGGATCGGGCCGCTCGCCGACGGGCTGTTCGCTAAGGGATCGCTCGCTCACAGCTGCGGCCAGATGGACTCGTCGTTGACATCGATCGCGGGCGCCTGCAACTGTGCGGCGTCGAGCACTTCCACGACCTCATCGCCGTGCAGCTCGCGGCGCTGCACGAGCGTCTCGGCGATGCCCAGCACCTGCTCGCGGTTGTGGCGGATCAGGCACACCGCCGTGATGTAGGCCTGTCCGAGGATCTGCGCCGCTGCCTTGCGCTTGCCCGGGTCCGAGAGCACCGCTGCGATCGGATCGCCGGACTCGCGCATGCCCGCGGCACGGTTCATGATCTGCGCACCGATGCGCTCGAAGCGCTGCATGTACAGCTCCTGCGCCTGCTCGCGCTCCTCTTCGCTGTCAAAGCGCCGGCCGTTAAGGTCGATTGGCTCGGGGCCCATGCCGCACATGCC
This sequence comes from Solirubrobacteraceae bacterium, assembly GCA_035939185.1. Lineage (GTDB taxonomy): Bacteria > Actinomycetota > Thermoleophilia > Solirubrobacterales > Solirubrobacteraceae > Palsa-744. The sequence continues at coordinate 60,918 of DASZGB010000010.1, forward strand.
CACCATCCACGCCGCACGCTGCGTGGCGCTCTGCACGTCGCCGCCTACGCCTGTGGAGTTCTCGCCGTAGAAGACGTGCTCAGCCGCCATTGCGCCCAGCGTCCACACCAGTTTGCCGACCTCCTCGTGGCGCCACGAGGAGAAGCGCTCCTCCTTCTCGATCGCCTGGTGGTGACCGAGCGAGCCGCCGCGCTTGCGGATCGACAGGCGCGTGGAGAGCACGTCCTGCATGTACACGTGACTGGCCACCGCGTGGCCCGCCTCGTGGATCGCCACCGCGCGCGTCTCATCGGGCACGTAGTCGATGCCCTGCGCCGTGCCCGACTCGATCGTCGTCATCGCTTCCACGATGTCCCGCCACTGGAACTCGGGACGGCGGTCGGAGTGCGCGTAGGTCAGCGCCATCGAGCAAACCTGCTCGATCATCGCTGGGGAGTAGCCGTTGGTGATGCGCGCCAACTCATCGCGGCGGCGCTCTGAGTCGAGCTCCGGGTCGTGCGCCACCTTTGTCATGTAAAGGTCGAAGATGTCCTTGCGGTCGTCCTTCGTGGGGGTGCGGAACCAGATATGCCTGCCCATGCGCCCCGGACGGATCAACGCCGGGTCGAGGCGATCGATGGGGACGTTCGTGGCGCCGATGAAGTAGATCTGCTCCGGGCGCGGCTTGGGCGGGCGCAGACGCAGCGAGCGCTTACCGATCCTGCGCGGCACCACATAGCTGGCGTCGAGCAGCGTGTTGAAGCGGCTCGTCCAGAACTTGCGCATCGCCGGCGGCTCGTCCACGCCGTCCATCTGCACCAGCAGCTGGTTGAGCGCCATCCCGCCCCCACCCATCATGCCCCCCGGAAACATCAGGCCATTGATGCGGTCGCCAAGTCGCGCGTAGATGGCGGGAATCCCGCCGCGCGGCGGCTCGGCGCGGGCTTGGAAGAGCTTCTCGCGCCACGCGCGCGTCTCGAGCACCAGGTCGCCCGTGGGGGTCAGCGCGCCGTTGGGGCCGTAGAAGGCGAGGTCGTGGAAGGAGTCAGCAGTCGTGTTCGCGCCGCCGTAGGTCATGCCCGCGCCGCTGTGAGTCATGCCTTCACCACTCGCCCCGCTGCCGAGCGCCTGGCGGCGCAGGCCGACCGCATCGATCTCATCGATGAACACGATGCACTGCCCGCCCCACTTGCGCGCCAGCTTGCGCGCCTTGTGAATCAGCATCATCACCACCATCACGTCGATGCCGATGAACGTCGCCGCGAAGCCCGAGCCGGGCATCGTCACGATCGGGGAGTTGAAGCTCGTCGCGATGCCTTTGGACAGCATCGTCTTGCCCGTGCCGGGCGCGCCGATGAACAGCAGACCGCGCTCGGGCTTGCCGCCCGCCTTGCGAAACGCCTCCCCGGACTGCCACAGCGAGATCACGCGTGTTACGTCCTCCTTGGGCTCGCGCTGCCCGCGCACGTCCGAGAGCTTCACACCCCAATCTGCGTCGCCGGGCTCATATCCCTTCATCTGGCGCAGGTTGGCGATCAGCAGCGGACCGAACAGGATCAGGATGTTGAAGATGAAGAACAGCGGAAATAGCGCCAGTTGCATCAGCGTCAGCACCGCCGCGAGCGGATTCTGGCGCAGGGAGCCCTGCACGCTGCTCCACATTGTGCTGATCGAGCTGAAGCCCAGCAACGAGGTCAGCAGCAACCCGGCGAGATAGATGCCGCCCAGGACGATCAGGATCTTCGGCAGCGTGTGCATGTAGCGGGTCCGCCAGAACCACACCCGCCGGCGCGCGGTGGCGTCGTCGAGCAGTTCCTCCTTGCCGGCCCCGTAGAGGCTTGGGCGCGGGATCAGTCGGTGGGCGATCACGTCGATCAGACCGCGGAAGGCCATCACGCCCACGATCGCCCCGAGCAACGACGCGAGCACGCTCCAGCCGCCCGCATGCAGCGCCACGAACAGCGCGGGGCTCGTTAGCAGCGCGACGATCGTCGCCGCGCGTGCCAGCCGCCGCCACTCCCGTGCCAACGCCGCGCGCTCGGCTTGGTCAGAGGGCGCGCTGCTGTCCTCGCTCGGCATGTTGAGAGGGTACTACGGGGCGGCCTGCGCGCTGCCGGCAGCCTTGCGTCTCTTAGGTATCCGTCCGCAGCCGGGACGCCCGTATGGCTCGCCTGTGGCTCAGGCGTGCGCCGGGATCTCCAGCTCGCGCAGCAGACGACGCACGCGACGGCGCGTCTGCGTGAGCTCCTGCTGGAGTTTTGACAGCTCCGCTGCGCGATGCTCCACCAGCTCCAGCTGGCGGTCGATGTGGCCGAGTGACTCGCTCAGCAGTTCGCGGCGGCGTACTGGGTCGACGTGCTCCTCGCGCAGCTGCGCGCGCACGGTCGCACGCGCCTCCTCTGCGCTCAGCAGCGTCTTCAGCTCCTCCAGCGAGACGCCCAGCAGGTGCTTCAAGCGCATCACCTCGCGCAGGCGCTCCACCTCCGCGGCGGTGTAGAGGCGATGCTGGCCCGAGGGGCGCGAGGGGGCCTCGGGTAGCAGGCCGATCTCCTCGTAGTAGCGGATCGTACGCGGCGTTGTACCCGCCAGGCGCGCGACATCGCCGATGCGCAGGGTGGGCTGTGGAGCGGGCTCGCTCATGCGCGGGCTCCCACGGCCGCTGCGGCAGGCGCCTCCACGTGGCGCGGGCGCATCAGGCACACCAGCGCTCCCACGAAGGAGGTGCCCGCCAGCACCCACAGGGCGAGGTGCATGTTGGCGATGAAGGGCGAGAGGCGCTGTTCGGAGAGGCCTTTGGCCAACCCTGAGAAGACGGCGAACAGCGTTGCCTTGGGCACCGCCGAGGTGACGACCGCCAGCACGAAGGCGATCGACAGCACCGCGCCCGTGTTCTGCAGGAGCGTGCGTGCGCCCGCGGCGATGCCGCGGCGGTTGGGAGGGACGGTGCCCATCATGGCCGAGGTGTTGGGGCTGTTGAACATCCCCGAGCCCACGCCCACGATCAGGAGCCAAAGCGTGCTCTGCCAGTAAGGGGTGTGGACCTCGAGCGTAGTCATCAGCGCGAGGCCAAGGCCGGTGACGAGCATGCCCAGCGCCGCCAGCATGCGCGAGCCGTGGCGATCGGCGTAGATGCCCGCTAGGGGCGAGGCGATCAGCATGCCCAGCGCCAACGGAATTAGCTTGATGCCCGCCGTGATCGGATCGTCGCCCTGCGCGCCCTGGAAGTAGAAGACGAACAAGAACATCAGCGCGAAGCGCGCCAGGCCGTTGATGAACGCGGCGGCTGTGGCGGCCGCGAACAGCCGGTTCTTGAACAGGCTCAGGTCGAGCATCGGCGCGCGCGAGCGGCTCTCGATCAGCACCCACAGCGGCAGCAGCACAACGGCGAGCGCCAGGCTCGTGATCGTGAGCGTGTCCTGCCAGCCCGACAGGCCTCCGCGCGAGACGCCCAGCACCAGGCCCGTGAGGCCGAGCACGAACGTCACCGTGCCCAGCGCGTCATAGCCGCGCACGCTGTCTGGCTTGGCCAGCTCGCGCAGGACCAGCGCGCCCCACAACGCCCCCGCGAGCGCCAGCGGCACGTTGAACCAGAACACCCAGTGCCAAGAGATCGCGACCAGCGCGCCGCCCAGCACCGGCCCCAGCACCAGCCCGATCGCTGCGACCATTGTATTGGCGCCCATCGCCAGGCCCAGCTGCTCCGCGGGGAAGGCGTCGGTGACGAGCGCCGCAGCGTTGGCGAACAGGAACGCCGAGCCGATGCCCTGCAGCACCCGCCACACGATCAGGATGGTGGCGTCAGGCGCGAAGCCTGCCCCCAGCGAGGCCAGCGCGAAGGCCACGAAGCCGCCGACATAAGCGCGCTTGCGCCCAAACAGGTCGGAGAGGCGGCCCGCCGTCAACACCAGCACCGTGGCCGCGATCAGATAGGCGAGGATCACCCACACCAGCGCCAGCAGGCTCGTATGCAACGAGCGCTCCAGGTCGGGTAGCGCGATGATCAGCGTGCCCGAATTCGTTGCAGCCAGCAGCATCCCCAGGCTCGTGCAGGAGAGCGCCCACCACTTGTAGTGCTCGTGGCCGGCGCTAACGCCGAAGCGATTGGGTGAAGTTGACGTGAACGTAAGGATAAGTATATCAGCAGAAAGGGCTGCTAGAACAGGGCATATGAGTGAGCCAACTGTGGAGAAGACAGACCAGGAGTGGCGCGAGGAGCTCACGCCCGAGCAGTACGACATCCTGCGCAAGGCCGGCACCGAGCCGCCTTTCACCGGCGATTACGTCTACAACAAGGACAGCGGCAGCTACCGCTGCGCTGGCTGCGGGGCCGAGCTGTTCGATTCCGACACCAAGTTCGAGTCCGGCACCGGCTGGCCCAGCTTCACCGAGCCGATGGTCGCGCAGGCCGTCGAGTTGCGGCCCGATAACAGCCTCTTCATGCGCCGCACCGAGGTCGTCTGCCGCCGCTGCGGCGGGCACCTGGGGCATGTCTTCGACGATGGTCCCGGACCTGGCGGCCAGCGCTACTGCATCAACTCCGCCGCCTTGAAGTTCGCGCCCGAGCCGGATTCGGGGTCTGAGCTCGATTCTGCGTCTGAGCTCGGGTCCGAGTCCGGCGCGTAGACCTTAGACTGGAGCGTGCCCATGATCATGATCGACCAGTCCAAGCGGCTGCGCGAACCGCTGCGCTGGGGCCGGCGCGAGAAGTCGGCCGTCGCCGTCGTGGTGGCGTGCCTCGTCCTTGCCGCGGCTGGCCTGGGCACCTATGCGATCACCAGAGCCCCCGCGCGCGCGGACTGCATCGAAGTGACGTTCCCTAGCACGCTCGGCGCTGGCTACCTCAATGTCTGTGGGGCAAAGGCAAGGACCGTCTGCGCCTCTCCCGGGGCCTACCGCAGCGTCGCCGACTCCTTGCGCGAGGCTTGCCGGCGGGCGGGCTTCGTTTACGGGCCTTAATCGTATTTTCGGCCGGGCCGCAGCTCCCAAAGTGGCTGCCTTGCGGCAGGCGTCTCGACAGATGTCGAAACGGGCCTGCCAAGTGTTGGCCATCGTGGCCCTTCCCGTCCGCCCGCACGCCGGGTTTGATACCCGCAGTAATCGGTGCGCCGGTCTGCACGCTCGGCCACCACCACTACGACGTAGGAACGGAGGCATATGTCCGTCTTGGCGGCAGCCACATGGGTGCCATATGAATCATGGCTGAATCCAGGTGATAACGCATGGCAGATGACCGCGGCCACCTTCGTCGGGCTGATGAGCCTGCCCGGCCTGGCGATCCTCTACGGCGGCGTCATGCAGAAGCGCTGGTCTGTGAACAGCATGATGCTCACGTTCGTGGCGTTTTGCCTGGTGTTGGTCGCCTGGTGTCTGTGGGCCTTCAAGATGGGCTTCGGGCATCCGATCGCGCACAGCGGCTCGGGCATCTTTGGCACCAAGGGCTTCCTTGGTACGGCGCTTGGAACACCAGGGAGCGTTCTTGGTCACGTAGGCGAGGAGGCTCAGGCGGAAATCCCCTCGATCACCGAAGGGCCGCCATTCCACTTCCCCACGGCCACGCTGGTCTACTTCCAGTTCGTCTTCGCGGCCATCACGCCGATTCTGATGCTGGGCTCGGTGTTGGGGCGCATTAATTTCAAGGCGTGGATTCCCTTCGTGCTGCTCTGGATCACGTGCGTGTACACAGTCAACGCCTTCCTCATCTGGGGTGGCGGCTATTTCGCCGCGCACGGCGCGCTGGACTACTCGGGTGGCTATGTCATCCATCTCGCGGCTGGCATCTCCGGCTTCGTCGCGGCGGCGGTGATCGGACCACGATTGCAGCGAGACCGCGAGGTCGACGCGCCCAACAACCTGCTGATGGTCGCGGCCGGAGCCGGTCTGCTGTGGCTCGGTTGGAACGGCTTCAACGGAGGAGACTCCTACTACGCGGGCGCCAACGCCTCGGCGGCGGTGCTCAACACCAACCTCTGCACCGCCGTGGCGATGCTGGTGTGGATCGCGTGGGACTACATCTTCCGTGACAAGCCCTCGCTGATTGGCTCCGTCAACGGCATGATCACCGGCCTCGTGGCCATCACCCCCGCGGCCGGCTTCATCAACGGCTACGGCGCGATCGTCATCGGCGTCGTCGCCTCCACGCTCGTGTGGATGGCGATCCGTTTCCTCAGCCGCGCGCCGGTATTTCGGAACGTGGATGACACCCTGGGGGTGATCTACACGCACGGGGTAGCGGGGCTTGTGGGAGGCCTCATGGTTGGCGTCCTTGCCGACCCGCACATCGTTGAGTACATCGGCGTCAGCGGCGGCGCGGCGAACCTGCCCGGTGCGATGGGGTTGATCCACGGCCACGGCAAGCTCCTGCGCTGGCAGGCCGAGACCGCGGCGTGGGTGATCGTGTTCAGCGGCGCGATGACCTTCGTACTGCTCAAGCTCGTCGGGATCTTCGTTCCCTTGCGCCTCTCCGATGAGGAGCTCGAGATCGGCGATCACGCAATCCACGGCAACGAGGTTTACCCCTCGGACGTGCCCACGCTCGGGGGACCCCACGCCCCCGCGTGGCAGCCGACCCCGCCGGCGTCCACAGCGCCTGTGGGGGGCACGGCATAACGCAAGGAAGCCCGGGCGCGCACCTCACTCCTTGGGTGCACGTCTGAACATGGAGATCGACAGCGCGGCCCCGTTCCGGCGGGGTCGCGCTGTTCTCCGGGTGGCTCAGGCGGCGAGGCCGACCGGGCAGCTCACGCCCGTGCCGCCCAGGCCACAGTAGCCGCCCGGGTTCTTCGCTAGGTACTGCTGGTGGTAGGGCTCCGCGTAGTAGAACTGGCCTGCCGGGGCGATCTCGGTCGTGATCTGACCGTGACCGGCGGCGCTCAGCATCCGCTGGTAGCTGGCCAGCGACTCCTGCGCCTGTTTGCGCTGGGCCTCGTCGCGGTAAAAGATCGCCGAGCGGTACTGCGTGCCGATGTCGTTGCCCTGGCGCATGCCCTGCGTCGGGTCATGGCCCTCCCAGAACAGCTTCAGCATCTCCGCGTAGCTCGTCGCGGCCGGGTCGAAGGCCACCAGCACCGCCTCCGTGTGGCCTGTGCGACCCGTGCAGACCTCCTCGTAGGTGGGGTTCGGGGTGTGACCGCCGGCGTAGCCCACCGCTGTTGTGTATACGCCCTGCGCCTGCCAGAAGATCCGCTCCGCACCCCAGAAGCAGCCCATGGCGAAGACCGCCTGCTCGATGCCGCCCGGGAAGGGCGGCTGCAACGGCGTATCGAGAACCTCGTGGCGGGGCGGGATCGTTATTGGCTCCGCGCGCCCCGGGAGTGCCGAGGCGACATCCACCAGTTCGGGAGTCTTACGGCCAAACAGGGACATGGACTCAGGGTAGCGACTGGGCGATTGGGAGAGAGGGGCCCGGCTCGTTGGCCTGGGTTGACTGGAAACGCCGAGGGGGCCGGCTCGACGGCCTTAGGCCGCCTGTGCCACCCTCTAAAACCCAGTTTGGTTTCCCGATCGATGGGCAATATGAATATGGAGGAGCATCCCTCCCTCATTCCCTCCCTCTGACCGACCCGCTTCCCCAGCGGGTCGGTCTTTATAGAGGAGAGTCGGCTTGGACGGGAAGGCTCAGGCGGTTGATGTGACTACCACGTTCGCCACCGCGTGACGATTGGTGAGGCCGCCGGTGCCGGCGCTGAAGCCAAGGTAGGCGCTCGCGGGCAGGGTCGCGGCTTGCGTGAGCACCGTGGTGCCGTCGATCGCCACCGTGATCGTCGTGCTTGTGGTCGTGACCGTCACGTGGTGCGTTGCTTCCTGCAGCGGCACCAGCAGGTTCGCCGTGCCCAGCCAGTGCAGCAGGTCGGCGCCTTCGGCGGTGGGGCCGTCGCTGACGCCCACGAAGTCGTTCGATGGGTTCACCGCGTTCTTGTACTCATCCAGCGCCACAGCCAGACCCGGTGTTCCGGAGAAGCCCAGGCCGCCGCCTTCCACGCCCAGCGCAGTCGGTGTGGCGCCCTTGGCGGGGTCGCCGAACACGAGCGCGAGGCCGTCGGCGCCGCTGCCGCCGCCGATGCTCGCTTCATATTCGATGCGCAGCGCGCGCGGGTCAATTGCGGTCGGCCAAAAGGCGCTGCCCGCGGCGTGGGCGGTGGCGGCCGTGAGCTGCAGCGCCGAGCCCACGAGCGTCGCCGTGCCGTTCAGCTGCCAGCCGCCCGCCGAGGGATCGGGCAGCAGCGGGCCGCTCGCCGGCGGGGTGTAGGTGTTGGTGAAGGCGATCGTATTGACGCCTGCCTTCAGTGCGAATGCCGGGATCGTCACCTTGCCGCTTACGATCGCGAGTGTCTGCGCCGCACCGCCGTTCACCGCGGCGCTGACCGTCCACTTCGCGCCCGTCGGCGCGGCCGGCACCGGCTCGCTGAGCGTGCACGACGCGCCTTCCACCGCGCCCGTGAGCGTCGGGGTAGCGCTGCCTCCATTCGCGATCGCTGCGGTCGTGAAGCTCGACGGGCACGTGCCGCTGTAGGTGAATGTCGTGCTCGCCTGCGCAGAGCCACTGGGAGCCTGCACTGCGTTCGTGATCTTCAAGGTGGCCGGGGTCGGGGTTCCAGTGCCCGAGGTCACCACCAGGTGCGAGATCGCGTGGCGGTTGTTGAGGCCGCCCGTTCCCGCGCTGAAGCCCAAGAAGGCGCTCGCCGGAAGCGTTGTCGCCTGCGCGAGCACCTGCGTACCGTCGATCGCGACGGTGAGCGTGGTGCCGTTGGTGCTCGTTACCTTCACGTGGTGCGTCGCGCCCTGCAGCGCGCTCGCCAGGTTCGCCGTCGCCAGCCAGTGCAGTTCGTTGCTGGCCGTCGCGATCGGGCCATCCGTGATGCCGGCGAAGTTGTTCGACGGGTTGACCGTGTTCTTGTACTCATCGAGCGCCACCGCCAGGCCGGGAATGCTGGAGAAGCCCAGGCCGCCGCCGCCCACGCCCAGCGCTGTCGGGGTGGCGCCCTTGGACGCGTCGCCGAGCACGAGTGCAAGGCCGTCGGCGCCGCTGCCGGCGGTGATCGAGGCGTCGTATTCGATCGTCGCATTGCGCGGGTCGATCTGCTGCGGCCAGAACGCGCTGCCCACCTGGTTGTTCGTGGCCGGTGTCAGCACCAGTTCGCTGCCCGCGATCGTGCTCGAGCCATTCAGCTGCCAGCCCCCTGCCGTCGGATCCGGGACGGTCGAGGTGGAGGAGGGGCCGCTCCATGTGTTCTTGAACGAGACCGTATTCGCGCCGCCAAGCAGCGCGAAGGCCGGCACCGTCAGCTGGCCGTTCGTGGCCGTCAGGGTGACTTCCGGGCCGCCGTTCACTGAGGCCGTCGTCGTCCATGTGCCGCCCGCCGGCGCCGGCGCTGTCTCACTTACCGTGCAGGGGCTGCCCGCGACCGCGGTTGGCAGCGACGGCGTGACCGAGGCTCCATTGGCCAGCGCTGCCGTCGTGAAGCTTGTCGGGCACGAGCCGCCGAAGGTCATCTGCGCGCTCAGCTGCGGCGAGCCCGTAGGTGCGCTCACGGTGTTGGTGAGCTTCAGCGTCGCCGGCGTGGTGGAGGGCGGCGCGTCGCCTTCGATCTTCACGTTCGCGACCTGGTGGTTGTCGGTCAGCCCGCCGCTACCGCCGCTGAAGCCCAGCAGCGCCTGCGCTGGCACAGTGACCGCCCCTGAGAGCACCTGCGTGCCTTCGATCCACACCTTCAGCGTCCCATTGAGGACTTCGATCTTTACGTGCCTCGTTGCACGCAGCGCGGGAACCGTCGTGTTCGTGGAGAGCCAGTGCAGCGTGTCGGCTCCGGGGGCCGTCGGCCCATCGCTGATGCCCATGAAGTTCGCTGAGGGGTTGACCGCGTTCTTGTACGTGTCAAGCGCCACTGCGATGCCGGGGATGCCCGAGAAGCCCAGGCCTCCGCCGCGCAGGCCCAGCGACGTCGTCGTCGCGCCCTTCGTCGGGTCGGCGAGCATGAGTGTTTGGCCGTCCGCGCCGCTGCCGCCGCCGATGATGCTGTCGAAGGTGACGATCAGGTGGTGCGTGTCGAGCGGCTTGTTGAAGAAGCTCGTGCCCGCGCTGTTGCTCGCCGTGCCGGTGAGCGTGAGCGTGGCGCCAGAGATCGACGCGGTCCCGTTGTTCGTCCACGCGCCCGCGACCGGCGCCGGCACCGTTCCCGTGCCGCTGAACTGCACCTGATGCAGCCCGCTCGTGTCGTCGCCGTTGATCTGCCACACGCCGCTGGTATAGCCCGGGCCGGTGGGTGTGAAGGCGACGCTCTCCGTGAGCACTTCGCCCGGCTTGATCGTCGTTCCCTCGGGCAACGACGTGGTGGCGGTGAAGGCGCCACCGACCGGCGGCTTGGACTTCGTGATCGTCACATTCGTGCCGCCCGTGTTGGTGATCGTGAAGGACTTCGTGACGGCCGTCGCGCCCACCTGCAGCTTGCCGTATTCGTTCGTTTCACCGGCGACCTTCAGCACGCCCGCGGCGCCGGCCGTGCCGGAGAGGCCAATCACGCCGTTGCCGCCGGTCGTTTCCAGGCCGATGCTGTCGTTGAACGTCCCCAGCTGCGTGGGGTCGAAGGAGACCGTCACCGTCAGCGAGGCGCCGGCGGCGATCGTCGCGCCTGCCGTCGGTGCGCCACTCGCGCTGAAGGGCGCCGCCGGCAGGTTTACCTTGTTGATCGTCAGCGGCGCCCCGCCGACGTTGCGGAAGGTCGCCGTGCTCGATAGGTGGCCACCCACCGCCGTGCCGCCGAAGGAGACCAGCTTCGGGGTGACTTCAAGCTGCGCGCTTGCCGCCTGGCCGGTGCCTGAGACCGCGAAGGTAGCCGTCTTGCCGGTGCTGGTGGTGGCCGTGATCGTGGCCCCGACGATGCCCGTCTGCGTCGGTGTGAAGGTGACCGGCACCGAGATCGTCTGGCCGGCCGACAGCGTCGCGGGCAGCGCCGGCGCGGCCGTCCCCAGCGCGAACTGGCTCGAGCTCGACGCGAGCGTCGAGAGCGTCAGCGTTTCAGTAGCTGTAAGCGTCAGCGTCTTCTGCGTCGAGTGGCCGAGGATCGTCGCTCCAAACGCGAGTGTCGACCCCGTCAAGGGGGGCGTCACCGGCGAGCCGAAGCCCAGCACGTGGCCATCGCGCGTGCCCACATAGATGCGTCCTGCGCCGACGCCGGGGGTGGCGAACTTGGCCGCCGTGCCGACCGGGGCGCTCCAGCGCAGCACCGGCTGGCCGCTGACCGGTAGCGGGTCATACGCGCGCAGCTGCGCGCCCGCGCCGCTGCCGCCCGGCATCCACACCGTCCACACCAGCGCCGAGCCCGAGGTCGTGCCATCGGAGGTGATCACCGGCGCGCTCGTGCCGAAGCCGAACGCGTCAGGCGAGGTCGCCTGCAGCGAAAGCGTCGGTGCGCTGGTGCCCGAGAGGCCATAGCTGTACACGCGCAGGTTGCCCGCTGAGCCTCCCGCGCTGTTGCCGCCCGAGGCCGTGGGGATGTAGACCCAGCCGCCATCGCCCGGCCACACGCCCGGGCGCGACCACACGCCGCCGTAGGGCCCGATGCGCTGCACGACGTTGTCTGCGCCCGCAGATCCCTCGCCGATGCCACCGAGGTTGTCGCGGTTGAGCAGGTACACGTATCCCTGCTTACCCACTGCCACCGCCAGGTGCGGGAGCGCCGCCGTGCCGAAATATTCGTTCGGCAGGCCCGTCACCCCACCCGAGGCAAAGTCCGCGTCCCACGTGTCGAGGTTCGGGGCGTCAAAGGGTGCGAAGAAATCGGTCGCCTTCAGCGTGCCATCGGCCTGCACGCGCAGGCGCACCACCGACTCGCCGAGGTTCGCCGGTGGGGTGTTACCGGGAATGGGGCCAGTTGGCGCGCCGCCGTTGCCCGTGCTCAGCAGCAGCGTGCCTGCGCCATCGGAGGTGAGGCCGGCGCCCGACTGCCAGATGCCCGCGCCGGTTTCGGTGGCGTTGGCCACCCAGCGCGCCTTCACCTGGCCCGCGGTCGAGACCCCGAACACCCAGCCCTGCCAGGGCGAGAAGTCGCAGTGGCTGCCGAAGGCCGCGTAGACGGCGCCTTCCATCAGCAGCAGACCTGGACGCTGCAACTCGTTGGTGGGATTGAACGTGCGGCCCGGAGCGTTCTGGGCGGTACCGCTCAATTCCACTGGGAAGCCGCTCTTCTCCACACCGGTGGCGACGTCGATCGCGTCCACGTACCAGCGCGCCGCTCCGCTCGTGCCCGAGACGTAGGTCTTGTGCGTCAGGTAGGCGGTGTTCGTGGTTGTGTCGATCACGGGCGTCGAGGTCACGCCGATCGACGGCGTCAAATCGCCGCAGCTGAGGTCCGCAGGGTTCCAGGGCGTGCCCAGGCTCCTGGTCCACTGCTGCGCGCCGGTTGTCGGGTTCAGCCCATAGAGCTTGTTCGTCTCTGTTGCGATCAGCAGCGTGCCGTTTGAGAGCAGCGGCTGCGCGTAGACCTGGCCTTCGACGTTCGCCGACCACAGCTGGCCGAACGTGCCGCCGCTCACCAGCTGGGGCGTTAGCGAGGGCTGGTTCGGATACCAGCCCGTGCGCAGATCGTCACCGGAGTTGGTGATTCCCGATCCCAGCGCCTGCGCCGTCAGCGCCAACGCCAGGGCCAGCGACAACGTGCATGCAACTGTTATTGCGATTGCGCGAGTCCTTCGCATCGATCTCTCTCCATCCGTGGCGAGCCCGATTGTCTCCATCCCAGGGCTTCGAATCGCGTAAGGGTACTCCCTTATGGTGGTTTTGGGAAGGGCTGCGTGCCCGACGGCCTAGACTCCAGTGATGGTGCCAAACGACACCTGTTAGGGAAGGAGAGCACATGCGAGGTGTAGGCAGTGCTTTGTTCGTGGGCATCCTGCTGATGGTCGCAGGCGTCCTCAACATCGTTTACGGCATCGCCGCTGTCGGCGATGCGAGTTTCTTCGTCAACGATACGCAGTTCGTTTTCTCAAGTCTTCACACCTGGGGTTGGATAACCATCATCCTCGGTGTGATCGAGTTGACAGCCGCCTTCTCACTGTTCGGTGGCGGTGCCTACGGGCGTTTTGTCGGACTCGTCGCGGCCACTCTGGGGGCGATCGGCGCCCTCCTGAATGTCGGCGGCGCCCACCCCTGGTGGTCGCTTGGTGTTTTTGCCATCTGCCTTGTCTGCATCCACGGTCTCGTCGTTCTCGGCGAGCCCGAGGAGCCCAGGGGAGTCTGAGCATCTGACACAGGGTTGCGGGGGTCGGGATGCGCCCAGGCCCCCGCGACGTTCTGATCTCGACGCGTCGGCGGAAGTGCCGGTCGGGGCCGAACCCAGTACGGTCGCCTACTGAGTCGCCCATGTCGAAACTTGAGGACCTCCAACCCGGCTTGCCTCTCGCAGGCGTGATTCCCGGCCAGAACGTTTCCGTCATCGCCGTGCAGCCCCACGGGACCGATACTGTTGAGCTCACCTACAAAACCGCCGCAGGCGAACTCGGCCAGCGCATCCTTGGCCGCGACGCCGAGGAGAAGCTCGCGATTGTCGAGGTCGAGGCGCGTCCCTTGGACGCTGTCGCAGCCGACTTTAAGCTCGTCGCCGAGTGTCAGCGGATCAAGCTCGCCGGCCTGTCTGACCCGATGCTTGCGGTCACGACGTCAGACATCCGGCCGTTGCCGCACCAGTTGCGAGCCGTCTACGGTGAGCTGTTGCCGCGCACGCCACTGCGCTTCCTGCTGGCGGACGACCCGGGTGCAGGCAAGACGATCATGGCCGGGCTCTACATCAAGGAGCTGATCCTGCGCGAGGACGTCAAGCGCTGCCTGGTCGTCGCACCTGGTGGCCTTGTCGACCAATGGCAGGACGAGCTCTACTTGAAGTTCGGGCTTGCCTTCGAGATCCTCACGCCGCAGTTCGGTGAGACGGTGTTCGGCGCCTCAGCCTTTGCGCAGCACCCGCTGCTGATCGCCCGCATGGATCAGCTCGCGCGCAACAATGATCTACTCGCCGAGCTTGCCAAGTCCACGTGGGACCTTGTCGTCGTTGATGAGGCCCATCGCATGGGTGCCCATTACTTCGGCGGCAAGCTCGAGAAGACCAAGCGCTTCCAGCTCGGCGAGCTGCTCGGGGATATTGCTCGGCACTTCCTGCTGATGACGGCCACACCGCATAGCGGCAAAGAGGAGGACTTCCAGCTCTTCCTTACGCTGCTGGACTGCGACCGCTTCGAGGGCAGATACCAAACAAAGGTTCACACTGCGGACACGTCCGGCTTGATGCGTCGCATGGTTAAAGAGGACCTGCTTACGTTCGAGGGCAAGCCGCTGTTCCCGGAGCGCATCGCGGAGACGGTTCCGTATGAGCTTACCGAGCTCGAGCAGGACCTCTACGAGCAGGTCACGACCTACGTCCGCGAGGGGATGAACCGTGCCGCCAAGCTCGACGGCAAGCGCCGCAACACAGTCGGCTTCGCGCTAACCGTCCTGCAGCGACGGCTTGCCTCGAGCCCAGAGGCGATCTACCGCTCACTGGAGCGCAGGGCCGATCGTCTCGAGCGCCGCAAGCAGGAGGTCATAGCAGGTAGCGTGATAGCCGAGCCGAGCGCGGGGGATGTGATCAGCGACTTCGACGAGCTCGATGATGAAGAGATCTCAGCCGAGGAGCTCGAGCACATCGAGGACGAACTCGTCGATGCGGCGACCGCGGCGCGCACCGTCGAGGAGCTCGACGCTGAGCTGCTTGAGTTGCGCGCTCTAATCGAGGCCGCTGGGCGTGTCCGAGCGTCGGAGGCCGACCGCAAGTGGTCTGAGCTGCGCACGATCCTCGAGGACAACACGCTCGCGACGCCGAGCGGGGGCGGGGAGCGGCGCAAGCTCATCGTCTTCACCGAGCACCGCGACACACTTGGTTACCTCGCGCGCCGGATCGGCGCGCTGCTCGGCCGTCCCGAGGCCGTCAAGGCGATCCACGGCGGCGTGCGGCGCTCCGAGCGCCGCTTGATAACAGAGGAGTTCAGGCATAACCCGGCCTGCCAAATTCTGCTTGCCACCGACGCGGCTGGCGAGGGGCTGAACCTTCAGGCGGCGCACCTGATGGTCAACTACGACCTGCCTTGGAATCCGAACCGCATCGAGCAGCGGTTCGGGCGCATCCACCGCATCGGCCAGCGAGAGGTCTGCCGCCTCTGGAACCTCGTCGCCGAGGACACCCGCGAGGGCGAAGTCTTCGTGCGGCTGCTGGCAAAGATCGAGGAGCAACGCAAGGCCTACGGTGGCAAGGTGTTCGACGTGCTTGGCGCGGCGTTCGCCGAAACGCCGTTGCGCAACTTGCTGATCGAGGCGATTCGCTACGGCGAGCTCCCAGAGACGAGGGCGAATATGGAGCAGGTCATCGACGCCGGCGTCGCACGCGGCATCGATGAGCTGCTGGCCGAGCGTGCGCTCGTTACCGACACGCTGCAGCTCGCCGACGTCGCCCAACTGCGCGCGCTGATGGACGAAGCAAGGGCGCGGCGCCTACAGCCGCACTACATCGAGAGCGCCTTCCGGACGGCATTCACAAGGCTGGGTGGCAGGATGCGGCGACGCGAGCGCGGCCGCTTTGAGATCACGCACGTGCCGGCCCAGTTGCGCACCATCGGTCATGGCCCGATCGCCACCCGCTACGAGCGCGTGACATTCGACATCGAACAAGTGCTCGACGACACGGGCACCCGAGCCGAGCTGCTCGCGCCGGCTCACCCGCTGCACGACGCAGTCACCGAGGAGGCGGTCGTTCGCTGGCATCGCTCGCTCGATCGCGGCACTGTGCTCATCTCGCCCCTCGTCCAGGAGCCACGCCTGCTCGTCGGAGTTGTGGAGGAGATCGTCGATGCGACGGAGACGTCGGTCTCGCGCCGCTTTGGCTACGCGTACATCGATGAGCACGGGACGGTGGAAGCCGCTGGGCCGGCGCCCTACCTCGACTGCGTCGCGGCGCCATTGACAGACGAGGTTCTCGCGGCCCGCGATCTTCCCTGGCTGGGGCAGGCCGAGGAGCGGGCGGCGAGCTGGATCATCGCCAATCAACTTCCCGCCTACCTGAGTGAGGTGAAGCAGCGTCGCGAGACCGAGCTGCAGCGTGTGCGCGAGCAGGTCGCGCAGCGCCTGGACCAGGAGAGCA
Source organism: Solirubrobacteraceae bacterium (assembly GCA_035939185.1). Classification (GTDB taxonomy): domain Bacteria; phylum Actinomycetota; class Thermoleophilia; order Solirubrobacterales; family Solirubrobacteraceae; genus Palsa-744. The sequence continues at coordinate 77,051 of DASZGB010000010.1, forward strand.
ACCGGCTCGTGCTCGATGCGATGGTCGCCCAGGAGCAGGAGCAGGCCGGTAAGAAGCCTCGCGAGAGCCACACGAGCCTGATGTTCAAGGCGGCTGACCTCGAGGGCCGGCGCACGAGGCGCCTGGCACTGCTCGACCGCCAGCTGCAGATGCAGGCCAAGCCACCGCGCGTCCTCACCGCCGCGCTCGTGCTGCCGCTGGCGGCGGTGCAGGCTGAGGTTCCCGCCGACGCGCCGATGCACGCCGTCGAGACGAAAGAGGTTGAGCGCCGTGGCGTCGAGCTCGTGCTCGCGACTGAGCTCATGCTTGGCCGTTCGCCCATGGAGCAGAAGTTCAATAACCCTGGCTTCGATGTCCTCTCCCGCCGCGATGGCGAGGACGCGATCCGGATCGAGGTGAAGGCTCGCATCGCCGGCGCCCAAGACTTCTTCGTGACCCACAATGAGGTGCTCACGGCGCTCAACAGCGCACCGCGCTACCGACTGGCGCTCGTGCGCGTCGATCCGAGCGGCCCCGAGCACGACGAGGTCCGCTACCTTGAGAACCCATTCGCCCGCTTCGACGCCGGCGATTTCGACGCGACAGGGCACCGCGGCAACTGGGATACGACGTGGGCGCAGGGCCGGGAGCCCTTCTAAGCCGATGATGAGAGACCGAGGGAATCATGCCGTGGGGGTACTGAAGCGCAAGCTGATCGAGGTCGCGCTGCCGCTTGAGATCATCAACAAGGAGTCGGCGCGCGAAAAGTCGATTCGCCATGGCCACCCCTCGACGTTGCACCTCTGGTGGGCGCGCCGCCCGCTCGCCGCCGCCCGAGCCGTGCTGTTCGCCCAACTTGTCGACGACCCGTCGTCGCACCCCAATCGCTTTCCAACCGAGGACTCGCAGCGCGCCGAGCGCGAGCGACTGCACGGCATCATCGAGCGGCTCGTCGTCTGGGAGAACACGCGCGATCAGGCGCTGCTCGCCGAGGCGCACGCGGAGATCCTCGCCTCGACGGGCGGCAGCCCCCCGCCGATCCTCGACCCGTTCGCTGGCGGCGGCACCATTCCGCTCGAGGCCCAGCGCCTTGGCCTTGAGGCACATGCCTCCGACCTCAACCCGGTTGCGGTGCTCATCAACAAGGCCTTGATCGAAATCCCACCGAAGTTCGCGGGGCGGCCACCCGTGTTTCCTGGCCTCGCCGACAGCCGAGTCGGTGCCTGGGAGGGTCCGACCGGGCTCGCTGCTGATGTGCGCGCGTATGGGGGGTGGATGCGCGATGAGGCGCATCGGCGCATCGGCGAGCACTACCCGCAGGCCACGCTCGAGGATGGAACTAAGGCAACGGTGATCGCTTGGATCTGGACGCGAACGGTGACCTGCCCCAACCCAGCGTGCGGGATCGAGATGCCGCTCGTGCGCTCTTGGTGGCTCGCGAAGAAGCAGGGCAAAGAGGCTTGGGTACGGCCGCTCATCGTCGCGGACGCCGTCCACCTGAGCGGCAAGCGGGTGGAGTTCGAGATCGGGTATGGAGTAGCAGGGGCACCGAGTGCTGAGCAGGATGGGACTGTCGGACGACGGGGGGCCATCTGCGTGGCGTGTGGCTCGGCGGTGGCGTTGAACCATGTCCGTGCCGAGGGTCGTGTGGGGCGGCTGGGGATGCGTCTTATGACTGTGGTTGCCGAGGGCAACCGTCAGCGTGTGTACTTGCCTCCGACGCCCGATCACGTCGTCGCGGCGGAGGTCGGGCCAGGGAGCAATCCCCCAGAGGGCGAGTTGCCCTCTAACCCACGGGACTTCAAGACGCCGAACTACGGCATGACGAAGTGGGCGGATCTCTTCACGAACCGCCAGCTCCTGGCCCTGACCACGTTCAGCGACCTTGTCATGGAGGCACGCGAGCGCGTGCTCAGCGATGCTCTATCGGCCGGTGCATCTCACGGCGAGCGTCTGGAGGCGGGTGGCACCGACGCCGAGGCTTACGCCGACGCGGTGGCGACGTATCTGGGGATGGGCGTAAGTCGACTTGCCGACATCGCGAATGGCTTGGCGCGGTGGGAGAACACAAAGACACAAGTGCGGAACCTCTTTTCTCGACAGGCGATCCCGATGGTCTGGGACTTCGCAGAGACCACTCCGTTTGGGAACGCGGCCGGCTCCTACATCGTGAGCCTAGGCAGTCTGATCAAGGCGATCGTCGTGGCCGGGAATGCACGATCGGAAGTCACTCAGCAGGATGCGTCCACCCGTGACTATCACAGAGCCCTCCTCTCCACTGACCCGCCCTACTACGACAACATAGGCTACTCCGACCTCTCAGACTTCTTTTACGTCTGGCTGCGTCGCTCGCTTCACGGCGTCTATCCCGATCTCCTGAGCACGATGCTTGTTCCGAAGGCCGAGGAGCTGGTTGCCAACCCGTACCGCCACAACGGCAAGGACGGCGCGAGGAGCTTCTTCGAGGACGGCTTCCGGCGTGTGTTCGCCCGTGCCCGTAAGTCTGCGCTTGCCGACTACCCGATCACTGTCTACTATGCGTTCAAGCAGTCCGATTCGGGCGACGATGGGACGGTCTCAACGGGCTGGGAGACACTGCTCGATGGGATGATCCACTCGGGCTGGGCGATCACGGCCACCTGGCCGATGCGCAGCGAGCTCTCCAACAGGATGCTCAGTCAAGGGACCAACGCCCTCGCGTCCTCGATCGTACTTGCTCTGCGCCCACGCCCTGACGACGCGCCGACGACCGATCGCCGCGGCCTGATTGCGGCGCTGCAGGACGAGCTGCCCGACGCATTGCGCAAGCTCCAGCAGGGTGCGATCGCACCCGTCGACTTGCCGCAGGCGGCAATCGGTCCCGGCATGGCGGTGTTCTCGCGCTACGCCAAGGTCATCGAGAGCGACGGCACGACGATGACCGTGCGCTCGGCGCTAGCGCGAATCAACGAGATCCTCGACCAGGTGCTCAACGAGCAGGAGGGCGACTTCGACGCGGCGACCCGCTTCGCAATCGCCTGGTACCGCCAACACGGCTACGCGACCGGCAAGTTCGGCGTCGCTGATGACCTCGCGCGTGCCCGTAACACGGCGGTCGAGACGATGGTCCGTGATGGCATCCTCACGAGCACCGCGGGAAAAGTCACGCTGCTACCGCCCACTGCAGTGCCGGAGGACTACGACGTGCTCACCGCCGACCGCGTCGGTGTCTGGGAGGTGCTCCACCACCTGATCGCGTTCCTGCAGCGCGATGGGCTGCCTGCCGCCGGTGCGTTCCTGGCGAGCGTGCAGCAGCGCCCCGGTGTCGCAATCGACGTCGAGCTGGTCAAGGAGCTCGCGTTTCTCTTGTTCTCAATCGCCGAGAAAAACGGCTTAACCAAGGATGCGCTCGCGTTCAACACCGTGGCGACCGCCTGGCCAGACATCGTGCAGGCGGCACGCTCGACACCGACCGCTGTCGGCGAGCAGGTCGTGCTTGCATTCGGGGAGGACTGATCGATGGCGCTCTCCAACCGCGATCGCATCGGCAAGACGTTTGAGCTGCTCGCTCCGCCGCTCGACGACTTCATCGCCCGCTCAGTTGCCCCCAGGTTGCCTGAGGGTGCGTCGTGGACGGAGCTTGTCGCGAGGAAGGACAAGAAGAAAGGGATCAAGGGCAAGGACTACCACGCACTCGATCCGCAGCTGCAGCTGCGGATGCTCACCGAGAACATCCCGCACACCCTCGAGCCTGGCTGGTATCCGTTCGATGACGCGATCGGCCGGGTGGGCCAGGGGTACTGCAAGGAGTTGCGCGAGGCTCGCAATGACTGGGCGCACAACAAGTCCTTCAGCGACGACGACGCCTATCGCTGCCTGGATACCGCCGAGCGGTTGCTCATCGCGATCGGTGCGCCGACGGTCGCCGATGAGGTCAAGGCGATTCGCTTGGGTCTGCGCCGCCTCACCGCCGACAAGGACGATCGCAAGGCGCTGAAGTCCGCGACAGTGACCTCCGGGTCAGAAGGGCTCCGTCCTTGGCGGGAGGTCCTTGCTCCTCACTACGACGTCGCGACCGGCAACTTTCAGGCCGCCGAGTTCGCGGCCGACCTCTACAAGGTCGCGGCTGCGAAGGACGCCGGTAAGGATTACGCCGAGCCAGTTCAGTTTTTCGCGCGCACATATCTCACCGAAGGCCTGCGCGATCTCATCGACCGCGCGGTGCGGCGTCTGGCCGGCGATCAGAATGCCTCGCCCGTCATCAACCTGCAAACGAACTTCGGTGGCGGCAAGACGCACTCGATGCTCGCGCTATGGCACCTGGCATCGGGCACGCCGCTCGGCGACTATCCGCAGGACACACAGGATCTATTGTCCGAGACTACCTACGACGAGCTGTCCTGGCCTGTGCGGCGCGTGGCTCTTGTCGGCAACCACATTTCGCCGTCGGGCTCGGTGAAGCCCGACGGGACACAGGTCAACACGATCTGGGGCGAGCTGGCCTGGCAGCTCGGCGGCAGGGAAGCGTTCGCGATGGTTGCGACTGCGGACGCCGACCGCACCCCGCCCGGGCAGGGGCTCCACGAGTTGCTCAGCGCCTACGCCCCGGCGGTGATCCTCATCGATGAGTGGGTCGCTTACGCGCGCAGCCTCTTCGCGCGCGAGGACCTCGCCGGCGGGACCTTCGACGACCAGTTTACCTTCGCGCAGTCGCTGACCGAGGCGGTCAAGGGTACCCCGGGCGTGCTGCTTGCCGTCTCGATCCCCGCATCGGAGAGCGGTGATGACGCCCAGCCAGCCCTCGGCAACGCCGAGGAGGTCGGTGGCGCACACGGCCTCGAGGCGCTCAGGCGCTTGCAGAACGTCGTGCGCCGCATCGCCGACCAGTGGCGGCCCGCCTCCCCGAACGAGGCCTACCATATCGTCCGCCAGCGCCTGTTCACTGTGCCCGACGCCGACGCGCTCGCATCGATCAACGCGACGGCCCGTGGCTTCATTGAGATGTACCACCGCTACGCGGATGAGTTCCCGCGTGAGGCGCGTGACGGCAGCTACGAGGACCGCATCAAGCAGACCTACCCAATCCATCCCGAGCTGTTCGACCGGCTCTACGAGGACTGGTCGAGCCTCGAGCGCTTCCAGCGCACGCGTGGTGTCCTGCGCTTGATGAACACCGTCATTCACGCGCTATGGGTCGGGGAGGACCAGTCCCCACTGATCATGCCCGGGTCGATCCCGATCGGGACCGCGGCGGTGAACTCCGAGCTGACGCAGTACCTGCAGGACTCCTGGAAGGCGGTCATCGACGCCGACGTCGACGGCCCGAATGCAGAGCCCCTGAGAATCGACGCAAGCAAGCCGCTGTTCGGACAGCGCTCGCTCACCCGGCGCCTTGCACGTACGGTGTTCTTCGGCGCCGCGCCGACGATCGGTTCGGCACACAAGGGTCTGGAGACCCAGCGCGTGTTCCTCGGCACCGCGACGCCTGGCGACGTGCCGGGCAACTTTCACTCCGCGCTTGCTGCGCTCGCCGACCGTGCGACGTACTTCTACAGCGCCGGTGGCAGGTACTGGTACGACCTGCAGGCCAACATCTCGCGGCGCGCGAGGGACCTAGCCGAGCACCTGCCGTCCGCGGAGGTCTACAAGGAGATTTCCAAGAGGCTCGCGAGTCAGGCCAAGGCGCGGGGTGCGTTCGCGGGCGTACACGTCTGTCCGGAGGACGCGGCCGACATCCCGGACATCGATGAGGCGCGGCTCGTACTGCTGCATCCCAAGATCACACACAGCCGCAGTGTCAACGACTCCGAAGCGATGAAGTTCGCAAAGGCCGCGACGGACCGTCGCGGCGTGGCGAACAGGACCTACCGCAACATGCTCGTGTATCTCGCCGGTGACGGCAACCGCATCGAGGAGCTCGAGCGCTCGGTGCGCGAGTACCTCGGCTGGTCGGACATCCTGGCCAGGGAGGACGACCTTAACCTCACCACGAGCCAGCGCAATCAGGCGATCGAGCGGCGGGCGAAGGCCAGCGAGACGAGCGACGCGCGGCTGCTCGGCGCCTACCAGTGGGCACTTGTCCCGACTGGGCAGCCGGTCGAGCTCCAGGTCACGAAGGTTGAGGGTCAGGTGGCGTCGCTGGCCGAGCGCGTCAGCCGCCGCCTCGGCAATGACGGCGCGCTCGCTGTCCAGCACGCCGCCACGGCGATTCGCCACCAGCTCGACACCGCCGCCGCCAAGCTGTGGGCGGACGGGCACGTGACTGTGGGCGCCCTTTGGCGGCTGTATGCCGAGTACCCGTATATGCCGCGGCTACGTGATCGTGCGGTGCTCGATGCGGGTCTCACTGGCCCACAGCTGCTGTGGGAGCAAGAGGGCTTTGCGCTCGCCGACGGCTTCGACGAGGCTGTGGGGAAGTATCGCGGGCTTATCTTGCCAACGGACGGGATGCCAGTTGTCGTGACCGATGCGACGCTGATCATTGCGCCTGCGCCAGCGAAGGCGCAACGTGCGAGCGAGCTGCCGGCGGACGAGGTGCCGTCCGCACCAGGGGCCGACGCGGATCCTGGGCCCAACTCGGAGCCTGACCGCAGCCCGCAGTCTCCGGGCAGGACGCGCTTCTTCGGCAGCAAGCGCCTGCAGCCTGACCGCTACGCCTCAGACTTCAAGAAGCTCGCCGACGAGATCCTCGGCCCGCTCGGAGCGACGCCTGGCGTGACGCTTAACGTCACGATTGAGATCGAGGCCACGGCGCCAAGCGGATTCGACGACGCGAAGGTTCGGACGGTATCCGAGAATGCTGCAACGCTGAAGTTCGAGCAGAGCGGGTTCGAGGAAGATGACATGCCGCCACGCAACCGCGGCTGAGCAACACGGCTGCATACAGACACTTCTATGCGCCTAAGAGAGCGGCATTCAAACCGTGGCGGTTTGAATGCGCGCTTTGATGCGCCCGAGTGGACTCGAACCACCACGGACCATGCGGTCCACAAGGCCCTCAACCTTATTCGCACGCGGAATATGCGTCCGCTGGCGTTCAGATCGTCCGTTTTGTGCGGATTCTGGGACGCATGGGACGCATCGGACGAACTGACTTGGGTCAGAGATGGGTCACGGCTTGCCCGGCCATTGTCGCATCCCTGTACGGGGACGCGCCCGGCCCTGCACAGAGCGGGGCTACCCCTCCAAGGGGGTATGTCCCTGGACTCACGGCCTAGATTGGATGTTCTCTGTTCGCGTTACCCGTGGCACGGACTTGGCGGTTAACGTCGCGGAGGCGATCGAGGCGGCAGGTCTCGGTTGGAGCGTGCTTCAGCGATCCAGGCGTTGAGATCCTCGGGGACGAATCGCAACGGTCCCTCTCGCCCATCGCGACCCACCGAGGGGAGCCTGATGTGCGGGATCAGGCCGGCCTTGGCTGCGTCGTAGAGCCAGGATCGCGAGACATGCAGTCGGGCAGCCACCTCCGAAGGCTTGAGTAGTTCAGGGCTGTCTCCCGAGGCCGGCATGTGCTCTTGCGGCAGCGGATGTGCCCAGGCTGCCAGATCCGATGATCTCACATGGCTAGGCAAAAAGAAACAGACAAATATCGGATGCTAAGCGGCTCGCTTGTCAGGCTGTGTCTCGGACGTTCTCTGGCTGATTGGTGCGTAGTAGCTCTGCGATCTGTTCCAGGGCCACATAGCCCTCGGTCTTGAGTCTCTCGCCCAAGCCGGCTTGCGCAAGTACCTCGTTGGCCTTGGTTGCGGTGACGTAGGAGCTGGCGGCCTGCTTGGCGACGTGGTTCAGCCGCCACTTCTCGCTTGGCATCTGTACGAGCTCTGTGAGCTCACGTGCGCGTGAGCGTACTGCGTGGGCGCGTCCCTTGGACTGAAGCATCGAATCGGCGCCTCTCGGACAGCATGTGATCGAGTCGCAGATGAGCCGCCCGCGCAGGCGGGTATCGGCAAACAGGGTGCGGGCGACCTTTGGGGGCACGGAGCGCCGCAGGGAGGGAATGTAGATGCCGCTGGCGGCGAAGCCGCCCTGCGGCTTGGCGCCCTGCTTGCGCGGCTTGCGAGAGGCGATGAACCCGCGCACGTCGCCGTGCTCGCCGACGCCCATGCCGCACTCGTAGCCGTCGAGGCCCGCTGCGACCAATGCCGACCCGTAGGCGCCCTGGCGCCATGCGATCGTCGGGACTCCGGCGCCCCGCAGATGGCGCGCGACGAGGTGTGCATGAAGCAACTTGGCGTAGCTCTCGCGTCCGTTGCCGAGCGGCGAGAGGTAAAAAGCGATCGCCTGCGGTCCGACCTCGATCGCCGCTGCGACGAATCGGTCGAGTGCTCGCTGCCAGCCGGCTCCGGCCTTGAAGCCGCGCAGCTGCACGCACAGCAGCGGCATCAGGGGTAGTGAGACCCCATCGGCGCGCATCCGTCGCGCTGTACGTCCGATCACGGCGAGGCTCGCGGCGAACGCCGGCGAGTCTGGATGCTCGGCATAGAAATAAGGCGGGATGATCGTCGTTGCGCCGCGATCGACTTGGAACTCGATCGTCTGCGCCACGATCTCCTCAAGCGTGAACGGGGAGGAGAGTTGGTCTGAGTGCAGTGCTTCGGCGCGCCCGAATGGTACGAGCCTAACCCACGGGTCATCAGGATCGATGTGGTCCTGCAGCAGCATCGTGAGCGGGTCGACGACCAGTGGAGCACCTGATTTGCGAGCGGCCTCTAGCAGTCGCTCGTCGCGGGCGGCATCGTGGGCGGAGAGCACAATCCGGTCGATCGGACGATGCTCGTGCCGGGGGGAGGGGACAAGCAGGTCCTCAAGGACTAGATGGTCGCCGTAGGTTGGTCTGATCAATAGCTCGGGCATCGAGATCTGCTGCTTCCGGAATCTAGATATGCTATCCTAGCGGAAATTAAGTAGGAAGTCTAGCGGATATCTGAACACCGCCAGAGGAGGAAGCGAACGTGGCCCACAGCCCAGCCAGGCACCCTGAAGTCGATGAGTTGCCAGCAGGCGACGCCCTGTATGCGCGGATCGTCCAGGACGCCTGCGGTGGTGGGCTCAGTGCCGCGGATGTGGCGCGCGTGGTGGGTGTGGGCGACAGGCAGGTGCGCAACTGGTCGGCCGGAGCGAGCGCACCTCGAGGACCGAGTAGGGACAGGCTGCTCGAGCTGCACTATGTGACCAGGCAGTTGCGCGAGGTGTATACGCGCGAGGGCGCGGAGATCTGGCTGCACGGGCGCAAGAAGAGCCTCGGCGGGCGACGCCCGATCGACCTGCTCTCCGAAGGCGAGTTCGACGAGGTGCTCGACGCGATCGAGCGAATGAGCGCGGGGGCGATGTGAGGCACGGCGAACTACTCGCCGCCATCTCCGACCTCGATCCTGTAGAGGTCAAGGGAGACTTCGAACGCCACTGTGGTTTGCGCTGGGAGGATCTGATGCCGAGCGCCGCGGGCGGACGGTGGGGAGCCCGACGGGCCTTCGAGGTGCTGTACCTCGGCAGGCCCCGCGAGAGCGTCATAGTAGAGGCGTATAGACACCTCGTCGACGACGAACTCGACCTGCCCGGCGAGCTCGCGGCAGCCGTGATCGAGCGCCGTGTGCTGACCTGCGAGGTGAGGGTAGACAACATCCTCGACCTGCGCCCCCAAAAGGCTCGCACCACGGTCGATATCGCCGACAACGACCTGTTTTCAGAGCCAGGGGAATACAGACGCTGCCAAGCGATAGGCGCCGCAGCCCACCAGCTCGGCCGCAACGGCGTGATAGCCCCCCTCAGCCAGCCGACTCGGCGAGACGCTTGCCCTCTTCAGCACAAACCTCCCAGTCGAACAATGGCCGACAGTCAAGACCCGCGATATCTGGCGAGGTCTTCCCCCCGATCCCCGCCGACTGCGCGCCGTCGAGGACACCGCCTGACACAGCCAGGGAGCCGGGCAGCTTCAATCCGAGGCTATCGCGAGTACTGCCGCCCAAGGCGCGGCTGCTGTCGTGCATCACGAACGCATGTGGTCTCAGGGGATGCGGCGACGCGGCCGACTCGATTCAATGCAGTGATGGAGTCGCAGCGCTCAGCCATCCTCCGTGAGCTCCAGAAGCCCGGAAACATGCGTAGGTGGCACAGACGATACGCCTCAAGCTGGATCGAGCTAGGATGCCAGATTGATGGGCTCATTCTGAAGAGCTGCCAGCAAGCGCTTTGCTGTACGATCGCCCGCTTCTAGAGCGATTGGTGCCGTGAGACAGGGAAGCTAGGGGGCAGCCATGACCCATTGGGGGTTGACGCATCGCATATTGGATCGACGGCCGTGGCGCCTTGTGCCGCTCGTCACGCTCATCGCGGCTCTGTTCTGGCCGGTCGTCGGAGTGCTCGCTAGTGGGCCTGGTCACGTCCGGGAGTCGATCGTCCGTGCGACTCATGCGGCGCATGGTGCGCGCAAGCTGGCGGAACTCCGAGTCTCCGCCGCCAGCGCAAAGCTCGTCGAAGGCAGGGTGCTAGATGGGGCGGCCGTCATCGAGAACACTGGTGCTGCGCGCGCACGCACCACCACCGCTGGCGTCGCCTGGAAGTCGAGCACAACTCACGGCTCCATCCAGCTCGGCCGCTTCGCCGTGCCTGCGCTCAAGCCCGGTCAACGCCACAAGACCACGTGGCGACTGAAATTGCCGACTGACCCGGCCGCCGGTGTCTACAACGTAACCATCTGCGCCGATGTGCTCGCTCAGGTCCATGAGGCCGGCAAGAAGCACGAGTGCCGCAGCGCGGGCGCGATCACGTTCTCCCCGAGAGGCGAAGTCAAGGGCTATGGCCCGATAGGCGAAGAACCGAAAACGCCGCCGAAGACTACGCCCGAACCGCCTCCGACAACGACGACGCCTGCAGGGCCACCGGATACGACAATCAACAGTGGGCCGAGCGGCGCCGTCGCCAGCACCACCGCGACGTTCACGTTCTCGTCCACGCAGTCCGGGAGCACGTTCCAGTGCAGCCTCGACGGCGGTGCCTGGTCGGCCTGCTCGAGCCCACAGACGTACACCGCGCTTGCCGAGGGCGCCCACACCTTCCAGGTCCGCGCTGTCAACGCGGCGAACGAAACCGACCCCACGCCCGCCGAAGCGAAATGGACCGTAGAAACCGAACCGCCCCTCGTCGGCTTGAGCACGCCCGCGAACGGCGCGTTCACGAGCGAAGCCGCGCCCACGTTCACCGGCAACGCGAGCGACGGCGCGAACGACTCCACAACCGTGACCCTCCGCATCTACGCCGGCCTCAGCGTCGGCGGCTCACTCTTGCAGACCGTCGAAACCAAGGCGTCTGCAGGCGTCTGGGCCGCGGCGGCCGCGAAGGCGCTGGCGCAGGGCACGTACACCGCCCAGGCGAGCCAGGCCGACGCCGCGGGTGGCGTCGGCGTCAGCAACGCCAACACCTTCACCGTAAAGACCACTCCGCCAGCGGTGACGCTGACAGAACCTACCGCGAGCTCCTACACCGACCATCCGAAGCCGACCTTCGGCGGCGGCGCTGGCACCACCGCTGGCGACCTCCCGACGATCACCGTCAACATCTATAGCGGAGCCGTCGCCACGGGCACGCCCATGCAGACGCTGACAACCACCGCGACGGGCGCTACCTGGTCGACGACGGCAACGACCAGTCTCGCCGACGGTGAGTACACCGCGCAGGCGACGCAAGTCGACGCCGCAGGCAACGCCGGCAAGAGCTCGACCAGCACCTTCCTCGTCGACACGGCGGCACCGAAGGTCACTCTCACCGAACCCAGCGGCGGCTCTACAACGAACCACAGCAAGCCCACGTTCGGCGGCGGCGCCGGGACCGAACCCGGCGACTCCACCACCGTGACCATGAACGTCTACGCCGGCACCACCGCGACCGGATCACCCGTACAGACGCTGAGCACACCTGTGTCCGGCAGCACGTGGCATGTCACGCCGACGACTCCGCTCGCCAAGGGCGAATACACAGTCCAGGCCACACAGGTCGACGCCGCGGGCAACACCGGCAAGAGCAGCGCGGCCACCTTCACCGTCTCCACCGTCGCGCCAACCGTGACGCTCACGACCCCGAAAGCCGGCACGGAAACGAACAACACCACGCCGACCTTCGGCGGCGCCGCCGGCACCTCCACCGGCGACCTCCCGATGATCACGGTCAACATCTACGCCGGCCCCACGGCCACGGGCACGCCCGTACAGACACTAACGAAGACCTCATCCGTCGGCACGTGGTCGGTCCCCGCAACGATGCCCCTCTTTAACGGTGAATACACGGCCCAGGCCACACAGGAAGACGAAGCCGGCAACCTCGGCGCAAGCACCCCCGTCACCTTCACGGTGAACACGACCCCACCCACAGTGACGCTCACCGAACCAGCACAGAACGCCGTCGTCGGCCAGTCCAAGCCCACGTTCGCAGGCGCTGCGGGGACGGCTAAAGGCGATGCTCCATCGGTGACTCTGACGATCTACCCTGGCACGACCACGAAAGGCACCAGCTCGCAGGTCTATGTCGTGCCAGTCTCTGAACAAGGCTGGTCGGTCACGGCGACGACGGCGCTGCCCGACGGCGAGTACACCGCCCAGGTCACCCAGACCGACGGAGCGGGGAACACTGGCACAAGTTCCGCGAACACGTTCAGCGTGCAGACCAAAGCACCCGGACCCGTCACCAGCGTTGCCGTGGCTGGGAGTACGGGGTCTTCGATCTCGTTGTCGTGGGCGAACCCGTCCGGGCCGGACTTCACTGGCGTCGTCGTCCGCCGCGCCGTCGGCTCCGCTCCGCCGTCCTCACCCACGGAAGGCACACTCGTCGCCGAAACCACCGGAGGAACGCACACACTCACGGACAACACCGTGAGCGTGGGTACGACGTACTCCTACGCTCTCTTTGCGCACAACGCGCTGCCCGAGTACGCCGCCGCGGCGATGATCACGGTCAAGGCCACGGAAAGTACCGGCGGCTGCACCGACACGTGGAACGGAGCGACGAACTCCGCATGGGAAGAAGGCTCGAACTGGAGCAGCGGACACGCGCCACAGCCGAGCGACTGGGCCTGCATCCCTGCGCGTGCCCCGAACCTTCCCGTTGACATCAACACGCCGCAGATCGTCGATGGCCTGACGAACGCAGGCGAACTCGTCATCAACTCCTCGCTTGAGCTCAGCGACGCGAAAAACAAATCAACGAGCACCGGCATCCTCACCGTCAACGGCAACCTCGCAGTCGCAAATGAACTCGAAGCCTCCACGCTCAACGCCAACGGCACCCTCAGTGGTGCCGGCACGATCACCGTGCCCTCCGGCGGCGGCCTCAACGTTACCTCGTCAGCCGACGTCGTAGTCAACGAGCTCGTCAACGACGGCACGGCGACGCTCTCACCCGAACGCTCGCTCGACGTCCAAGCCAACGCCAAATTCGTCAACCACGGCTCCCTCGCAATGGCCGCCGGGTCCACGCTAAGTGGCGAATGCGGCCACGAAGCGACCGTGACCGAACCCGCCGTCCCGAACGGCGAGTTCGACAACGCGGGCGCGATCACGACGACCGGAACGACGAAAACCGGAAGCAGCCCCGTCAACATCGGCCCGAGTAGCAACTGCCTCGTCACGCACGACACCGGCTCGCTCGACGTTGCAAGCGGCGAACTTAAGCTCGGCGGCAGCAACTTCAACTTCAACACCGGTGCGACGCTCGCTGGTGGCGCCGGCTCTCAGCTCAACTTCCAGGGCACCGTCAGCCTGAATGCTGCAACGACCACGGCGACAGTGCCGATTGTCGTCACCGGCAGCACCGTGGGCAAGGGCAACCTCGTGGCGTCGTCACTAAAGCTGGCGGGCACGCTCAACGGCACAGGCATCGTGACCGTTCCCGGCAGCGGCTCACTGACGATGGAAAACGGGAGCGTAGACAACGGCGAACTCGTCAACGAAGGCGCCGCGTCGATCCTGGGCAACGGCTACACGTACGTCAACGAGGGTGCGAAGTTCCTGAACAAGGGGTCGCTCTCGCTTGCCGCGGGCTCCACCCTCTACGGCGGCTGCGGCCGCGAAGCCACCGCCACTGAACCCGAAGTCCCCGACGGCGAGTTCCTCAACTCCGGCTCGATCACGACCAATAGCGCCGGCAGCCCGGCCGAGATCGGGCCGTCCGGCTACTGTCTCGTCACCAACGACTCCGGCTCCTTGAACGTCGCCAGCGGCGAACTCAAGCTCGGCGGCCGCGACTTCAACCTCAACACCGGCTCTAGCGTGACCGGGGGTGCATCCTCGACGCTCGTCTTGGAAGCCACCACCAGCTTCAACTCCACCAACACCAACCTGCCACTGCCCGTCGTCATCACCGGCAATACGACCGGCACCGGCAACGTGCTCGCCTCGAAACTCAAACTAAACGGCAGCCTTGACGGCAGCGGGACGTGGACGGTGCCGAGCACGGGCTCGCTCACCCTGGAATCCGGTCAGGTCGACGGGGGCGAGCTCGTCAACGAAGGCACCGCCAGCGTGCCGGTCAACACCCAACCGTACGTTGGCGTTAACGCGAAGTTCGTGAACAAAGGGGCGCTCGCGCTAGAAGCCGGCTCGATGCTCTACGGCGGATGCGGGCGCGAAGCGACCGCTACCGAACCCGCGATTGCAAGCGGCGCATTCGTCAACTCCGGCGCGATCACGACGAACGGGACAACAAAAACTGGCAGCAGCCCCGTCGGCCTCGGCACGAGCAACGACTGCCTCATCACCCACGACACGGGCTCGCTGAAGGCGGCGAGCGGCGAACTCAAACTCGGCGGTCAAAACTACAACTTCGATACCGGCTCCACCGTCAGCGGCGGCATCGGAGCGAAGCTGGTGCTCGAAGATACCGTCGCGTTCAACGCCGCGAACACCGCGCTTCCGCTGCCTGTCATCATCACCGGCGCCACGACCGGCACCGGCAACGCCGTCGCCAGCGACTCGCTCAAACTGAACGGCACGCTCAAAGGAAGTGGCTCCGTCACCGTCTCCGCCGCGGGCACGCTGACGATCGAAGGCGGCAACGTCGAAGCCGGCCAGCTCGTCAACGAAGGCACCGGCACCATCCCCGCGAACGCTCAGGCGTACATCGGGGCGGCCGCCAAGCTCGTGAACAAGGGCTCGCTCTCCTTCGCCGTCGGCTCCTCGCTCTACGGCGGCTGCGGCCACGCCGCGACCGCGACCGAACCCGAAATCCCCAATGGCGAATTCGTCAACAGTGGCGCGATCACGACCAACGGGACGACCAAAACCGGAAGTAGCCCAGTGACCATTGGCTACCCATACAACTACTGTCTCGTCACCCACGACAGCGGGTCGCTCAACCTGGAAAGCGGCGAGCTCCGCCTCGGTGGCGCCGACTACAACTTCGACACTGGCTCCACCGTCACCGGCGCGAAATCGTCCGAGCTCGCCATCGAAGCGACGGTCAGCTTCAACGCCACAACCACGACCCTCCCCGTTCCTGTCGTGATCACCGGCGAGACCAGCGGAGCCGGCAACGTCGTCGCCAGCGACTCGCTGAAGCTCGACGGCACGCTCGATGGCACCGGCACCACGACCGTGCCCTCCGGGGCGACGCTGACGATCGAAGGCGGCCAGGTCGACGCGGGTCAGCTCCTGAACGAAGGCACGGCCTCCGTCGTCGCGAACGCGCAGCCCTACGTCAGCCAGGAAGCGAAGCTCGTGAACAAGGGCTCACTCTCCTTCGCCGTCGGCTCGAGCCTCTACGGCGGGTGCGGACACGCGGCCACGGCGACCGAACCGGAAGTCCGCAACGGGGAATTCGTGAGCTCTGGCTCGATCACCACCAACGGAAGCAGCGAAACCGGCAGCGGCCCCGTCACCATCGGTTACCCCTACAACTACTGCCTCGTCACCCACGACAGCGGCTCGCTCAACGTCGCGAGTGGACAGCTAAAGCTCGGTGGGAGCGACTTCAACTTCGACACTGGCTCGACAGTCACAGGCGCCACGACCTCGCAACTGGTCTTGGAAGGCACGGTTAGCTTCAACGCGGCCTCGACGACATTGCCCGAGCCCGTAGTGGTCACCGGGAGCACCAACGGTACGGGGGCGGTCGTCGTCACGAACTCCCTGAAGCTCACCGGATACCTCGGCGGCACGGGCGCGGTCAGCGTGACGCCCAAAGCGACGCTGACGATGGAAGGCGGCCAGATCGGAGCAGGCGAGCTCGTAAACGAAGGCACCGCTACAGTCCCCGCCAACTCGCAGCCCTACATCAGCCAGGAAGCGAAATTCGTGAACAAGGGCTCGCTCTCCTTCGCCGTCGGCTCGGGCATCTACGGCGGCTGCGGACACGCGGCCACGGCCACGGAACCCGAAGTTCCCAATGGCGAATTCGTGAACAGTGGCTCGATCACCACGAACGGGACCTCGCAAACCGGCAGTAGCCCGGTGACGATCGGCTACCCGTACAACTACTGCCTGCTCACGAATGACACGGGCTCCCTGAACGTTGCGAGCGGAGAACTCAAACTCGGCGGCAGCAACTTCAATTTCAACAGTGGCTCGACCGTCACGGGCGCCGCGAGCTCGCAGCTGGTTCTCAACGGCACCGTGAGCTTCAACGCCGCGAACACGACACTGCCCGTCCCGGTCGTCGTCGTCGGCAACACGGCCGGTGGTGGCAACGTCGACACAACGGACTCTCTGAAGCTGAGCGGCTCGCTCGGCGGGACGGGGACTGTCACCGTGCCATCCGGCGGCTCCCTCGTCTTGGAAAGTGGCCAGGTCGACTCAGGCACCCTCATGAACGAAGGCAGTGGCTCCGTGACCGCTAACGCACAGCCGTACGTGAAC
The DNA here is from genome assembly GCA_035939185.1 of Solirubrobacteraceae bacterium. Classification (GTDB taxonomy): domain Bacteria; phylum Actinomycetota; class Thermoleophilia; order Solirubrobacterales; family Solirubrobacteraceae; genus Palsa-744. Next base: position 93,847 of record DASZGB010000010.1, read on the forward strand.
CAAGCCTCACGCCTCATCAACCGCGGCTCGCTCTCGTTCGCCGTCGGCTCTGCGCTCTACGGCGGCTGTGGTCGCGAAGCGACCGCCACGGAACCCGCGATCGCGAACGGCGAATTCGTGAGCTCCGGCTCGATCACGACAAACGGGAAATCCGAAACGGGCAGCAGTCCTGTGACGATCGGCTATCCGTACAACTACTGTCTCGTCACGCACGACAGCGGTTCGCTGAACGTCGCGAGAGGCGAACTCCGCCTCGGTGGGAGTGCGTTCAACTTTGATGCGGGCTCGAGCGTGACCGGCGCTTCATCCTCGGTGCTCGTCTTGCAGTCCAACGTGAACTCCCAGCTCTCCTCCGTGGGAGGCGTCGGCACCGTCGAAGACAACGGGCACGTGCACGCGATGCACTCCCTATCCCTTCCGCACTTCATCTTCAGCGGCAGCCTCGAGCTCTCGCCCGGCGTGCTGGTGAGCGCGAGCAGCGCTGGCACGATCAGCGGCGGGATCGAACTCGACGGCACCGGCAATTTCGGCCGCCTCAACGTGGGAGGCGGCGTCACGCTGAACAGCCCGTCGCTCGCGTTCATCTCGCTCGAATACGTGCCGCCCTGTGGGGCGACGATCACTGCGGTGACTGCGGGCAGCCTCGCCGGCGGCTTCGGCTCCGTGAGCGGCGGGAACAGCCTCAGCGAAGGCTCCTGGGAACCAGAGGCCACATCGACGTCGGCGGGCGCCTACCGCTACTGCCCGCCACCGCCAATACCGGCTGCGCAGACGTACGGCGGAGGGTCCTCGTTCGACTCGTACAACCCCTCCGGGTACGCTGCGGAGCCCGTGAACACGGCCACGGGCGCCTACAACACCGAAGAGACGGACGCGAGTATGCCGGGCCTCGGCGTGCCGTTCACGTTCACGCGCTCCTACACGTCCTCCAACCCGTACTCGGGGCCGCTAGGGCCTGGCTGGACCGACTCGCTCAATGTCTTCCTGACGACGAATGGGACCGAAGTCGTGTTGCACTCCGAGAATGGGCAGGAGACGGGGTACGCCCCGAACGGCGAAGGAGGCTACAAGGGGAGCCCCGGTGCCCGCTCGGTGCTCGCCACGAAGAGCGGGGGCGGCTGGACGCTGACGCGTCCAGACCAGGAACGATTGACCTTCAACGAAGCCGGGCAGCTGATCACGAAGGACGACCGTAACGGGATCGGCCTTATGCTCACCTACAACGAAGCCGGGCAGCTCACGACGGTCAAGGACAGCGCCGGGCGTGAAGTCAAGTTCACGTACAACGGCGCGGGCCTCCTCGCAACGATGGCGCTGCCGCTCGCACGCACCATCACCTACTCATACAACGCGTCTAACCAGCTGACGTCTGTCACCGACGCCGTGGGCGGGACGACGACGTACGAATACAATGCGCAAGGGCTGCTCGAAGCCGTGACGAACCAGGACGGTGCGTGCGTCGTCAGCAACACATACGACGGCTCCGGCCGCGTGATCGAACAGACCGACGCGCTCGGGAAGACCGCAAAATTCACGTACGGCGAAGGCGAAACGACGTACACGGACGCGAACGGCCATGCGTGGAAGGACGTCTACGAAGGCGACGCGCTCGTGGAGAAAGTTGATCCGACCGGCGACGTCACCCGCTACGCGTACGACGCGACCCTCGACCGGACGGCCGCGACGGACGGGAACGGCAACACGACCACTATGACGTACAACGCGGCTGGCGACATGCTGACGAGAGTTTCAGCGCTCGGCTCCACGCAGAGTTGGACATACGACGCGCTCAACGACGTCACCTCGTACACCGATGGCGACGGCCATAAGACGACGTACACGTACGACGGGCACGGCAACTTCCTGACGACAACGTACGCCGACGGCTCAAGCGTGAGCGAGACGCACGAACCGACGACCGGGGCGGTGACGAGCACCACGGATGCGCTCGGGCACACGACGAAATACACCTACAACAGTGAAGGCGACGAGATTTCGATGACCTCGCCGCTCGGCGAGGAGGCGACGTACGGCTACGACGCTGCGGGCCGCCGGACCTCGATGGTCTCGCCGCGCGGCAACGAAAAAGGCGCCGAACCCTCGAAGTTCACGACGACGTACACGTACGACGCCGACAACCGTCCGCTGACGGTGACCGATGCTGACGGCCACGTGACGAAGACAACATACGACAAGGTCGGGAACCGCACGAGCGTGACGAACCCCGCCGGTGACGTGACGAGTTACGTGTATAACGCTCAAAATGAGCTCACCTCCGTGACCGACCCGGAAGGCGGCATTACGACCTACGCTTACGACGCGGTCGGCTATAAGACGTCGTCGTCGACGCCGCTCAGTGAGAAAACCACGTACACGTACGACGCCGACAATCGTCTCACGAAAGTCACGAACGCGATCGGGCACGCGACAACCTACGCCTACGATCCCGCCGGCAACCGGATCTCAATCGTCGACGGCGGGGGGGCGAGCACCAAATTTACGTACAACGCCGACAATCGGTTGACCTCAGTCAGTTACTCGGACGGGACACCGACTGTGGAATACGACTATGACCCGGCGGGCAACAAGACGCAGATGGTCGATGGCACTGGGACGACCGTCTACATGCACGACGAACTGAATCGGCTCACTGCTGTGACTGGCCCAAACGGCGACGTCACGTACGCCTACGACAAGAACGGGCATGTGACCTCGCGCGATTACCCCGACGGGAGCGTCATCACCTACACGTACGACGCCGACCAGCGTCTCGCGACGGTCACCAGTGGTGGGCAAACGACGATGTACTCCTACGACGGTAACTCGGAGCTCACGCAAACGAAGCTGCCCACGGGCAACGGCTACACGGAGACCACGGCCTACGACCCCGCCGGGCTGACCACTTCGATCGCCGACACGAGCACTAAAGGCACGCTGACGAGCTTCGCCTACACCTACGACGCGGCCGGGAACCCCACGAAGATCGTGACCGCGACCACCACGATCACGTACACGTACGACAAAGACGGCCGACTCACGACCGCCTGCTACGGCAGCTCTTGCGCTGGCGGCTCCTACGCGTACACCTACAACGCCGACGGGAGCAGGACGAAGCTCGTCGAAGCCGCAGGCACGACCACCTACACGTACGACGAAGGCGACGAGCTGACGGGCACCGAAGGCCCCGGTGGGAAAGTCAGCTACAAATACGACGCCGACGGCGGCCGCACAGGCACCGGCTCCACGACGTACACGTGGAACGCGGCGAACGAGCTGACCGCCCTCAAAACCGCGAGCAGCACGACCACCTACGCGTACGACGGTAGCGGAAACCGCGTCAGCTCCACAAGCGAAGGCACGACCACGAGCTACGCGTACGACACGAACAACAACGTGCCAGACTTGGTGCTCGAGCGGAACGGCTCGTTGACGCTACGCCGCTACGTGTGGGGCGAGGGCCTGCTCGCGATGAGCTCCGGCGGCAGCGAATACTACGTCGCCCACGACGCGCAAGGCTCCGTCGTCGCGCTCAGCTCCGCGAGCGGAGCGACGGAAGACACGATCACGTACGACCCCTTCGGGAATGTGCTCACAGAAAACGCCGCGAAGGGCGCCCCTGCCATCCCGCTCAAGTACGACGCGGAGTACCTCGACCCCACCGGTCTCTACCACGTCAGCGCGCGCCAGCTCGATCCCACGATCGGCGCGTTCATCAGCACCGACCCCCGCGCGACGACGCCGTCCCAACCCGCGATCTCCCCCTACATCTTCGTCGCCGACCAGCCGACCGTGCTGATCGACCCGAGCGGCGAATATTCCCAGGGAGGATACGGCGAGCTCAACTCCGCGATCAACGCCGGGTACGCAGAGTACAACTTCTACGGTAGCTTGAGGCAGGCCATCACCGATCCCTTCGGAGAGAGCGTCAGCATCGGCGGAGACAGCATCCCAGAGGGAGTCAATCAGCTCACCAACAGCAACGTGGGCAGCTACGGCTCCGGCTTTTACTCCATTGCGACGACGGGGGGGACGCTCTACCAGGCCAATAACGCCCTCAACCAATACAAGGCCCAGACCGGGTACGGGACGTACTGACGGATCGCGCCCGAAGCGCCGCGATCGTCGCTTGCGATCACCCGAAGCACAAGCGCTCCGCTTTACCTTAGGATCAATCGTGGCTACGAGCTATCGCGGCGCTGAGGTTTCCCATGTGGTTGTAGAGACTTGAGCGCCAGCGGCCTGCTGAGGGCCTGGATACCCTCGAACACGAATGGCGCTACCGCTACCGCCCGCAGCCCATGTAGACCTGCTGCCACTGGACGATCCGCAGTGGGAGTGGGACGCCTTCGAGCGGTTCTGCCTCGCCTACGTCAACGCGCAGCCCGAGGTCGCCAGCGCGCACAAGTACGGCACCCGCGGCCAGGGTCAGCTCGGCATCGACATCGCCGCCGAGTTCACCGACGGGCGCACACGCACCTACCAGTGCCGAAAGTGGCGGAAGTACACCAAGACGCACGCGAAAAGTACCGTCGAGGAGACCCAGTACGACGCCGACGAGCACGTCATCCTTGTCGCCTGCGAGGTCGGCACCACCGTGCGCGACTACATTGCCGCACTCGACGGCTGGAGGCTGCTCGACAAGGAGGATCTCTCCCAAGGCGTCCGTGCGATCGAACCGCGCGAGCGTGCCCGGCGGCTGATCGAGGACACCTTCACCGTCCACTGGCGCCGTGCGTTCCTCGGACCACGCGGGCCGTTGTGCTTTCACGAGACCGACGAGTATTTCCGGCCTCTACTGGACGAGGATCATCTGTTCCGTCACACCTGGGCGCTCGTCGGCCGCGACGAGCTGCTCGCCACGATCGACCAGCAGCTAGCCAACCAGGAGATTCGCGTGCTCGTGCTCGTCGGCCGCGGCGGCATCGGCAAGACCCGCATCCTGCGCGCGCTCGCCGAAACCCACAAGGCGACCCGAACCGTGCTGCTCGTCGACGACCAGCTGGCGCTCACGGCCGAGTCGGTTGAGGAGCTTCCGTGGACCGCGCCGCTCGTGATCGTCGATGACGCGCACCGGCGCGAGGATCTCGCCGCGCTGATCGGCGCCGCCACCCGCCAGCCCAGCGCGCCGACGCTCGTGCTGGCCACCAGGCCACACCGTGCCGAGGAGCTCCGCTCGCGCCTATCGCTTGCCGGCCTCTCACCCGAGCAGGTCTGGATCTCAAAGCCGCTTGGCGATCTGCTAGCCAAAGACGTGCGCGCACTCGCCGCCCAGGCTCTCGGCGCCGAGCACGAGCACCTCGCGGAGCATCTCGCCGACGCCACTGCCGACTGTCCGCTCGTGACCGTCATCGGTGGTCAGCTGCTCGCGCAGCAGGCAGTCGCGCCGGAGCTGCTCGAGCGCCACGCCGAGTTCCGCATGACCGTGTTGGACCGCTTCCGCGACGAGATGCTCGGCAAGCTCGGCGAGGAAGTGGACGCGCAGGCCGCCCGCGACGCGCTGATCCTGATCTCCGCGCTCGGCCCGCTGTTCATCGAGAACACCGTCCTGATCGAGCGGCTAGCCGCCGACCTGCAGATCGAGGATCACCAGCTTCGCTCACTGGTCTCCCAGCTCGAGCAGGCCGGGGTCCTGACCGCCCGCGGGCGGCTGTGCCGCATCGTCCCTGACGTGCTCGCAGACCACATCCTGCACCGCGCCTGCGTAGACCATCAAGGCCGACCCACCGGACGCGCGCAGGCGCTTCTCAACCGCTACGCCGACGTTGCGATCGTTGGGCTCCTGCGCAACCTCGCCGAGCTCGACTGGCGCGTCGGCCAGGAGGAGCAGACCGACAGCGCACTACTCGACAAGTTCTGGCGCGACCTACATACCGTGTTCCTGCGCGGGCACGCCGAAGAACGGCTGCGAATCATCCAGCTGATCAAGCCCGTCGCCCGGCTCGCGCCCGCGGCCGTGTTCGAGATCGTCACCTGCGCGCTCGCCAACCCCGCCGGGCCAGCCACCGACGACCTGTTCGCCAGCCAGCTCACTGACGCCGACGTGCGCCGCCGCCTGCCCGAGCTGCTCGCCTCGATCGCCTTGACGCCGAGCTTCCTGCCCGAGGCGCTCGACCTCCTCTGGCAGCTCGCCCGCGATGACCCCCGGCCCCTGAACTCGAACACCGACCATCCGATACGCCAGATCCAGAGCATAGCCGGCTACGAGCTGCCGCTGCTGTTCGCACGCGGCGCACTGCAGCTGGTCGAACGCGCCCTCCAAGACGACGCCAGTGCATCAGCGTACTCACCGCTCGAGCTGCTCACGCCGCTGCTCGCACGCGAAGGCGAGACCACACACGCAGCCGAAACAGGCTTCCAGATCAGGGTCTTCCCGGTCTCCGCGAAAGCGACCGCTGAAATTCGCGCCACGATCAGGACAATCCTCATCGCCCAAGCCACCAACGGCCCTGCCCGCGAGCGGGCGCTAGCCGCCCGGCTCCTCGGCGACGCGCTACGCCCGCCAATCGGCGCGTTCGGCCGCGAGATCACCGACACCGAGATCGAGCAGTGGCACGACGACCAACTGGCGATCCTCGACGCGATCGAGACCGTGATGAGTGACACCCAGGACCCGCACGTGCGGCTGAAGCTGCGCACCGCCCTCGGATGGCACTCGCAGCGCAGCGCCTGGAACGACGTCCGTGACCGTGCCCGCCAGATCGGCGAGCAACCCGAGATCGAAGACGAGAGCCTCGCCAGCGCGCTGCGCAACCCGATCGACGTGCTCGACCAGGACGCCTCGAAAGCCAAGCTCCACGCCGTCGCAGACGCCCTGGCCGCCAGCAGCGCAGGCACCGTCGATGCGCTCGCTGAACGTCTGGACGCACACATATCAGCGATCAACGATCTGCCGGAAGACCCAGCTGCGAACGCGAGCCCGCTGCTGATCGCGCTCAGCGAAGCGCACCCCGAGCTCGGCGAGGCGCTGGCCCGCTGGTGCGCCGCCAACCCCGAACGGCCGCTCGCACAGTTCGGAGGGACGCTGCTCGCCGTCCTCATCTCACACAGCCCCCAGGCGACCTACGGGCTGCTCGAAGGGCTGCGTGCCGGCCCCACCTCAGCGCGGCGGCAGCTCGCCGACTACCTGTTCAACGGCAACTGGTTCGCCGACCCCGACGCGCCGGAGGCCGCGATGCTGCGCGAGCTCGTCGCCGACAACGATCTCAACATCGTCAACGTCGCCCTGCACGCCACCCGCCGCCTCGCACACATCAACGCTCCCCTGGCCCTCGACATCGCGCTCGCCAGCGACATCCACGCAAACAGCCACCTCGCCGACTCGCTGTGCGCCCTGATAGCGCTGGTGATCGACCACGTTGAACGCGGCCAGGTCCCCGTCCTGCTGGACAAGCTCCGATCGGCGCCGAGGCTCGAATACTTTGCCAACGAGGTTCTCGCCAAGCTCGCGCCCGAACACCGCGACGAAATCCTCGGCTTCCTACTCGTCCGCGCCGCTGCCGGCGGGGAGATCCGGGCGCTCTCCTACGACGACTTCAACGTCGACCTCCTCGGCGGTGCCACGGGCGAGGAACTACTCGTGCTCCTGCGGCGCGTCCGCGACGCCATGCTCGACCCAAGCCCACGCCTGCGCTACGAAGCACCCGGTCTCTACTGGCAGCTCGCCACCAACCAGGATGCCGCGCTCACCGTACTCCTCGAGTGGCTCACATCGAGCGAGGAATCGAGAATCGACGCCGCCGTGGAACTGATGGGAGCAATGCCGTGGCAGGTCGCGCTTACCCACCCGCAGTTCGTGCAGGAGACCCTCGACGCCGCGCACGCACGAGGCGGAGAAAGCCTCGCCAAGGTCGCCCGCGCGCTGCTGTCGGTCACTGTCATCACCGGCAGCCAGAGCCGCACGATGGGCCAGCCACCACAGCGCCACATCAAACTGCGCGACGAGAGCCGAAAGCACGCAGAAGCATTCGCGCCCGGTACACCCGCCCGCGAGTTCTACGAGGCCGTCGTCGCCAGAGCCGAAGACCACCTGCGCGAAGCCGAGCTCGAGGACGAGGAGTTCCCCGAGCTGCCCATCTAGGCCCAACCGAGACACGATCGCGGAGGGATACTGCGTTGGCTCTACGACGCCGCCAAGCAAGGCCGCATCCGTCGATCAGGATCGGTGGGGAGGAGGTGCCACTGCGCTTCCACCCCGACGACGTAGAACGCTGGGTCAATGACGCCAGGGGCCGCATGGAGCCCAGGCTGCACCCTACTTCAAGGAGTTGCCGTCCACCACAGCAGCGCATCACAGCGGTGGATGTTGCCACGGCGTTGCCAAACGCCCAACGATCGGAATAACCTGCAATCTGATGTCAACCCTCTATACCCGAGCATATCTGCCGATTTACAGGGATTTTCTATGCGCCTGAGTGGACTCAAACCACCACCATGTTTACACATGACAAGACCCTCAACCTTATTCACGGGCGCAAGATACGTCCGCCACCGTTCAGATCGTCCGTTTTGTGCGGATTCCGGGACGCATGGGACGCATCGGACGAACTGACTTGGGTCAGAGATGGGTCACGGATGACGGCCGCGACGGTGCCAGCTTGCCTGGGTGGCGGCGCGTCCCTTAACTAGCCGCAGATGCCACACTCATCCAGGCTTTACGACCAATATCGCCGGGATGGAGTTCGTACGCAACGCCCTCGACGGGCTCGTCGGCGTTAGCTACGACATTGGAGCTGATCGAAGCATTCCTCGCGACTTCGCCCCCACTGTTCAATCCCAACAACGTGGAGCCATCTCCGATCGGAAGGACGGTGCCGGCACGGATATCCCTCCACAACCGGCCGATTGGCGAGATCGTCTACGAGATGACCGGACGCACACGCGAGGATCTGCTCGACGGCTTGCCCCGGCAGTTGAGGCTCATCGCCGGAGAGTTTGACGCATACGACATTCACCTTTGCCGCGGTCGCTTGCAACGCTGACGCGATCTGCAGCGCCAACCGCGCTCACCTGCCCGAAGACCACTCGCGGGTGATCTGCAGGTCATCGGATCCGGACGGCTGGCGGCGAGTCTCAGCATCACATAGACAAGGCAAGAGCCGCAAGCACCGCGACCGAGGTGTGATCAAGACTGGCGCCGTTCGAGTTGCCGGCGCTCGTCCCGGACGAGCTGGACTGCTCCCATGCCGGGCTTCATCCGAGCCCGCAGCTGTTCGAGGCGGCCCAGGATCGCGTCGCGAATCACGGCCAGACGCTCACGCAGGATGCGCTGTCGGCGTCCTCGTCAACGGTCTCGTTGCGGCGACTGGCCTCCTCACAACCGCGAGAATGTCTCTGGCTGAAGTTGTATCAGGCTGGGCATGTCCGCTAAACCGTATCCTCCCGGGAGCTACCAACCCGACCACCCGGCAGGTTGACACTGAGCAGCCACAGAATTGGATACGCGTCGGGCCGAAAGCTGGCCTCGACAGGTTGTCTACTCGCCTTGTAGAGCCATTGGGAAGTCAACGTTTACCCGCAACGAGCCTCAAAATGATCGCCGTCAATGGTTCCCTCATCCGCATTGAGGTAGCCGACTGCCCTGCACCGGCTGCAGGCGGTCACGCCCTCTGAACCATCCCTAGCCAGCAGCCAGTCATGACCGAGGCCTATCGCTGTTTCATGTGCTTGTGATGAGAGACGAAACCATCGCGCCTCGTCGTCCGACCAGCCGCGCTCAGTATCGCGACGCGCGATTGCGTAAACAATCTCTTTGGTAACTCCAGTCTGAATACGGATTTTGTCTGCCCGTGCTTGACGCCTTATGTTTGAGCGCCACGACTCGGGATCCTCGACATTGCGCAAGCTGCGAATAACCTGGCCGTCGAGGAGAAGTTCTCCATAGTCGTCTCGTCGCTTCTTGCGCTGAAGGAGAGCCTGCGCACGTTCACGATGTTCTTGCAACATGAAGTCAGATTACTGCCTTCATGGCGATCGTCGCCGCACGTCGAAGCGATGCTGCCACTGGGACGTGACCTCTGCCTGAGGATCGGACCAAGCCAACGCCAGCGCCTCGGGCTCCGGCACACCATGAAGAGCAGGTAGACCGGATCAACCTCCGCACCTACGGATGGGCCACACGCTACGTCTACGGGCCATCGCGCGAGGTACTTCGAGCAGGTCCAAGACGACGGCAGTCGGAAGCTCGTGTCGTACGAGGTCATCGAGACGGACGACGACATTCGGCGGGCACTCACCACGCGAGGGTCAAACGCTCGCCGAGATCAGATCACCGCAATCGATTGGACCGGTCCATCGCGGAGCATCGCTGGGAGACATCGACGCCGACCCCCCGAGTTGAGCCAAGACGCGGCTCCGCTGTTCTGGAGCCAGTCCCGCATGTGGTAGGAGGCCTGAAAGAAGGCGTATAGGAAGTCGATCGCATCATCTGCGGCAACTCCGTTGTAGGTGTCGAGTGCGTGGTTGGCTCGCTGATGCCAGCGTTCGACCCGCTGGAGATGGCCCTGCCAGCCCTGCTGACGGAACTGGTCGGGAACACGAAGCCGTTGCGGCATAGCCGAAGCGTATGCCCTCTGCGCGACTGCCCTGCATGTCGGGGTCGAACGACGACTAGGCAGCCCAGCGAATCCGTATCCCGATGTTGCTTTCGAGCTGTCGGAGAGCGGCCGGGTCATCTGGCACCGGCAGCTGGATTGAGCAGTCGTGCGTCGCGTCGGTGGGATGCCCAAGACAGATGGTGCCGTACTGTTCCCGCTGCTTGCGCAAGTAGCTAATTGTCCAACCTTCAGCGCGGGCCTCCACGATAAGTCCGTGCACGGTATTGGGCACGGCGTGGATCAGCGCCAAGTCGATCGCGTCGTCATGCGAAGCCCGCAGCTCGGCTGCCTCCCGTCGTAGACTCTGAACCTCGTCCTCCAACGCATCGAGTCGGCTGACAATGGCAGCAAATGGGCGCACGAACACGGCTGAGCACGGTAGGTCACGGGTCGGTTGGAAGGTTGGGTGTCCTGCACGTAAGGACAGGACGGCCACTACGCTTGCGCAGTGGAGAACATCCGTGAGCGCGTGGAGGACGCGACGCTGCTTTGGAACGCCGAACGACACGAGGGCGCTTTTCTCGTTGCACTCGTTGCGGTTGCCGCGCGTGCGCGTCGCGAGTATCCGCGCTCGGTGGGCGACCGTGAGGCCTTCGAGCGATTCATCGAATCCCGCTTCGGGCCGCGCGTCTCGGTCGAGTTTCGCGGAGAGCCTCGTCCGCTGGAGCGGGTTTTCTATAAGTGGATGCGCTGCGAGCTAGTACATGACGGTGGCCTGCCGGTTGACCTCCGCTTCAAGGAAGATGCCCAGCCAGGCGAACTGAGTGTGCGTGCGGGCGGCGCGCCAGGCTACGTCTTGCTCATCTCGCCCGGCTGGTTTGATCAGCTCGTTGCCTGAGCGCTGTCGTGACCTGGGGGATGGTGTCGCACAAAGTGCCATTCTGCGCTGTGGTGGCCTGTCGCATAGTTGCTGAGATCCAGCGCCACGCCGGTGCTGGTGGGGCCTTGGGTCTAGCTCTTGGCAATCTGCGAGACGCGCTGGTGACTCATGTCCATGATCTGGGCGATGGCCTTCATGGGCAGGCCATCGCTGTAGGCGGCGCGGATGGTTTCGTCCTGCTCCTGCCTAAGCATGTGGGCGGCCTGCTCCAAAGCGGCTTCGCGCTTGGCGTAGTCCGCGGCAAAGGCGGTGAGGCGGCTTCTGGCCTCGGGGGCTTGGCTTCAGGACGGGCGATCTAAGGATCGTCCAAGCAGGATTGTTGGTGGAAGCTGATCGGCAACGATCAGGTGGTCATGCCGCGGGGTGGTGGCGGGATGGCTTGCACGGTGTTCGCGTCGAGCGGTGTGCATCCGGCTGGCGGCCAGTTCGTAGCGAATACGCACGTGATGAGTGATCCGGGATGTGCGGCGCTGGGGGCTATGAGTCCGGCCCATCCTTCGCGCCAGAGCTGCTCGCCGACCTGTTGATAGGTAATCCATGTGCTTCGGCTCGGTCGTGGGGCTCCGAGGGAGACGCTGCGCAGTTGCTCGACGCCGCTGAGGTCGGCAAGTTCGAGGTCAAGGTGCCAGCGATGGTGGTCGTAGGGGATGTGGTCTTGGGGGGAGAGTCCCCACTCGGCTAGCGAGCGATACCACTCTGCTGTGGCTGTTGTCACTGTGTCGGCGAGGTAGAGGGCGCGGACGACATCGCCTCGCTGCCAGCGTCCATCCGATGGGATGTCTGCTCGTCCGAGCAGATCGGCTCCGTGCGGTACGTGTCTGATCCACATGCCCTCGACGGTGCGAGGACGAACAGACAACTGCTTCACGGTCAGGAGACGCCGGGGTACTCGATCTCGGCGATCAGCTTGGCGACCCTGCGGTACTCACCGCGGGCGACGAGCTCGATCGGCTTCTCGTCGTCCAATGCGAGGATCGGACGCTGCAGCCAGACTGGGATCGACTCCGGTCGCACGACGAGGGCAAGCCGTTTGATCATCTCGGCCAACTCGATCAGTCGTTCGGCGCGAGCGCCAGTCGGCTCGCTTCGTCCGGCAAGCCAACCACGGACGGTACTCGGCTTCGCTCCGGTCGCGGCAGCAATCATCCGGTCAGATAGGCCGGCTACGTCGTGAACTCGCTGGGCGTCTTCGAGCAATGGACTCATGGGCTCAAAGTGTAGCTCACGATCGCGATTACGTCGCGGAACAGTCGTATCGACGTGGTGAGCGCCACGTCGTTTGACGTTCCTGTTTGCTAGTGCGACTGGCCTCGACTCTGGCTGTCGACTGCGCTGGCGAAGCGGTCGGCAAATTGTTCGGTTGGGCCACGACTTGGGTCACGCCACCTTTGTACGCGATCACAAACGGATCACAAGCACCCAAAAACCCATCATTTGCAGCTATTTTTATGCGCCCGAGTGGACTCGAACCACCACCATGTTTACACATGACAAGGCCCTCAACCTTGCGCGTCTACCAATTCCGCCACGGGCGCAGAGAAGCGCGAGTATAGCCCGCGGTCGCCACGGGCGCCGGGCGTTGACACCAGCACGAGGACGCCCACGCTTGCATCCGTCCACGGGGGGCGCTACTGTACGAACAGATGTTCGCTCAACCCTGATATATCCCCCGGCAGGAGGGCTGACTGAGATGGATCTGACGAAACGCCAGCAGGAGATCTTCGACTTCATCCACAAGTACTCAGCGAAGTACGGGTACCCACCGACGGTGCGGGACATCGGCAAGGCTGTGGGCCTTGCCTCCTCCTCGACGGTGCACGCGCACCTGGCCAATCTGGAGCGGATTGGGTTGCTGCGGCGGGACCCCTCCAAGCCGCGCGCGATCGAGCTGCTGGACCGGGCGGTGGGGAATGCTGTGGATAGCGTGCGCAACATCATGCGCTCGGACGCGCTGCCGCTGGTGGGGACGGTAGCGGCGGGCCAGCCGGTGCTGGCGGAAGAGAACGTCGAGGAGTACGTCTCCGTTCCGGAGGCAGCGGGGGGCTCCAGCGGCGAGTACCTGCTCAGAGTGCGGGGGGACTCGATGAAGAACATCGGAATCCTGGAGGGCGATCTGGTGGTCGTGAGCCCGCAGGAGACCGCGCGCGACGGCGAGATCGTGGTGGCCCTGCTGGGGGAGGAGGCGACCGTCAAGCGCTACTTCCGCGAACCCGACCACATTCGCCTGCAGCCCGAGAACGAGACGATGGAGCCGATTCGCAGCAAAGAGGTCAAGGTGCTCGGGCGCGTTGTGGGGCTGCTCAGGAGCATGTAGGCGCTACACTGCTCATGCAGGCCAGGCAGCCGCGGAGGCCCAATAGGTCCTTCGAGGAAAGTCCGGACATCAAAGGGCAGGGTGGTCGTGCAATCGACCCGGGGAAACCCGCGGGAAAGTGCCACAGAAACTAAACCGCCTTGCGGCCGTCCCACGTGAACGGCCGGCAGGCAAGGGTGAAATGGTGCGGTAAGAGCGCACCAGCGTCGCGGTGACGCGGCGGCTGGGCAAACCCCACCCGATGCAAGGCCAAACAGGACCGCTTGCAGGCTGCCCGCTAAGGTCCAGGTAGGCCGCTCAGATGGATGGCTGCTCAACGACAGGATCCGGCTTACCGGTCTGCTAAGGGAAGGCCCCGCCTCGGCGGGGCCTTCCTATTACTGTGGTGCGTCGCCCTCCCTTCAGGGCCGTATATCGCTATTTGCCGAAGGCACCGAAGTTTTCGCCCGATTCCAAGCCCAGCAGCAGTATGCCCTGGATCGTCGCGGGTTGACTTCCGAAGCTAGGTTTCGGGAACCTTTCTTCGAGTGCGCCTTGCGCTTGCCACACGGCTTTGATCGGCGTCGAGGGGATTTTGATTTTCGCCGTTTTGACTTCGCTGTCCTGCGGTTCGTAGTGGCCGCGAAGCTGCCTTCCAAGGCATACGTGCCGGCCGAGGGGCAGAGTTTGACGGCTTTGACCGGGAATTTGGCTATGAGCTGTTCTTCGAACAGGAGCACCAATTTGGCGTCCGGTACTTTTGCGCCTTCATCCCAGCCTTTCACAGCGAGATGTGGTGTTTTTCAGCTTTGACTTCTTTTATCAGCGTTTTAATAATGGTTTCTTCCGGTCCGATTTCGATCGCGGCTTTCTTCGTCTGTTCCGCTACGAGCCGTTTGCCTGCGACCGACGAGCGGGGCTACTAGCCGCGCATCGCGACGTGCTGCGCGCCCACGCCGTTGGCGGGAGCGTCGTGTCCGCTGGCGTGGCGGAATCCCTCCAGCACCGAGAGCATCGCCTCGGGCTCGCACTCCGCCAGCGGCCATTCCTTACGCGGGTGCTCGTCAAGGGTCTTCAGACCATTGCCGGTGATCATCACCACGACCACCTCATCGGGATCGAAGCGGCCAGCGGCCGCGAGTTCCTTCAGGACAGCAATGGTGGTGCCGCCCGCGGGCTCCGTGAGGACTCCCTCGGTACGGGCCAGCAGGTCGATGCCGGAGAAGATCTGCTCGTCGCTGACCATGCCGGCGGTGCCTCCACGGCCCGCGACGGCGTCGATCACGAGACCGCCGTCGCCGGGTTTGCCGATCGCCAGCGAATGGGCCAGGGTGGTCGGCTCGCAAGGATGGATCTGCGTGTCGTGCTGCAGGATGGCGTCGGCGATCGGCGCACAGCCCAGCGGCTGCGCCACGTGCAGCTTGGTGTGCTGCGTCTGCGCCAGACCCACGAGCTCCAGCTCCTCCAGGCCCTTGTGGATGCGCGAGGACAGCGTGCCGCCCGCCACGGCCGTGACGATGTGCTCCGGCGCCTGCCAGCCCAGCTGCTCCACGATCTCATAGGCCACCGTCTTGGCGCCCTCTGCGTAGAAGGGCCGCAGCGTGATGTTGGCGAACTCAAGCCCGCTCAGCGCAGCCACTTCGCGACAGCGCTTGTTGGCTTCGTCGTAGTTGCCCTCCACCTGGCACACCTGCGCGCCGAGCGCCCGGCACGCGCGCGCCTTCGTCATCTCCAAGCGGTTGGGATAGAAGACGTACGCCTCCACGCCCGCCTTCGCCGCCAGTGCAGCGACGGCGGTGCCCACATTGCCCGTGGAGACGCAGCCGATCTCATCGCGGCCCAGTTCCAGCAGGCGCGCTACCGCCATCGACACCACGCGGTCCTTGTAGGAGAGGCTTGGGCGCGAGGTGCTGTCGTCCTTTACATACAGCCGGTTCAGACCAAGCTCCGCACCCAAGCGGTCGGCCTTGATCAACGGCGTAAAGCCCGCGTACTTGCCCACGCGCGCCGCTGCGCCCGCGTCGAGGATCGGCAGCAGCTCCTCCAGCCGCCAAATGCTGAAAGGACGCGACCCCAACCCCTCCCCCTCAAACAGATCCTTCGCGCGCGCGTAGTCGTAGTCGACGTCGTAGCACTTGCCGCACTGCTCGCAGAACGCCTCGCGGTGGCTCTGGGGATGGCGTACGCCACAGGCGCGGCACACCAGGCCCGTCACGCACGAACGTGTCTTTGTCTCTTCGGGTGCAGTCGTCATCCTCTTGCCCAAGTCGCAATGATCGCAGAGGCCGTGGTCGATCCTGTGGCCTTGGCCCAAGCCGCCTCACGGCTGCGCGAGGTTTGGGGCCAGACTTTAGATCCCCGCGCTCGGGGCACTTGTAACTGTTTCTGTTCGTACCATCGCCTCGGGCCACGCGGGCTCCACGACGCCGTTGCCGCCCGTGCATGTCAGCCACAGCTCCTCGCCTGTATGCGGGGCGAAGGGGATCAGCATCTGCGCCAGCACCGCAAGCGACTGCATCAGCACCTCGTGGTTCTGCTGGCCTAGCTCGCCCTCGCTGCGCGCCACCGCCTTGGCCTCGAAATCCTTGATGCGGTCCAACAGCCGCATGACGTTGCGCACCGCTTTGTGCATCTCCAGCTCGCGCAAGTCCTCGGTGACCTTCTCCACCGCCGTATCGCACCATTTCTGCATGCGCCGCCGCAGGTGCTCGGTGTGGTAGGCGCCCTGCTCATCCAGCGGCTCGGGGTCCATCGCCGCGTGCGCTTGCGTATAGCTCCACAGGCCCCTGAGGAAGCGGTGGCAGTGGGCAACGGCGCTGTCGCTCCAGTTCAGCGACTTCTGCGGGCGCGCCGCGTACAGCACCGCCAGGCGCAGCGTATCGGCCCCAAAATGCTCCAGCAGCTCGTCGGGGTCCACCACATTGCCCAAGTGCTTGCTCATCTTGCGCCCGTCGCGAATCACCATCTCGTGGAACAGGCAGCCGGCGAACGGCTCGCCGTCGGACAGGAAAGCCAGCGGGCCGATGTCGCGCAACGCCTTCGTCACGATGCGCTGATCGAACACGAAGTTGCCGCTGTCGGTGCCGGCCACCAGTCGCTCCGAAGGCAGCCATCGCCGCAGGTCCTCCAGGGTCAGGATGTGCTCGAGCGTCCCCTCGCGCTCCTGGGGCGGGACGCACGCGGGGATCCACAGCCACAGCGCGTCGAAGTGGCAGTCCAGCGTGTCCGTCTCGCGCCTGCCGGGGCCGCCACAGGAGGGGCAGGTGGTGTTGACGAAGTCCTCGCGCTCGGCCAGCGGGTTGCCCTCGCCGGTGGGCTTTAGATCCAGTGGCAGCACCACCGGCAGCTGCTCCTTGGGCACCGGCACAGGGCCGCATGCCTCGCAGTAGACGATCGGGATCGGCGTGCCCCAGGAACGCTGGCGCGATACCGCGAAGTCCCCCGCCTTGAAGCGCTTCGCGGGGCGGGTGGGAGGGGAGGAGGGGGAGGGGTTCGCGGCCGAGGACACAGGGGCCCAGTTGGCGCCCCACAGCCGCTCCGCGATGGTTGCGTCAGAGTTGTCCCTGTCGGGCATCCCCAGCACGGCGGTCGCGCCGAAGCGTCCGTCGACCACTGGGGAGATCAGCACCGGCAGCGTGCCCTCGCCGCTGGGAGCGCTGACCGTGCGTCCCGTGTCCACCAGCGCGATTGCCTGCGCGTCGCGCGCCGCTCGCTCGCCACCGCCGCTGCGCAGCTGCTCGAGCTGCTCCTGCACGTGCGCGTCCGTGGCCCACGCGTCCACCTGCGGGTGTTTGGGGGACATCAGCACGAAGCGCGCATCCGCCAGTGCGTCCGCATGAGGGGTGAACACCGTCAGCGTCAGGGGCTCTGTCCGCATCGGCGGCTCGCCCCCCTCCGCCGCGGTGAGGTCCAGCTCGACCCCATCTACTCGCCCCAGCACGAAGCGCTGACTGGCCAGCGAGGTCTCATCCCAGTTGCGCAGGTCCTGCAGGCGGCGGTCGTTCTCCTCTACGTAGGCACCGACCCGTAGGTACCACTCCGGTCGCTGGATCAGGCGCACCGGGTTGTGGCAGCGCCAGCACGTGCCGTCCTCCTCGACCTGGATCGTGGCCAGCGTCGTCTGGCAGGTATCGCACCAATCGACCGCGCCCGTGCCCCGGTAGATCAGATTGTGCTCCAGCAGTGTCAAAAAAAGCCACTGCGACCAGCGATACATCACGGCGTCCGAGCTCATGAAGGCGCGCTCCCAGTCGAAGGAGAACCCCAGCCGCTCCAGCTGCCCCACCATGTGCTTGGCGCAACCCTCCACCCACTCGCTCGGCGCGACCCCGCCCGCGATCGCCCCCAGCTCCGCCGGCAGCCCAAAGGCGTCGAAGCCGAATGCGAACAGCACCGCCTGCCCCTGCGCGCGCTGGAAGCGGGCATAGGCGTCGCCAATCGCGTAGCTGCGCACGTGTCCGATGTGGATGTTGCCCGAGGTGAACGGTGCCGAGGGCTTGATGTACAGACCCCCGCGACCGTCTGCCGCGGGCGTGCGGAAGGCCTCGTGCGCGCGCCAGAGCTCCTGGCGGCGCGTCTCGATCGCGCGGGGATCGTAAGGTGGAGCAGTACTCATCGTTCGAGCATATCCCAGCAAACTCCCGCCGCCTAAGCCATTGCTAGGATCGGAAAATGGAAGTTGAGATTGGACGCGGCAAGTCCGCTCGCCGCGCTTATGGATTCGATGACATCGCGATTGTGCCTTCGCGGCGCACGCGCGATCCCGACGACATCGACATCAGTTGGAAGCTGGGTCCCTACCAGTTCGAGCTGCCCATGATGGCCTCAGCGATGGACGGTGTCGTCTCGCCCAGCACCGCGGGTATCGTGGGTCGCCTCGGCGGCTTGGCCGTGCTCAACCTGGAGGGCATCTTCACGCGCTATGAGGACGCCGACGAGCAGCTGGAGCGGATTGCGAAACTGCCCAAGGATGTGGCCACCCGCGAGATGCAGGACATCTACCGCGAGCCCGTCAAGCCCGAGCTGATAGCGCAGCGCATCAAGGAGATCAAGGAGCACAAGGTCGTCGTGGCGGCGTCGCTGACGCCCCAGCGCGTGCTCGATCACTACGAGCTGGCAATGGAGGCCGGCCTGGACGTGCTCGTCATCCAGGGCACCGTTGTCTCCGGCGAACACGTTTCCACCGTCAGCGAGCCTTTGAACCTCAAGGAGTTCATCCCCTCGCTGGAGCTGCCCGTGGTCGTCGGTGGCTGTGCCTCCTACCACACGGGGCTGCACCTGATGCGCACCGGCGCAGCCGGCGTGCTCGTCGGCGTAGGACCGGGCGCCGCCTGTACCACTCGTGGGGTGTTGGGGATAGGAGTGCCGCAGGCCACCGCCATCGCCGATGTGGCGCATGCACGCTCCACGCACATGCTCGAGACGGGCGAGTACTGCCAGGTGATTGCCGACGGCGGCATGCGCAACGGCGGCGATGTCGCCAAGGCCATCGCGCTCGGCGCCGACGCTGTGATGATCGGTTCTCCGCTCGCACGGGCCCACGAGGCTCCGGGCCGGGGCTTTCATTGGGGCATGGCCACGTTTCATCCCACGCTGCCCCGGGGTGCCCGCGTCGCGACCACCCAGAACGGCACCCTCGAGGAGATCCTGGTGGGACCCGCGCGCGAGAATGACGGCACCTTCAACCTGTTTGGAGGCCTGCGCACGTCGATGGCCACCTGCGGGCACAAGGACCTCGCCGAGTTCAACCGCGCTGAGGTCGTCATTGCGCCCGCCCTGCAGACCGAGGGCAAGCAGCTCCAGCGCGATCAGGCCGTGGGGATGGGGTCCAACGGGAAGGCCGCAGCTGCTCTCGTAAATGAATGAGACGCTCGTAACCGCTCCTGTGCCCGCCGCTGCGGGGCGCAGCACTGCGCCTGCGGCGACCGAAGAGATCGTGGTGCTGGACTATGGCGGTCAGTACTCCCAGCTGATCGCCCGCCGCGTGCGCGATTGCGGCGTCTTCTCTGAGCTGCTGCCCCACCACGTGGGTCTCGAGGAGGTCGCCAGGCGCAAGCCGCGCGGCGTGATTCTCTCCGGCGGTCCCGCCTCGGTGTACGCGCCCGGCGCGCCCAGGCTGGAGCGCGGGTTGCTGGATCTGGGGGTGCCGGTGCTGGGCATCTGCTACGGCATGCAGTTGCTCGTGCACGAGCTCGGTGGGCGCGTCGAGCAGGCTGAGGTGGGGGAGTTCGGGCGCAGCGACCTGAACGTGAGCGAACCGGGGGTGTTGCTGGCGGGCATGCCGCGCGAACAGACCTGCTGGATGTCCCACCGCGACACCGTCTTCGAGCCACCGCCCGGCTTCACTGCGCTGGCTTCCTCCAGCGTCTCGCCCGTCGCCGCCGTCGAGAACGTCGAGCAGGGGGTGTACGGCATTCAGTTTCATCCCGAGGTCGTACACACGCCCTATGGCCAGGAGATCCTCACGCGCTTTCTGACCGAGGTCTGCGGCTGCGAGCGCACCTGGTCGCCCGCTTCGATTGTCGAGGAGCAGATCGCGCGTATCCGCCAGCAGGTGGGGGACGGGCGCGTCATCTGCGGGCTTTCCGGCGGCGTGGACTCCTCAGTGGCGGCGTTACTGGTGCATCGCGCGGTGGGCGATCAGCTTACGTGCGTGTTCGTAGACCACGGCCTCATGCGCAAGGAAGAGGGCGAGCAGGTCATCAGCGCCTTTCGCGACAACTTCAAGGTGCCATTGGTAGCGGTGGACGCCGAGCAGCGCTTCCTGGAGAAGCTCGAGGGCGTCACTGACCCCGAGGCCAAGCGCAAGACGATCGGCGCCGAGTTCATCCGCGTTTTCGAGGAGGAGGCCGCCAAGCTCGACGGCGCTAAATATCTCGTGCAAGGCACGCTCTACTCCGACGTGATCGAGTCCGGTGGGGGCACGGGCGCTGCCACGATCAAGTCCCACCACAACGTCGGCGGTCTGCCCGAGGATCTCGAATTCGATCTTGTCGAGCCGCTGCGCGCGCTCTTTAAGGATGAGGTGCGGGCAGTGGGCGCCGAGTTGGGCCTGCCCGAGCGCCTTGTCTGGCGCCAGCCCTTCCCTGGTCCCGGTCTGGCCATCCGTGTCGTCGGCGGCGAAGCCACCAAAGAGCGCCTCGACGTGCTGCGCGAGGCCGACTACATCCTGCAGGAGGAGATCCGCAAGGCAGGTCTCTACCGCGAGCTCTGGCAGTCCTTCTGCGTGCTCCCCGATATCCGCACCGTCGGCGTGCAGGGTGACGAACGTACCTACGGCTACCTCGTAGTGGTGCGAGCCGTCACCAGCGACGATGCTATGACCGCCGACTGGGCCAGGCTGCCCTACGACCTGCTGGAGACGATCGCCTCGCGCATGATCAACGAGTTGCGCGAGGTCAATCGGGTGGCCCTGGATATCACCAGCAAGCCGCCTGGCACGATCGAGTGGGAATAGCTCCGCTCGCGCGGAAGCAAAGCTCTGCCCGCGCAGAAGCAAAGCTCTGCCTGCGAAGAAGCAAAGCTCTGCTTGGCTAAAGAAGCAAAACGAGCAAAGCGATTTTGGCTATGATGTTTGGCCGCGCCGCGCGTTGTCTTCGCGTGGCCTTTTTCACGTCATGAAGACCTATGTAGCTAAGCCCACTGACCGCGAGCGTAACTGGCTCGTCGTCGACGCTAACGGTAAGACGTTGGGGCGTCTGGCGACGCAGATTGCTGATGCGTTGCGGGGCAAGCGCAAGCCCGAGTACACGCCGCACATCGATACGGGCGACTTCGTGGTAGTCGTCAATGCGGAGAAGATTGTGGTGACCGGCAACAAGCGCGCCGACAAGCGCTACTACCGTCATTCGGGGTACCCGGGCGGGTTGCGTTCGCGCAGCTTCGAGGAAATGCAGGCGCGTCGTCCGGAGGAGATCATCCGTTTGGCGGTGAAGGGCATGATGCCGCGCAATCGCCTTGCGCGTAAGCAGTTGACCAAGCTGAAGGTGTACGCGGGGCCGGAGCATCCGCACGCGGCGCAGAAGCCCGAGCCGATGGAGGTGCAGGCCTGATGTCCGAGGAGCCCGAGACACCGCAGACGCCAGAGGAGCCGCAGGAGCAGGCTCCGGCGGTTGAGGAGCCCGTTGCGCAGGATGCGGCGGCGCAGAAGACATCGCCTGAGCCGGTTGCGGAGCCTCTCGCTGAGGAGGCTGCGGCTGAGGAGCTTTCGCCTGAGCCAGCGGCGGAGCCTGTCGCCGAGGAGGCCAGCCCTGAGGAGACTGCCCCCGCTGCCGAGCCCGTGGCTGAAGCGGGGGCTGAGCAGCCCGTCACGGCCGAAGCCGAGGTCGAGGAGGAGGAGGGCGAGGATGAGGAAGAGCCCGCTCCGCGTGTGAAGCCGGCTGTGCCGGGCGCTCATCTGGAAGTCGACATCGTTCCTGAGGGTGTCGATCCTCTGGGCCGCGAACAGCCGGCGGATCCTTATGCGGCCGTGTATGAGGAGGAGGCCGTCGAGGAGTCCGAGCAGGATGAGGAGGAGGAGATCTCCTCTGAGCCGATTTCGACGGCCGCGATCGATCTAGCGGCGAACGCGCGCTACCGCGCGACCGGCAAGCGCAAGACCGCGATCGCGCGCGTGATCCTGCGGCCGGGCAGTGGCGTGTACATGGTCAACGGTCGCCCGCTGGAGGTGCATTTCCCGCGTGCCACGCTCCAGCGCAACATACGCCAGCCGCTTGAGACGGTGGGCTATCAGGACCGCATGGACGTTGTGGCGCGCCTGCATGGCGGCGGCATCTCCGCGCAGGGCGGGGCTTTGCGCCACGGCATTTCGCGGGCACTGTTGGAGGCTGACCCGAATCTGCGCGGCGAGCTCAAGAAGCGTGGTTTCCTGACGCGCGATTCGCGTGCCAAGGAGCGTAAGAAGGCTGGCCTGAAGAAGGCGCGCAAGCGTCCGCAGTTCTCCAAGCGCTAGCGCGGTAATGGCGGGGCGTCTGTTCGGGACCGATGGCGTCCGTGGCGTCGCGGGCGAGCTCTTGAGCGCCGAGTTGGCGTTGGCGCTGGGACGGGCGGCGACTTGCCAGACGGGTGTGGCGCGCCCGCAGGTGCTCATCATCCGCGATCCGCGCGAGTCGGGGGAGATGCTGCAGGCCGCGATTGCCGCTGGCATCGTCGCCGCCGGCGGCGATGCGCTGCTGGGCGGTGTGCTGCCGACGCCCGCGGCGCCGCTGTTGATTGGGCGCTATAGCTTCGATCTGGCGGTCGTGCTCTCGGCTTCGCACAATCCCTATCAGGACAACGGCATCAAGTTCTTCGCTGCCGATGGCTTCAAGCTCAGTGACGCGGCCGAGGAAGCGATCGAAGCGGAGCTCCAGCGTACTGCCGGTGCAGGAGCGGCCGGGTCAGGAGTGGGGCACGAAGACGAGTTCGCCCATGAGCCCGGGCTTGGCCACGAGCATGGGTTCGTCCACGAGCACGGGTTCGGTCATGTGCGCGAGCTGCGGGGAACGCACGAGGACTATCTGCGCGAGCTGCACTCCCATTTTCGGGATCTCGATCTGAGCGGCCTCGATGTCCTGTTGGATTGCGCGAACGGCGCGACGCATCGGGTGGCACCGGAGATCTTCAGGCGCCTGGGCGCGAAGGTGAGCGTGGTCGCCGATGCACCTGATGGGCGCAACATCAACGCGGGTTGTGGCTCAACGCACGTCGCTGCGCTTGCCGAGCGGGTCCTGGCGGGCCGCCACGCGGTCGGCTTCGCCTTCGACGGCGACGGCGACCGCGTCCTTGCCGTGGATGGCGAGGGCCAGGTCGTGGACGGCGATGAGCTGATGGCGCTCGCCGCGCTTCACCTGCACCGCAACGGCCGCCTCACGGGTGGCGGCGTGGCGGTGACGGTGATGACGAACTTCGGCTTTCACACCGCGATGAAGCAAGCCGGCATCGCGGTGACGAGCACGAACGTCGGTGACCGCTACGTGCTCGAGGAGCTGCGCGAGCGCGGCTGGGTGCTCGGCGGCGAGCAGTCGGGGCACATCATCGAGATGGGCTTCAACCGCTCCGGCGATGGCATCGCCAGTGCGCTGCTCGTGCTGGAGGCGCTGGGCGGTCGTGCGCTCGCCGAACGCGACGCAATGGCGAAACTCCCCCAGCGCCTCGTGGGCGTGCGTGTGAAAGACCGCTCCGCCTACGAGCACGCCGAGGAGGTCAAAGCGGCGGTGCGCAACGCTGAGGAGGAACTTGCTGGCCGCGGCCGCGTGCTCGTGCGCCCCAGCGGCACCGAGCCACTCATCCGCGTGATGGTCGAGGCGCCCAGTGACGCGGAGGCCGAAGCGCTCTGCACCCGCCTGGCCGCACTCGTCGAGCGCGAGCTCGCCTGACTGTAGGTCGCTTGTAGACGCTGACGGCAGACCTTCTGACTGCAGGTCGCTTGTATCGCTGACGGCAGACCGCTGGTATCGTCGAGCCGGTGTGTGGGATCGTTGGCTACGTGGGTGGCCGGCCCGTTCGGGGCCTGCTGCTCGCCGGGTTGCGCAAGCTCGAGTACCGCGGCTATGACAGCGCCGGCATCTCCGTGCTGGCCGAGGATCGCATCGAGGCGGTGCGCGCCGTCGGCAACCTCGACGCGCTGCAGGCCAAGCTCGGCGGCCCGCTGAATGGAGACGACGGCGGTGGCGGCGCCGTGGCAGTGGCCGTGCGCCCCGCGACGACTGGCATCGGGCACACGCGCTGGGCCACGCACGGGCGGGTGAGCGAGGAGAACGCGCACCCGCATTTCGACAGCGAGGATCGCCTGCACGTCGTCGTCAACGGGATCGTCGAGAACTACATGGCCCTCAAAGAGCGCCTGATCGCCGGCGGCTGCCGGTTCACCTCCGAAACCGATGCCGAGGTGATCGCTCACCTGATCGCCCTGCACTACGCCGGCGATCTCGCGGCGGCCGTGCGTGCAGCCTATGCCGAGCTCGAGGGGCACTACGCGTTCGTGGCAATGAGCATGGACGAGCCCGACACGCTCGTGGGCGCACGCAAGGAGTGCCCGCTCGTGGTCGGGCGCGGCGAGGGCGAGCAGTTCATCGCCTCCGCGGTGCCGGCCTTCCTGGCGCAGACGCGCAACGTGCAGTACGTAGAAAACGGCGAGATCGTCGTGTTGCGTCCGGAGGGGGTGAGCATCGAAACGGCTGCGGGTGAGGAGGTGTTGCGTCCCCCCGTCCTCGTGGATTGGGACGAGGAGACAGCCGAGAAGGGCGGATTTGAGACGTTCATGCTCAAGGAGATCCATGAACAGGCTGACGCTGTGGCCGACACGATCGCCGACCGCACAGCGCGCGGAGACGGAGTGGATCTCGACGAGCAGGGCGCGCTTGATGAGGCGATCCTCGCGGGCGTCAAGCGGATCGTGATGGTTGCCTGCGGAACCGCCTACCACGCCGGGCTCATCGGGCGCTACGCGATCGAGGAGTGGGCGCGCGTGCCGGTGGAGATCGACATCGCCTCCGAGTACCGCTACCGCAACCCCGTCGTCGGTCCCGGGGATCTCGTGATCGGGATATCGCAGTCGGGCGAGACCGCCGACACTCTGGCTGCGATGCGCACCGCGCGCGAACGCGGCGCCACGGTGCTGGCGATCACGAACGTCATGGGCTCGCAGGCCACGCGCGAAGCCGACGGCGTGCTGTTCACGCGGGCGGGCCTTGAGGTAAGCGTCGCCGCTACCAAGACCTTCGTCTGCCAGGTCGCGGTCATGTACCTGCTCGGCCTGCGTCTGGCCGAGCTGCGCGGCACGCTCGAGCCCGCGCGGATCGCCGAGCTTGTGAGCGAGGTCAAGCGCCTGCCGCACTGCCTCGAGGAGGTCATCGCCAGCGCCGGTGAGCAGGTGGCACGGGTCGCCGAGGCGTACTGGCGCCAGGAGTTCTTCCTCTATATCGGGCGCCACATCGGTCTGCCCGTGGCGCTTGAGGGCGCGCTGAAGCTGAAGGAGATCTCCTACATCGCCACCGACGCCTACGCCGCCGGCGAGATGAAGCACGGCCCCATCGCGCTGCTCGATGACTCGACCCCCGTCGTCTGCGTGGCGACCGATTCGCCCGTGCTTGAGAAGCTCGTATCCAACATGCAGGAGGTGCGGGCGCGGGGCGCACACACGATCGCCTTGACGAGCGCCGGAAACGCGGAGATCGTCAAGCACGCCGACGCGGCCATCACCGTGCCCGCGGTGGACTGGATGCTGCAACCGATTCTCGCTGTGGTCCCTTTGCAGCTGCTGGCTTATGAGATCGCGCGCCGCCGCGGGCTCAACGTCGACCAGCCCCGCAACCTCGCCAAGACCGTCACGGTCGAGTAGCTCCATCCCACCTGTTCGCCTCAGCGCGAGGCGGTGACTGGCGCGGGTCTCTAGCATCGCTGTGCGATGTCCCTCCCCGACTGGCTCACACCGTTGCCCGACGCCGCGACGATGCGCGCGATTGACCGCTGGGCGATCGAGGAGCAGGGGGTGCCTTCGTTGGAGCTGATGGAGCGAGCGGGCCAGGGGGTGGCCCGCGCTGTCGAGCGGATTGCTCCGGATGGGTCTGTGGTCGTCGTATGCGGCAAGGGCAACAACGGCGGCGACGGCCTCGTCGTGGCGCGTCTGTTGCGCGATGTCGGGAGGATGGTGAGCGTCCTCTGCACAGCGCCACTCAGCGAGCTCTCCGGTGACGCCCAGGCGAACCTCGCGCGGCTGCCAGGCGATGCCCCGCGATCGGTTGGTGGGGATGCGAGCGGGCTCGGTGGGGATGCAAGCGCGCTTGGTGGGGATGCCAGCGCGCTCGGTGAGGATGCGCGCGTGCTTGGCGAAGCCGCGGTAATTGTGGACGCCCTGCTGGGCACCGGTTTTGAGGGAGAGCCCACGGGCACGGTGGCTTGGGCCATCGATGCCATCGACGCTGCAAGCGCGCCGGTGGTGAGCGTTGACGTGCCCAGTGGCGTGGACGCCTCCACCGGCAGGGTGGCCAGCGCGGCGGTGCACGCGAGCGTCACCGTCACCTTCCACGCCGCGAAGCCTGGGCTGTGGATCAGTCCGGGCAAGGCCTACGCCGGCGAAGTCCAGACAATCGACATCGGCATCCCCCGCGGTGCGCCTGGCGAGGCCCGGATCGGGCTGATCGAGCCGACGGTGGCCGCCGAGCTGCCTCGCCGGAACGCCACTTCGACCAAGTTCTCCAGCGGCCACGTGGTCGTGGCCGGGGGCTCGCCCGATCTCAGCGGTGCTCCGCGGATGGCGGCGCTGGCGAGCGCGCGCGCAGGCGCGGGGTACGTGACCGCGTGCCTGCCTGGATCGCTGCGGCCGGCGCTGGCAGCCAGTCTGCTGGAGGTGATGACGCGCTCGCTGCCCGATACCGATGGCGACCTTGAGGTTGAGGGGGTGCCGGCCGTGTTGCAGGCGCTCGCCAGGGGCGGTGCGCTGGCGCTCGGTCCCGGCCTTGGCCGCGCGCCCAGCGCGGTGGCGTTCGCGCGCGAGCTCGCCAAGCAGGCGCCTGTGGCGATGGTCCTGGACGCCGATGGACTTGGCGCCCATGCCGGCCGGCTCGAGGATCTGGCCGTGCGTGAGGCAGCGACTGTGCTCACCCCCCACGCCGGCGAGCTGGGGCGCCTGCTCGAGTGCGAGAGCGAGCGGGTCGAACGCGAGCGTCTGGCCAGCGTGCGCGGGGCGGCCGAGCGTGCGCGGGCCGTGGTCGTGCTCAAGGGCGATGACACGCTCATCGCCGATCGCCGCGGCCGGGTGGCGGTCAGTCGAGGGAACAGCCCGGGGTTGGCGACCGCGGGCAGCGGCGATGTCCTGACCGGCGTCATCGCCGCACTGCTCGCGCAAGGTCTCGACGCCTTCAAGGCTGCGTGTGCGGGGGTGTGGCTGCACGCGCAGGCGGGGCGCGTGGCCGCGCACCGACAGGGCTCGGCAGAGGGCGTCCTCGCCAGCGATGTGATTGCGGCGCTGGGGCAAGCGAGAGGGGGAGATCTAGCGTGACCACGCAAGCCGGCGTTAACCTGGCAGCGATAGCTCGTAACTGCGCGCGTCTGCTTGGCGAGCTACACGGCGGTGAGTTGTGCGCGGTGGTCAAGGCGGATGGCTACGGCCACGGCATGGTGCCCAGCGCCGAAGCGGCGCTCGTCGGTGGCGCAAGTTGGCTGGCGGTGGCCGGCATGGTGGAAGCCCGCGATCTCGTGGCGGACGAGAAGTTCGAGGACCTGGAGGCGCCGCTGCTCCTGCTGGGGCCAATCTGCTCGGATGACCTGGAGGAGGCGATCGTCCACGGCTTCGACATCGTCGTGTGGAGCGAGCAGTACATCGCACTGATCGAGCATCTCGCCGCGATGATGGAACTGCAGGCGCGCGTGCACATCAAGCTCGACAGCGGCATGGGGCGCTTCGGCACCCGCGATGCAGAGAAGGCGACGCGCATCGCGCAGGCCGCCGCGACCTCCTCAAACATCAAGCTGATTGGGCTGATGACCCATTTCGCGACTGCCGACGAGCTCGATGACACCTTCTTCGATGAGCAGCTGGAGCGCTTTGCCAGCTGGGTCGCGCCGCTCAAGGAGGCCTATCCGGAGGTGGTCGTGCACGCCGCCAACAGCGCTGCCACCCTGCGCGATCCGCGCGCGCACTTCGACATGGTGCGCTGCGGAATCGCGATCTATGGGATGGATCCGTTTGGCCGAGACCCGGCCGAGCGCGACCTGGAACCGGCGCTGGAGGTCGCCTCGTATCTGGCCGCCGTCAAGCTGTGCAGGGTGGGGGAGAGCGCGGGCTACGGGCGCAGCTTCACGGCCGAGCGCGACACCTACATCGGAGTTGTGCCGATCGGCTACGGCGACGGCTGGCGCAGAGGGCTCTCCAACAATGCCGAAGTGCTGATCGACGGGCGCCGCCATCCGCTCGTGGGCACCGTGAGTATGGACAGCATTACCATTGATTTGGGGCCCGATCCTGCCGCCGAGCAGCTGCAGGGACTCCCTGTGGTGCTGATCGGCGCTCAAGGCGAGGAGCGGATCACGGCTGAGGAGGTGGCCGGGCGCCTGGACACGATCAGCTATGAGATCACCTGTGGGCTGACCCGACGCCTGGAACGGCGGTATTGCCGCGACGGCGAGCAATGCCGAGATGACTGACGCTCTGGCTCGAGATGACTGATGCCCTCGATGTCCTGCGTGCGACGCTCTCCGGAAGTGAGGCCTGGCTTGTAGGTGGCAGCGTGCGCGACCGTCTGCTTGAGCGCTCGACAGCCGATCTGGGCCGTCCGCTCGAGCGCTCGACGGCCGATCTGGACGTTGTGATCGATGGCGACCCGGCTGCCGCGGCGCGCGCGCTGGCGCGTGCCGCGGGGCGCGGAGCGGCGGCCAGCTTCGCTCTCTCGGAGGGCTTTGGCGCCTGGCGCGTGGTGGCGCGCGATGGCTCCTGGCAGATCGACGTGGAGCGGATGCGCGGGAAGACCCTGCGCGAGGACCTGGAGCTACGTGATTTCACGCTCAACGCGATCGCGCAGCCGCTGACCGGTGGCGCCCCGATCGATCCGCTGGGGGGTATCGGCGATTTGGCCGACCGGCGCCTGCGCATGGTCGGTCCGCGCACGTTCCACGACGATCCGCTGCGCGTGCTACGGCTCGTGCGCCTTGCGGTGGAGCTCGATCTGACGGTGCAGGCGCCGACGCTGCGCGCGGCGCGCGAGGCAGCGGCAGCGGGCGCTCTGGCGAACGTGGCTGGCGAGCGGGTCTTCATGGAGCTGCGCCGGATAATCGATGCCCCCGCGGCCCTACGAGGCCTGGAGTTGATGGGTGAGGTAGAGGCAACTGCCGCGGTTCTGCCCGAGCTCGAGCGGCTGCGGGGAGTGCAGCAGAGCCAGTACCACCATCGCGACGTATATGGCCACACGCTGGAGGTGCTCGAGCAGGTCATCGCGTTGCAGTCCGATCCTGCGGGGGTCCTTGGTTTGGGGGGCGCAGACGGGGGCAGCCAGGTTGCGGCCTTGCCAGGCAGCCGGGTTGCGGCCTTGCCAGGCAGCCAAGTCGCGGCCTTGCTGGCTGAGCCCCTGGCCGATGGCCTCACGCGCGGCAGCGCCCTGCGCTGGGGCGCATTGCTGCATGACGTCGCCAAGCCGGCCACGCGCGCGGTGACGCCCATCAGCGGGCGCGTGACTTTTATCGGCCACGACGACCTTGGCGCTGGGCTGGCGCGCGAGGTCCTCGGCCGTCTGCGCACCAGCGAGCGGCTGCGCGCACACGTCGCGGCGCTGGTGCGCCACCATCTGCGTCTGGGCTTCATGGTGCACGAGCCCCAGCCGCTGGCACGGGAGTCGGTGTTCGGCTACCTGCGCGCCTGTGAGCCCGTGCAGGTCGACGTCACGCTCCTGTCGGTAGCCGACCGCTTGGCCACGCGCGGCAAGCGCGCGCAGGAGTCCATCGACGCGCACATGCATATGGCGCGCGCGATGCTTGGCGATGCTCTGCATTGGCGCGCGCAGGGAGGGCCGCAGCCGCCGCTGTGGCGCGGGGACGAGTTGGCGCGCAAGCTGAGTATCCCGCTTGGACCAAAGCTGGGAGAGCTGCTGGAGGAGCTTGCGTGTGCGCAGTACGCCGGCAAGCTCGAGACCCAGGCTCAGGCGCTCGATTTTGCGCGGGCATTGCTTGCGACTAGGATGCGCCCGTGAGCGACGGTGCTGATCCCGACTGCATCTTCTGCAAGATTCTCGCGGGCGAGCTGCCGGCGCAGATCGTGGACGAGGACGAGCGCACGGTGTCCTTCATGGACATCAACCCCGCCACGCGCGGGCACGCATTGGTGATCCCCCGCGTGCACTCGCGCGATTTGCTGAGCATCGATCCCGAGGACCTGGCAGCAGTGGCCGTTGCCGCCAAGCGACTGGCGATGCGCGTGAACGAGCGCCTGGGGGCCGCGGGCGTCAACGTCATCAACTCTTGCGGCGCGGCGGCGTGGCAGACCGTCTTTCACTTCCATCTCCATGTCATTCCCCGCTACGTGGGTGACCCGCTGCAGCTGCCGTGGATCCCCGCACCGGGGGATCCGGCGGAGATCGAGGCGGCCGCGGCGCAGCTGAGCGGAAAAGTCGAGTCGTGAGGGGGAATCCCGCTCTCGACGTCGAACCTCGAACCGCTACATCGCCGCGATCTTCGTGTTGATGCCGATATGAGAGCTACCCGCGCATACCTTGCCGTCCTCGCCGGCCTTGGGCTGGCCCTGGTCCTGCCCACAGGCTCGCTGGCGACGCTTGCTGAAGTGGGCATCATCCCGGAAACGACGCCCCCGACCACGCCCAGCTGTCCCGGCACCCCCTGCCTGGCAGTGAGCCGGACGACGGGGTTCCAGGTCAAGGTGGGCAGCAGCCACGATCTCCTGATCGCACCGCGCGAAGGCCGCGTGGTGGCGTGGACGATCGCACTGGGCAAGCCCAATGCTACGCAGATCAAGTTCTTCAACGCCAATGAGGGGGGCGAAGCCAGCGCAGGAATCGCGATCCTCCGCAGGGAACGCAAGCCCAATCTCGCCTACAAGCTCATCGCGCAGAGCCCGGTGGTCAAGTTGGAACCGTACTTCGGCAAGACCGCGCAGTTCCCACTGACGACCACCATCCCCGTCAAGAAGGGCGATCTGGTGGCCCTGACCGTGCCGTCGTGGGCGCCTGCACTGGCGCTCGGCTTCCCCAACACGACCTCATGGCGCGCCAGCCGGCCCAAGGCGCAGTGCACGAGCACGAGCGCGCAGACGACGCAGACCAGCCTCGGCTCGGTGACTCAGTACGCCTGTCTGTATCGCACCGCTCGCCTGACCTACAGCGCGACGCTGATTTCGACCCCGTAGCCGGCAAAGGACTCGAAAACGCGCGGGACGTCCGCCTGGTAAGGTCAGCACTGGGCACTGCACTGGGGCCTGCTGAGGTCAGGCTGAGGTCAGCCGCCGGGTGCGCTGGCGCCGCCGGTGCCCCCGGAGGTGCCGCCACCGGTGTTGCCCGTGCCGCCGGCGGTCCCCCCGCCGGACGTGCCGCCACCGGCGCCACCGGCTGAGCTGCCACCGCTGTTACCTTCAGTAGCGCCACCCGAGCCTTCTCCGGAGGGTGCTTCGGAGGCGCTGGATTCGCCGCGACCAGTTTCACCCGAGGCGCTTTCCTTGCTGGCGGAGGACTTCGTCGTGCTTGTCGAGACCGAAGTTGTCTGCGCGGCTTCGTTTTCGGCCGTGGTGTCGCTGGGCGGGGTGATGTCGGGGGTGCTGCGTGCCGCCGGATCGGACACGCTGTTGCTGCCGCACGCGCCAAGCGTGACGCCACTGAGCAGGAGAAGGGCCATTGCGCCGGCAGTGGCGCGCGAGGGAAGATACGCGGGGCGGCTCACGCGCCCAGCGGCCCCATGCGTCGACCGCAGGTGGGGCAGTCGTTGAGGTCCTTCTGGGCCAACTGGTCACACCATGAGCAGAAGCGCAGGTTCTCCACTGCCCACGGCAGCCTGGAGGCCGAAGGGGCCAACGGCAGCAGCTTGCCCACGATCTCCATCGGTGTGCCCGAATCGCGGTCAACGTAGATCTCGCCGGGCTCCGCCGCCAACACGATCTCCCGTCCGCTGGCGGGGTTGCGCAAGCGGTATCGCTGGACAGTGCTCACCGGCGAGACTCTAGCGAAGCCGCCGGTCCATAAGCTGCGATGCCATGCGCATCCTCATCTTCCACGGCTACCTGCTGGGCGGCACGGGCTCCAACGTTTACAACGCTCGCCTGGCGGCGGCGCTGGTGGCGCTGGGCCACGAGGTGCACCTGCTCTGCCAGGATCGCCAGCCTGAGCGGCAGTCGTTCGTGGACGCCGTTGGAGATTGGGAGGAGGGCGCTCTGCGGGTGCGGGTGCTGCGCTGGCCGATCTCCGATCGGTCGGTGCGATGCACGGCGTACCGGCCCGATATCGGCGGGCTGCTGCCAGTGTATGTGATGGATCGCTACGAGGGCATTCAGGCACGGCCGTTCGCGCAGTGCACGGAGCAGGAGGTGGATCGCTACATCGCCGCCAACGTCTCGGCGGTGCGCGAGGTGGCCGAGCTGGTGCACCCGGAGCTGGCCCTGGCTAACCACCTGGTGATGGGGCCGGTGATCCTGGCGCGTGCGCTGGGAGGGCAGACGCCCTACGCCGTGAAGGTGCATGGGAGTGCGCTCGAGTACACCGTCAAGCCCAACCCCAAGCGCTTCCTGGGCTTCGCGCGCGAGGGCCTGGCGGGCGCGCGGGCGGTGCTCGTGGGATCGCGCCACACAGCGGAGAGCCTCTGGCAGGCGCTTGACGACCGCGACCTGCACAAGCGCACACGCCTCGGTCCACCCGGTGTCGACATCGCACGCTTTCGCCCCCGCGAGGCACCCGCTGCGGCGCAGGCGGTGCACGCGCTGGCCGCGCGGCTGCGTACCGATGCGTCAGACGCCGCCCGCCGCACCGGTCTTGCAGCCCGGGAGTCGCCTGGCCAGGCCGGCTCAGAGGGCAATGTTGACCAGGCTGGCTCCGATGGCAATGCTGACGAGGCTGGCTCCGAGGGCAATACTCGCGAGGCTAGCTCCGGAAGTGATGCCTTCGCTCGTGACGATCTTGCCGCCGCGAGCGCTTTGGAACGCCTGGACCCCGGACGTGACCGTCTGGTTGCTTTCGTGGGCAAGCTGATAGCAAACAAGGGCGTGGACCTGCTGCTGGCGGCGTGGCCGCTCCTCTGCGCGCGCGAGCCGGCGGCGCGGCTCGTCGTGGTCGGCTTTGGCTCCGAGCGTGAGCGCCTGCTCGCGGCTGCCGCCCCATTGGGCGAGCGGGTCCTCTTCACCGGCCGCCTCGATCACGAGGAGTTGACCGAGCTGCTGCCGGCGTGTGAGGCGCTGGTCGTGCCCAGCATCTTCCCGGAGGCGTTTGGCATGGTCGCGGCCGAGGGGGCCGCCTGCGGGGCGTTTCCCGTCAGCGCGGCGCACTCAGGCCTGGCGGAGGTGAGCAGCACATTGGCCCGCTACATTCCCGCGCAGGCAGCCCCGTGGCTGTCCTTTGCCATCGATGACGATGCTGTCAGGGCGCTCGCCGATTGCCTCATCGGCTGGCTCGGCGCCGATACCGAGTTGCGGACAAAGACACGCGCAGGACTCGTGCAGGCCGTGCGCGAGCAGTGGTCGTGGGAGGGCGTCGCGCGGGGGGTGATCGACGCGGCCAGCGGAGAGCTGGACGATCTGGCGGTCCCGTGACCCCTTCGGATAGAGTTCCCGCGCCGATGCGCGCTCCACTCGACAAACTCGCTCTGCGCCACCTTGGTGTACTCGCGGGAACGGGCAGCCTGCTGCTGGCCGGCGCAGGCTGCGCGGGTGTCAAGCGCGACCCCAATCCCAACCTGATCGCGGGCAAGCAGCAGTTCGTCTCCAAGTGCGGCTCCTGCCACACGCTGGCGCGTGCGAACACCAAGGGGATCGTCGGCCCCAACCTCGATGAAGCCTTCCGCGCGAGCCTCGCCGAAGGTTTGGGGCGCAGCACGATCCGCGGCGTCGTGCACGGTCAGGTGCAGGAGCCAAACCCCATCGGCGCGATGCCCAAGAACCTCGTCAGCGGGGCAGCGCTTGAAGACGTCTCCGCCTATGTTGCCTACGCTGCCGACCGCCCCGGTCAGGATGCGGGCCTCCTGGCCGCGGCCGTCAAGGCCCCCGGCGCCGGTAAGCCGGCTGTGGAGCAGAACGGCAAGCTGCAGATCGACGCCGATCCCACGGGCCAGCTCGCCTACGTCACCAGCAAGGCAATCGCCACCGCTGGTCCTGTCACGATCACCATGGGCAATAACTCAGGCGTTGCCCACAATCTCGCCGTGCAGTTGGGTACGGGCCCCAGTGGCCCCGTCCTCGGCGCCACCAAGATCATCCCCAAGGGCAGCGCCACGGCGAGCTTCAACCTGAAACCCGGCACTTACACCTTCTTCTGCCAGGTCCCCGGACATAGGCAGGCAGGGATGGAAGGCACGCTGACCGTCAAATGAGGGTCGTGGGGCGGCGCATGCCGGCGTCCTCGGTCGCTCGCGTGCAAAGCACGCCACGCTCCCTGCGTCCTTGGCCTGCTTGACCCACAACCCTCATTGGGTCGTTTTAGAGCACACGCAGGATCACGATGATCGCCACGATTGCCACGGCGACCGCGATCACGTAGAGCAGCAGACGAAAGGCCTCGCCCTCAGAGCGCAGTGGATTCAGCACTCAACAGGTCCATTCGCAACCCGTTGCCGGGCTCAGATCACGTAGACCGTCAGGTACACGACGATCCACATGATGTCGACGAAGTGCCAGTAGATCCCGGGTATCTCGACGCCGCGGTGCTCCTCGGGGGAGTAGTGGCCGCGGAAGGCGCGGATGCACACGATCAACAGCAGGATCAGGCCGATCGTGACGTGCGCGCCGTGCAGGCCGGTGAGGCCGTAGAAGATCGTCGCCTGGGCGGTGTCCTGGGGGGCGAAGCCGATGTTGGCGTACTCGTTGATCTGGATGAAGAGGAAGGTCGCGCCCAGCAGGAAGGTCGCGACCATGCCGGCCTTCAGGCCGAAGTGGTTGCCGCGCTTGATGGCCGCCTCGGCCCAGTGCAGCGTGAAGGAGGAGGAGACGAGGATCAGGGTGTTGACGCCGGCGACCTCGACGGGCAGCGTGGTGCCGACGGCGGGCCAGGGGTCGCCCTGGGCGACGCGGATGAAGAAGTAGGCCGTGAAGAAGGCCCCGAAGACCATCACCTCGGAGATGATGAAAAGCAGCATGCCCAGCAGCTGGGGCTCCACGCGCGAGCTGCGGTTGGCCGGCGGCGGGCCGTGGTGATCGCCATGCTCAGCGGCGTCCCCGTGGGCATGCCCGGCTGGGTGGGGAACGCTGGCTGCCTCCATGACTTGCTCTCTCCTAGTTGGCGACCGCAGC
Organism: Solirubrobacteraceae bacterium; assembly: GCA_035939185.1. Lineage (GTDB taxonomy): Bacteria > Actinomycetota > Thermoleophilia > Solirubrobacterales > Solirubrobacteraceae > Palsa-744. The sequence goes on from DASZGB010000010.1 coordinate 129,513, forward strand.
CGCGGTCGTGGTTGTTTTGGCATCGGCTTCGACGTGCTCCACGGGCACTGACGTGGCGCTCCTGACGCGGCCGATCAGGTTGGAGCGCATCCAGCCGGAGCGCTCGCCGGGAAGCGTTGAGATCACGATGTCATCCACTCGAAAGAGCTCCAGGGCGTTGATGACGGCTGTGTATGGGTCGGGATCACCGGTCATACCCGCGCTTAAGAGGCCCGCGGAGTGCAGGCGGTCGAGCATCGCTGCCAGGCGGATGCGCGCCTCGCGTGGCGCCACACCGCTGCCGTCTTGCTGGGGCACGACAGCGATGAACAGGTGGCGCTCGTCGCCCGCGGCCTTGGCGCGCAGACGCTCCAGCAGCTCCTCGCCGCTCGATGTCTTGTTGGCGACCACTAGCGTGACGGCGAAGGGCATGCCCTCCTGCTCGAGGTCGGTGACGATGTGCTCGACGGGCAGGCCCGAGGCATTGTGGATGCGCTCCACCAGATCGCGGCGCAGCCAGCCGGAGTGCGAGGCGGGATGGGTCGAGACGATCACCTCGTCGGGACGACGCTCGGCGATCGCGTCCATCGTCGCCGAGAAGGGATCGGGATCGCCAACTTCGCCGCTGGCCTGGATGCCATCGGCCGCCAGCAGCGACATCGCTAGGTCCACCCGCACCTGCGCCGATTCACGCACAGCTTCGTCGTAGATGACGAGGCCGGCGCTGGGCTTGCTCTGGGGCACCACCAGGCGAAAGCGCGTCTCCTGCGCGCCGGCCAGCTCGCGTACGCGGTCATATAGCTTGGCCCCACCAAGGGTGCGGTTGGCTATCACCAGGATCTCTCTCATGTGTGCTCCGTGTCTCTGCTGCCCACCGTGGCCGGCTGGGGCGGTGGCGCGAACATGCCGTGTACCGCGCCTGGCACCCCGTACTCATACGGCCCGCCCACGACCGTGGGGACGCGGTCGAAGTTGAAGATCGGCGGGGGCGAGGAGACCTGCCACTCAAGCGTCATCCCGCGCCAGGGATTGGCCGCGGCGCGCGGGCCGCCGCGCCAGCTGGTGACCATGTTGTAGACGAAGATCAGCGTGCTCAGTCCCAGTGCGAAGCTGAAGATCGAGATGATCAGGTTCATCGTGGCGAACTTATCGGCGTAGGTAGCCACCCGCCGGGGCATGCCCTGCAGGCCAAGGATGTGCATGGGGCCGAACGTCAGATTGAAGAAGACGAAGGTGCTCCAGAAATGCCACTTGCCCAAGCGCTCGTCGTACATGCGCCCCGTCATCTTGGGGAACCAGTAGTAGACGCCCGCGAAGATCGTCATCAGCGAGCCCCCAAAGAGCACGTAATGAATGTGGGCCACGATGAAATAGGTGGCGCTGACGTGGATGTCGAAAGGCACCATCGCCAGCATCACGCCGCTGATGCCGCCCAGCGTGAAGGTCGTCAGGAAGCCCAGCGCGAACAGCATGGGCGTGTCCAGATGCAGTACGCCCCGCCACAGTGTCGCCAGCCAGGAGAAGATCTTGATGCCCGTGGGCACCGCGATGATCGCGGTGGTGAGCGCCATCGGGATGCGGATCCACGCGGCCATGCCCGAGGTGAACATGTGGTGCGCCCAGACGGTGAAGCCGAGCAGCACGATCGCCAGCAGCGAGAAGGCCATCATGCGATAGCCGAAAATCGGCTTGCGTGACTTCACGGCGATGACTTCGCTCACGATCCCGAAGCCGGGCAGCATCATGATGTAGACCGCGGGGTGGGAGTAGAACCAAAAGACGTGCTGATACATCAGTACGTCGCCGCCATGCCCGGCGTTGAAGAAGTTGAATCCGAGTGCGCGGTCGAGTAGGACGAAGAACTGCGAGGCCGCGATGAAGGGCGTGGCGATGACCACCAGCAGCGAGGTGGCGAAGTTGGCCCACACGAGCAGGGGCATGCGGAAGAAGCTCATACCCGGCGCCCGCATCGTGATGATCGTCACGAGGAAGTTGAGCGCGGTCATGATCGAGGAGGCGCCCGCGAACTGCACGCCCAGCGTGAAGAAGTCCTGACCGACCGGCGCGTCGACCGACAGCGGCGTGTACGCGGTCCAGCCGTCGGCGAAGGCGCCGCCGGGCGCGAGGAAGCTCGACAGCATCATCACGCCCGCGATCGGCAACAGCCAGTAGGAGAGCGCGTTCAGCCGCGGGAAGGCCATATCCGGCGCGCCGATCATCAGCGGCAGTACGTAATTGGCCAGGCCCGCGAACACGGGGATGATGAACAGGAAGATCAACAGCGAGGCGTGCACCGAGAAGAGGCCGTTGAAGGTGTTGGCATCCACGAACTGCGCGCCGGGCTGCGCCAGCTCGGCGCGCATCAGCATCGCCAGCAGACCGCCCACGAGCAGGAAGAAGAAGGACGTGACCGTGTACTGGATGCCGATCACCTTGTGGTCGGTGTTGATGCGGAAGTAGTCCTTCCAGCTGTAGGCGCCGTGACCGGAGTGATCCTCGGGCTGGGTGGGCTTGCCGGCGGCCCACGCGAACCAGTAGTCGAAGCCGCCGAGGCCGACCAGGAAGAACAGCGGCGAGGCGATCAGCGAGACGACCAGGATCGCTTCGCCCTTGAGGTAATGCGGGAAGGTGTGGTGGCCGGTGAGCCTGCGGATCAGCCACGTGATGGCGACGGCGAAGGCGATCCCCAGCACGAATCCCAGGGCAGCGCGATAGAAGCCGGGAGCGCGGAACTTGGCGATCATCGACTGGTCACTTTACTCCCGTAGAGGTACTCGCCTGGCTCTTCAGCCAAGCCTGGAACTGGGCCTGAGTGACGACGTGGATGGCCGAGCGCATGAGCGAGTGACCGAGGCCGCAGAGCAGGTTGCAGACCACTGGATAGTTGCCCAGGCGATCGGGCGTCGCCCGCCAGTGGGTCGTGATCCCCGGCACCGCGTCGATCTGCAGGCGGAAGGCGGGGACCCAGAAGGCGTGGATGACATCCAGGCTGCGGATGTTGAAATACACCGACTCGTTCTCAGGGACGTAGAGCTGGGTGTTCTTCAGCGGCGCAGCGCCGGTCACCGAGGCGGGGTATTCGTAGCTCCAGGCGAACTGCTGGGCGGTAACGTTGATCTGCACCTCCGCTCCCGCGGGCTTCTGCTCGTTGTTGTGCAACACCACAAAGGAATAGGACACGAGCCCCAGCAGCAGCGCCGCGGGAATCGCCGTCCACAGCACCTCAAGGCGTGTGTTGCCGTGGATCGGAGGCCCATCCTTGAGCTCCTCGCCGGGCTTCATGCGGAACTGCCACACCGAGTAGAGGATCACCGTCACCACCAGCACGAAGATCGGCACCGAGGCGATCACCAGCACGTGATAGAGCGTGTCTGTTTCCTTGGCCTGCGCGGAGGCCTGCACCGGAAACCAGTGGATGACGTAGCTCAGGACGATGCCGATCGCGATCGAGATCAGCGCCGCCACGATGGCGATAACGACCGAGCGCCTGCTCGCAGATCCGCCGTCTGAGGAGCCGCCGTGGGGGGTATGCGCGTTCATAGGCGGGCGAGATCCTATTGCGTTGGGCCGACCTCTTGACGCGCGCCTCATATGCCACTACATTGAGACAATCGTTGCAAAGAAAGGAGCCCCGCGGTGCAGGTGCGAGCAGGAATGAGCCCAGCAGTCCTTTCGGTAGGTCCCAGCCACACTCTGCGGGACGCGGCCAGGCTGATGTCCGAGCGTCATGTCGGCGCTGCCGTCGTGAACGATCCCGACGGCAACGGCCCCGGGATCGTCACTGAGCGCGACATCCTGCTGTCGCTCGGGAGCGGTCAGGACCCTGACACGGAGCAGGTCGGCGCGCATGTGACCAGCGAGGTCGTGTACGCCGCGCCCGAGTGGTCATTGGAGGAGGCGGCCTCAGCGATGGTTCGCGGCGGCTTCCGCCACCTGATCGTGATCGAGCAGGGAGAGATCATCGGCATCCTCTCCGTGCGCGACATCGTGCGCTGCTGGACCGACGACGGGGCGCTTTGCCCCGTGCCCGCCAGCGCAGCTGTTTGAGTCCTTCAGTCTTGGGGAAGCTGGTCGATCTCGTGGCGCGTGTCGGCGATCCAGCGCGCCACGCATACAACCGTGAGTAGGACACCGGCGACCACGAAGATAAAGCTGAGCGTGATGCCCACGACCGCCAGCGTGATGCCCACCGTGGTCAGCAGCGGCAGCAGGCTTGGGCCGGGGAGGTGGATCTCCTCGCCGGTTGGCGGCACCTGTGGATCGAGTGGGCTCATGAGACGTAGATGGCGGCCACCACGAAGGTGAGGCCGAACATGAACATGCAGATCGCGCCCACGATCAGGCCGGTGCGGATGTTCTTGCGCGCCAAGCGTCGAGTCATCATCGGGAAAAAGATACCTCTTGCGGGCGTCCGGCCCGCGATTCTAGTGTCGCCATCCGGGCTCCAATCCTATAGATGGACGTCGGCGACCATCGCACAGAAGAGCAGCGCGAGGTATGCGAGGGAGAACAGGTAGAGCTGCAAAGCGCTGCGTCTGTCCGCGCGCCTGTAAAGCCGCACTGCCCCCGCGATGAAGCCCACGCCGAGCACCAGCGAGGAGACAAGATAGACCGCACCGAGGCCACCCGCACAGAAGGGCAGCTGCGTGACCGCGTACAGCAGCACGGTGTAGAGCAGGATCTGCCGCCGCGTCTCGGCCTCCCCGCGCACGACCGGCAGCATTGGCACGCCGACTTTGCCGTACTCCGCCTTCATCAGCAGCGAGAGCGCCCAGAAATGCGGGGGCGTCCAGAAGAAGACGATGAAGAACATAATCACCGCCAGTCCGCTCACGGAGCCGCGCACGGCGGCCCAGCCGACGAGCGGCGGGATGGCTCCGGCGGCGCCGCCGATGACGATGTTCTGCGGCGTACGACGCTTGAGCCAGACGGTGTAGATGAAGACGTAGCCGAGGAAGCCGGCGAAGGAAAGCGCCGCAGCGAGCGGGTTGACGGCCAGCGAGAGCTCCAGCAGCGAGAGCGCCGCGAGCAGGCACCCGAAAGTGAGCGCGGCTCGCGGGGAGATCCGCCCCGCGGGGATGGGACGCGCGGCGGTGCGCGCCATGCGCGCGTCGATGTCGCGATCGAACCAGTGGTTTACGGCCCCCGCGCCACCCGCCGACAGATAGCCCCCCAGGCAGGTGAGCGCCACCAGCAGCGGCGAAGGATCTCCAGCCACGTACATGGCGCTGATCGTGGTGAGCAGCAGCAGCGACTGCACCTTGGGCTTGGTCAGCTCGACGTAGTCGCTGAGGACTCGGCGCGCACGGGTGCTCGCGTGAAGGCGCCCCCCGGCGGTGACCGTATGCGCGGCGGAGCTCTCCATCACAACAACCTACACCCCCACTTGCATGGCCCCGGCAGGCACCGTGACGCTGCCGGAGTCCGCCCTGGGTGCGGCCGTGCGCCGCTGCACCTCGCGGCGGATGTCCTTCATCGGCTCCACCGAGCGCACGCGCGGGACGACGTCGAAGTTGTTCGGCGGCGGGGGGGAGGTGGTGAACCACTCAAGCGTGTTGGCCTTCCACGGGTCGGGTCCCGCCACCACGCCGCGCTTGAGACTGCGGGCGATATTGAGGACGGTCACGAGCACGCCCAGGGCAAGGATGAAGGAGCCTACGGTGGAGATGACGTTGTAGAGCTGCAGATGGCCCACGTTGTCGTACTCGTACACCCGCCGCGGCATGCCATCCAGGCCCATCACGTGCTGAATCAGGAAGGTAAGGAGGAAGCCCCAGAACATCAACCAGAAGGAGAGCTTGCCGAGACCCTCGCTGAGCATGCGCCCGGTGATCTTCGGGAACCAGTAGTAGATCGCGGCGAAGATCGTGAAAACGGCTCCGCCCATCAGAACGAAGTGAATATGTGCAACCACGTAGTAGGTTTCGTTGAGCTGCCAATCGACGGGGAAGACGGCGAGGAACACGCCCGAGATGCCGCCGATGATGAACAGCGAGATGAAACCCGCGCAGAACAGCAAAGGGGTCTTGAATTCCACCGAGCCCCGCCACAGCGTGGCGATCCAGTTGAAGATCTTCACGCCCGTAGGCACGGCGATCAGGAACGAGCTGAGCATCACAAATATCAGGATCGCCTCGGGAACCGGCGTGGCAAACATATGGTGCGCCCACGTCAGGAAGCCAAGGAAGGCGATGGCCACGGTCGAGGCCGCGATCGCCTTGTAGCCGAAGATGGGCTTGCGCGCGAACACCGGCAGGATCTCCGAGACGATCCCGAAGCCGGGCAGCACCATGATGTAGACCTCGGGGTGTCCGAAGAACCAGAAGAGGTGCTGCCACAGCAGCGCGGAGCCGCCGTTGGTGGGGTCGAAGAAGTGCGTGCCGAAGTGGCGATCGGTCAGCAGCATCGTGACGGCCCCGGCGATTACGGGCAGCGCGAAGATGAGCAGCAGGGCGTAGGTGAGGATCGCCCACACGAACAGCGGCAGCCGGCCCCAGCTCATGCCCGGCGCGCGCATGTTGACGATCGTGGCGTAGAGGTTGATGGCCCCCAGCAGCGAGGAGAGACCCGTCAGGTGAATGAGGTAGATCCAGGCGTCCTGCCCGCCCCCGGGCGAGTAGAACTCGTTCGACAGCGGCGCATAGCTTGTCCAGCCGGCTTCCGGCGGGTTCCAGAAAATGGAGGCATAGAACACGAGGCCCCCAGCCAGCAGCAGCCAGTAAGACATGGCGTTCAAGCGCGGGAAGGCCATATCGCGGGCGCCGATCATGAGCGGCACGAAGTAGTTGGCCAGGCCCGCCATCATGGGCACCACGAACAGGAAAATCATCGTGGTGCCGTGCATCGTGAAGAGCTGGTTATAGACCTGCGGCGTGACGAGCGTATTGTCGGGTGCCCCCAGCTGCAGACGCATCATTAGCGCCTCCACTCCGCCGAGCAGGAAGAAGATGAAGGTGGTGACCATGTAGAGGATGCCGATGCGCTTGTGATCGGTGGTGGTGAACCAGCTGGTCCACCCCTGTGCCTTGGGGGAGTCGGCAGCTTGGGTGACGATCTGCGGTACGGGGGGTGCGTAGACGGCCATCAGGGATTCTCCACCTGTCCGGCGCCGATCTGCTTGCCCAGCTTGGCGCGGGCTTCCTTCGCGGCGGCATTGGCTTCGGTTATGAGCTGCTTCTGGTAGGCCAGCCACGCTTCGAACTGCGCGGGCGGCACGGCCTTGACGTCGGCGATCATACGCGCGTGCCCGCGCCCGCAGAGGTTGGCGCACTGGCCGCGGTAGACGCCTGGCTTGGAGATCTTGAACCAGGTGTAGTTGTGGTAGCCGGGCACCGCCTGCACCTTGCCGCCGAGCTCGGGGATCCACCACGAGTGCACGACGTCATCGGAGACGACGTCCAGGGAGACGGTGGTTTCGGTGGGGACGACCATCTGCTCGTAGGAGTAGGGCGCGCCGAGGCCATCCGCTTCGGCTGCGCCGGGGTAGACGTACTGCCACAGGTACTGGCGCCCCACGACGGTGATGTTCAGCGCCTTGCCGCTGGGCGGCAGCTTGCGATCGGCGCTGGCGTAGAGCACGCCGTTGCCGCCGAGCAGAGCGCCGCCCGAGCCGGAGTTGGGCGGGTTCTGGATGGAGGAGAGCTTGATGAAGGTCAGCGCCGCGAGCACGATCAGGATCACCGCGGCGCCCACGGTCCAACCGACCTCCAGGCGCGTGTTGCCGCGGATCTGCGCCGGCACGGCCCCCTTGCGCGCACGGAACTTCCACAGCGCATAGCCGAGCGCGCCCTCGACCGCGAAGAAGATCACCAGCGCGATGTACAGAACGATCTTGTAGAGGCTGGCGATTTCGTCGGCGTTGGGCGAGCCGCCGGACTGGGGGGTGAAGAAGGCCAAGGCGCGGGGATTCTATTCAGGCCGGGGCGGAACGCGCTTCAACGGCCCCGGAACCCGCTTCAACGGCCCGTAAACACCGGCGGGCGCTTCTCCAGGAAGGACATCGCGCCCTCCATGAAGTCCTCGCTCTCGGCCATTTCGCCCTGCAGCCGAGCCTCGAGCTCCAGCTGCTCGGCCATGCCCCCGAACAGCCAGCTGTTGGCCAGGCGCTTGGCGCCGGCGTAGGAGCGCGTGGGGCCAGACGCCAGGCGGGTGGCGAGCGCGGAGACCTCCTCCTGGAAACGCTCGTCGGGAACGACCCGGTTGATGAGGCCCCACGCGAGGGCCTGCTCGGCGTTGATGCGTTCCCCGAGCATGGCCATCTCGGCGGCGCGGGCCATGCCCACGCGCGCGGGCACGAACAACGAGGAGCCCCCGTCGGGCACGAGGCCGATGTTGACGAAGGCGAGCAGGAAGTAGGCGCTGGAGCTGGCCACGATCAGATCGCAACACAAAGCCAGCGAGCAGCCGATGCCCACGGCGGGCCCGTTAACGGCGGCGACCACGGGCTTGGGCACATCGCGGATAGCGTGCATGATCGGGTGGTAGCGCTCGGTGAGCGTCTTGTAGACGTTGGGCCGCCCGCTGGGCGTGAGCTCGCCGCCGCTGACGTCCTTGAGATCGGCGCCTGAGGAGAAGGCGCGGCCCGCGCCCGTGATCAGGATCGCCCGCACGGCTTCGTCCTCGCTGACCTGGCGTAGTGCGGCAAGCAGGTCGTGCCCGAGCTGATGGTTCCAGGCATTGAGCGCCTGTGGGCGGTTGAGCTCGATCGTGGCGGCGCCGTGCAGAAGGGAGACGTTGACGGTCTGCAATTGAGTGGTGGGCTGGCTCATACTGATCCTCTCGTCGCGCTGGGGTGCCTGGAGATCCTATGGTGTGCGCATGCGAAGGCCAAAGATCGGCATCTGCACGGCTCTCGAGCGGGCGCAGTGGAGCGTGTGGGACCAGCAGGCGGTGCTATTGCCGCGCAGCTACGTCGACGCGGTGCAGCGCGCGGGTGCGCTGGCGCTGCTGCTGCCGCCGGACGCACATTTGACGGAAGACCCCAGCGAAGCGCTGGATTTGATCGACGGGCTGCTGCTCGCCGGAGGCGCGGATATCGACCCGGCTTCCTACGGCGCGGAGAACCATGCCGAGACCTTTGGCACCGTGCCTGAGCGCGATGCCTTCGAAATCGCGCTGGTGCGGGAGGCGATTGCGCGCAGGATCCCGGTGCTCGGCATCTGCCGGGGGATGCAGCTGATCAACGTGGCCTATGGAGGCACGCTGTTCCAGCACCTGCCGGAGTACATGGGCCACCACGAGCACTGTCGCGTGCCGGGCACGTTCGAGGACGCAGACCACGATGTGCGTCTGCTGGCGGGCTCGCTGGCGGCGCAGGCGGCGGGCGAGACCGAGCACGCCACCAAGTCCCATCACCATCAGGGCGTGGACAGGGTGGGGGAGGGTCTGCTGGTGAGCGGATACTCGACGATGGATGAGCTTCCCGAGGCGCTCGAGCTGGACGGCAGTCCCAACGGTCAGCCCAGTGGGTGGCTACTGGGTGTGCAGTGGCACCCGGAGGCCGACCCGTCCAGCAACGTGGTCAAAGCGCTGGTGGATGCCGCTCAGGCAAGGGTGAGCTAAGACGCAGGCATATACTCCGCGCGCAGTGCGGAGGTCGAGGGTCATGCGAGCAACCGCCTGGGGGGTGGTCGCGGCCGGCATCGCCGCGCCGCTGCTGCGCAAGCACGTGAAGGCCCCGCCGCTGGCGATGCAGACGCTGGCCTTTGCCGCACCCGTCGGCTTGGCGGTGGCGGTGCGTCGCTCTCCGCGCCGGGACGTGGCGGTGTGCTGCCTGCAGATGTGGGCGTACGTAGCGGCGTACAAGTCTCCCCACGACGATCCGCACTCGCAGGAGCGGCGGGTGCGGATTGACTACCCGATCGACGTCGATCGGGTGCTGGGCCTGGGCGAGCTGCCGACTGTGCGCCTGCAGGCTGCGCTGGCGAGCCTGGACGCAGACGGGCCGCGGTGGCGCCGCCTGGACAAGGTGCTGGTGTGGACGCACTGGGTCTGGTTCATGGTGCCTCACGGCTCGCTGGCGTACATCCTGGTTCGCCACCCCGCACGCTTCCCGCGCTCGGCGGTGATGACCTACGCGGTGTTCGATATCGGCGCGATGGTGTACTGGGTGCTGCCCACAGCCCCGCCGTGGTACGCGACCTCGGTCGCTCATCGCCAGGTCGGGCACCCGGCCGTGCGGCGCATGATGGTCGAATACGGCGAGTTTTTCTGGCAGGACGGCTGGGGCCCCCTCTACAGTGTCCTTGGAGGCAACCCCTTGGCTGCGATGCCCTCGCTGCACTTCGCAACGTCCGTAATGGCCGCACTGCTGCTCGCTGAGATCGGGCCGCTGCCCGGTGCCTTGGGCTACAGCTACGCGGCCACGCTTGGCTTCGCGCTTGTGTATTTGGGCGAGCACTACGTGGCCGACTTGGTGGCGGGCGCGGCGCTGACGGCACTGGTGCGCAAAGCTTCGCCGCGCGCGGCGCCGGCGCTTGCCTGGGTGGGCCGCCAGATCGCGTTGCTGGAGGCGAAGGCGCATGCGCCATGAGCACCGAGAGCGTTCTACCGCCCACGCCGCCGGCTTCGATCCACGAGGAGGAGATGCCGCGTGTTCAGCTGACGCGGCGGCGGCTGATTTCGGGCGTGCTGTTCGTGCTCTCGGCGGTGGCCTTCTTCTACTTCGTGCTGCCGAAAATCGCGGGAGTGGGATCGACCGTGCACCGCATCGAGCGCGGCGACAGCTGGTGGATCGGGGCGGGGGTGGTGCTAGAGCTCGCCTCGTTCGCCGGCTACGTGGTGCTGTTTCGCGCGGTCTTTCTCCATGAGGAAGGGCGTATCGGTTGGCGTGAGAGCTACCAGATCACGATGGCGGGCCTGGTGGCGAGCAGATTGTTCGCGGCAGCGGGTGCGGGCGGTGTGGCGCTGACGGCTTGGGCGCTGCGGCGCTCGGGCATGGATGCGCGGCTGGTGGCCTGCCGGATGGTGGCGTTCATGGTGCTGCTCTATGTCATCTACGCGGCCTCGCTGGTGCTCGACGGCGTGGGTCTGGGCACGGGACTGTTCCCCGGTGGGGGATCGTTTGCGATCACGATCGTGCCCGCGATCGTGGGCGCGCTGCTGCTGGCTACGGGCGGCGCGGTGGCGCTGCTGCCCCAGGACGTAGAGCGGCGGTTGGCGCGCTGGGCGGAAGGCTCGGGTCGCATTGCGCACTGGACGGCGCGTCTGGCGACGGGCCCGGCGCTGGCGGCGAGCGGGGTGCGGACGGCGATCGCGCGGGTGCGTACGCGCGACTGGCGCCTGCTGGGCGCGCCGGCGTGGTGGGGCTTTGACATCTGCGTGCTGTGGGCGTGCTTTCACGCCTTCGGCGAAGCGCCCCCGTTCACAGTGATCTGGATGGCTTACTTCGTGGGAATGCTGGGCAACCTGCTGCCGCTGCCGGGCGGCATCGGCGGCGTGGAGGGTGGCATGATCGGCGCCTTCGCGGCGTTCGGAGTTGACTTCAACCTCTCGGTGCTGGCGGTGCTGAGCTACCGCGGGATCTCCTTCTGGCTGCCGACGATCCCGGGGGTGGTGGCCTATCTACAGCTACGGCGCACGGTGGCGCGCTGGCGTGAGGAATCAGACGGCCGCAGCGAGCCGACTGGGGAGTATACTTTACAAAGTAAAGCGTCCGACGGAGATGAGTTGAGATGGCAGACATCGAGAATGTGATCGTCATTGGCAGCGGCCCAGCGGGCTATACGGCGGCGTTGTATGTGGGACGCGCGCGCCTTAGGCCGCTGGTGATCGAGGGCTTCGCGTGGGGTGGCCTGCTGCAGCAGACGACGGATGTCGAGAACTACCCGGGCTTCCCCGAGGGGATCATGGGCCCGGAGATGATGCAGAAGCTGCGCGACCAGGCCGAGCGCTTCGGCGCGCGCCTGATGAACGTGCAGGCAGACCGCGTGGAGCTCTCCAGCGAGCTGGGCGGCGTGCACCGCGTGTGGGTCGGCGATACCGAGCACCGCGCGCGCACGGTGATCCTGGCGATGGGCGCCGAGCACAAGAAGCTCTGTATTCCCGGCGAGGAGGAGTTAGGCGGCCGTGGCGTGAGCTACTGCGCCACCTGCGACGCGGCCTTTTTCCGCAACGCGCAGACGGTGATCGTGGGCGGCGGGGACTCGGCGATGGAGGAGGCGATCTTCCTGTCGAAGTTCGCCAAGAAGGTCACAATCGTGCACCGCCGTGACGAGTTTCGCGCCTCGAAGATCATGCTCGAGCGCGCCCGAGCGCAGGCGAACATCGAGTTCCTCACGCCCTACGCGGTCAACAGCTTCGAGCCTGGTCAGAACGGCGCTCTGGGTCATGCTGTGCTGGCCAACACCGAGACAGGCGAGCGGCGGGAGCTCGAGATCAGCGGCGCCTTCATCGCCATCGGTCATGAGCCGCAGTCTGCGCTGGTGGCGGGTCAGGTGGAGCTGGACGAGAACGGCTACGTGCAGGTGGAGGGCCGCTCCACGCGCACCAACCGCCCCGGTGTGTTCGCGGCGGGCGACGTGGTCGACCACACCTACCGCCAGGCGATTACCGCAGCCGGCTCGGGCTGCCAGGCGGCGCTGGACGCGGAGTGGTATCTGCGCGACACGCCCGAGGTGCCCACGCCCGAGGGCATGCCGGTGGGCGATCTGGCTGAGGCCCAGTGGGCGCCGGCGCAGGCTACAGCTGAGGCGTAAGCGCGCTCCTGAGCTCCACTGCGCGACCGCGCTCCATCGCGCACTCCCCAGCTACACCACGCTTCCGCGCTCCACTCAGTCCTCGTACTCGAAGAAGCCCGCGCCCACGTCGCGGCCCAGACGCTCGCTCTGGACCAGGCGTCGCAGCGCCGGCGCGGGGCGGTAGCGCTCCTCGCGGTACCCATCGCACAGCGCTTCAAGCACCGTCAGCACGTGGTCCAGGCCGATCATGTCCGCCCACTCCAGCGGACCTCGCGGGTGGTTCATGCCGAGCTTCATGCCGGTGTCGATGTCGGCGGCGCTGCCCACACCTTCGCCCAGCGCGAAGGCCGACTCGTTGATCACCTGGCAGACGATTCTCCCCAGCACGAGACCGGGGGCGTCGCCCACCCACGCCGTGTGCTTGCCCAGCGCTGTGAAGAAGCGCTCCGCGCGCGCGACGGCCGCGGGAGAGGAGTGCTCGCTGCGCGTCAACTCCACGAGCCCCGCCTGCGCGAAAGGCGGCAGCACGTGAAAGCCCACGCTGGGGCCGCCCGGATCGAGGCTCGCGAGCGAGCCGCAGTCGCACAGCACGACGCGCGGGCCGCCGCGCGCGGTCTCCTGCTCCTCGCCCAGGCCGCACTCCACGATCAGCGCCGGCAGCTCGCGCTGGACGTCATGGGGACCGCGCACCTCATACCCCGCCTGCACCGCGGCGGTGCGCAGCTCCTGCGCGAGCACCCCTTCGCCGCAAATCACGACGAGCCCCTCACCGTCGCCGGGAGCACTCGCCTGCGGGGGCTCGGGGTCCTCGGGCCGGTAGGCGGCGGGGCCGGAATAGTCGTAGTAGCCGCGCCCGCTCTTGCGGCCGTGCAGTCCGGCGGCGACCATGCGCGCCTGGATCGGCGAGGGTCGCCAGCGCGGCTCGCCGAAGCCAAGCTCATAGAAGCTGCGCGCGACATCAAAGCCCGTGTCCACGCCCACGAGATCGCTCAGCTCGAAGGGACCCATGCGAAACCCGCCCTCCAGGCGCACGATGCGATCGATCGACTGCACGTCCGCGATCTGCTCTCCCAGCAGCCGCAGCGCCTCCAGCCCGAACGGCCGATTACAGCGGTTGACCAGGAATCCCGGTCCGTCGCTGGCTCTGATCGTGGTCTTGCCCATCGCCTCGCCAGTCGCCGTTGCCAGCGCCAGCGCGCTCTCGCTGGAGCGCATCCCTGCGATCACCTCCAGCAGTCGCATCACGGGCGCGGGGTTGAAGAAGTGCATGCCCACCACGCGCTCGGGCTGGGTGGCCGCCGCTGCGATCGCCGTCACCGGCAGCGATGAGGTGTTGGTGGCAAGCACGCACTCTTCGCTCACCACCTCCGACAGCTGCCGGTAGAGCTCGTGCTTGAGATCCAGGCGCTCAGGCGCCGCCTCGATCACGAGCTCGCATGGCGCGAGCGCCGCGATGCTGTCCACGGCCTGTAGCCGTGCTGCAGCCGCAGCGGCCTCTGCGGCGCTGAGCTTCCCCTTCGCCGCTTCCTTCTCCAGACCCTCTGCGACGCGCTGGGTCCCCCGCGCAAGCGCCTCGGGGATGGGGTCGTGCAGCAGCGTGCGCGCACCCGCGCGCGCCGCCAACTGTGCGATCCCCGCGCCCATCGTCCCGGCGCCGAGCACGCCGATCGTTCGTGCCGGTGCGGTGCTCATCGGAGCGGCAGACTACCGCCTGGGGCTGTGCCGCTTCTTCGGTAAGCCGATCGTGATCGGATGGCTGGAGACGATTGGGGCCTCCGAGCCGTCGCTGATCGTGATGGTGAGCTTGGCTTGCAGGGGTCCGCGCGTGAGCAGCAGGTGCTTGCCGACGTTGTTGAGCTTGAAGATCAGCTTGGCAGTGGCGGCGGGGGCGATCGTGAAGGTGGAGTAGCCGAGCGTCAGCTCGCGGTTGTGTCGATCGCGGCCGGCGGCGCGTACGGATACCATGCAGACCGCGCCTCCCGTCGGACACTGGATCGACTCGCCGCTGTTGACGAAGATCTTGCCGATGCGTTTAGCGGCCGGGGCCGAGGCTGCTCCGAGCCCCGTTGCCGCGATCGCCAGGACTCCCACCAGTGTGAGCTTTCTCATGCGCACAGAGTGTCAGGCCCGGCGGTCACGCGCCTTGTGCTCGCCACGCGCGACCAACCCATGACCGGCTACGCCGGTCCCCCTCCAAAAAATGACCTCAAGCGGGCACGAGCGCATTGATCCCCGTCAGCGCGCGTCCAATGATCAGCTTCTGGATCTGGCTGGTGCCCTCATAGAGAGTCGTCACGCGCACGTCGCGGAAGTAGCGCTCGACCGGGTGGTCATCGACATAGCCGGCGCCGCCGTGCACCTGGATGGCCGTATTGGCGCACTCGACGGCTGCCTCAGTGGCGTGCAGCTTGGCGACGGAGGTCTCCAGCGTGTTGGGGCGGCCCTTATCCTTGAGGAAGCCCGCGCGCCACACGAGCATGCGTGAGGCATCGGTCTTCAGCACCATATCGGCGATCATCGCCTGCACCAGCTGGAAGCTGGCGATGGGACGGCCGAACTGTTCGCGCTCCTTGGCGTACTTCACGGACTCCTCAACGCAGCCCTGGCAGATGCCCACGCAGCCGGCGGCTACGGAGAAGCGGCCGCTGTCCAGGGCGGACATGGCTACCTTGAAGCCGTCGCCGACCTCGCCGAGGACGTCGTCGGGGCCGACCTTGACGTCTTCGAGGCTGATCGAGGCGGTGTCGCTGGCGTGCAGGCCCATCTTGTGCTCGATGCTCTGCGCCTGATAGCCGGGCTGGTCGGTATCGACAAGGAAGCAAGCCAGGCCGCGGTGGCCCTGCTCGGGTTCCGTCTGGGCGAAGATCAGAGCGAGCTTCGCGTAGTTGCCCATCGAGATCCACATCTTCGCGCCATTGATGGTCCAGCCCGCGTCGGTCTTGACGGCGCGCGTGCGCTGGTTGGCGGCGTCGCTGCCCGTGTCGGGCTCCGTCAGTCCGAAACAGCCAAGCCACTCGCCGCTGCAGAGCTTGGGCAGGTAGTGCTGCTTCTGCTCCTCGGTGCCCCACTTGAGGATCGCGCTGCACACCAAGCTCGTCTGTACGGAGATGACAGTTCTGACCGAGGAGCAGCCGCGGCCGATCTCCTCGACAACCAGGCCGTAGTCCATGTATCCAAGCCCGGCGCCGCCGTACTCGCGGGGTACGATCGCGCCGAGGTAGCCCTGATCGGCAATCTTCTTGACGAGATCGAGGTCGAAGTGATGGTTGCGCGCGTTTTCGCGCGCGCGCTCGACAATCTCCTTGTCGGTGAACTCGCGCGCGGTGTCGCGGATCAGGCGCTGCTCGTCTGTCAGGTCAAAGTCCATTGGTCTCCTCAATTGAGCTTCGGGGATTTCCACGGCGCTCCCACGCGCCGCGCGATTTCGTTGGCCAGCCCATCGATGTCCACCCGCTCCTGCGTGAGAAAGTCGCGGTCCCTCACTGTCACCGTTCCGTGTTCGACGCTCTCGTGGTCGATCGTCACACAGAAGGGGGTGCCGATCTCGTCCTGACGGCGGTAGCGCTTGCCGATCGCGCCACCATCGTCGTACTCGGCCTGCACGTACTTGCGCAGTTCGTGGTAGACCTCGCGCGCGAGCTCGGGCTGACCGTCCTTCTTGACCAGCGGCAGCACCGCTGCCTTCACGGGCGCCAGACGCGGGTGCAGCCTGAGCACGGTGCGATGCTCGCCTTCGCCGGTGCCCTCGCGCTCCACCGTTTCCTCGTCGTAGGCATCCACGAGGAAGGCCAGCGTCGCGCGGTCCGCTCCGGCGGCGGGCTCGATCACGTGGGGCACGTAGCGTTCGCCGCTGGCCTGGTCGAAGTACTCGAGCTTCTCGCCCGAGAACTTGGCGTGCTGCTTGAGGTCGAAGTCGCCGCGGTTGGCGATGCCCTCTAGCTCGGACCAGCCGATGGGGAACAGGTACTCCACGTCGCTCGTCTGGCTGGAGTAGTGGGAGAGCTCGTCCTGCTCGTGGGGGCGCAGGCGCAGGTGATCTGGGCGGATGCCCAGCTCTACGTACCAGCGCTCGCGCTCCTGGAGCCAGTGCGCGAACCACCGCTGGGCCTCCGTGGGCGGCACGAAGAACTCCATCTCCATCTGCTCGAACTCCCGCGTGCGGAATACGAAATTCCCGGGCGTAATCTCATTGCGGAATGACTTTCCGATCTGGGCGATTCCGAAGGGCGGGCGCTTGCGCGAGAACTGCAGCACGTTCTTGAAGTTGACGAAGATGCCCTGCGCTGTCTCGGGGCGCAGGTAGGCGGTCGCGGCGGACTCCTTCACGGGGCCGATGGTCGTCTCGAACATCAGGTTGAAGTCGCGTGCGTCCGTGAGGTCGCACTCCGATGTCTCGCCGGGGTGCTTGGAGGGCTTGCGCCCGCAGGGGAGCTCAGCGAGGTGGTCGGCGCGGAAGCGCTGCCCGCACGTGCGGCAATCGACGAGCGGATCGGTGAAGCCCGCGAGATGGCCAGAGGCCTCCCACACTCTGGGGTGCTGCAGGATCGCGGAGTCGAGCGCCACGATGTCCTCGCGTTCGCTCAGCATCGCCCGCCACCACTCGTTCTTGACGTTTCCCTTCAGCAGCACTCCGTAGTGGCCGTAGTCGTAGGTCGAGCCCACGCCGCCGTAGATCTCCGAGGAGGGGAAGATGAAGCCGCGGCGCTTGCACAGCGAGACGATCTTGTCCATCGTGACTACGTCGGGGGTCGGGGCTGAGTCCTTTGCGGGCATTCGCTGGCGCATGCTATTCGAGCATCGTCGCGAGGCGGCGATGGGCGGTATGCGGATCTGGATCGGCGTTGTCAAAGCGGCTGGGCGGGAACTGCGGTCCAGCGACGTTTCTGCTTCTCGCTTGACAAATTTGTTCATCTGTGTTTCCCTTGTTGCATTCGAGCGCCGCTACCCATACCTCTCCAGTGGCGCTCGAACTAATTTAAATAGAGTCCCCGCCTGTGGCGCGGGTCCTGATCCTTGGCGGCGGCTGTCGTGGCAGACAGCTCGCTGCCGAGGTCATCGGGGATGGTCACGCCGTGCGCATCGTCACCCGATCTGATTCGCGCCGCGCCGTAATCGAGGCCGCCGGCGCGGAGTGCTTCATCGGCGATCCCAACCGCCTGGGCACGTTGCGCGGTGTTCTGGAGGGCGTGACGCTGGCCTGCTGGCTGCTCGCCACAGCCATGGGCTCGCCGGCGGAACTGCGCGAGCTGCATGTTTCCCGTTTGCCCGCATTCCTCGGTCAGGCTGTCGATTCCACGATGCGTGGGTTCCTCTACGAGGCGTCTGATGGGCCTGCCCTCGCTGAAGGGGCGCGGCATGTGCGGGAGATAGCCCAGCGCAACGCCATCGCCGCGACCGCCATCACGGCCGACCCACGGCACGCGGACTTATGGCTGAGGGACGCGCGCGCTACGCTGTCCCTATATCTGTAAAACTCGATCAGGTTTCGTCCATGGACCATCGACAGGAGGGTGAGCCCCATGTCTGACTACGCCAAGGATGTGCTCGTTGAGCCCGAGTGGCTGGAGCAGCACCTCGACGACGACAGCATCCGCATCGTTGAGGTCGACGAGAACACGCAGCTCTACGCCGAGGCTCATATCCCGGGAGCCATCGGCTTCGACTGGAAGCAGGACCTGCAGGACCAGGTGCGCCGCGACTTCCTCGGTCCTGAGGCCTTCGGCAAGCTCTTCGGCGATCACGGTATCTCCAATGAGCACACCATCATCCTCTACGGCGATCGCAACAACTGGTTCGCCGCCTACACCTATTGGTATCTGAAGTACTACGGTCACGAGGAGGTGCTGTTGCTCAACGGTCCCCGCGAAAAGTGGATCGCCGATGGGCGTCCCACGAGCGCCGAGGTTCCCAGCTATGCCCCTGTGAGCTTTACCGCAAAGCCGGGCGATGAGACCATCCGCGCGCGCCGCGAGGAAGTGTTGGCTGCGATTGAGGACGCCACCAAGCTCGTGGACGTGCGCTCTCCCGCGGAGTTCTCCGGCGAGCTCATCTCACCGGCCGGCTACGAGCAGGAGGGCGCCCAGCGCGGCGGGCACATCCCCGGCGCTGCCTCGATCCCCTGGGCGCAGGCCGTCCAGGAGGATGGCACCTTCAAGTCCGCCGATGAACTTCGTGACCTCTATGGCGGCAAGGGCGTGCTCGACGGCGCGGACATCATCGCCTACTGCCGCATCGGCGAGCGCTCCGCGCACACGTGGTTTGTGCTGCACGAGCTGCTCGGCAAGCCCGAGGTCAAGAACTACGATGGCTCGTGGACGGAGTGGGGGAACCTCGTGGGCGTGCCGGTGGAGAAGGGCGCCTGAGGGTTAAGTAGCTGCTCCTGCTGTCCCAGCAGGTTTTCCAGGATCCGTGCGGTGGCACCCCAGATGAGGTGCTCGTCGACCACATAGGCGTCGGTCTCGAACTCAATTCCTCGCCGCTGCATGCGCGTGCGCGTCCTGCCCTCGCGCAGCGCGCGCAAAGGTAGCTCCAGCACTGCATCGACCTCCTGGGGGGACAGCTCCCAGGCGCGCCCCGCCGGTATCAACCCCACGAAGGGGTGGATCACGTAGTTGGTCACCCACGTCGGCGTGGGCTCCAGCTCACCAAGCAGCTCCACCTCCGCGCGCGCCAGACCGATCTCCTCCTCGGCCTCACGCAGCGCCGTGACGCTGAGGTCGGCGTCCTGGGGATCACGCCGCCCGCCAGGAAAGCTGATCTCGCCGGGGTGCCGGCGCAGGCCCGTGCCGCGCTTGGTGAACACCGCGTGGGGCTCTTCCTCGGCAGACAGGAAGAGCGGAACGAGCACCGCCGCGGGGATCAGATCTCCGGCGGCGCTCAGGTCTCCAGCCCAGAGGTCAGCTGGACGCGCTCGACGCGCTCGTTGAACATCACCTCGCCGTCGAGGGCCCTGTGCACGGGGCACTTAGCGGCGATCACCTGCAATCGCTCGATCTGCTCAGGCGGCAGATCGTCGGGCAGTCGCAACACCAGGTCAAAGCGCGTGGGGCAGCCTCGCTCGGCGGGGCTGTACTGCACATCGACCTCCACGTGGCCGATGTCCCAGCCCTTGCGTGCCGCGTACATCTCCATCGTAATCGCCGTGCACGAGGCCAGGCTTACGGCCAGCAGCTCCTGCGGATCGGGGCCGGCGTCCTCGCCGCCCGACTCCAGTGGCTCGTCCACCAGCACCTGATGGTCGCGTACCTGCACCATGTGCTGGAAGCTGGCTTCCGTGCGCCGCGCCGTGGCTTTCATGTTTTTGCGCCCCTCAATCGCCATTGCAATCTTCAATCTCTCTGCTCATACATGGTACTCCGCGAATGCACCCGGCCAAGTCGGTTCGATGAGAAGCTTGACAAAGTGATCCGAAGGCTCAGGAGAGGGGATTGAACAGCAGGCCCGTCAGCAGCTTCGGGAAGAAGAACGTCGACTTCGGAGGCATGTTCTCCCCCTCCTGGGCGACTTCCCGCACCTGCTCCACAGGCGTGGGGCGCATCAGGAAGGCCACATCGTAGGCGCCGCTCTGCACCAGCTCCACAGCCTGCGCGGTGTCGCGCGCGTAGCCGAAATTGTGCAGATGGGAGATGTCATCGTCGCTCAGACCCAGCGCGCTCTTCAGCAGCAGGGCCTCCAGGATGCCGGTGTCCAGGCGCCGATAGGGCTCGGAATGCCCCGATAGCGCAGCCTCGGCGATCGCCTGGTCCTTCAAGGTCAACCTCCAGGCGCGCTTTGCATGGGCGTCGATGTAGCCCAACTGCAATGGCCCCGTGCCGGCGGGGGGAGCGATGTCCTGGAGCGGCACCTCAGCGAGCTCGAAGTTTTCTTTGAGCGCCTGCCCGAGGCGCTCCTGGCGCTCGGGCTCGAGGCCCTTGACGAGGCGGTGCGTCGGGAACACCGTCAGCCCGGGGTCCTCGAGGGCCACGAGGCACATCAGCACATACTGGTGCTCGCCCTCGCCACCCACCTCCTGTGCGTACACCCGTGCTGTCTCATAGCGGTGGTGTCCATCGGCAATCAACAGCTCCTTGCTGCGGGTCGCCGCTTTGACCGCCTCGATCGTCTGCGGGTCGGCTACGCGCCAAATCCTGTGCAGCGTGCCCTCGCCATCCGTGGCCTCGCCCCACGGCTCTCCCTGCGTGGCCGGCTCGAGCGCGGCCCATGCCACCCGCTGTGGATCCGAGTACAGCGAGAAGATCGGGGACATATTGGCCCGCGTCGCCCGCGTGAGGCGCAGCCGGTCCTCGCGCGGCCCCGGGTGCGTGCGCTCGTGCGGGCGCACCCCACCCGGCCCGTACTCCTCGATCCGCACCCGGCAGAAGAACCCCCGCCGGGTCTGCTCCACGCCGTCGGGGCCCACATACCGCTGTGTATGCGCCCAGATGGCGGGCTCGCTGTCGCGCACCACCGCGCCCTGCATCTGCCAGCTCTCGAACTGTTCGCCCGCCGCTTCATAGGCATCTCGCCTGCCTGCCGCTGCGGCCTGCGGCAGGTCCACCGCCACCACGTTGTACGGCGAGCGCCCCAGCAGCTCCTCACGCTGCTGGGCGTCGATCACGTCATAGGGTGGGGCCACCACGTCGCTCAGCGCGCCCACGTTGGAGAGGTCGTAGTGCAGTGCGCGCAGCGGCTCGATCTCGGCCATGACGGTGCGGGACCCTAGCAGCGGGCGGCGGGCTGCATGTGTTCTCGCTGGGGAGCGATTGGACGTGGCGCTGTTGGCCCGACTATGCCGACGCTCTCTCAATCCCTACTCTTAGCGGTACGGGGCGTGGCGCAGCCTGGTAGCGCACCTGCTTTGGGAGCAGGGGGTCCCGGGTTCAAATCCCGGCGCCCCGATATCTCCGTCTGCGAGTCGGAGACGTAAGGCCACGCATGACGCGCCGGCGAAACCCGCACGCGGAAACGAGATCCGCACAGGGGGCAGACATCTGTCCTGAGCGACCACAGGCCCCGCCTAGAATGCCCCAGCGATCCGGCGCCGCGAGGCATGAGCCGGTTTAGCCGGGCCCGTGCGGCGGGCACGGAGACGGAAAAGGAGTGTGATCGGGTGATCCGGACGATCAGAGCCACGATGTTGCTTGCAGATCATGTACAGGCAGCGGAGGGGAAGCTGAACCTGCTCGGGGGAGGATGGCGGTGGACGGGTCCGGAGCCTTCGACATTCGGGATTGGTGTCGTGATCGAGTTTCCCTGGGAAGCGGTGGGGGAGGAACATACGGTCAAGCTCGATCTGATCGACGACGACGGGGCGCCTGTAGAGTTTCCCCAGCCGGATGGAATTTCGGCGCCATTTGGATTCGAGGCGACGCTGCCGGTGGCGGCTCCTCCTGGCAGCAAGCGAGGCACCCCGATCAACGTCTGCATCGGCGTCAACGTGGTGCAGTTGCAGCTGCCGCCCGGCGGGCGCTTCGAGTTTCGCATGGAGATCGACGGCGAGGCGCACGAAGAGTGGCGGATCGGGTTCAACACCAGGCCGGAACCACAGACCGCCTAGGCGCGAAGACAATTGTCAGCATGTCTGGCATATTCTCCACGAATGGGGTCGTCGGCTTCGCCTGCAGAGGATGGACTTGAGAGGGCCGTTCTCTCGCTGTTGCTCGCGAAGGAGGATGCCGGCTGGCGTTCGATCGAGGAGCTGGTGCGCGAGATCGGCGACCGTGCGGCAACGTTGCGTGCGCTGGACAGACTGCGAGCGATCGGCTTAGCCGAGAGCGACCGTGACCTCGCCCGTCCCAGCGCTGCTGCCAGACGCTTCGATGAGCTTGGCATCTGAGGCGCACTGAGCATCCCGCCGTAGGCCCGAGTGGCCCACGGCAGGTAGGGTGCCTGGCGTGATCAACCGTGTGCTGATCCTCTCCTGGGAGTACCCACCCGTGATCGAGGGAGGCCTGGCCCGGCACGTGCGCAAGCTCTCAGAGGAGCTGGTGCGCCAGGGCGTCGCCGTGGACGTGCTTACACGTGGTGCGGGCGAGCGTTCTGAGGATGGCCCTCCGGCGCGCGAAGAGCGAGCAGGCGTCAGCGTGCACCGTGTGCGCGAGCCCAACTGGCCGCGCGATCTCGATCGCTTCGTGGCGTGGGTCGAGCATATGAACGAGGACATGCTGCGCGCCGGCGAAGCGCTGGCCGAGGAGCGAAGCTATGACCTCGTGCATGGCCACGACTGGCTGGTCGCCCACGCTTGCGCCGCTTTGGCGGATCGCTTGGAAGTGCCCTTCCTGACGACCATCCACGCGACTGAGCATGGGCGTCACCAGGGCTGGGTGCAGAACGAGCCTCAGTCCCACATCCACGCCGTGGAGCGCTGGATGGCCAGGCGCGCGGACTCGGTGATCACCTGCTCGCACTACATGCGGGGTCACGTGGCTGACATCTTCGATATCGATGAGGGACGCATCACGGTGATCCCCAACGGGATCGATCCGCGCGATCTACGCCCCGTCGATGACCTACAAACGCTGCGCCGGAAGTTCGCGGCGCCCCACGAGCGCTTGGTCCTGCTGGTGGGCAGACTGGTCTATGAGAAGGGCTTTCAGCTGGCGCTCGATGCGCTGCCGGAAGTGATCGAGCGCGTCGGCGACGTACGCTTCCTGGTTGCCGGCAGCGGCACCCATGAGGCGGAGCTCAAAGCGCAGGCGCAGCAATTGGGGCTGACCGACCAGGGAGTCTTCCTTGGCTGGATCGGCGACGACGCGCTGCATTCGCTGTACCGGATCGCAGATCTCTGCGTGGTGCCCTCGATCTACGAGCCGTTCGGGCTGGTGGCGCTGGAGGCGATGGCCTCGGGGTGTCCCTGCATCGTGGCCGATACCGGAGGCCTGCGCGAGGTGGTGCCTTCGGGGGAGCGTGTGGGGCTGCGCTTCAACGGCGGCGACGCCGAGCACCTCGGGGTGATGATCGAACGCCTACTCGTGGATCACGGGCTGCGCGACCGTCTCGTGGCCGAGGCCTCTGAGCATGTGCTGAGCTTCGACTGGAGCGACGTTGCGCAGCGCACGCGCGGGATATATCGTCAGCTGGCTGGCGATCACGAGGAGGTGCGGCGGTAGATGCTTGCAGGTCTCATGCAGGATGACTTTCCACTGACCCTGCACCACATGCTGCGGCGGATGCGCGCTGCCCACCCGGACGCGGAGGTCGTGACCCTCACGCCGGCGGGCAGCACTGAGCGCGTGAGCTTCGGCGCGACGGCTGCGCGCGTTGACCGGCTCGCGCGGGCGCTCGGCAGCTTGGGGATTGAGCCCGGCGATCGGGTAGGCACCTTCGCCTGGAACAACCAGCGCCATTTCGAGCTGTACATGGCGATCCCCTGTGTGGGGGCCGTGCTGCACACGCTCAACATCCGCCTCTTCGCCGAGCAGCTCACCTACATCGTCAACCATGCCCGCGACGAGGTGATCTTCCTCGACGATTCGCTCGTGCCGCTGCTTGAAAAGCTGGCCCCACAGATGCCGGGGGTACGCCACTTCG
This sequence comes from Solirubrobacteraceae bacterium, assembly GCA_035939185.1. Lineage (GTDB taxonomy): Bacteria > Actinomycetota > Thermoleophilia > Solirubrobacterales > Solirubrobacteraceae > Palsa-744. Next base: position 153,677 of record DASZGB010000010.1, read on the forward strand.
TGGTGATGGGCGATGGAGATACGGGCGATCTACCGCGCACGCTGCGCTACGAGGAGCTCTTGGCGCATGCGGGTCCCAGCGCCTTCGATTATCCAGCTGTGGACGAGCGCCAGGCGGCGGCGCTGTGCTACACCAGCGGAACGACGGGCAACCCCAAGGGCGTGCTGTATTCGCACCGCTCGATCTGCCTGCATTCGACGGCTTCGCTGATGACCGACGCCCTCGGACTCTCCCGGCGTGACAGTGCGCTGGTGGTGGTGCCGATGTTCCACGCCAACGCCTGGGGAATACCCCACGGCGCGGCGCTCGCGGGTGCGGACCTGATCATGCCCGACCGCTTCCTGCAGGCCGAGCCCCTGGCCAAGTTGATCGAGGCCGAGCGCCCGACGATCGTGGGCTGCGTTCCCACCATCTTCGCCGACCTGTTGCGCTACGCGGAGGATCACCCCGTCGATCTCTCCTCGCTGAAGAACGCCGCCTGTGGCGGCTCGGCCGTACCCCGGCAGCTGATGAAGGATTTCCAGGAGCGCCACGATGTGCGCGTCTTCCAGGCGTGGGGCATGACCGAGACAAGCCCCGTGGCCACCTACTCGCGCCCCGATGAGTCCCGCGGTCAGGACGATGCCTACTGGGACGATCGCGCCAAGCAGGGGCGGCCGCTGCCATGGGTGGAGCTACGCCTGATCGACGACGATCAGCAGGAGGTGCCCTGCGATGGGCAGTCAACCGGCGAGGTGGAGGTGCGCGGCCCTTGGATCGCCGCGCGCTACTTCAACGATGACTCCGGCGATGAGAAGTTCCACGACGGCTGGCTGCGCACCGGCGACATCGCCGCTGTCGATCCGCAGGGCTTCATGCAGATCACCGATCGCGCCAAGGACGTGATCAAGTCCGGCGGCGAGTGGATCTCCTCGGTGGAGCTCGAGAACGAATTGATGGCACATCCCGACGTGCTCGAGGCCGCGGTAATCGCCAAGCCCGACGAGCGCTGGGCCGAGCGCCCGCTGTGCTGCGTTGTCCTGCGTGAGGGAGCCGCTGTCGACGCTGAAGAGCTGATCGAGCATCTGCGCCCGCGCGTGGCCAAGTGGTGGCTGCCGGACGAGTTCGCCTTCATCGCCGAAGTGCCCAAGACGAGCGTGGGCAAGTTCGATAAGAAGGTCCTGCGACGGCAGCTTGGGGAGGACGCGCTGCCCGGACGCGTAATGGTCGGCGCGGGCAGCGCCACGTCCCGCAGCTGAAGCTCCCGGGGCTAGGCAGGAAAACGAGGACGGAGGCGAGAATCAATTACGGGTAGACTGGCCTTGCCCCAAAAGCCTTGCAACCAGGGTCCCTGGCCCCTGTTGGAAAGTAAGTTGACCCCTAGACACAAAGGTAGGTGCCTATGACTCGGATGTCTCGCACACTTCTGGCGTTGCCCGCCGCCGTATTGATGCTAATGCTGCCGGCAGCGTCGGCGCTCGCTGTAAGCACAACTACAACGGGCTACAGCCAGACGCCCAATACGCCGACGACGAGCACGACGACGGCCAGCAGCACCACGAGCGCCGCGAATACCACAACCGGCTATCAGCAGACACCCACCAAGCCGGCCAGCGGCACTGGGCCGTCCAAGGAAACCGCCACGCCCACGACGAGTACCTCGCATGCCAACACGGCGATGCCGCATACCACCACGACAGCTCACGCCGCCAACTCCACGCTGCCCTTCACCGGGCTCGACCTGCGTTGGATCGTCGGCGCCGGCATGCTCCTGCTGGCAGCGGGCCTGTCACTTCGCATCGTGCAGCACAGGCAGCGCTAGGACCTTCGCTCGCTGACCTAGCAAGAGCGCCCGCGGGCGCAACAAGAGACATCCGAATGTGTGACCGCTGGCTCAGCTGGCGGTCACACTTAATGCCGGAGGAGGGACTCGAACCCCCGACACGCGGATTATGATTCCGCTGCTCTAACCAGCTGAGCTACTCCGGCGGGGAGCGGGAGTTTAGCCTGTGGGCATGTCCGACCCGCTACCGCTGCTGGCTGTTCCAAACCTCTCCGAGGGCCGCCACGATGCGGTTCTGGAGGTAGTGACGGCAGCGTTCACAGCCGCTGGGGCGGCAATCCTGCTTGACCGGCACTCCGACCCCGACCATCACCGGGCGGTGCTGACGTTGGCGGGACGGCCGGGTGCGTTGGCGCCGGCGCTGGCGGCCGGTGCGGCGGCGGCGATTGAGCGGATCGACGTGATGGCGGAGGCGAACGGAGAGCGTCCTCGCGGGGAGCACCCGCATGTAGGAGCGGTGGACGTGATGCCGGTGGTGTACCTGGAGGCGGGGATGCGCGGGGCGGCTTGCGCGGAAGCGCTGGTGGTGGCGGATTGGATCGGCGGGGAGCTGGTGGTGCCGGTGTTCTTGTACGGGCAGCTGGCCGCAGGACGCACCCGCGCGGAGCTGCGGCGGGGAGGGCCGGCGGGTCTGCGCCAGCGGATGGCTGCCAAGGAGATTCAGCCGGACTTCGGACCGCCTACCCTGCACGCAACGGCGGGGGCGACGCTGGTGGCGGCACGGGAGCCGTTGGTGGCATTCAATCTGGAGCTGGCGCCGCCGGCAACTGTGCGGGATGCGCAGCGGATCGCGGCGCTGATCCGCGAAGGCGGTAAGGAGGGACTGTTTGGATTGCGGGCGATCGGGGTGCAGCTGCGGGCGGATCGCGCGGCGGCGGCTGCGCAGATATCGATGAACGTGGAGCGCCCACTGGAGGTGCCGCTGAGCACGATGGTGGAGGCGGTGCGCAAGCATGCGGACGTAACACTGGGCGAGTTGGTGGGGTTGGCGCCAAAGGCGGCGCTTGCGGGCTTGCCGCGGGATCTACCGATGCCGGGATTCGACTCCGAGCGCCAGGTGATCGAGAATGTCCTAGAGGGTGGCGCAGCCGGCCGGAGGCCGGCGAGCCGGGCCCCTCGCTTTTCTGGTTAGTGGCGCAGCCGGCCGGAGGCCGGCGAGCCGGGCCCCTCGCTTTTCTGGTTAGTGGCGCAGCCGGCCGCGGGCCGGCTGGCTGAAACGGGGACTCGTGCCGGAGGCGCGTGTCTCCCGGCTTCGGTCGGGCCCCTCGCGTTTCCGGTTAGGCTTGTAGGACTATGGCCCAGACCAAGCGCAAACGTCAGACCAAGCATCGCGGCAATGCTGCCGGTGTGGTGGAGTCGCGTGGGCGTACCGGGCGCAAACCGACAGCGGCCGAGAAGAGCCCGGAGGGACGGGCGAAGGCGAAGGCCAAGGGAGCGCAGGTGAAGGGCAATCGTTATGACCGCCCGCCGACGTGGAGCGGGGCGTTCTACAGGGCGATGGCGGCCGCGGTGCTGATGCTGCTTGTGAGCCTCTTCCTGATCAAGAAGCCGGGGCAGGCGATCGCGATCTTCCCGGCGGTGCTGTTGCTGTATGTGCCGATCAGCTACTACACCGACCAGTGGCTGTACCGCCGCAGGCAGCGCAACAAGGCCCGCAGCCGAGAGAAGACGGTGGGCTGATGAAGGCGGATGTGCGCATGTTCACGGTGGGGCCGGTGCAGGAGAACGCTTACATCGTGCGCGCCGACGCCGAGAGTGCCAGGGCCGTGATGGTCGACCCGGGCGATGAGCCGCAGCGCCTGCTCGACGCCGCGGAGCAGCTGGGTGTGAAAATCGAGGCAATCCTGATCACGCACTGCCACTTCGACCACATCGGGGCTGTCGCGCCGGTAGCGGCGGCCACGGGTGCGCAGGTGTGGTGCCCGGAGTTCGAGCGCCCGATGCTCACCGACATCATGCGCTGGGTGCTGCCGGGGTTTGGCCCGTTTGAGAACTACGAGCCCGAGCACACCGTCAAGGGAGGCGAGCGACTGGAGCTGGCGGGCATGGAGTTCGACGTGGTGTTCACCCCCGGGCACAGCCCTGGCCACGTGACGTATGCCCTGGATGGAGCGCTGCTCTCGGGCGACGTGCTTTTTCAGGGCTCGGTCGGTCGCGTGGACCTGCCGGGGGGAGACTGGGGCACCCTGGAGCGTTCGATCGCCGCTCTCATAGAGCGCTTCCCCGAGGAGACCGTCGTGTATCCGGGGCACATGGGCGTGACGACGCTGGGACACGAGCGCGCCACCAACCCGTTCCTGGCGGATCTGCGCGTGCCCGCGGGCGGAAATTGAGCGCGCCCAAGCTCAGGGCGCCGCGAGGCACCTATGACGTGCTGGGCGAGCAGGCGACGGCACGGGCCACCGTAGAGGCGCGCGCAAGGGCGATTCTCGAGGGCGCTGGCTACGAGCGCATCGAGACCCCCACGTTCGAGGCCACCGAGTTGTTCGCACGTGGCGTGGGGGAGTCCACGGACATCGTGCAGAAGGAGATGTACACCTTCACCGACGGTGGCGGGCGCTCCCTGACGCTGCGTCCCGAGGGGACTGCGCCGGTGTGCCGAGCCTACGTCGAGCACGGCATGCACAAGCGTCCCCAGCCCGTGAAGCTGTGGTACCTGTCGAGCTTCTACCGCTACGAGCGTGCGCAGGCGGGCCGCTACCGGCAGTTCTGGCAGGTCGGTGCGGAGGCGCTCGGCAGCGACGATCCCGCGGTCGATGCCGAGTCGATCGTGCTGCTGGGGGCGCTGTTGGGCGAACTGGGTGTGAGCGCGCGCCTGCGCATCTCGAGCCTTGGCAGTCCCGCTAGCCGCGCCGAGCACCGCGAGCGCCTGCAGGCGCACCTGCGCGGGCACGAAGCCAGCCTGTCCGAGGAGGTCAGGGGTCGCATCGAGCTCAATCCCCTGCGCGCCTTTGACTCCGATCACGAAGGCACGCGGGCGGTGATGCAAAGCGCGCCGCGTCTGCTCGACCATCTTGACGCGGAGGATCGCGCGCACTTCGAAGAGGTATGTGCGCTGTTGGCGGAGGCCGATGTTGCCTACGAGGTCGACACCAGCCTGGTGCGCGGCCTTGATTACTACACGCGCACGGTCTTCGAGTTCACCTCCGCGGAGCTGGGGGCGCAGAGCGGCGTGGGCGGTGGCGGACGCTACGACGGCCTGGTCGAGATGATCAAAGGCCCGCCCACCCCCGCTCCCGCCACCCCCGGCATGGGCTGGGCTGCGGGCGTCGAGCGCATCCTGCTTGCGGGAGCGCTGCCCGCGGCGGGGACGGTGGCGCCCGACCTCTACGTGGCGTGGACGGATCTGCCAGAGCCCCCGCCCGGAGGGGCATCGAAGGCCGAGGCAAACGGGCAGCACGCTGATGTCCGGCGCGTTGCATTCGGAGTCTTGCGCGAGGCGAGGTCCGCCGGCTTGACGGCCCAGATGGAGTTGGCGGGTCGCTCGCTGAAGGGGCAGATAGGGCAGGCTGGCAAGCTGGGAGCGCGGTTTGTGGCGATCGTGGGCGATGGCGAAATCGTGCTGAAGGACATGCAGGGTGGGGCGCAGGAGGCAATGGCGACCGACACGGTGGTGCACACGGTGCTGCGGCGCCTGCGTGAGCTCTAGCGGCGCGTCCATGCCCATTTGCAGGGCTTAACTTTGTGCCCGTAAATGCCGAATGCAGGGGGGATGGCGCAGCTTTCCCGTCCCTATCAGATCGCCCTGGCAGCACTGGGAGTCCTCGCCCTGGCCTGGTTTGCCGTGCTGCACCGTCCCGGCTCGGGCTCGAGCTCCTCCTCCGAACCGACTCCCGCGCCCTCGGCGCACGTCTCGCCGTCTACCCCCTCGGCCGGATCCACGGCCTCCCCGGGAGCGAATGGCGCCGGGGCGAATGCGGGCGCGAATGGATCGGCCGGAGCGAGCACACCCACCTATCACGGCGCTGCCCCCGGAGTGGCGGGACTGACACGCGACATCGCCAAGGCCCACGGGGCGGTGGCGCAGTCCGAACAGAATGCTGCCCAATTGCAAAGCAAGTCAGCGCAGGCGTCAAATGAAGCGGCCTCGAGCAGCGCGAGCGCCTCGAGCAGCCCGAGCGCTGTCGCTGCCAAGCACGCCGCGACGGAAACCTCTGCGACGGCCGGCAAGGCAGTGGCACACAAACCGGCGCCCACCCACACAAATCCCTCGGCGAGCGGCGCAGCGCAGCAGGCCGCGGAGCACGTGGTGCTGCAGCGAGAGCTCCAGCAGGGCAAGACCGTCCTGCTGCTGTTCTGGAACCCCAAGTCCAGTGACGACCAGTCGGTGCGCCAGGCGTTGCAGGCCGTGTCCGCACACGCCAAGGGCACGGTCGCGGTGCACGTGGCCCAGGCCGGACAGGTCGGTCGCTACGGCTCGATGACAAAGGACGTGCAGGTTCTGCAGACGCCCACGTTGCTGATCGTCGGCAAGCAGGGTTTGGCGGTCACGATGACTGGCCTCGTCGATCAATACGCGATCGAACAGGCGATCCTGGAAGCCAAGAAGGCTTCAGCAGGCCACGCGTAGCAACACGGCGTATAACACGCATGGCAGGGTGGCCGCGTAGCAACTAGGCGCGGGCGGCGGCGCGGCTGTTGGCGCACCCCGCGGATCCCCTTACACTCGACGGTTGTGAGCGTCGAGACGACATTGGCACAGCATCTGGAACGGCCCAGCGGCCGGGGACACACCCCCGCGGGCGCAGTCACGGGCGCAGCCGGCGGCGCGGCCTGCGGAGACCTGGTGCGCGTGTCACTCAGCGTGGATCCAGCGGATCCCGAGGGCCGGATTGCCGATATCGGCTTCGATGCCTACGGTTGCGGCACCGCGATCGCAGCCGGCAGTGCGGTGGTCGAGCTTGTATGCCGAGTCCCGCTACTGCAGGCAGCGCGTGTCAGCGCCGAGGACATCGCGGAGGAGTTGGGGGGCTTGAGCTCGGCCAAGCTACACGCCGCTGAGCTTGCGGCGGATGCCCTGCACCGGGCATTGGGCATGGCCGCACGTACACAGACCCAGCTCGCCGCAGTGGCGGAGCGAAGCGTCGTGGCCATGAGCGGCGGAGTGGACAGCGCTGTCGCCGCACTCATGACAGCCAGGAGCGGAGCGGACGTGGTGGCAGTGACACTGGAGCTGTGGTCCGATCCGGAGAACGACGGTGAGCGCAGCTGCTGCTCGGCGCAGGCGGTGAGGGGCGCCCGCGAGGCTGCGCATCGTCTGGGGCTGCCGCATCTCTCGATCGATCTGCGCGAGGAGTTCCGCGCGGGAGTGGTGGAGCACTGGCTGATGGGTCACGCCGCCGGGGAGACGCCCAACCCATGCGTGCGCTGCAATGGCAATGTTCGCCTCGAGGCAATGCTGGAGCTGGCGCGCCGGCTGGGCGGTGAGACGCTCATCACAGGCCACTACGCGCGCCTCGATTGGGGGGATGGCCCGCTGCTGCGCGTCGCGGCCGATCCCGTGAAGGATCAGAGCTACGTGCTCTGCGGCCTGGCCCCCGAGTCACTCGCGCGCATGCGCTTTCCGTTGGGGGACATGCACAAGGCGCAGGTGCGCGAACTGGCCGAGCGCGAGGGGCTGGCGCTCGCGCGCAAGCCCGACTCGCAGGACCTCTGCTTCCTGGCGGGCACCCGCCTGCCGCGTTTCCTCGAGCGCCACGGCGATCTGCGTGGGAGCCCGGGTCCGATCGTGGACCGCGAAGGCCGCGAGCTGGGTGCGCACAACGGCAGTCGTTCCTACACGATCGGCCAGCGCCATGGGCTCGGCCTGGGCGGCGGCGAGCCGCTGTACGTACTGGCTACCGACGCCACCACGAACACCGTGACGGTGGGATCGCGCGATGCCCTGCTCACGCGCACCGTGGCGGTGCGCGAGGTGACGCTGCGGCGCAGCGGCGCAGTGGTGGACCACGTCAAGGTGCGCTCCCGGGGCCGGCGCGTACCTTGCCGCCTGGCCCGGCCGGCTGAGCCTGGGAGCCATGCCAGCATCGAAGTGGAGCTGGAGGAGCCCATCGAGCGCACGGCGCCGGGGCAGATGGCCTGCCTGTTTGCGGGCGATCTGATCGTCGGCTACGGCACAATCGCGTCGCTGGAGGTGACGCCACCGGCTCGCGCCCAGACTGGGCATGCGGCAGCGGCTCATTAGGATCACCCAGCGATGACATCGGATGAGATCCGCGAGCGCTATCTGGGCTTCTTCGAGGAGCGCGGACACCGGCGCATACCCTCGGCCCCGCTGGTGCCCTCCGCGCACGATCCCTCGGCGCTCTTCACGGTCGCGGGCATGCACCCGCTCAAGCCTTATTTCCTCGGGCAGGAGCAGCCGCCTGCCCCGCGCCTGACGAGCGCTCAGAAGTGCTTTCGCACCGTGGATATCGGCAACGTCGGCAACACCGCGCGCCACCTCACCTTCTTCGAGATGCTCGGCAACTTCTCGATCGGGGACTACTTCAAGGCCGAGGCGATCCGCTTTGCTTGGGAGTTGTCGCTGGAAGTATTCGGGTTTACGCCCGCAGACATTTGGGTCACCGTGTTCGAGGGTGACGACGAGCTGGGGTTGGGACCCGATGAGGAGGCAATCGAGCTGTGGCAGGGCGTGGGCGTGCCCAGCGAGCGCATCGTGCAGTGCCCGCGCTCGGAGAACTTCTGGACGGGCGGGCCGACAGGGCCGTGCGGACCATGCTCTGAGCTCTACCTGGATCGGGGCGCGCAGTTCGGCGCGGCCGAGGATCTTCCGGGGGGCGAAAACGAGCGCTTCCTGGAGTACTGGAACCTGGTGTTCATGCAGTTCAATCAGGAGCCGGCGAACGTGCTCACGGAGTTGCCCGCCCGCAACATCGATACGGGCCTCGGCCTGAACCGGATGGCGGCGATCCTGCAGGACAAGCGCTCGGTGTTCGAAACGGACCAGTTCCAGCCGCTGCTCGATCTGGGACAGGAGCTTTCGGGATGCGCCTACGGTGAAGACGCCGCCGCCGACCGCTCGCTGCGCATCCTTGCGGATCACACACGGGCGATGACGTTCCTGATAGCGGATGGCGTCGTTCCGTCCAACGAAGACCGCGGTTATGTGCTGCGGCGGGTGATGCGCCGCGCCATCCAGCACGGACGCGCTCTGGACATGCCACCGGGTTTTCTCACGCGCTACGCCGCTGCCGTCACCGAGGTCATGGGCGGCTCCTACCCCGAACTGGCTGAGCAGGGCGAGGCGGTTCGCAAGTGGCTCTCCTCCGAGGAGGATGCCTTCGGGCGTACGCTCGCGCAGGGCACGAAACTGCTCGAGCAGCTGATCGGGAAAGCTCGCCAGGAGGGCCTTGAGGGCATATCCGCAGAGGATGCTTTCACGCTGCATGACACCTTCGGCTTTCCCTTCGAGCTGACGACGGAGCTCGCGGCCGAACATGGCTTGGGTGTGGACGGGGAGGGATTCGAGCGCCTGATGGATCGCCAGCGCGTGCGGGCGAGAGCGGCGGCTGGGAATGCGGCGGGCAGCGAGGACGCCCGCGAGCTGGCTCGTGAGCTGGCGGAGGGAGTGGGCTTTCAGACACGCTTCACCGGCTATGAGACCGATGAGCAGCGCACGACAGTAGAGGCTCTGGCACAGGAGAACGGCCGCCTACTGGTGAAGCTGGCGGAGTCCCCCTTCTATGCCGCCGGCGGCGGCCAGATATCCGACGCAGGTGTGATCGAATGCCTCACCGGCGACTGCGCGGCCCGCGTGGAGGGGGTCTTTCGCCTCGGCGATGACCAGGCGCTGGCGGTCGTGGTCGAGCGCGGCGCGCTGCAATCCGCGGAGCCGGTGCTTGCGCGCGTGGATCGTTCGGCCCGCCGCGCCACCGAGCGCAATCACACCGCCACGCACCTGCTGCACGCGGCTTTGCGCGCGCGTCTTGGTGGCCACGTGCGCCAGGCCGGCTCCTATGTCGGGCCCGACAAGCTGCGCTTTGACTTCAGTCACTCCCAGGCGCTGAGCGCGCAGGAGCTGCGCGACGTCGAGGATCAGGTCAATACCTGGATCGCCCAGGGCGACCCGGTGCGCCCCATCACCACCACACTCGATGAGGCCAAGCGGTTGGGCGCGATGGCCCTGTTCGGGGAGAAGTACGGCGATGTCGTGCGCATGGTGCAGGTGGGGGAGGGCGAGTACTCGCGCGAGCTCTGCGGGGGCACGCACGTACGCAGCACCGCCGAGATCGGTGCCTTTCGCATCCTCTCAGAGACCTCCAGCGCCGCCAACGTCAGGCGCATCGAGGCGCTTACGGGCGCAGGGGCCATCGAGCTCCTGCGCGAGCACGATCGCTTCCTGCAGGACATCGCCGCAACCCTGCGCACCAGACCCGAGGGCGCGCCCGCGGCGGTGCGCGAGCGCGAGGCCGAGCGCAAGCGCCTGGAGAAGGAACACAGAAGTGGCGGTGGGTCGGATGCCGGCGCGAGCGTAGATCTCGATGCGCTGGCCCAGGGGGTCGAGGAGGTGGCTGGGGCGCAGGTGCTCACCGCGGCGCTGCAGGTGCCCGACGCCAAGGCGCTGCTTGCCATCCTCGACCGTCTCCGCGGCAAGCTTCCCAACGCGGCCATCGTGCTCGGCACAGCGGTCGATGGTCGCGTGCACCTCGTCGCCGGCGTGGCGCCTGCGCTGGTGCAGCGCGGCGTGAAGGCTGGCGCCGTGGTCAAGGCCGCAGCTGAGGTTGCTGGCGGCGGCGGCGGCGGGCGCGACACCATCGCGCAGGCCGGTGGGCGCGATCCGGAGAAGCTGGGGGAGGCACTTGCCGCCGGGCGAGCGGCGATCGCGGCTGCGCTTGCAGGCTGATGCGCGTCCTGGCACTCGACTATGGCAGTACCCGCTGCGGCTGTGCCATCAGTGACCCCACAGGCACGATCGTCACGCCGATCGAGACCGTTGCCCGCCCGCTCACCAAGCGCGGAATGGCAGCGCTGAAGGCGCTCGTTCTCGCGCGCGAGGTGGAGCGGGTGGTGGTTGGGCTGCCGCTCTCCCTGCGCGGCGAGGACACAGCGCAGACGCGCGAGACGCGCGAGTTCGCACGTCGCCTTGCGCACGAGTTGAGCGCGAGCATGCCAGCGCCAGTGCCAGTGGAGATGCACGACGAGCGCTTCACCACGCGCATGGCCCAGCGCATGGAGGGCGCAGGCACCGCGGAGGACTCGCGCGCCGCCGCCCACCTACTCGAGAGCTGGCTCGCCGCCCGCGACGGTGCGCAGCATTCCGCCTGATCCCGTTAGTCTCCAGGCACCTGGTGTTCGCACGCAACCGATCGCAGCCCGCGCACGAGCGCACCGCCGAGGAGCGCCAACGCGACCGTGAAGAGCGCGAACGGCGGCGGCAGGGGCTGCCGCCGCTGCCTGATGCGCCTTCTGTCAAGGCACCGCCTGCTGTTGAGGAGCCGCCTGCTGTTGGGAAGCGGCCTGCTGTCGAGGAGCCGCCGACCATCGAAGTTGCGCCCCCGCCGGCGCAGCAGCTTGTAGCTCCAGCTGGTGCCGGCGCCGAAGTAGCTCCCGAAGTCCTACCCCCGCCATTGGTGGTTGAGGAACCGCCGATGAAAGCGCCGTCTGCAAAGAAATCACGCAACATACCCGCGCGCCTGGGCGCGTTGCTGGCGCTCGCAGCGGTAGGCGCAGCGATCTGGTTGCTGGTGCAGTCGCTGGGAGGTTCGAGCTCGCATAAGCCTCCGGCGCTGCCACGCGTGGTAAAGGTCACGATCCCCGAGGGATACACGCGAGCGCACATCGCCGAATTAGCCAAGGACGAAGGACTGAAGGGGAACTACCTGGCGGCCACCGTGCGTTCCTCCCATCTGCACCCCACCCGCTACGGCGCGCCGCACGGCACGCCCAATCTCGAAGGCTTCCTCTTCCCGGCCACGTACGACCTGTATGCGGGCGCGCCCGTGCGTCGCCTGGTGGATGAGCAGCTCGCTGCGTTTCGGGAAAACTTCGGCAACGCCGAGATCCATCGCGCTCATGCGCTCGGCGTCACCCCTTACCAACTGCTGACCGTCGCCTCGATGATCGAGCGCGAGGCCGAGGTGCAGCGCGACCGGCCGCTGATCGCCGCCGTCATCTACAACCGCCTGCGCCAGGGCATCCCGCTGGGCATCGACGCGACGATCCGCTATGCCCTGAACGACTTCTCGGCGCCGCTTACCGAAACACAGCTGCGCACCCCCTCGCCCTACAACACGCGCCTGCACCACGGTCTGCCGCCGACCCCGATCGCCAACCCTGGCCTCGCCTCGATCCACGCGGCGGCGCATCCGGCGCACGTCTCCTACCTCTACTACGTGGCCGCCGCCGACGGCTGCGGCGAGCACGTCTTCTCCTCGAGCTACGCGCAGTTCGAACACGACGCGGCTGCATACCGCGAAGCCGTGGCGAAGAACCACGGGCGCGTGCCCACTTGCAAGAAGCGATGACCCGACTCGGCGTGCTCGGCTGGCCGGTGGCGCACAGCCGTTCGCCCGCGATGCACAATGCGGCGCTCGCGGCGCTTGGCCTGCGGGATTGGCACTACCAGCGCCTGCCTGTGCCACCTGAGCTGTTCGCCGAGACCACCCGAGCACTGGGTACGGCCGGCTTTCTCGGCGCCAACGTCACGATTCCACACAAGCAGGCGGCGCTCGCGCTCGCTGATGAGCCAAGCGCCACCGCGCGGGCGATCGGCGCGGCCAACACGCTCACCTTCAGGGATGGGGTGATCGCCGCCGAGAACACCGATGCGCCGGGACTGATCGCGGCCATGACCCGCGCCTGGGGTGCGGGAGCACGGGAGCAGAGCGCGCTCGTGCTCGGCGCCGGGGGCAGCGCCCGCGCAGTCGTATGGGCGCTGCTCGACGCCGGTGCGAGCGAGGTCTCGGTGTGGAACCGCACGCCCGAGCGCGCGTATCAGCTGGCGCGCGATCTCGGCGCGCGTGCGGTGCGCTCGCCGGAGCCCGCCGACATCCTCGTCAACTGCACCTCCGTGGGCCTACAACGCTCGGCCACAGAAGTGCACGATCCCTTGCAAGGACTGGGTCTCCTGCACGATCAGGTCGGTAAGTACCCCCATGTTGTCGACCTTGTCTACACGGATGCCCCCACACCGCTGCTCGCGGCGGCTGAGCAGGCGGGCGTTCGCACCCTTGGGGGCCTCGACATCCTCGTCGCCCAGGGCGCCCTCAGCCTTGAATTGTGGACGGGCGCTCCCGCGCCGCTGGAGGTCATGCACGCCGCGGCACGGGGTGCCGCAGCGCGGGCTGAACACCCCGGCTAGCAGCATCGCGAGGTGCCCGCGGTGAGCGAGCAGAGTCCCGACCTGCACGCAATCTTCGGCATCGAGGAGACCGTTGCCGATCAGGACGCCGCGCGCTCGGCCGCCGGTAATGGCGCGATCGAGCACAGCGTCGGCATCGCCGCTCCCGAAGCGCCCCCCGCCGAGGCGCCGATCGCGCGGGAGACCCCGTCCGCCGACAGCGGCGAGCCTCTGCACAGGGGCCTCACCAAACCCTCGCGCCGCGGCTCCTCCTCGCGCTTTCTCACCGATGTCATCATCGACATGGGCCTCGTGCCCCGCCCGCGCGTGGAAGAAGCGATCGAGGCCTCGCGCTCCACCGGAACCACCCCCGAGCGCGTGCTCGTCAACGATGGCGCGCTCACCAACGACGGACTCGCGCGCGCGCTGGCCGAGCGCTACGGCCTCGATCACCTCGACCTGAGCGTCTTCTCTGTGGACATGGGCGCGGCCAACCTCGTCACCACCTCCGCCGCCAAGCGCTACCAGGCCGTACCGGTCGCCTTCATCGATAAGCGCACGCTGCTGGTGGCGATGACCGATCCCTCCAACGTGCTCGCGGTGGACGACATCGCGATCATGACCGGCTATGAGGTGCGTGTCGGCGTTGCCGCGCCCGAGGACATCGCCGCGCTTATCTCGCGCCTGGATCGTCTCGAGGATGTCGTCTCCAACGCCGATGCCATCGCTGACGAGGCCGAAGAAGCCGGCGCGGAAGTCGTCGACCTGCGCGAGACCGCAGACGACGCGCCGGTCATCAAGCTCGTCAACCAGATAGTGGGGCAGGCTGTGGAGTTGCACGCCTCCGACATCCACCTCGCGCCCGACGGCAAGGAGGTGCGCGTGCGCTTCCGTGTCGACGGCGTGCTGCAGGACGTCACCACGGTGCCCCGCCGCATGGCCGCGGGCGTGGTCTCGCGTGTGAAGATCATGGCCGAACTGGATATCTCCGAGAAGCGCATACCCCAGGACGGGCGCGTGGGGCTCACCGTCGATAACCGCCACGTCGACCTGCGCGTCGTGACACTCCCCAGTGTGCATGGCGAGTCGATCGTGATGCGCATCCTCGACAAGGACTCCGTGGTGATGAAGCTGGAGAAGCTCGGCATGGCCGACTCCGAGCGCGAGCGCTTCGAGCGCGCCTTCGGCGAGGCCCACGGCGCGGTGCTCGTGACCGGCCCCACGGGCTCGGGCAAGTCAACGACGCTCTACGCCGCCCTACTCGCGCTCAATACGCCCGAGAAGAACATCATCACCGTCGAGGACCCGGTGGAGTACCAGGTCGAGGGCATCACCCAGGTGCAGGTCTCGCCCAAGGCAGGCCTCACCTTCGCCACCGGTCTGCGCGCGATGGTGCGCGCGGATCCCGATGTGATCATGGTCGGCGAGATCCGCGACCGCGAGACCGCGCAGATCGCGATCGAGTCGGCGCTCACCGGGCACCTCGTGCTCTCGACGCTGCACACCAACGACGCCCCCTCAGCGATCACGCGCCTGGTGGAGATGGGCATCGAGCCCTTCCTCGTCGCCTCCGCGCTTGACTGCGTGTTGGCGCAGCGCTTGGTGCGCACACTCTGCTCTAACTGCAAGCAGCGCACGATCGTCCCCGCCGAGGTCATGCGCGAGAACGGCTATAAGGCTCTAGTGGACCTTGAGGCTTACGAACCGGTTGGCTGCCGGCGCTGTGGCGGCTCGGGTTATAGAGGACGCGCGGGCATCTACGAGGTCATGAGCGTCACCTCCGAGGTGCGCTCGCTTGCATTGGAAAGGCGTTCCGCGGATGAGCTGCGCGAGGTCGCCGTGCGCCAGGGCATGCGCCGACTGCGCGACGACGGCCTGGAAAAGGTCAGGCAGGGGGTCACCTCGATGGCCGAGATCGCGCGTGTCATCGGCACGAACTGAGTAGTCCGATGGCACGACCGTTAGCACGAGCTGAGTGACCGCTGGCACGAGTTGAGTAGTACGTTCGTCCAGCGCGGTCCGTCCCGGCGCGCCCGGCCGTTCATCCCCGACGATGCCCGAGGGGTGGACATTGACTTCGCAGAGCTGCTCATGGAGGTCGTCACGCGGCGAGCCTCCGACCTGCATCTGAGCGCCGGTGCGCATCCCACGGTGCGCGTGCGGGGGCGCCTGAGCGCGCTCGAGGACTATCCGAAGCTGTCGGGCACAGACACGCGCGAGATCGTCTACTCGATCCTCACCGGCGACCAACGCCAGCGCCTGGAGACAAACTGGCAGCTCGACTTCGCTTACTCCGTGCCCGGCCACGCGCGCTTTCGCGTCAATGCCTACTACCAGCGTGGCGCCATCGGCGCGGCCTTCCGCCTGATCCCTGTCGATCTCAGCTCGATCGACGGTCTTGGTCTGCCCCCCGCGGTGCACGACTTCACGCGCCGTCCGCGTGGCTTCGTGCTAGTCACCGGCCCCACCGGCTCGGGTAAGAGCACCTCGCTGGCGGCGATGATCGACGAGATCAACGCGACGCGCGAGGAGCACATCATGACGATCGAGGACCCGATCGAGTTCCTGCATGGGCACAAGAAGTGCCTCGTCAACCAGCGCGAGCTCGGCAGCGACGCACAGAGCTTCGGCGACGCGCTGAAGGCAGCGCTGCGCCAGGACCCCGATGTGATCCTCGTCGGCGAGATGCGCGACCTGGAGACGATCTCGACGGCCCTGACGGCGGCTGAGACCGGGCACCTCGTGTTCGCGACCCTGCACACGCAGGACACCGCGCAGACGATCGACCGTATCATCGACGTCTTCCCCTCCCACCAGCAGGGGCAGGTGCGTGTGCAGCTCTCGGTCGCGCTGCAGGGCATCATGACCCAACAGCTGATCCCCACCGCCGATGGCTCCGGGCGCGTGGTGGCATGCGAGGTGCTCGTGCCCAACCCCGCGATTCGCAACCTTATCCGCGAGGGCAAGACCCACCAGATCTACTCCGTCCTGCAGACGGGCAGCGCGCAGGGCATGCAGACGATGGATGCCTCGCTGGCGATGCTCATCCGCCACGGCAAGATCACCCAGAAGCTGGCCGAATCGCGTTCCTCGACGCCCGAGGAGCTCAGGCGTTTGATGGGCGCAGCCTCGCTGGCGGCCGCGTAGGAGCGATGGCCACGATGCGCGCAGGAACCACGATGCCCGCAGGAATGATGCCCGGGAGAGCCACGATGCCCGCAGGAGATCACAAGCGATGAGCACCTACGTCTTCAAGGCGATGGACGTCGCCGGCGTCAAGGCGCGCGGCGAGGTCGAAGCCGACTCCAAACAGGCCGTCGCCGATCAGCTGAAGTCGCGCGGCATGATCGTCCTGGAGATCGCCGACAAGCACGCCTCGCGCGAGATCGAACTCAGCTTCATGCAGCGCGCCAAGGCGCAGGACCTGGCCGTGTTCTCGCGTCAGCTCGCCACCATGATCACCTCGGGCATGAGCATCCTGCGCTCCCTGTACGTGCTCGAGGAGCAGACGGAGAACAAGTTCCTCAAGGACACGATCGTCGCCGTGCGCAAGGACGTCGAGGCGGGCCTCAACCTCAGTGATGCGATGGCACGCCACCCCAAGGTCTTCAACCCTCTGTTCGTCGCCATGACCCGCGCCGGGGAGGCCGGCGGTGTGCTCGAGGAGTCGCTGCTGCGCGTCGCCAACCAGTTGGAGAAGGACGCCTCCCTGCGCCGCCAGATCCGCTCGGCGATGATCTACCCGATCATGGTCGTCACTTTCGCGGTGGGCATCATGATGGCGCTGGTGGCCTTCCTCGTTCCCGTCTTCGAAGGCGTCTTCAAGCAGTTCGGCGGCTCGTTGCCGGCCATCACCCAGGTCTCCGTCGCGATGTCCCACGCCGTCACTGGCTACTACTGGGCGATCTTCGGTGGCTCCATCGCCGCGGCCATCGCCTTCGTGCAGTGGAAGAAGTCCAGTTGGGGCCGTCCCCAGTGGGATCGTTTCCGCCTGCGCGTGCCGATGAAGATCGGCACGATCGTGCAGGAGGTCTCGATCGCACGCTGGTCGCGCACGTTGGCCTCGCTCACCTCCGCCGGCGTGCCGCTGCTGCTGGCCCTGGAGATCACCGGCAAGACGGGCGGTAACATCGCCGTCGAGGAGGCCATGGAGGGCGTCATCGCCTCCGTCAAGCGCGGCGGCACGATCGCAGCCCCGCTCGCCAACGCCCCGATCTTCCCCACGATGGTCACGCATATGGTCGGCGTCGGCGAGGAGACCGGCGCCCTGGATGCCATGCTCGACAAGATCGCCGACTTCTACGAGGACCGCGTCGACGCCTCCGTCAAGGCGCTGACATCGATCCTCGAGCCGATCATGATCATCGTCATCGGTGGCATCGTCGGCTTCATTGTCGTCTCGATGTACATGCCGCTGTTCACGGTGTACAACCACATTCAATGAATGCGCAGGCGCCCGTCGCCGACTGACAGCGTCACCTCGCCACCCAACAGCTTCAGCAGCTCAGCGCCGACAAGCTCGCGTCGCCAGCCTTTGAGCGTCCTCACATCGGCCTCCTGCCCTCCGACGCGCCAGGCGCCGACGATCGCCTGCAGGTCCGCGCGGGCAGCGAGCAGCTCGTAGGCGAGGTCGGCCTCGCGGGTGCGGGCACGCACGAGCGCTTCAGCGAGGGCCACCAGGGGGGCGTCCTCGGGATCCGGTGGCTTGTGGCGTGTGGTCTCCTCGAGCGGCTCGTGCGGGCGCTCCAGACCACGCCGCACGGCGTCAAGTACCTCCTCGGTGCGACGGCGCACCCCGCTCTGGCCGGCGCCACGGATGTCGTGCAGCTTGCCCGGCGTGCTCGGCTTGCGCTTGGCGATCTCGACCAGTACCGGGTCACCGAGCACACTCTGCACGGGGCGGTCCTGCGCGGCGGCGGTCTCCTCACGCCACTGCACGAGCTCGCGCGCAATCGCCTGGGAGGCAAGGCTCAGGTTGCGCACGCGAGGCAGGCGCGCGAACACGTTCTCCAGATCGCGCTCGTCGCTGGCGCGTTCGAGGACCTCGCACTCCTGTCGGGCCCACTGCAGGCGCCCCAGCGTCGTCAACCGTTGCTGCAGCTCTTGCGCGAGCTCCAGCAAGTGCAGGACGTCCTCGCGCGCATAGCCGAGCTGCTCTTGGGAGAGCGGGCGCGCGTCCCAACGCGTGAAGCTCGCGCTCTTGGCAACGCGCATGCCCAGGACCTGGCCCAGCAGCGTCTCATACGAGCTCTGCGCGCCCATGCCGGCGAAGCCCGCCGCAACCTGTGTATCGAACACATTGCGTACCTCCGTTGAAAGCCAGCGGCGCAGCAGCGCCACATCCTGGCGCCCGGCGTGCACCACCACCTCCACGGACGGGTCCGCGAGGACCTCTGCCAGCGGGGAGCCGTCGATCGTGGGGTCCAGGGGGTCGAGCAGCTCGATGCGCCCGGGCACCGCGAGCTGTACCAGGCAGAGCAGCGTGCGATAGCGACCCTCGCCCATGAACTCGGTGTCAAGCGCAAGCTTCCCCGCTGCCCGCGCCTGCCGCATCAGCTCGGGCAGGAGCGAGGCATCCACAATCATTCCGGTCAGCCTACAGTTTCTGGCAGTCGCCATAACACGCCATTGCGTGTCAACCCCGCCTCGCGGGATACGTCGCGCCCATGTGCGCGCACCCATAGGGCGGGTTCCGAGCAGGCGGCGTCGGTGCGTGGCGTGTGTTTGCCACACAGCGAATTGAGCAGCGCATAGCGCACTTCGCCGCGGGCGATCAGCTGCTTGAGCTGCGCCACGGTGGTCAGCGTGCGCCCCTGGTAGGTCGTGAGGACCACCACCGGCCGCCCATCCTTGACGATCAGCGCCGATCCCCGCGTCGCCGAGTCGATCGCCACCTCATAGCGCGTGCTGGGGCTGTGAGCACGCAGGTAGGCGCTCAGCGCACGCAGCTCGTCCGCCGGCATCGAGCCCACGATGCCCGCGTCGGAAACGTGGATGCGCACCGCGCGCACGCTCGCCACGGTGGGGATCGCGAGCACGGCCACGAGCGTCAGCGTGAGGGCGCCCACAGCGGTGTTGCGCCGATCGAACGCCGCCAGCACCACTGCTCCCGCCGCGCTTGCCAGCACCGCCCACCACACCGTCGGCGTCCCGTAGAGCAGGTGCGCGCTGTACAGGACCAGCGCGACCAGCGCTACCACGAGGAAGATCAGCTGCACACGAGGCTGCGTCTGTACCCGCGCGTGCGCCTGTGTCCGTGTCCGCATCTGCGCACCCCATGCCACCCCGATGCCTACAAGCGCCGCGACGGCTGGCGTGAACCCCTCGGTGTAGCGGGGGTGCAAGCGCTGCATCTCGCTGAAGAGCACGAGCCCCGTGAGGAACCACACCACCAGACCGATCCCCACGGCGCGCCGCAGCGGCGGGCCTCGCCACCCCCAAGCGATTGCCGGCATTCCCAGCAGCAGCGCGATCAACACCTCGATCCCCAGCCGTTCCCCCGACAGTGGCCCCACCCGGTCCAGCAGCCGTGTGGGGGAGGGAGGCGTGATCAAAATCGCTTCCCGCTCGCTTAACGTTGCCTGTGGCGGGTTGTTGGCTATCTGCAGGCCGGCAAGTGGTGCTTCGAGCGATTTCCCGTTGATCCTTTCGGTCCCGTTGAACACGAACGCCGCGTTCCACGCGCTCCCATTCGCCGAGCCGATCGCATACGGCCGTTCGTGCGCTGAAAACAGCAGCGTCCCACTCAGCCACGACAGCGCCACGGCGAGGTAGACGACGACCGCCGCCGCCAACGGCAGCGCCCGCGTGCGCAGCACGCCTGGCGCGCCGCTGCGGAACCCCATTAGCGCGATTACCCCCAGCCCCGGCAGCGCCACCACGGTCTCCAGCAGCTTCACGTTGAAGGCGACCCCCAGCACTGCCGCAGCCGCCAGCAGCCACGCCGTTTTGCCGCTCTCGCAGGCCTTGATCAACAGCAGCAGGGCAGCCACGAGCAGCGCCATCATCACCGCGTCCATCGTGTCGCTGCGCGCCGTGATCACCTCCACCGGCATCACCGCCAACGCCAAAGCCGCCCCGATCCCCGCCGCAAACCCCCACACCCGCTTGACCGCTGCGTACATCAGTGCCACTGCCGTGATTCCCCCCAGTGCCTCCGGTAGCTTCAGCGACGTCGATCCGAAGCCAAACAGTTTCACGCTTGCCACCTGCAGCCACAGGTCCACCGGCGGCTTGTCGATCGAAGCGCTCCCGCCCGGCTCCCAGGCCCCGAAGTAGAAGTTCTTCCATGACATCCCCATGCTCCGCACCGCCGCGTCGTAGAACGGGTCCAGCCGCACCGCCCCCAGCTCGATCAGTCGCAGCGCCGCCGCTGCGGCCAGCACAGCCACTACCGCTACCCACTCCCAACGCCAACGCAGCGCGCGCTGCGACGTTCGCGCCGCCTGCGGGCGCTCCTCCGGCAGAGCCGTGCTCATGCCCCACCCGCTAATCTCGCCCTATGGCTTCCGACCCGGACGACGCCAATCCCACAGAGGCTGCTCACGCTCCTCAGGAGTGTATGCCCTGCCGCGGCACCGGCCGCGTTATCTCCAACCTGGGGGGTACCGCCGCCAAGGTCACCTGCCCGTGGTGCGAAGGCGATGGCGTTCGCCACCACGAGATCGACGCGCAGGCACGCTGGTCGAGTGGCGAGCAGGCTCAGCCGCAGGCCGAGACGCCGGCAGAGGGTGTGGAAGCGGCAGCCTAGGGCGCGTCCTGGTCGGCACACCGCCGCCGCTCAGCCCTAGACATCCGTCCAGTGGACGTGCGGTCGGCCGCCGATACGTCCAAGGCGGCTTGCAGCACTACAGGCTCCCTCGCTGCGGGTCGATTCCCTCGCTGACAATAGCCAGCGCCGAGGTGCCAGGGCAGCGTCTATAGGGCGTGTTTGCAAAGCCGGCGGCTCTCGCAAGGGGGACGCATCGCCAATGGGGCGGTGGAACCGAGGACTGGCGTCCTGTAATCGGATCCTAGGAGGATCAAAAATGCTGTATCGACTGCGCCAGCGCTCGAAGGATGAGGGTGGTTTCACGCTCATCGAGCTTCTGGTTGTGATCCTGATCATCGGAATTCTGGCCGCGATCGCCATTCCGGCGTTCCTGAACCAGAAGAGCAAGGCGAGCGATGCGGCTGCGAAGTCGCAGGCACGCACTGCTCAGACGGCAATGGAGACGTTCTCGACCGACCACAATGGGTCTTACGTCGGCGCCAATGAAGCCGAATTGAAGGCGATCGAGCCGACGCTCGCGGATACCTCGAGCGCGACGTTCACGGTCGTTGGTGTGCCTTCCGCCACCAGCTACGAAGTCAAGTCGGTTTCGAAGGCGACCGAAGACTCGTTCTCGATCAAGAATGAAGCCGGCACGATCACCCGGACTTGTGTTGCGAAGAGTGCAGCCAACAAGGGTGGTTGCCCGTCCGGCACCTGGTAGTCGACGACACCTCAAATCAAGCAGCAAAAGGGAGGCGGCCGATGGCCGCCTCCCTGCTCTTGCAAAGCCGATTCCGGCCTAGGGACGGTTGCGGATCTCAACTTCCGTGGAGGAGGTGCCGATGAAGCTCTCAGCTATGCCGCGCTCACTGAATCACAGGGGGACCCCAATGCGCCAAAGATTGCATCACGGCCTGAAGGACAACGAGAGTGGTTTCACGCTTATCGAGCTTCTGGTTGTGATCCTGATCATTGGCATTCTGGCGGCCGTCGCCATTCCGGCGTTCCTGAACCAGAAGAGCAAGGCTGACGATGCGGCTGCGAAGTCGCAGGTGCGTACCGCTCAGACGGCGATGGAGACGTACTCAAGCGATCACAATGGTTCCTACGTCGGTGCCAGTGAAGCCGAATTGAAGGCGATTGAGCCGACGCTCGCGGATACTTCGAGCGCGACGTTCACGGTCGTCGGTGTGCCCAGCGCCAACGGTTATGAAGTCAAGTCGGTCTCAAAGGCGAGCGAAGACTCGTTCACGATCAAGAACGCTGCTGGAACGATCACACGCACATGCGTCGCCAAGAGTGCGAGCAACAAGGGCGGCTGTCCCACCGGCAGCTGGTAGCCCTGCCCCACCGCTCAAGCCCACCTCGGCGAAAGTCGATCCCCCTCGTATGGAGGCAACCTTCGCCGGAGTGCTGGGTGCGATCGTGGGGTCGTTCTTGAACGTCGTTACCTACCGCCTCCCGCGCAGGGAGTCACTGATCACGCCGACGTCACATTGCCCGCAGTGCGGGGAGCCGGTGAAGCCTTACGACAACATCCCGGTGCTGTCATGGCTGTTGCTGCGCGGGAAGTGCAGGAACTGCGGGATGCGGATATCGGCTCGGTATCCACTGGTGGAGGCGGGGGCTGCGCTGCTGTGCGCAGGGGCGGTGCTGACGCATGACAGCGCGGCCGGGATTGCATTGTCAGTGGTGTTGGTACTGGTGCTGCTGCCAGCGGCGGCAATCGATCTGGAGCATAGGATCATCCCCAACCGGCTGACCGCGGTGGGGGCCGTGCTGGCGGTGGTGCTGGGGACGGCCCTTGATCCAGGCGGGGAGGCGGGACGGCTGATCGCGGGCGCGGCGGCGGGCGGGTTCTTGCTGGTCGCGGTGCTTCTGTATCCGAGAGGGATGGGGCTGGGCGATGTGAAGCTGGCGGGGATGATGGGCCTGTTCCTGGGCGTCGCGGTCGCCCCTGCTCTCCTGGTCGCCCTGCTATCTGGAGTGGCCATCGGCTCGGTCATCATCGCGCGCAAGGGCGTACAGGCGGGCCGCAAGACGGCTGTCCCGTTTGGTCCTTTCCTTGCCCTGGGCGGGATCGTCGCCGTGTTCGCGGGACAGCCGATCGTGGATTGGTACACGAGCACGTTTCTGCACTGACGCGCCCGTGTCTGCACTGTCCGTTGTGGGCCTGCGTGCGCTTAGCACGATCGACCGCGCGCTCCAACCGGTCTGGACGAATGGTCAATGGGATCTTGCAGGTCTATAGGGATGGGGTCGGGGGGCCGATTACGGGAGCGTGTCGAGCCCGGCGCCCCCGGCGCCCGATGGACCTTCCTGATGCCAAGATCCTTGAATCCGAACCTGAGCTTGTCCTTGCGCCGCCGCCGCGGCGGCGGGGCCGGACTCGTGGGGCTGGACATCCAGCCGGGGTATGTGGCGGCCGTGCAGGCGGATGTGAACGGGTCGATCGTGGTGCGCCACGCGGCAGGGGCGCCGCTGGCGCCGGACACGATCCGCGAGGGCGAGGTGCTGGACGAGAGCCTGTTGAGCGAGACGCTGCGGCAGGTCTTCAAGGATGAGCGCCTGAGCAAGCGGGTGCGGATCGGGGTTGCCAACCAACGCACCGTCCTGCGTGTGCTGGAGCTGCCACCGGTCACAGACCGCAAGGAGCTGGCCGCGGCGGTGCGCTTCCAGGCCGAGGACCAGATCCCGATGCCGCTTTCCAACGCGGTGCTTGATTATCAGTCACTGGGCCTGATCGACACGCCTAACGGCGAGCGCCAGCGCGTGGTCGTCGTGGCTGCGCAGCGCGACATGGTCGAAAAGCTCTTGAGCGCGGTGCGCGCCGCGGGACTGCGCCCAGAGGGCGTCGATCTCTCCGCGTTCGCGCTGATCCGCTCGCTTTACCGCGCGGACGCCGAATCGCAGGGACGTGTGCTGTATCTGAACGTGGGAGGGCTCACGAACATGGCGATCGCCGAGGGGCTCGTCTGCCGCTTCACGCGCGTCGTCGGCGGTGGCCTTGAGGCGATGGCAGCTGAGGTGGCCGAGCGTCGCGGCATCCCGCTGACCGAGGCGCGCGCGCTGCTGGCCGCGATCGATCTACGCCCCGCCGAGCCAGAGCCCGAGCCTGAACTAGAGCCCGAGCCACAGCCGGAGCTGGTCATGGAGGAGCCTGAGCTCGCTGCCAACCTGGATGGTGAGGGGCAGGAGGCAAGCGAGGACGAGGAGCCGCTGGTGGACTTTCACGAGGGCTTTGGCACTCCGCCCGAGCCCGAGCCCGTGGAGACCTGGGCGCTCGCGCAGGAGCCGACTGCAACCTCTGCGTCTGAAACCGATACACCGGACGCCGAGGTTGTGGAATCCGTCGATGAGCCTGTCGAAGAACCCGCCAAGACCAAGGCCGTCGCGAGGTCCAAGTCCAAGGCCAAGGCCGAAAAGCCGGCCGAGAAGCCCTCTGATGAGGACATCCGCCTCGTGCTTGAAAACGGTATCCGCGAGATCGTCGGGGACGTGCGCAACTCGCTTGACTTCCACCGCTCCCAGGATGGAGGCGGCGATGTCTCAAGCGTCGTGCTGAGTGGGCCTGCCTTGGCGCTGCCCGGCTTCGCTGAGATGCTCGAGTCCGATCTTGGCCTGGCGCTGCGCCGCCAGAGCATCAGCCTCGCCGACGCCAGCGATCTCGGTGGCCTCTCCCCTCATCACCTCACGATCGCGGCCGGCTTAGCCGCTGAGGAGGTGCACTCGTGAAGGCCGTAAACCTGATCCCCTCCGAGCAGCGCGCCGGTGGCGGGCCTGCCGCGGGTGAGTCCGAGGGCGCGGCTTTCATGGTGCTCGGCCTGCTCGCCGGACTGGCGGTGCTGGCTTTTCTGTACGGGACGGCCAACCACCAGGTCTCCGAACGCACGGAAAAGGTCGCAAGCGTTAACGCACAGGCTCAGTCCACGCAGGCGCGCGCTAATGCGCTTGCTCCCTACACCAGCTTCAAGGCCATGTATGAGCAGCGCTTGAACGCGGTGACCGAGTTGGTCAATACGCGCTTTGACTGGGCCCATGCCTTCCACGAGCTCGGTCGCGTGCTGCCCAGCGACGCCTCGCTGAGCTCTGTGAAGGGCACGATCGCCTCCGCCGTGCTCGCGACGGGCGCAGCCGCGAAGCCCGCTGCACCGGCGACCCCCGCGACCGGTGCGAGCGCTGGCGGCGCCAGCACCGCCAGCGCCGCGAGCGCCGTCACCTCCGCCACTCCTCCGGGAAGCGTCCCAACCTTCATCCTCGCCGGCTGCGCCACCAGCCAGGCTGAGGTCGCCCAGACGCTGCAGCGCCTGCGCCTGATCGACGGCGTCGGCGATGTCACGCTGCAGAGCTCGACGAAGTCCACCTCCACCGGTGGATCGTCCGGCGGCGCGAGCGGCGCTGGCTGTCCTGAAAAGGACCCAGCCTTCGCCGTAACGGTGACCTTCGCCGCACTACCCACGCCGCCTGTTTCGAACTCGGGCTCCTTGACGCAGTCCACAGCAGCAGCCGGCACAGGTGCCGCATCCTCCCCACCCACGCGCGTCGCAAACGCCGGAGGCTCGCAATGACCACGCGCGACCGGCTTGTCCTGATGACTGTCGTGGTCCTTGGCGTGCTCGCCGCGGGCTGGATACTCGGCGTTTCGCCCGAGCGCGAAAAGGCCGCCAAGCTCGACGCCGAAGTAAGCGCCGCGCAGACCACGCTCGCAACCGCGCAGGGTCAGCTCGCCGAAGCGCAAGGCGCACAGTCGCAGTACTCCACCGCCTACGCCTCCGTGGTCAAGCTCGGCAAGGCTGTGCCTGCCGATGAAGAGGTGCCTTCGCTCGTCTACGAGCTCGACCAGGCATCCCACCAGAAGAATGTCGAATTCAACTCGATCGCCACTGGCACGAACGGTTCGAGCCCTAGCACCAACTCCAGCGCGAGCGCGCTCGGAGCGGCTGCTAGCGGCGGTTTCACGCAGATGCCCTTCACCTTCATCTTCCGCGGCACCTTCGCCGACCTCTATCACCTGCTGCACCAGGTCGACAACTTCACGCTGCATACCACCTCCGGCGTACTCGTCACCGGTCGCCTGCTCACCATCCAGAGCGCCGATCTTGCGCTCAAGCAGGAAGGCTCGAGCGAAAGCCCCACCCCGAGCAAGGGGTCAGGCTCTACTAAGGCCACGAGCTCCTCTGGCAAGGAAGAAGAGCTGACAGGCACGATCACCGCGACGGCCTACGTGCTGCCTCCTGGCCAGGGCCTGACCGGGGGCGCCACCTCCGCCGGCCCCGCCGGCACGGGCACCACCCGGGTCTCTGGCGCGCCCTCCTCGAGCTCCTCTCCAACTGCCCCCGCGCTCGTAAAGGTGACGCCATGAGTGGTCTGCTCGCATCGTTGAAGACCGACCTTTTGGGTCGGCGTCTGCTGCCATTCGTGCTGCTGCTTGGCGTCGCCTTGGCGGCTGCCGTGGCCTACGCCGTGCTTGGCTCCGGTGGCTCGGGTTCAACGCCGACCGCCTCATTGGGGCCGGCGCTGCCATCGACCCCTCCATCGCTGGCCAGTCCCGCGCCCGCCAACCCCAACGTGGCGGTCTCTGAGACGACCAGCGGCACGCACTATCAGCGCGGTGGCGCTACGCGCGACCCGTTCGTGAAGCTGCCCGAACCGCATAAGGCCAAGACGGTCGCGAGCCCCACCGGCACGTCGGCTGCCAGCGGCTCCAAGGGGGCCGCAGGCACCAGCGGCGGCTCCTCAGGCAGCAGCGGCGGCACGACACCAAGCGGCTCGTCCAACAAGTCAAACCCCGAAAAGTCCAAGAAGAAGGTGCTGTCCCGGAGTTTCCAGGTCGCGCTCATCTTCGGCCTGGCTCCCCCGCCGGGACAGAATCCACAACTGACGCCATATGAGAACCTCAAGCGTCTCACGCCACTGCCCGACAAGGAACACGCCCTGATTGTCTACGCAGGCGTCAGCTCAAGCGGCCAGGGCGCACTCTTCACGCTCCTGCACGAGGCGATCGTCAAGGGCGAAGGTATCTGCTTGCCGAGCGCCACGCAGTGCGAAACGATCGATATGCCGGTCGGCAAGGTTGAGGAACTTCAGTACGTCGGCAGCGCCGGGCAGGCGGTCACCTACCTGCTGCAGGTGGTCAGCATCGTCAAGCACGAAACCACCTTCACGCCGGCGGCCGCGGCGCGCGTCTCCCTGGCTGGGCGCAAGCTGCTGCGCGCCGCTGGGCTCCCGATCAGCGAAGACCTGCGCTATCTGCCGGAGCGCGACGTAGTCGTGTTCTCGCCGCATCACGAACACTGAGCTCCGGCGCGCCTTCTCGGCTCCGAGCAAATAGATTAGGCGGAGATGGCGCTCCGTTTGATAACCGCCGGCGAGTCCCACGGGCCCGGCCTGACCTGCATCGTTGAGGGTTTGCCCGCGGGACTAGAGTTGCGCGCCGAGGATCTCGACGCCGACATGGCGCGCCGCCAGCTCGGCCACGGCCGCGGCGGACGCATGAAGATCGAGCGCGACGCGGCGGAGGTCTCGGGGGGCGTGCGCCACGGGAAGACCCTCGGCGGTCCGATCGCGCTGCGCGTGGCCAACCGCGACTACGCCAACTGGGAAGAGCGCATGAACCCCTGGCCGGTACCGGAGGAGGTGCCCGAGGTGCACCTGCCGCGCCCCGGGCACGCCGACCTGGTGGGCACCTGGAAGTACAAGCACAGCGACGTGCGCAACATCCTCGAGCGTGCTTCCGCGCGCGAGACCGCGGCGCGCGTGGCGGGCGGGGCGCTGGCCAAGGCGTTCCTGCGGGCCGTGGGCGTCGAGGTCCGCTCGCACGTGGTGCAGATCGCATCGGTGCATGCGCAAATAGGAGCTCCCAGCGAGCGAGCGCTCAGCGTGGAGGACTTCGCTGCGGTCGACAGCTCACCGGTGCGCTGCCTGGACGCGGAGGCCACCCGGGCGATGGTCGCCGAGATCGACCGCCTGCGCAAGGCGAACGAGTCCCTGGGCGGCGTCTTCGAGGTGCAGGCCTTCGGCGTAACGCCGGGTCTCGGCTCCCACGTATCCTGGGAGGAGCGCCTGGATGGGCGCCTTGCCCAGGCGATCCTCTCGATCCAGGCGATCAAGGGCGTCTCCATCGGCGACGCTTTCACCGTCGCCGGCGCGCCCGGCTCGGAGGCGCACGATGAGATCTTCTACGACGCCGAGCGCGGCTACTACCGCGAGACCAACCGCGCGGGGGGGCTGGAGGGCGGGATGACCAACGGCGAGCCCGTGATCGTGCGCGGCGCGATGAAGCCACTGCCGACGCTCACCAAGCCGCTGCGCTCGGTGGACATCGCCACGCACGAGCCCGCCGAGGCGCTGCGCGAGCGCACGGACTCCTGCACCGTGCCGGCCGCGGGCGTCGTGGGCGAGGCGATGGTTGCCTTTGTGCTCGCCGACGCCTACCGGATGAAGTTCGGGGGCGATCACATCGATGACGTGCTGGCTGCCCTCCGCGCTTACGAGGAGCGGATCGGGTGGCGCCGCTAAATCGTAGGCTCGTTTTTATCGGTTTCATGGGGGCCGGCAAGTCGCGCGCTGCCACCGAGGTGGCCACAGCGCTTGGAGTGCAGGCACTCGACAGCGACAAGCTGCTCGAGGAGCGCATGGGGCATTCGATTGCCGAAGAGTTCGAACGTCACGGTGAGGCCGTATTTCGGGAGCAGGAGGAGCAGGTTGCACTCGAGCTGCTCGCGACAGCTGGGGCGGGTGCGGTGCTTGCGCTCGGCGGCGGCAGCATCCTCTCCCCACGCGTGCGCGCCGCGCTTGAGCCCCACTTGACCGTGTTGCTTGACGTGGATGCGGAGACGGCCTGGGAGCGCGCCCAAGGCAAGGAGCGCCCGCTAGCGCGCGACCGTCAGGCATTCGCTGCCCTCTATCAGGAGCGCCGGGAGATTTATGAGGGATTGGCGGACGCGATCCTGCCCTCGGCTGACGCCGCAGGACGGGCTTTGGGGGCGCTGCTTTCACTGGCGGCCGCCCCCAGCAGCACACACCTGCTGTGGGCCAGCGCGGCTTCCGGTGAGTACCCGGTGCTCGTTGGCTCAGGCCTCTTGGCCAACGGGGGATGGTCGCAGGAGGTGTGGCCTTTGGATCGGAGCGTCTCGCGCAGCTTCTGCGTCAGCGATGAAACGGTGGCCGTACTGCACGGACCGCCGCCTGATCTGATGCAGGCGCTTGTGAAGATCCCGCCTGGCGAGCAGCACAAGACGCTGGCCAGCGCAGAACACGTATGGCAGATGCTGGCGCAGCAAGGCATGACCCGCGCCGATCACGTGGTGGCGTTCGGGGGCGGCGTCGTGGGGGACCTCGCCGGCTTCTGCGCCGCCACCTACCAGCGCGGGGTGCCGGTGGTCCAGGTGCCCACCACGCTGGTCGCACAGGTCGATTCGGCCTATGGCGGCAAGACTGGAGTGGACCTGCCCGAGGCCAAGAACTACGTCGGCGCCTATCACCAGCCGGCGGGCGTGATGGTCGATCCCGACATGCTGCTGACGCTGCCAACGGCTGAGCGCCAGGCCGGCTGGGTGGAGGTGCTGAAGACCGCCCTGATCGCGGGCGGTGAGCTGTGGCGGCAGATCGCCGCGGATGAGCCCGTGCAGGAGCGCACGATTCTCGCCTGTGCACGCACGAAGCTTGCGGTGGTCGCCGCGGACGAGCGCGATGGCGGCCGGCGACAGGTACTCAACCTGGGGCATACGGTGGGCCATGCGATCGAGACTGTCACCGGGTATGCGCGCTATCGCCACGGCGAGGCCGTGGGCCTGGGCCTGCTCGCCGCGCTGCGGCTTTCCGGCCAGCAGGCGCTGCGTGAGCAGGTGCGCGAGCTGCTCCTCGCCCACGATCTGCCGGTGCGCCTGGAGGGAGTCGAGATCGAGCAGGTGCTGGAGATGACCTTGCGTGACAAGAAGCGCCTGGGAGTGGCGGTGCCGTTCGTGCTAGTGAGTGCGCCGGGTGACGTGCGCAGCGGCTGCGAGGTGGCGCAGGACGAGTTGCGCGCCGCCGTGACAGAGTTGGCGTGAGATGGCGGGCATCTATCGCATCGAGGTCATGCACGGGGTCAACTTGAACATGCTGGGCAGGCGCGATCCCGAGCACTACGGCACGCTCACGCTGATGCAGCTTGAGCAGCACATCTCGCAGTTCGCCTCCGAACTCGACATCGAGGTGCGCTTCCTACAGACCAACGCCGAGTCGGAGTTCGTCGAACACCTGCAGGGCCTTCCCGACCTAGCCGATGGCCTCGTGCTCAACCCGGGCGCCTGGACGCATTACTCGTGGGCCATCCGCGATGCTCTGGAGATCGCCGCACTGCCGGCGGTCGAGGTGCATTTGTCCGACATCAAGGCGCGTGAGGAGTGGCGCCGGGTATCGGTCGTGGAGGAGCTGTGCCTGGCCAGCATCTGCGGCAAGGGCGTCGATGGATACAAGCAGGCGCTGAAGCTGCTGCGCACTGAGCTTGAGGGCACCAGCGAGGGCGCCGGCTCGTGAGCAGCGGAGCGCCGCTTGAGGGTGTGGGTGAAGCCGCGCGCGCGATCTCCCCGCGCGTCGAGCGCCTGGCTGCGCAGCTGCGCGAGCGCAAGCTGGACCTACTGCTGATCAGCACCCCTGTCGATGTGCGTTACCTCACAGGCTTCACAGGCTCCAACGGCGTAGCGCTCGTTGCGGCATCCGAGCATGGCTCGCAGCGTTTCCTGACCGACTTCCGCTACGAGACACAGGCTGCGGAGCAGGTGCCCGACGTATTCGCGCGCGAGATTGTGGCGATCGACCTCTTGGAGGCCGCGGTGCGCAAGCTCGAGCCCCGCTCAGCCGCGGTGACAGGCAAGCTGGGCTTCGATGACTCGACGACCACCGTCAAGCAGCACTCCCGTCTGCGCGAGCTCCTGCCCAGCGGCTGGGAGCTGAGCGCGTGCGGTGGTCTTGTGGCTGCGCTGCGCGAGGTCAAGGATGAGGACGAGCTCGCGCGTATCCGCGCTGCCGCCGCGTTGGCCGATACGGCGCTACGCGAAGTGTTGGAGCAGGGTCTCGTGGGTCGCAGCGAGCGTGAGGTGGCGATTGAGCTGGAGCTGCGCATGCGCCGTCTCGGCGCCGAATGCCCGAGCTTCCCCTCGATCGTCGCTGCCGGCCCGCACTCCGCGCTGCCGCACGCCGAGCCCCGCGCGGTTGCGATCCCCAAGGACACCCTGCTGACGATCGACTGGGGCGCACAGCTCGAGGGCTACTGCTCGGACTGCACTCGCACCTTCGCCACCGGTCGTCTCTCAGAGGAAGCCCGCGAGGTATACGAGCTGGTCCGCCACGCGCAGGCAGAGGCGCTCGCGGCGCTCCGCCCCGGCCCTTCGGGACGCGAGATCGACGCGGTGGCTCGCTCGAGCATCGAGGATGCCGGTCACGGCGAGCACTTTGGCCACGGCCTCGGCCACGGCGTCGGCCTGGAGGTCCACGAGGCTCCACGCCTGTCGCGCACCGCGGGCGAGCAGCCGCTTCGCGCCGGCAACGTCGTCACCGTCGAGCCAGGGGTCTACCTGCCCGGTCGCTTCGGGGTGCGGATCGAGGATCTCGTGGTCGTGCGCGCGGGCGGCGGAGAATCGCTCAGCGCACTGTCCAAGGAACTGACCGAGGTGTCCTGACGGACAAGCAGGCGCTCGGCCGTTGCGACAGTCGCTCAGCTGTTGCGACAGTCATACAGCGCTGTGGGGGCGCTGCTGCTCCCCTGAGATTCGGCGGGCGGGGGGATGCAGTGGCTGTGAATCCAGGCGACGCGCGGGTCGTCGCTTGTGCGTGGCACGAGGAAGCCACGGACTTCTCCAGCGGCGATGCGGCGCCGAAGCTCGGCGAGGGAAGGCGCAGGGATCCCGCCCTGAAAACCTCCGATCGGAAGCACCTCCTTGCCCGTCGCCAGGATGAAGGGCGCAGCGAGAATCGAGGAGTCGGTGGCAAGTGCGATGGGTGTGCCATAGGTGGAGGAGAGCTGTTCCATAACCTGCTGATCGAGCAGGCGTGTGTGCCGCGCCGAGGCCCGGGAGACCGTGGCGGACGCGGGCTCGTAAGGCGCGGCGAAGGGACCGAGGCCGCGGGTGACCATGAGCGTTGAGGTGACCGCAGGCAGCAGCAGGACGCCGACGAGCGCGAGCAGGACCGTGCGGCCCGCCAATGGGCTCTGGCGGTCGCCCGCGCCGCGCCGCGCGAGCAGCATCGTGGCTGCGAGTACGCCAGTGAGGGCTGCAAGCGGGACCAGCCACCCCGGAACCCCGGTCCCGCCGCGGAGCAGATAGATGCCGTAGCCGACCGAGCAGAGCACGGCGGCGGCAAGGCCGTACCTCGCGATAGGCCGCGCGCGGGCTTGCCACGCCAGCGCCAGACCGGCGCCGCACAGCGCTGCGGTGGCGGGGGAGAGCGCGGCGACGTAGTAGGAGTTCGGATAGCCACCCGCGCTGAAGAAAGCAGCAAGGATCAAGAGCCACAGGCCCCACAGCACGATGCAGGCCCTGAGGGGATCGCGACGATCGGTGCGCCGGCGGGTGTAGAGCACGCTGAGCGCGGCGATCGCCGCGGCCGGCAGCAGCCAACCATCGTCGCGCCCGAACACTCCCCTCAGCAGCCGCAGCGGACCGGGCTGGGAGCGGTGGGTTGGCGCCGCGCTCGCTTCGGAGAGATGCACAAGAAAGGCGGCGGGATGCCCGGCGCCGGCGAAGACATTGCTGCCTCCCAGGCGCGCGACGCCGTTGTAGTCGAATACCTGGCTGAAGATGGAGTTGTTCTGGGTGCCATCCACGTAGGGTCGGTCGGGTGCGGGTACGAGCGATACAACCGTCATCCAGCTGAGGGACACCGCGACGGTCACGACCCCGGCGAGGCCAAGCTGCGCAAGACGGGTGCCCGCCCGTGCGGGGGCGGCGAGCAGGTAGGCGCCGGCTAGCGCCGGCAGCACCAGCCACGCCACCGCCATCTTGGTCTGGAATGCCAGCCCCACCCACACCCCCGCCAGCAGTAGCGTGCGTAGGCGTCCGCTGAGGAGCGCCGCGGAGGTCGCGTCGGCTGCCAGCACGAGCAACAGGATCAGCAGCGAATCCGCCACGTTGCCGCGGTTCAAGGCGACGGTCACCGGGCTGAGGGCGAGCACCGCCGCTGCCGTAATTCCCGCCAGAGGACCAGCCAGACGACGAACCGCACGAAAAAGCACAAGCACCGTGAGCACGCCCTCGATCACCTGCGGCAAGACCACAGCCCACACGTGGAAGCCAAAGATGCGGATCAGCAGCGCCTGTGGCCACAGCGACCCGGGGATCTTGTCGACGCTTACCGTGCCCGCCGGGTCAAATGCGCCGAAGAAGAAGTTGTGCCAGCTGAGCGACATGCTGCGCGCCGCCGCGCCATAGAAGGCCTCGAGCGCCGCGCCGCCCATGCCCCAGGCATACGCCAGGGCGGCCATCGCGCAGATCCCAAGCAGCGCCAGACGGAGCCAGGCCGGCTCCGCGGCGGCTGTTGCCCGCGCTCGTGCAGCGGGTGGCGCTACGCTCTCGTTCGTGATCGGCACCAACCAGTTCCGCAACGGCTCCCACATCGACATAGACGGCACGGTATTCAAGATCCTCGAGTTCCAGCACGTCAAGCCCGGTAAGGGCGGCGCGTTCGTGCGCACCAAGCTGCGTCGCGCCAGCGATGGCGCGGTCATCGACCGAACGTTCCGAGCGGGAGAGAAGTTCCGTCCGGTACGCACCGAGGCGCGCAAGATGCAGTTCCTCTACGCCGATGGAGCCGAGGCGCACTTCATGGACACCAAGAGCTACGAGCAGATCGCGGTGGCGCAGAGCACCGTGGAGGAGGCATTGCGGTGGACCAAGCCATCCAGCGAGGTGGATGTGCTGTTCATTGATGATGAGCCCTCCGATGTGCAGTTGGCCAGTGCGGTCGACCTGGAAATCACCGCGACCGAGCCGGGACTGCGAGGAGATACGGCCTCCGGTGGCGGGACCAAGCCGGCGACGCTCGAGACCGGGGCCACGATCGCCGTGCCGCTGTTCATCGAGGTGGGCGAGCGCATCCGCGTGGATACGCGCTCGGGCGACTACGTCTCGCGCGCTTAGGAGCGAGGATGCGCCGCTCGGAGCAGAGGAGGGCGGCGGTATTTGCCCTCTACCAGCACGACCTCACGGGGCAGTCCCTGCTGAAGGCGCTGGGGCCCAATGCGTCGACGTTCGCGCGCGCGCTGGCCTACGCGGCGGCGGACAGGGCGCAGGAGCTAGACGAGGTGATCGATCGTCACGCACATGGCTGGTCGGTGGGCAGGTTGCAGCCTTTGGAGCGCAGCATCATGCGTGTCGCCCTGATCGAGATGCTGCACCCCGATGTGGCGCCGGGGGAGACGCCGATCCCGCCCGAGGGCGCGATCGAGGAGGCCGTGAAGAGCGCGAAGGTGTTCTGTGGCAGCCAGGCGCCGGCGTTCGTCAATGGGGTGCTGGACGCGGTCTTGCGCGAGGTGCGCGAGAATACGCCCACGGCGTCATGAGGACCCCGACCGGCGGAGAGGAAGCGATTGCAATGGATCCCCTGGATGACCTGATCGACCGGCTGGAGCGCGCGGCGGAGCAGCTGCGCTCGGGCGAGCTCTCGGCGGATGCGGCCGCGACGTTGGTGGAGGATTGCGCCGCGCTTGCCACCCAGGCCTCGGTGGAGCTTGAAAGCAGGGCGCGCAGCGAGCTTCACGCGCCCGCGCCCGGGCAGGACTCGCTGCTTTAGGTGGGCTACCCAGACCATCTCAGCCTGGAGGTAGAGGAGTACCTGCGGGGCATGCGTTTTTCCCAAGAGGCGATGACGGCTGGCCTGGAGGAGGCGATGCGCTACTCGCTGCTGGCCGGCGGCAAGCGCATCCGCCCTGTGCTCGCGCTGGCGACCGCGCGGGCGGTGGGCCTGGAGCAGCACTCGGTGCTGCCGCTTGCGGGGGCGATTGAGCTGATCCACACCTATTCGCTGATCCACGACGACCTACCCGCGATGGACGACGACGCTCTGCGCCGCGGTAGGCCCACCTGTCATGTGGCCTATGGCGAGAGCGTGGCGATTCTCGCCGGCGACGGTCTCTACGCGGAGGCCTTCCATCATCTGCTGACCGAGCAGCGCTCGCAGCCGCAGCGGGTGCTGGCGGCCGCGGCGGAGCTGGCGGCGGCGACGGGGGTCAACGGCATGGTGGGAGGTCAGTACGCCGATGTGGCCCACCAGGCGCCGGCGGGGCCGCAGGGACTGCGGCGCCTACACGAGCTTAAGACGGGCAGATTGGTGGGAGCGTCGGTGATCTGCGTACTTTTGTTGGCCGCCGTGGATGGACCTGCGACAATGGCCCTGCGCCGTTTCGCGGCTGAGCTGGGCGTGCTGTTCCAGATCGTTGATGACATCTTGGACGTGATCGGAACCGAGCAGGCATTGGGCAAGCCGCAGGGCAGCGATGAGCGTCACGGCAAGCGAACCTACGTGAGCGAGTTCGGAATCGATCAAGCGAAGGTCCTGGCCGCGGAGTCCCACCGCACGGCGCGAGCGGCGTTGGCGGAGGCTGGGGCGAGCGCGCAGCAGCGGGCCGAGCTTGAGCAGGTGACCGACTTCATCTATACGCGTACCTCATGACCGACCTCCTACCCCGCATCAATGACCCCGAGGACCTCAAGGCGCTCTCAGAGGAGCAGCTGCAGGCGCTGGCGCAGGAGGTGCGCGAGCACATCATCGACACCGTCGGGGAGATCGGCGGGCATTTCGGCGCCAACCTCGGAACCTGCGAGCTGGCGGTCGCGCTGCACTCCCTGCTCGACTCGCCCCACGACAAGATCCTCTGGGACGTAGGTCACCAGGCCTATCCCCATAAGGTGCTGACGGGCCGCCGCGATCAGCTGGGAACGATCCGCCAGTACGGCGGCCTGGCGCCGTTCTGTTCGCGCGAGGAGTCCGCGCACGACATCATGGGCGCCGGCCATGCCTCGACTTCGGTGGGCTATGCGGTGGGCATCAAGGAGGGCATGCGCCACATGATCCACACGCAGGCGCGCGGGGAGGGCGAGCAGCAGGACACGCTGGCGATCGCGGACGGCAAGGTGGTGGCGGTGATCGGCGATGGCGCGATGACGGGAGGGGTGGCCTTCGAGGCGATCGGCCAGGCGGGTGGGCTGGGGACGCCGATGGTGATCGTGCTGAACGACAACGGCATGTCGATCGCCCCCAACGTCGGCGCGCTGTCGCGGTATTTCAACCGCGTGCGGCTGAACCCCAAACTGTGGCACGCGCGCGAGGGCGTGGAGGGCGGCCTGATGCGTCTGCCGGGTGGCATTGGCGCCGCCTTCGAGCGCCTGGGCCCACAGCTGAAGGAGTCGATCAAGGCCTTCTGGGCGCCGGGACTGTGGTGGGAGGAGCTCGACTGGGCGTATATGGGTGTCGTTGACGGTCATGACGTGCGCGCGTTGCGCGAGGCGTTGCGCGAGGCGCTGGCGGCGGAAAGGCCGGTGGTGGTGCACATCGCGACCGTCAAGGGCAAGGGCTTCGCGCCCGCCGAGGATGGGGGCCTTGAGGGCATGGAGCAGTGGCATGCGGCCAAGCCGAAGTCGATCGTCAATGGAGCCCCCGCCCACCCGAGCTCCGCGGGCCCTGCACCAGGCGTCCCTGGGAGCACCCCGGCCAAGCCCGTCGCCAAGCAGTACACGCAGGTCTTTGGCGAAGCGCTGGTGCGTGAGTGCGAACGCGACGAGCGCGTCGTGGGCATCACCGCCGCGATGAACTCCGGCACGGGCCTGAACATTCTGCAGAAGGCGATGCCCGAGCGTTACTTCGACGTGGGCATCGCCGAGCAGCAGGCGCTGCTGTTCGCGGCGGGCCTCGCGCTGGAGGGCGTCAAGCCGGTGGCAGCCATCTACTCGACTTTTCTGCAGCGCGGCTATGACCAGATCGTGCACGACCTGTGTCTGCAGAAGCTGAACGTGGTGTTGGCGATGGACCGCGCGGGTTTGGTGGGCGATGACGGGCCCACGCACCACGGCGCTTTCGACATCGCCTACCTACGTTGCCTGCCCTACATCGTGCTGATGGCGCCGCGCGATGAGGCGATGCTGGTGCACATGCTGCACACAGCGCTTCGTTACGACGGGGGTCCGATCGCGCTGCGCTACCCGCGCGGGGAAGGATTGGGTGTGGAGCTCCCTGCGGAGCCCCGTGCGCTGCGGGTGGGCACGGGCGAGATCCTGCGTGAGGGCGAGCGTGTGGCGCTAATCGGCTACGGCACGGGCGTGGCCAAGTCTGCGGCCGCGGCCGATCTGCTGGCGGCGCACAACATCCACGCGACGGTCGCGGACGCGCGCTTTGCCAAGCCGATCGACACGGGCCTGATGGCGCAGCTGGCCGCCGAGCACGACCTGCTGGTGACCGTGGAGGAGGGCGTGCTGGCCGGGGGCTTCGGCAGCGCGGTGTGGGAGACCCTCAATGACACCGGCTCGGTGCCGCGCCGCATCCTGCGCGTGGGCCTGCCCGATCGCTACGTGACTCACGGCAAGCCGGCGCTGCTGTATGAGGAGGTGGGCTTCACCGCTGAGCGCATCGCCGAGCGGATTGAGGCGGCGATCGGGTCGACCCGATCGGCGACGGTCGAGGCGTAGCGGGTAAAAGAAACGGCCCGCTGGGAGGGCGGGCCGTTTCGAGGGAGGAGGGATGCTGCTGTACTTCGGGTCGATCACTATCTTGCCCGGCGCACATATGTTTGTGTGTGATCTTGCGCACACATGTTCGATTGACTCGACCTAAGCCTTCCGCGGCGGCGCTCGTGAGCGGTTTGCGGATACCGTTCGCAGCGTGGCGAGCAAGCAGCGTCTGGACACCCTGCTGACCGAGCGCGGCCTGTTCCCCTCGCGCAGCCAGGCGGCGGCGTCGGTGATGGCGGGCGAGGTGTGCGTGGGCGAGGGCCGGCGACGCGCGCAGAAGCCGGGAGAGCTGGTCGCCGTGGATGCACAGGTGAGCGTCAGGGAGCGTCCCCGGTACGTCTCGCGCGGAGGGATCAAGCTGGCCAACGCGCTGGCACAGACGGGCCTGGGCATACAGGTCCAGGGCAAGCTGGAGGTCCAGGGCAAGCTGGCCCTCGACGTGGGGGCCTCGACCGGTGGCTTCACGGATTGCCTGCTCCAGCACGGCACGGCGCAGGTGGTGGCGGTGGATGTCGCCTACGGCGAGCTCGACTATGGCCTGCGCCAAGATCCCCGCGTACACGTACTGGAGCGCACCAACGCGCGCGCGCTTACGGCGGCGATGCTGCCCTACGCCCCCCAGCTTGGTGTGATGGACCTGTCGTTCATCTCGCTCACGAAGGTGCTGCCGGCGGTCCTGACCTGCATGGCCGAGCGCTACGACGTACTGGCGCTGATCAAGCCCCAGTTCGAGGTGGGGCGTGAGCGAGTGGGCAAGGGCGGCGTGGTGCGCCTGGCCACGGACCGCCGGGCGGCGCTTGTGAGCGTGGGCACGGCGGCGCGTGCACTGGGCGCGAGCGTGCTGGGCTTTCATTCCTCGGGCCTGCCGGGGCCGAAGGGCAACAGGGAGACGTTCGTGTGGCTGGCCGAGGTAGATCGCCAGGGCGGCGCGGGGAGCGACGAGGAGATCGTGGCGATGGCAGGGGAGGTGGAGCCATGAGCGAAGAGGAGGGAGTGAGCGAAGAGAAGCGGGTGAGCGAAGAGGAGGGAGTGACTGGCGAGGTCGCGCAGCCCGAGCGGCGCATGACGGTCCTGACGCACCGGCGTGTGGCGGATACGGCGGCGGCGTTGCAGGAGCTGACGGCAGCTGCCAGGCGCGCGGGGGTGACGCTGCGCTTTGACGCCGAGGAGACGGAGAAGCACCGCCTGGTGGCGGCGCCGGGCATGGAAGTCGACGCGGAGATGCGCAGCGATGTCGAGCTGTGCGTGGTGCTGGGCGGCGACGGCACGATCCTGCGCGCCCTGCAACGCTACGCGGGCACGGGCGTGCCGGTGTTCGCTGTGAACTTCGGCGAGATCGGCTTCCTGGCGACGGTGGAACCAGAGGAGCTCGCGGACGGCATCCGCCGTGCGCTGGCAGGCGACTTCGAGCTGCTCAAGCTGCCGGCAATCATTTTGAGCACCCCGACGGGGGAGGCGACGGCGATCAACGACGTCGCCATCCACCGCAAGGTGGGCGAGCGCGTGGCCGAGCTGGCCTATGCGCTCGACGGTGAGGAAGTGGGCAGCGTGCGCTGCGACGGCCTCGTGGTGGCCACGCCAGCGGGCAGCACGGGCTACAACCTCGCCAACGGCGGCCCCGTGATGGCCTGGGGGGTGGAGGGGCTGGTGGTGTCCTTCATCGCTCCCCATTCGCTGACGGCGCGCACCTTGGTGGTGGCGCCGGGGGATCGCCTGGAGATCCATAACCGCTCGCGCGAGCCGCTGGATGTCTCAGTCGATGGGCGCCCGGCGTGCGAGATCCCCGCGGAAGGCAGGATCCAGGCCCGCTTTGCGGACGATGTGGGCACGATCGCACAGCTGCCGGGCTCTTCCTTCTATCGCCGGCTGCGTGAGAAGTTCGGGCGCCTGGCGCGCTGACTGACGCCTGGCGCGCTGAGCTACGCCGCGCGCGGGTGTGAGTGCTCCAGCGATGCGATGAAGCCATCCAGTTGGTCGCGTGAGAAGCGGCGCTGGCCGCCCGGCGTGCGATAGCAGTCGAGATGCCCGGCGTCGGCCCAGCGGCGCACCGTGGCCAGCGACACGCCCAGGTAGCGGGCAGCCTGCGAGGCGGTGAAGACCAGCTGCCGGTCGTTGGGTGCAAGCGGAATGAGGGTCATGGTGGCGGCTCTCAGGGGTCGTGGATTTTGTTGACGTCCATCTCTTCGGCGGCTTGGGCGCAGAAGTTGAGCGCCGAGGAGGTTTATGGACCTTTGATGCGACGGCGCCGACGGCCCAATTGGAGCCCCCTCGTAGGCCCCGTTTTTTGGCTCTAAACCACATGATTGGGATTGTCGCAAGGGGGTGGACCACAACACCAGGCCCTGGGTACGTCTGCAATCATTTGTGCAGAAGCCTCCCTAAGCGTGCAATATTCGTCTCATCCCGCTACTATTCTGTGCAAACCTACTCAAAGGTAGCGGCTATCCGGGACCGGACCGGGGGCGTCGCTCCGCCAAACCGGTCCGTGGGGCCATGAGCGAAGGAGCACGCAATGGGTTGGAAGCTCTAAGCAGAGAGAGGCTGCGAAAGCAGCTCCAGGGGTCCTAAGCTTCGACCCCGGGCCAGGGCGCCGCCTAGAGCGGCGCTTTTGGCGTTAAGGGGGCGAGTAGGGGCGTGTGTCTCGTCTCGTCTCGTCCCGTCTGGCCGCTTCGTCGTCCACGTCGCCCGAAAGCATGAGGCAGGGCGCACCCCAAACGCCCTGCCTCTCGTGTAGGCCGCAGCCCCCTGCGGCCTACAACGTCACCGCATCGCGGGCTCGGCGATCGCCCGCGCGCGGCGCTCGAAGGCCAACTCGGCCTCGAAGTCCACCTCATCGCCGCGCGCGAAGACCCCATCGCCCTCGCGTTCGAGCATCGCGATGAAGCTGTTCACCAGCTCGCCATCGAGCTGGCGGCCGGAGACACGGCGCAACTCGGTCATGGCGTCTTGGGGGGTCATCGGCGAGCGGTAGCTGTCGCGGGCGGTCATCGTGTCGTAGGTGCTGCAGATCGCAATGATGCGCGAGAGCATTGGGATCTCGCTGCCGATCAGACCTGCTGGATAGCCGCTGCCATCGACGTTCTCGTGGTGGTAGAGGATCGCTTCTGCCACCGGTCCATAGCCATCGAGGCGGCCCACGAGCGTAGCGCCCTCCTGCGGGTGACGGCG
This sequence comes from Solirubrobacteraceae bacterium, assembly GCA_035939185.1. Lineage (GTDB taxonomy): Bacteria > Actinomycetota > Thermoleophilia > Solirubrobacterales > Solirubrobacteraceae > Palsa-744. The sequence continues at coordinate 194,401 of DASZGB010000010.1, forward strand.
CACCATCGCCCAATCCTCGTCGGAGAGGATCTCGGCGTTGAGGATGCGGTCGGGCAGCGCGAACTTGCCAATGTCGTGCAGGAGACCCGCCGTGTGAGCGACGTCCTGCTCGGCCTCGCTCAAGGAGGCCTCCTGCGCCAGGGCCCGCGCGTAGCGGGCCACCGCGGCCGCGTGCCGGGCGGTCATGCGATCGCGCAGCGCCAGGGTCTCCACCAGCGTCACCAACACCCCCAGTTGCAACGACGCGAGGCGCATGGAGCGCGCCTCCAGCTGCTCCGCGCGGTCCTCCGAGCGCACGAGGGCGACGGTCAGGTACTGGAAGATGACGATTACCAGCACCAGTCCCACCAGCGCTGGATAGCCCATGTTGGTGTAGGCCACCGCGAGCAGCGCCGCCAGGCCGCCGGCCGCCACTTGGCCGGGCAGCATCGGCAGCAACAGGTAGCGCGCCTGGTCGACCAGCCCGCGATTGCCCACCACGCGCTCGTGAATCGCGATCAACGCGAAATTGAGCAGGTTGGTGACCATGAACACCGCGAAGACGATCAATGCGAACGTCGGCCCGCGCGTCGCGGCGGCGTTGTGAGGATCGTGCACGTTGCCTACCAGCTCTTGGCTAAGCAGGCCTCCGGCGATCAGGAAGGTCGCATAGGTGGCCAGGTTGATGAGCGCCTTGGCTGGCGCCAGACGCCGGATGACGGCGTCGGTGAGCATCACCGCCAGCCCCAGCGCCAGCGCTGGCGTGGGACCCAGCAGCGTCATCGCCAGGACCAGCGCGATGAAGGCGCCCGAGAGGTTTTGGTTGCGCACGTTCACCGTCAGCCGGTCGCCCGTGGCGCTCAACACGAGCAGCAGCAGCAGCAGCTCCAGCGGCTGCCAGTCCTGCGCGCGCGAGAGCATCGCCGCCGCCACGAGCGCCGCTGCCAGCAGCACTGCCTGCAAGCCCAGGTAGATCGGCCTGCGCCAGTGCGTCATCGCAGCCAGGGGGCGCGCCAGAGGCGCCAGGGGTGATGCCAGAGATGCCATTTTTGCCAGGGGTGCTGCCAGGAATGCCAGGGCGGAACTAAGTACGACTCTTTGTCGTCCTTAACGGTCTTCTTCGTGTCGTACTTGAGGCGCAGCATTCGAAAACCACGGATAGAGGACCCATCCCAAATAGTTCCTAACGCTGTTCGGTGGCAGCCTGGACCTCGCCAGTCATTTCGGACGCCTGCGTCTCCTGCAGCTTTTGCGCGACCTTGTCTTTGCGCGTCACCCGTAGGAACAGGACCGTGCACGACGCCGCCGCCACGCCGATCCACAGCATTGCCGTGCGCGGCGATGTGAGCTGCGCCAGCACGCCCCCCAGCACGAAGCCGATGGCGGGGCACAGCGCGCCGATCCCTTCCACGGTGCTCATCAGCCGCCCCAGCAGCTCGCGCGGGGTCAGATGCTGCACGGAGCTGATCAGGGCAGCCCACTGCACGCCGTTGCCCATGCCGCCCACCACCGCCGCGCCGCACGCCACTGCCAGCGTGGGCGACAGGGCGAAGCCGATATAGGCAACGCCCACCGCCAAGGTGCCCCATGTGAGCATCGGGCGCAGCGGACGCCGCACCGAGCGCGCGAATACAAGGCTGCCCAGCACCATGCCCACACCCCATGCCGCCGTCAGGAAGCCGAAGCCGCGATCGCCCGCGTTGAGCGTGGACTTCACGAACAGCACCTCCACGGGCTCGACCGAGGCGAAGAACACGATCGCAAGCGCCTCCGTGGCCAGCAGGCCGCCCAGCGCGGGCATCGCCTGCAGATGCCCCCACGCTGCCGCGAGGCGGCTGCGGACTGAGGCGCCACTTGCCTCCGCGTTCGCCCGCACCTGCAAGCCAATCAGCAGCACGCCGCAGATGAAGAACGACACGGCGTCGATCAATAGGGCCGTGGGGCTGCCGGCAGCGGCCACGATCACCCCCGACACCGCCGGCCCCAGTGTCACGGAGGCCGTAAAGGCGACGTTCAAAGCCGCGTTCGCTTCGCGTTGCGCAGTCTCTTCGCTGCTCTCCCCGATTTCGCTGGGCGCAACCGACCCAGGGCCGGGCGCCAGTTCCTCCACCGCCACACGCGCCGCCGTGGCCCGCAGCAGCGAGCCCGCCGTCAGCGCTGCCGTGCCGTCGATCGCCACCAGCACCAGCACGCCGGGCAGCCAGAAGTGCCACAGCAGAGCCGCAAGCGCGACCGCCACGATGCCCTCCAGCATGTACAGCCTGCTGAGACCGTCGCGGCGCTGTGAGAGCTCCACCGCCGCCACCAGGCTGGGGGTCAAGAGTGCTGGCAGAAGTCGTCCCGCCACCAGCAGTCCGGCGACCGCCAATGCGCTGTGCGTGTGGTCGTAGACGCTCAGCATCAGCGCCACATACGCGAACCATGTGCCCAGCTGATTGACCGTATAAGCGAGGAGGATTCTCCGCAACCGGGGGCTCCTGGGCAGTGGTGGCACGCCGCCACGCTAACGTCTGCTGCGGCCGGCTGCAGATGCTGCAGCTTCTCTGGCACGTTCCCGGCCGTGTTCTACTGCTTGGGTTCGTTGCGCTCAGTTGCGCTCAGTCCCTCGCGCGACCCTCTCCGATCCCCCAACCTAAGCCGGCGCCACGCCGGCCTGGGCCTCCGCATCGGGGGCATCCACCACGACGATCGGCAACCACGGATGACGTCGGCCCAGAAGCTCCCTCAGCGTCCGCGCCGAGACATCGGGCAAGTCCTCCGCCAGCATCACCACGCCGCTCAGCGGGGCCTGTGCGAGCACCTCCCACACATTGCTCGCCTGCGCGAAGACTGTGTCGGGGGCCAGGGTGGCTGCCAGTTCCCTGTGCACCAGCGCCCGCCTGGGTGCTCCCGCAGCAACGATTAGGATGCGCGGGCTTTCCCTGTGGGCGTCCTCGAAGGGTCCCTCGCCGTGGCCGTGTCGCTTCCATGGCTCCTGCGACACCAGTTGCAACAAGGGACGATTTCCAGCATTCGCCGGCCCGGCAGCACACGCACGGGTGGATGCACCAGGCACGGTGAGGCTCATGAGGACAGGACAGGTTCAAGACGACTCGGGCCCGCCTGCATGCGCGCCACCGATGGGGAGCAGCGCAGTACGGGGCTCGTGGGCGCCAGCTCGAACGCCGGCCAGTGAGTGCCGTCAGGTGGCCAGTGCGTGCTGGGGAGGTTCAGTCCGCGTGGGTCCACCTCCAGCTCGCGCCTGCTGCTCGCCAGCGCGCTAGCCGACAGCGCCACGCAGGAGGCAAGCGTGATGAAGGCCCACGCAAGGCCGATGCCCACGGCACTCATCTGGGATCACCCCAGTGGGCTTGTGATGGATGTGCTGTATGCATTTTGGACCTCCGGCTCTAGTCCGGTTGGATTGGGCTCGCAGGGAGAGCCCTCCCGCGGTTCCCCACTTTGGGATCCCGCTATAACAACACGACAATGGTGATACCTCGCGGGTCGTTTGTCTGTCGGGCGAGGGGTGCCGATCGTGTCGTCCCAAAGGTGTCGATCGATGTCGTCCCAAGGGGTCTTTTCACTGGCTGGCATTGACTATTTGGCGCTCTGCAAAGGGAAACCCAGCCCTGCGCGGCGTCCGAGGCAGTCGCTACGGTGTCAGCGTCATGCAGGAGGGCATACCAGGGGTGGACCGCCCCATCGAGGTCATCATCGCCGATGACCACGCTGTGGTACGCGATGGCATTCGCACCGTGCTCGAGCGCGAGTCCGGCGAGTTTCGCGTCGTTGCAGAGGCCGCCGATGTGCCCTCGACCGTCCGCGAGGTCAGAGAGCACAAGCCCGACCTGCTCACGCTCGATCTAACCATGCCCGGCGGTTCGAGCCTGGCTGCCCTGCCGTCTTGCTTTGTCGCTCACCCCTCGCTGGCCGTGGCGATTCTCACGATGCGCGAGGATCCCGAGTATGCGCGCCAGGCCCTGCGCGCGGGGGCGCGCAGCTACGTGCTCAAAGAGGCTGAGCCCGCCGAGCTGCTGCAGGCCTTCCGCCTGGCTGTCGCCGGCGGCAACTACCTGCACCCGCGCCTGGGAGCCCTGATGGCCACCGGCGAGGACGCCGACCCTGCAGGCGCGTCCCTGAGCGAGCGCGAGCGCGAGGTCGTGCGGCTGATCGCCATGGGCCACACCAACCCGCAGATAGCCGAGCAGCTGCACGTGGCCGAGCGCACCGTCAAGACCTATCGTGCGCGCGCGATCGAGAAGCTCGGGTTCTCTTCGCGCGCCGAGATCACGGCCTACGCACGGCGCCTCGGGCTGGTCGACTAGGCCGGGGCGACTAGGCCCGGTTGGCCTCGGCCATGGCTTCCGCTGCGGGGCGCCCTGCCAGCGGCACCGTCAGCCGCACTGTCGTGCCCTGCCCCGGTGCGGGTGCCAGCTCCAGCTCGCCTCCTACCAGCTCGGCTCGCTCGCGCATCCCCGACAGTCCGAACCCTCCCTCCAGGCCATCTCCTCGCGGCCCAATGCGCGCGCCGTTGGTGGGCAGTCCCTGGCCGTCGTCGGTTACCGCTACACGGATCACCCCGTCACGGCCGCGCACGTCGATTACCGCCCGCGTGGCCTTTGCGTGGCGTGAGACGTTGGTCAGCGCCTCCTGTACGACGCGATAGATGGTGCTCTCAAGCTCCGCGTCCAGGCGCTGATCATCGCCGCCGAGATCGAGGTTGATCTCCGTCTGCACCTCCAGGCCGTCGATCGCTTGGGCACGCCGCGCCAGCGCCTCCAGGGCGGGCACCAGGCCGAGGTCATCGAGGGCCGCGGGGCGCAGCTCGGTGATCAGGTGGCGCAGTCCTTCGATCTCGATGCCCAGCCCCTCGAGCACATCGCCCACAGCCTCCTCGAGGGTCTGTTCATCGTGCAGGTCGCGGGCGTTGGCGAGTTTCAGGCGCAGCGCGCCGAGGCCCTGCACGGTCTCGTCGTGGATCTCGCGCGCCCAGCGCGTGCGCTCGCGCTCGCGTGCCTCCATGCCATAGCGCAGGCGTTCGATCTCCACCGAGCGCTCGGCCTTCAGGCGCTGGGTCACGCTTTCGGCAAAAGCGTGCAGCGCGCGGCGGTCGGGGTCGCGGAAGCTGCCGTCGTGGCGCAGCGCAATCACCAGCCCGCCCCCATGACCCTCCATGGAGAGCGGCTCCACTAACACCCCGCGCGCTTCGATGCCCAGCTCGTGTAGCCACAATGCCTCCTGGCCACGTGGACGATCCAGCGCCACCGGCTGCCCTGTGCGATACAGCGCGCCCAGGGCGCTGCCCTCCACCGAGAGGATGCGCACGCCGGGGATACCTTTGCCGCTTGAGGCCGCCATCCGCAACTCGCCGCGCTCCTCGATCACGATCAGCAGCGTTCCCGCATCGAGCAGTGCCAGGCCGCGGTCGGCCATCAGGCGCAGCAGCCAAAGCTCAGATCCGGAGAGCATCGGCTGAGCCTAGTGGACTCACCGGCAGCGATGAGGAGACAGATGACCGCTCCAATGTTCGGCGTCCCGCTGCTGTCTTGGCCTGCACAAGCAACTCCCGTGCCGTCTGGCCCTCGCGCCAGGTGGCGATGCCAGCGATGACGCCCAAGGCCCTGCATCCGTCCTGTTCTTCAACCTTGATCGAGCGCAATCGCTCAAGCGCGCGTCTAGCAACGATCTCGCCGCGGGCGCTGTCGACCCCAGGGAGCACCACCAGGTAGTCGTGTTCGTTTGTCGGTCCCACGCGGTCATAGCGGCGCAGCTCGCGTCGCAACGTCAAGCCGATGTAGGCAACCGCCTGCTGGGAGAGGAGCTTGCCGTGGGCGCGTTCGATCTGCTGCAGATCCTCGACGCCTACCAGTAGGCAGCTCAGCGCCGTGTGCTGGCGCTCGGCGCGCGCGATCTCCTCTTCCATACGCTCGATGAGGACATCAGCGGGTACGGGTCCTCTGGAGGAAACAGGATCTGAGATCTCGGTGTCGCTGGCGGCCATGCCTTGTGGACGAGTAGATATCGCTTGCGTCAGGTTTCCGACGCGAGCCTGCATAGAGACTACGGCGATCCGTCGGCGCCCGCTGCTACACCTGCACGGTGCTTTTGGAGCTGCGTGTCGAGAACCTGCTGCTGATTGAGCGGGCGGAGCTTGCGCTGGCGCCCGGTTTGAACGTGCTCACTGGCGAGACCGGTGCGGGCAAGACCGTGCTTGCGCACGCACTCGACTTGTTGCTTGGAGGTCGCGCGCGCACTGGGATCGTGCGTCCCGGCTCGACGGAGGCCTACGTCGAGGGTGTCTTCTCACTGCCAGTCCGGCTCCGGGGTGAGCGCGGCGAGCGGCTGCCGGCTGATGCCGAGGAGGTGGTGCTCGCCCGGCGTGTGGGTATTGATGGGCGCACCCGTGCTTATGTAAACGGCCGCTCCGCCGCTGTGAGCGATCTGCGTACGTTAGGGGAGCTGCTCGTGGCCTTCTACGGCCAACACGAGCACCGCAAGCTCACTCTCTCCGCCGCGCAGCTGCAGATCCTGGACGGCTTCTGCGGATCCGTGCAGACACTACGCCTGCGGGAGTGCGCAAGCGCCTATGACGCGGTGCGGGGACTTCAGGGCGAGCTCGAGGGTCTGCGCGAGCTGGCGCTGGCACGCGAGCGTGAGCTCGATCTGTTGGAGCACGAGCTGGCCGAGATTGAGGAGGCGGAGCCCGCCGAGGGCGAGCACGAGCGGTTGCTGGCTGACCGCGAGCGCCTGCGGCGCCTCGACGCGCTGCGCGCGGCGGCGGGATTTGCAATGCAGGCACTGGCCCCCGAGTCCGCTGAAGCTGCGGGCGCGACGCATTTGCTCTCGCAGGCTGTCTCAGCCATGGCAGGGGTATCGGGCGTCGATCCGCAACTGGATGCACTCGCCGAGCGCTGCCGTGTGTTGGCGATCGAGGCCGGCGATCTCGGGGGTGAGCTGCGCGGGTACAGCGAGGGCCTGGAGAACGAGGATGGCACGCTGGAGGCAGCGGAAGTGCGTCTGCAGGCACTGGAGCGCCTGCTGCGCAAGCACGGCGGCACCACCGCACGTGTGCTCGAGTACGCAGTCGCTGGCCGCGCCCGCCGTGAGGAACTGCTGGGCGCCGAGGTGGCGCTGGCACAAGTCAGCGAGCGGCTGGCCGCCGCACTTGAAGTGTTCGATGGGCACGTAGGCCATCTGCGCCAGGCTCGCAGGCAGGCAGCGCCACAGCTGACGCAGGCCGTATGTGAGCAGCTGAGCGCACTGGCGATGCCAGACGCCACCTTCGAGGTCGCGCTGCGCGAGCGCGATCCCGGCCCCAGTGGCGCGGACGCGGTCGAGCTCTTGATCGCACCTAACCCCGGTGTGGCCGCGGGTCCCCTGCGCGATATCGCCTCCGGCGGCGAGCTCTCGCGCGTGATGCTCGCCCTGATCAGCGCTTCCAACGGCGCAGCCCCGGCCCCCGTTTCAAGCAGTGGTGCCCCCATTGCCAACGCGGACTCCGCCGATGTGGCGCTTGTGTTCGACGAGGTGGATGCGGGCATCGGCGGGCATACCGCGCGTGCCGTGGGCGAGCGCCTGCGCGACCTCGCGCAGGAACGACAGGTGATCTGCATCACCCACCTGCCCCAAATCGCCTCGCTGGCGGCCAGGCACTTCTCGGTCGTCAAGGACACCCAGGCCGACCCCACCCGTGCGACGGTCGTGCAGCTCGGCGAGCGCGAGACCGTCTCGGAGCTCATGCGCATGATGGGCGCCGCCGACACCGACGCCTCTGCGCGCAAGCACGCACGGGAGCTGAGAAAGGCTGCCTGACCAGTTACTCTCGCTGCACATGGCTGTGACCCAGCAGTCGCTTGACGAGCTTGCACCGACCCCACCGGCGGTCCGCACGGTGAGCGGCTCAGCGCGCTTGGGCCGCAAGACCAAGGTGCTGGTCAAGCACCTGAGGCAGGGCGACATCGCGGTGATCGACCACCTTGACATCGATCGCGTCTCCGCCGAGGAGCTGATCACGGCAGGCGCCGCAGCCGTGCTGAACTGTCGCGCGTCCACAAGCGGCTCCTATCCAAACCTCGGACCACAGCTGCTGGTCGAAGCCGGCGTGCTGCTGGTGGACCTCCCGGACGATGCGCTCTTTGAGGCACTTGCGGATGGCGCCGCGATCACCGTGGTGGCGGGCGCCAACGGCGGCGGTGGCGATGTGCAGCACAAGGGCCGGGTGGTGGCCCGTGGCGAAGTCCTCGATCTGGCGCGGGTGCGAGCCGAGACCGAGGCGCGTCGCCGCGAAGTGGGCGAGGCGCTGGAGCGTTTTGCCCATAACACCATCGAGCACATGCGCGAGGAGCGCGAGCTGCTGGCCGGCAAGATCGAGATGCCGCGCTTTGCCACCGACTTTCGTGACCGCCCCGCGCTGGTAGTCGTCCGGGGCGTGGACCATCAGCGCGACCTGCGCGCGCTGCGACCCTTCATCCGCGACGTGCGGCCGGTGATCGTCGCCGTCGACGGCGGCGCCGAGGCGGTGCTCGAGGCCGGTTTGGCGCCCGACATGATCGTCGGCGATATGGACTCCGCAGGCGAGGCGGCGTTGCTGGCCGCGGTGGAGGGTGGCGCGGAGCTCGTCGTGCACTCCTACTCCGACGGGCGCGCACCCGGGCGCGCGCGCCTTGAGACTCTGGAGCTGCCCTTCAAGCTCGTACCGGCGCCGGGCACGAGCCAGGATGTGGCGATGCTGATCGCCGCCGAGAAGGGCGCGCGGCTGATCGTGTCGGTGGGCTCGCAGTTCAATCTCGTTGAGTTCCTCGACCGCAACCGCCGTGGCATGTCCTCGACGTTCCTCACGCGCCTGCGCATCGGCGAGATCCTGGTGGACGCCAAAGGCGTGAGCCGTCTCTACCGCCCCCAGCCAGGGTTGGCTCCGCTACTGCTGGTGCTGCTCGCGGGTGTCGTTGCAATGGTGGCCGTGGTGTGGCTGACGCCGGCCCTGCGCGACGTGGTCGACCTGCTTTGGTTGAAACTGCAGCTGCTGGTCGGCTGAGGAAGCCCGCCGAGAAAGCGTCTGACCTGCGATGTTCGACTGACCTGCGATGTTCGATTACCGCTACCACGCGCTGTCCCTCGCCGCTGTCCTGCTGGCGCTGGCGGTGGGTGTGCTGATAGGCGTGGCCATCGGCGACGCCAACCTGGTGTCCTCGGCCAAGAGCGGGGTGGTGCACGACCTGCGCTCGGAAGTCAGCGGCGCCAACAGCCAGGCCGACCATCTGCGCTCACAGCTCGCCAATGAGGAAGCGCTCGGCAACGATCTTTACCAGATAGCCGTGCATGGGCTCTTGAACGGGCGCCGCGTGGGGCTCGTGTTCCTGGGGACCCCCTCCGACCGGCTCGACAGCTCGGTGCGCGATGCCGTCACGCAGGCGGGGGGCGACCTAGCGACGGTGGTCACGGTGCGCGAGCCGCTTGACCTGGCCGGCTTGGCGCACGCGGCCGCCGGCACTCCCTACGCGGCCCTAGCGACTCAGCCGCGTCTGATGACGCGCTTTGGCATCAGGATCGCCAGGCAGCTGGTGGGTAGCAACCATGCGCTGCTGGGCAAGGTGCAAGCACGCCTCTTGAGCAGCTTCGATGGACAGCTGGAAGGGCTGGACGGATTGGTAGTAGTACGCAGTGAGCCCGAAGGCATGACCCCCGAAGAGTCCAAGGTCGCCGGCGAATTCGAGGTCGGCCTCGTTGAAGGCGCCGTCAGCGCCGGCGTGACCACGGTGGGTGGAGAGCTGAGCTCCACCAATTCCTCTCAGATCTCCTGGTACAAGAGCCGGGACATCTCGAGCGTGGACGACCTCGATACGTTGGCTGGCCGGGCGGCCCTGGCGTTTACGCTCAGCGGGGCACACGGCTCCTACGGGGAAAAGCCCTCCGCCGACTCGGGCCTGTTGCCCCGGGTTGCGGGCGGCACGTCTTTGCCCTAAGCGTGTATCAATTCGGCCCCTGCCTACATTCCTGTCTTACGACCCGAATGTACACTGGGCGCCGAAACTGGATGGTACCTGCCCGCCTAAAGTGCCCCGTCCGCTCTCGCCGCTAGGTTCGCAACGTGCACGCCCTCCCATTCGTGGTGGCAGTTCTGATTGCCGCCGTCATGGCCCCGGCGGTGCTGCGCGGACTGGCTGCCGCGGGGCACCTGCGGATGAACTATCGCGATCATGAGCTGCCGTTTCCCTTTGGGGTCCTGAGCGTCGTAGCGGCGCTCGTAGCACTGACACCGCTGGCATTGCTGGAGGAGTTGGGCGAAGTGGATGTCTTTCACCCTGAGGTGCGGATCGTCGCGGTGTATGTCTTTGGCGTGGGTGCGCTGGGCCTGATCGACGACGCGTTTGGCGCCTCTGCGCGTGGCTGGCGTGGGCATGGTGGCGCACTGCTGCGTGGCGAGCTCTCCACAGGCGCTCTGAAGGCCGCCGGCTCGTTGGGCCTGGCCCTGTTCACGCTGAGCCGCCTGGGCCTTTCCAACGGGCGCTACCTGCTGGCGGCGGCGGTGCTGGTGCTGGCCACAAACCTCTTCAATCTCCTCGATCTGCGCCCGGGGCGTGCGAGCAAGACGTTTGTGCTGCTGGGCGCGGGCTTGACGCTGGGCGCGGCCGATGTCAGGCCGCTGTGGTCGCTGGGGCTGTTCGTTGGTCCTGCGCTGGTCGCGGGTGTGTATGACCTGCGCGAGCGCGCGATGCTGGGTGATACGGGCGCCAACCTCCTGGGGGCGCTGGCCGGGTGGTGGATGGTGCTGGTGCTCTCCGCGATCGGACAGGTGATCGCCCTTGCGCTGCTCGTGTCGATCACCGTATATGGCGAGTTTCGCTCAATTTCCGCGTTGGTGGAAAAGGCTCCGGGGGTGCGCGCTCTAGACTCCTGGGGCAGGCCCTCATGATCGCTACTTCGCCCGACCGCCACCCCGCCGCTCCTTCCAAGACCCGGTTCATCTTCGTGACCGGCGGCGTGGTGTCCTCGCTGGGCAAGGGCATCGCCGCCGCGTCGATCGGGCGTCTGCTGGTGGCGCGGGGATTGACGGTTGGCTTGCAGAAGTTCGATCCCTATATCAATGTCGATCCGGGCACGATGTCGCCCTATCAGCACGGTGAGGTGTTCGTCACTGAGGACGGCGCCGAGACCGATCTGGATCTGGGGCACTACGAGCGCTTCACCGATGTCAATACCAGCCGCGCCTCCAACGTGACGGCCGGCGGCGTCTACAACACCGTGATTCGCCGCGAGCGCCGCGGCGACTATTTGGGCGGCACCGTGCAGGTGGTGCCCCACATCACCGATGAGATCAAGCAGCGCATCACCCTGATCGCGCAGTCCACCGACGTGGATTTCGTCATCACCGAGATCGGCGGCACGGTGGGCGACATCGAGTCGCTGCCGTTCCTGGAGGCCATTCGCCAGTTCCCGGTGGACGTCGGACGCCGGCGCTGCATGTTCATCCATTTGACGCTGGTTCCCTACATCGGGCACGCCGGCGAGCTGAAGACGAAGCCCACGCAGCACTCAGTCAACGAGCTGCGCCGCATCGGCATCGCCCCAGACATGCTGATGTGTCGCTCCGAGGGCTCGCTCTCGCAGGAGATCCGCAAGAAGATCGCGCTCTTCGCCAGCTTGCCGACCACGGCGATCGTCTCGGCGTGCGACGTGGACAACATCTACAAGGTGCCGCTGGTCTTCCGCGAGCAGGGGGTGGACGACTTCATCCTCGATCATTTCGGCACGGAGGCGCCCGAACCGGACCTGACGGCGTGGCAGGAACCGATCCGGCGCGCCGAGGACGCTGGCCGATCTTCACCCGGCAGCACGGTGCGGATCGCGCTGGTGGGCAAGTATGTGCAGCTCGAGGACGCCTACCTGTCGGTCTCCGAAGCCTTGCGCCACGCGGCGGCTCTGCAGGACAGCCGCGTGCAGATCGAATGGGTCGACTCAGAACGCCTGGAGGAGGGCGCCGACGCAGAGGATCCCAACAGCGCGCGGCGCACACGCGAGGTGCTGGAACAAGCCGACGGCATCCTCATCCCTGGTGGCTTCGGGGGTCGCGGGATCGAGGGCAAGATCGTCGCCGCCCAGATCGCCCGCGAACAGCGCATCCCCTATCTGGGCATCTGCCTGGGCATGCAGATCGCGGTCGCCGAGTTCGCTCGGCACATGGCTGGCATGGAGGGCGCCAACTCGACGGAGTTCGATCTGGAGACGCCTTACCCGGTAATCGACCTGCTCCCCGAGCAGAAGGAGGTGGCCGACCTCGGCGGCACGATGCGCCTGGGGGCCGACCCAATCAAGCTGCACAAGGGCTCAAGAGCTCACGAGATCTACGGTGAGGCCGTCATCTATGAGCGCCACCGCCACCGCTACGAGGTCAACAACCTGCTACGCAAGCGCTTGCAGAGCGCAGGACTGCGCATCTGTGGCACCTCGCCCGACGAGCGTCTGGTCGAGGTGATCGAGCTCGATGAGCATCCCTTCTTCATCGCCTCCCAGTTCCATCCGGAGTTCAAGTCTCGCCCTGAGCGCCCAGCACCGCTGTTCCGGGACTTCGTCGCGGCTGCGCTGGAGCGTGCCGGCGGGAGAGCCGTCGCGGACGGCGATGTTGCACCAGAAGCCCACGACACTCGTGCAACCAGCCACGGCTAGCGCGATCGAGCGCCGCCGGCTCGGTGAGCTGTTCGTTGAGCTATGCCGGATCGAGAGCCCGTCGGGCCACGAGCGTGCATGCGCCGAGCGGGTCGCAGCCGAGTTGCGTGGACTGGGCCTGGAAGTCCATGAGGATGATGCCGGTGTCGTGGCCGGCTCGGATTGCGGGAATCTGCTGACGCGCATTCCTGCGCAGGCGACAGGGTCGGTGCCATGCCTGCTGCTGTGCGCTCATCTCGACACCGTCCCTTTGCAGGCGCCGGTGGAACCCGTGCTGGAGGACGGCGGCTGGGAAAACGCCAACGAGGGCATCCTTGGCGCGGACAACAAGGCGGCGGTTGCGGTGATGCTCGCGTTGGCCCGCCGCATGTGCAACGAAGGTGCGCCGGTGGATATAGAGCTGCTCTTCACGGTCGGCGAGGAGCGTTCGCTGGCGGGAGCGCGAGCGTTGGATCGCGCGCGATTGCGCAGCGATTTCGGCTACGTCTTCGATCACGCCTCGCCGATCGGGGAGGTCGTTGTGGCGGCTCCTTGCCACTTTCGCCTGGAGGCGTCCTTCCGCGGCGCGGCGGCGCACGCGGGCATTCGCCCCGAGCAGGGCAGCAGCGCGATCCTTGCCGCGGCTCGGGCGGTGAGCGACATGCCGCTTGGTCGTGTGCATGAGGACACCACGGCCAACGTGGGCTTGATCGCGGGGGGCAGCGCGATCAACGTGGTGCCCGAGCGCTGTTCGCTGACCGCGGAGGTGCGCAGCTTGCGCGAGGAGGCTGCCGAGGCGGTGGTTGCGGAAATCGTGGACTGTGTGCACGAGGCGGCGAACCTGCCCGACTGCGACTGTGACGTAGATGTGAACGTCGCGCGGACCTTTGCTGCATACAGCACTCCATCGAGCGCACCCGCCCTGCGCGCGGCGGAGGCGGCCCTGCGGAGCCTTGGCTATGAGCCCAAGCGCATCCACAGCGGTGGCGCCTCCGATGCCAATGCGCTCATTGCCAAGGGACTCACGGTGGTCAACCTGGCCAACGGCACGGAGCGCAATCACGAGCCCCACGAGCGGGTAAGCGTGGCCGCCTTGGAGGGGATGCTGGATGTAGCGCTGGCATTGCCCGGCGCGGTGGCGGCTCAGTCGGCGCTCGCCGCGCGATAGCTTCTCCGATTATGTTGAAGCTGCGTCGTGCAACAGTCTTGGAGACCTCTCCGCCCGATGGGCCCGAGCAGCAGATGACGATTGCCCTTCACGGAGAGGGATCTTCACGCGCGGCGATCGCTGATGTGAAGCTGGTTGGCTGCACCCAGACAGGGGATGAGGTCATTGTCAACGTTGAGGCTCGCGACTTGGGTCTGGGCTCGGGGGGCTTTGACATCGTGCACGTCAACCTCACGCGCGGCCTGGCGGCAGAAGGCTTGGCGGGAGCCAACGTGATGAAGCTCAACTACACGAGCCTGCAGCACGCGGTGCAGCCGGTCGAGGATGAGAAGCTCGAGTTGCCCCTGACCAACCCGGTGGGGGTGCTGGCGCTGCACGGACAGCTGGCCGCGGTGGCGTGGGCCTTTGCGCAGACGGCGCCCGGCAGGCGCCTGGGGTATGTGCAGACCAATGGCGGTGCGCTGCCCGGTGGACATTCGCGCGTGGTGGGGGTGCTACGCGAGCGCGGCCTGCTGGCCGGGCATCTGACCGCGGGTGCGGCCTTCGGCGGGGAGGAGGGGGAGGCGGTGAGCACCGCCGGTGCTGTGCACCATGGCCTGTGCACACTGGCCTGGGACGCGGCCCTGTGCGGCCCGGGCCCGGGCATCGTGGGCTCGCGCTCTCCCCTGGGGCACGGTGGGATGGCGGCGCTCGATTCGGCCCATGCCGCGCTTGCGCTGGGGGCGCCCACGCTACTGGTTGCGCGCATGTCATCAGGCGATCCCAGAGTGCGCCACCGCGGCATCTCCCACCACACCCTGACGGTGCTCGACCTGCTGCTCGAGCCGGTCACGGTGGCGCTACCCGCCGGCATGCGCTCCCCCGTGGGCAACGATCTACGCGCCGGCTTGGGGGCGGTGTTCGGGGTCTCTGCCACCAGTCGTCCCCAGCTTGAACTGGAGGTCGATCGCCCGGCGCGCATCGCCCGCCACGACTGGCGCCGCGCGACGGTGGATCTACCCGCCTACGCCGCCAGCGCGCTGCCGGCACAGACGATGGGGCGGGGACTCGTGGAAGACCCGCTGTTCTTCGGCGCGGCATTGGCGGGTGGGGTGGCGCTGGCTGAGATGCTGGCCCAGGACGAGCAACAGGAGAGTCGGGCCGACGAGGCCGCCTGATCGGACTTGCGCTGAACGCGGACTTGCATTGTCAAGGAGCCTTGCCAGTCGAGGCGAAGCAGAGATGAGTGAGTTCTCCTGCCCTCCCGCGCGTTTCATCTGCATCCGCGGGGGCTGCCGAGAGCATTGAGCGCCTGCTACTGGATTTTCTCGCCTATCTGGAGCTGGAGCGAGGTCTGTCGCGCAACACGCTGGAGGCCTACCGCTCGGACCTGTTGCAGTTCGGGGAGTTCCTGCAGCGCCGCGGCCTGGATGCGCTAACGGCGGGGCATGACGATCTGGCGGCGTTTCTGTCCGAGTTGGCTGGAGGCACGGACAAGCGCCCGCCGGTGGCCGCGGCGACACTACAACGCAAGGCGGCGTGCCTGCGCTCTTTCTACCGTCACCTACGCAGGGAGGGGCTGATCGAACACGACCCCACGGCGGAGCTGCGGGGGCCGCCACGGACCAAGCGTCTGCCGCTGGTGCTCTCGCGCGAGGAGGTGGGGATGCTGCTGAACGAGCCCAAGGGCAGCGAGCCTCGCGCGCTGCGCGACCGTGCCCTGCTGGAGGTGATGTATGCCTGTGGCCTGCGCGCCTCGGAGGCAGTGGGCCTGGAATTAGCGGACGTGGATCTGGAGGAGGGTCTGCTGCGCGCTCGCGGCAAGGGCTCCAAGGAGCGGATCGTGCCGATCGGGCGTGAGGCCGTGGGGGCGCTGCGCGCCTACATCCAGCGCGGGCGCCCGGCGTTGGTGGGCGTGAAAGTCGAGACACGGCTGTTCGTCAACCGCCGCGGCTCGGGCCTGACACGCCAGGGTCTCTACAAGATCATCCAGGGCTACGCGGTCCGCGTTGGCCTGGGGGACAAGATGAGCCCGCACACGCTGCGCCACACCTTCGCGACCCACCTGCTCGCGGGAGGCTGTGATCTGCGCTCCCTACAGGAGATGTTGGGCCATGCCGATCTCGCCACCACTCAGGTCTACACCCACCTCTCCGCCGAGCGTCTGAAGGACGCCTACTTCAGCGCGCATCCGCGCGCGACGGCCTGAGGTCGGAGCGACGGCGAGCGACGGCGTGAGGCCGGTATGTGACGGCATGAGGTCGCCGACTCGGCCGCTGGGGAGGCTAGGCTTGCCTGGCGATGCCGGAGCTGCCCGAGGTGGAGACGATCAGACGTCAGCTGGCGCCGTTGGTAGAGGGGCGCAAGCTGCATGCAATGGAGGTGCTCGACCCGCGCTGGTCGCGGCCCCTGGCGCCCCATGAACTGACCGATGCGCTGGTGGGCAGACGCATCGAGCGGCTGGGGCGGCGGGGCAAGTACCTGGTCTGGAGCCTGGATGGGGACGTGTACTTGGTCCAGCATCTGCGCATGACCGGAGCGGTGCTGTGTGAGCCGGCGAGCGAGCCGGCACACGTGCGCGTGCGCATCGAGCTGCGCCCCAAGCGCCGGCTGGTGATCGTGGACCCGCGCCGCTTTGGCACCGGAGAGCTGCTGCTGGGAGTGCAGGCGCTGGAGGCGTTCTTCGCTTCCCGCCTTGGCTTGGAGCCTCTGGATGAGCGCTTCACGGCCGAGCATCTGCGTGCGCTCGTGCGAGGACGCACAGCGCCGATCAAGGCGCTGCTACTCGATCAGCGCCGGATCGCGGGGGTGGGCAACATCTACGCCGATGAGGCTCTGTATCGTGCCGGCATCCACCCGCGGCGCCCCGCCGGCAAGCTCTCCACGGCGCAGCATCTGCTTTTACGCGAGGCCGTGATCGAAGCACTGCAGGCGGGAATCGATGCCCGCGGCGCCACGATCGATGATTTCCGTCACGTCGATGGGGTGCGCGGCTCCTTTCAGGACCAGTTTCTCGTGCACCGCCGCGCGGGAGAGCCCTGTGGCAAGTGCGGAAGGACGATTGTCAAGATGGTGGTCGCCGGCAGGGGGACATATGTGTGCGAGACCTGCCAGCCCCGGCCGCGGGCCCAGCTGCGATCTGTCAGGCGGCCACGAGCTCGTCCAGCCGTCCGTTCTCCGCGGCCGTGAGTATCTCGGCGTAGCCGCCCAGCAGCTCGCCGTCCACGAGCACCTGCGGGAAGCTCATCATGCCGGTGCGCCGCACGAGCTCCATCCGCCCCTCGGGATCCTTGGAGAGGTTGACTTCCGAGAAGTCCAGCCCGCGCGCTTCGAGCATGCCCTTCACGCGCACGCAGAAGGAACACGGCTCGGTCGTATAGACGGTGATCTTGCTCATTACTTCATAAAATATAGCTCTTACATGAACCTCGATCTGCCGCGGGCGAGCCTAGACTCGAACAATGGCTGGCCCGGTGAAGACGGATGCGATTGTGCTGCGTTCGATGCGCTATGGGGAGGCCGATCGGATTCTGCACGTATATACGCCCCACCGCGGACGGGTAAGCGCCATCGCCAAGGGGGTAAGGCGCGCGCGCAGTCGCTTCGGCGGGCGCCTGGAGCCGTTCTTCCGCTTGCAGTTGGAGCTGCACGAAGGGCGGGGCGAGCTGTTGACGGTGACAGGCGCGAGCACGGTAAACGCTTACGCGCGCCTGCGCGGCGACGCGGGTGCGCTGGATGCCGCGGCGCGGGCGTGTGACGCGGTGGGGCGGCTGTTTGAGACCTCCGAGCCGCACCCGGGGGTGTTCAACCTGCTGTGCCGCAAGCTGGCGCTGCTCGACGAGGAGCCCGCGCGGGCTACGCGCGGGGGCGCGCTGGCATTTCGCCTGAAGCTATTGGTAGCGGCGGGGCTGGCGCCGCAACTGGGAGCGTGCGCGTGCTGTGGCGAGCGCGAGCACTTGGTGGGATTCTCCGGCGCGGCGGGGGGAGTGGTGTGCGGCGCGTGCGAGGCGGTGTCCTTCGCGCTGAGCGAGCAGGCGTATGGCTTCATGACTGCAACGCTGGGCCAGCCGCTCAGCGAAGTGCCACAGGCGCCGGAGACGGCCTTGGGACAAGTCGAGCGCGCGATCTCCGAGACGCTGGAGCACCACGCGCATGTGCGGCTGATGTCGGCCGTGGCACGTACGGGCTGAGTGTGGTGCCTTGTCTGCCCTGTATCGTGACGCCTATGGACGAGGGCCTTCCGATCGCCTATCAGTTGCTCAAGGGTGGCGTGCCGGTGCTCGCATCCGGAGGCGAGCAGGTGGGAACAGTGACATGCGTCTTGTGCGTCCCGGAGGAGGACATCTTCCACGGGTTGCTGATCCAGACGCCCACTCAGGGCATCCGCTTTCTTGAAGCGAGCGCAATAGCGTCCATCCACGAGCACGGGGTCGATCTGCGTATCGACTTCTCCGCCGCGCGGGGCCTGCCAGGACCCGAGCACAAGGCGCCCGTTTACGATGAGGATCCGGCGAAGCAGCAGGAGTGGCGTCATTGGGTTCATCGCATCGCCCGCCGCAACGATTGGCATCACGAGACCTGAGCGGTAGCGCCCGGACCGTGCATGGCCGCAGTCGCTGCCACAATCGAATGCATGAGCAGCACCAGTGAGCTGGAGCAGGTGGCCGCCACCTTCGCCACGCGCCGGCAGGCGCAGGAGGAGGCGATGCTCTCCCCGCTGGCGGCACGCAGCTACCCGGCGAAACGGGCGCGCACGGAGGAGGATTGCGGATTGCGCACTCCTTTCCAGCGCGACCGCGACCGGATCGTCCACTGCAAGGCGTTTCGGCGCCTGACCCACAAGACGCAGGTGTTCGTAGCGCCCGAGGGCGATCACTACCGCACGCGCCTGACGCATACGCTGGAGGTGACACAGGTCTCGCGTACGGTCGCGCGGGCGTTGCGCTTGAACGAGGATCTCACCGAGGCGATCGGCTTGGGCCACGATCTGGGGCACCCGCCATTTGGGCACATCGGCGAGGCCGTGCTCGACAGCTGCCTGCGGGAGCGCTTCGGGTCCTCCTTCCGCCACCACGAGCACTCTCTGCGCGTTGTGGAGCACTTGGAGCGTGACGGTGCGGGGTTGAACCTGACCGAGCAGGTACGCGATGGCATCCTCGGCCACTCTGGCCGTGCGCCGCTGCCGGCGACGCTGGAGGGGAGGATCGTGCGGCTGCTGGACCGCGTGGCCTACATCAACCACGACATCGACGACGCGCTGCGCGCGGGCGTGCTCGCTGAGTCCGATTTGCCCGTCGAGGCGATTGCGACGTTGGGCACGACGGGCAGGCAGCGCATCGACGCGCTGGTGCACGATGTGGTCGAGCACTCCGAGCGCGCGGGCAACATCGTCCAGGGCGAGGAGGCGGGAGCGGCGATGGCTTCGCTGCGGGAGTTCATGTTCGAGCGTGTCTACCTCGCTCCACAGGCGCGCAAGGAGCACGCAAAGATCGAGCGAGCCGTGAGGACGCTGTTCGAGTACTACTGCGAGCATCCACAGGAGATCCCCCCACTGGACGCCAAGGCCGTCACGCCTGCGCACGCGAACGATGACGGTAAGAGCAACGCAGACATCCCCACGCGGGTGATGGACTACATCGCCGGAATGACCGATCGCTTCTGCATACGCCAGTTCCAAGCACTGACTGTGCCGCGCGCGTTCCCATCCTCGTGAGCCGCTACACGCCGGACTCCAAGGAGAGGGTGCGCGACGCCGTGGACATGGTCGCGTTGGTGTCTGCGCGCACGGATCTGCGCCGGGCGGGCCCCAACAGTTATGAGGGGCTCTGCCCATTCCACGACGAGCGCACGCCCTCATTCAGCGTGGAACCGGTGCAGAAGGTGTACTACTGCTTTGGCTGCGAAGCCAAGGGCGACGCGTTCACGTTCGTGCAGGAGACGGAGGGCGTGGACTTCAAGGGGGCGCTCGAGCTCTTGGCCGATCGCAGCGGGGTGCAGTTGGAGCTCGAAGCCGAGGATCCGCGTGAGGCCCAGCGCAGGCAACGACGCGAGCGTTTGCTCGGGCTGCTGGGCCGCACAGCGGCCTACTACGAGCGCCAGCTGTGGGAGGCGAAAGAGGCCAGGCACGCGCGCGAGTACCTGCAGAGCAGAGGTCTGGGCGAGGAGGTGCTGCGGAGCTTCCACGTGGGTTACTCCCCAAGTGCGTGGGACCGGGTCTTGATGGGCTCGCGCCGCGCAGGGTTCTCTGAGCAGGAGCTGTATGTGACGGGCCTCGTGCAGCGCTCCAAACAGGACGGCAGGGTGTATGACCGCTTCCGCGGACGGATCATGTTCCCGCTGGCGGACATTCGCGGCAGGGTGTTGGGCTTCGGGGCGCGGGCGATGCGCGACGAGCAGGGGCCGAAGTACCTGAACACCTCCGACAACGACGTCTACCACAAGGGCCAGCACCTCTACGGCGCCGACTTGGCGCGCCTGCACGCGACGCGCGCCGGCGAGGTGGTCCTGTGCGAGGGCTACACCGATGTCATCGCCCTGCACCAGGCGGGGATGCGCAACGCGGTGGGCCTGATGGGCACGGCCCTGACGGCCGAGCAGGTGGGCGAGCTCGCACGCATGGCCTCGCGCGTGCTGCTGGCGTTGGACGCCGACAGCGCCGGCCAGGATGCGATGCTGCGCGCCTCCAAGTTGGCGCTGAGGCGCAAGCTCGAGCTGCGCGTGGTGGAGCTGCCCGAGGGTGCCGACCCGGCCGAGCTTGTGCAGCGCGAGGGCGTGGAGGCGATGAACGCGGCGGTGGCCAAGTCGGTTCCGTTCGTGCGCTTCCGCGTGGAACGCGTGCTGGCGCAGGCCGACTACGGCAGCCCCGAGGGCCGGGATCGCTCGATCGAAGAGCTGCGACCGGTGTTCGCGACTCTGGCGCCGAGCGCGATGCGGATGGAGCTGACGAGGCTGGTGTCGGGACGCCTGGAGCTGCCCGAGAGCGTGGTCGAGCGGGAGCTGTCCGTGGCCGGTACGGGCGGCCCAGGGGCGAAAGTCCGCGCGGCGCAGGCCCGGGCGGGTGGGGGCGGGGTGAGCAGAACGCTGGGGCGCCGCGAGGAGACCGAAAGAACCTTCTTGGTGTTGTGCCTGGCTTCTCCTCAGGAGGGCGCGCAGGCTCTGGGCGAGTTGGATCTGAACGGGCATTTCACCAGCGATCTGTTGAGACGTGCCGCCGAGCACCTGCGTGCTGGAGACCTGCGCGAGCCGATGAGGAGCACGGGTGTTGCAGGCGATGGCCACGAGCCGGATCCCGAACTGGAGGGCGTGCTGGCGGAGCTTGTCGTGCAGGCCGGTCGTGAGGAAGGTAGGCCCGCGATGCTCAAAGTGCAGCGCTTGCAGTTGGAGCTGGCCCGTGTGGAGCGCCAGATCCAGGCCGCGCGGGTACAGGGGGCGGGCGACGTCAGCGAGCTGGCGCGCAGACGCGGGGATGTGAAGCGCGAGTTCGATCGCGCCTACGAGCAGGCGCTGCAGGAGACTGGGGAATAGCCGACTTCTATGCTCTAATTCGGCTTCGGATCGGCGCGCGATCTGGGGTAGCTCAATCGGCAGAGCATTCGGCTGTTAACCGAAGGGTTGTGGGTTCGAGTCCCACCCCCAGAGTTTCAACTCGATTGGTGGCGAGCTTCTCCACCAGCGTGGCGGCCTTCGCGCCGGGATCGTGCCGGTGGGTCCACTCGGAGAGTGACTGTGCACGGGCACGCATCGAGGGTGTGCTCAGCGCGTGTTCGACGGCGAGTCGCAGCGGGCGAGGGGAGGTGAAGCGGCGCGGCAGGCGCACCCCCGCTCCGGTCCAAGCCACGCGCGAGGCATTCTCGTTCATGTCTCCCGCGGTGGGGCAGGCGATGACGGGACAGCCAAGGCTAAGGGCGCGTACGAGCGTGCCGTGGCCAGCGTGGCAGACGACAAGCTCGCAGTGGGGGATCGTGCGCGAGTAGGACACCCAATCGACTACGCGCGCATTGGCGGGCACCGGTAGTGGCCGCGATGACAGGCGCCTGTTCCAGGTCGCCAAAACGCGCACCGGAGCATCGGCGAGCCCGCGCAGGGCGGCATGCAGCAACCTATGTTCGGGGTCCTGCGAGGTGGAGGGGGCGATCAACACGAGCGGATCCTCACCGGGAGGCAACTCCACATCCTCGGCCGGAGGCTCCCAGATGAGCGGCCCCACGACGTGGGTGTGCTCCGGCCACACGCGGGGGTACTCGAGCTGAGGGAAGGTCGCAACGAGGGCGAGTTCTCGGCTGGTGCCCCCATGCACGTGCGCGAGCGGTGGCAGATCGAGTTGCGAGCGCGTGCGATTGAGCTCTACGCGGCCCCGCTCAAGGCCGTTCTCCACGCGCCTGTGCAGTCTTCGCCAGAGGACGCGTCCAACCGCAGTGCGAGGCAGACGCGCCCCGATTGAGTAGATCGGGAAGTGCGGTTCGGTATGGGGATTGATATGGGGGATGAGGGTCGCGCATGGCACTCCCAGACGCTCCGCCGCAAGCGCGGGCGCGAGCGTGAGGATGTCGGCTACAACGACCGCGGGCCGTAGCTCCTGCACATGCGGGATCGTGTCCCGCGTGGCGTGCACAACCGCCTCGTAGAAGTCCAGCGGCTCGGGGCCGAAGGGAAACACGCTGTACTCGGGTGCGGGCGCAAAGCGCAGGCCCTCGGCTTCGACGGGGGCGCGCCAGCGCTCCCAGGTTTGCAGGGTGACCTCGTGCCCGCGCGCGGCCAAGGCGCGCCCGAGGGCGATCATGGGGAAAGCGTGGCCGGGGTCGCCGAAGGCGCCCAGCAGCACGCGCAGCGGCGGCGGAGTCAAGCGGCCAGCTCGGCGAGGAGCCGCAGCTGGGTGAGGCGCTCCTCCGCGGTGAAGGCGATGGGTGTGATGCCGAGCGTGCCCACTCCCGCATCGCGGTATACCTCGAGGCGCTCCTTGACAACATCGGCGGGGCCACAGAGGGCGACAGTGTCGATCAGCTTGTCGGGGATCGCCGCCATTGCCTCCTCGCGCTTGCCCTCCAGATAGAGATCCTGGATCGTCTTGGCCTCAGCGGCGAAGCCGTAGCGCTGCACGAGGTTGTTGTAGAAGTTCTTCTGACGCGAGCCCATGCCGCCGACGTAGAGGGCGATGAAGGGGCGCATGGCGTTATGCGCACCCTCCAGATCGTCGGTGATGAAGACGTTGACGGTGGGGGCGATGTCAAAACCCTCCAGGGAGCGCCCCGAGCGCGCGGCGCCTTCCTCCAGATAGGGCCTCAGCTCGGAGACGTGCTCGGGCGAGAAGAGCGTGGGAATCCAGCCATCGGCGATCTCGCCGGCGAGCGCTGTGTTCTTGGGGCCGATAGCGGCGAGATAGACGGGGATGCGCTCCTGGATGGGCGGGATCGTGAGCTTAAGCGCCCGGCCCTGGCCGTCGGGTAGGGGCAGCTCGAGGGTCTCGCCATGGAACTCCACGCGCTCGCGGGCGAGGGCCATGCGCACGACGGCGACGTACTCGCGCGTGCGCTGGAGCTGCTGGGCGAAGCGCTGCCCGTGCCAGCCTTCGGCGACCTGCGGGCCGGAGGAGCCGATGCCGAGGATCATGCGCCCGCCGGAGAGCTGGTCGATGGTGGCGGCGGTCATGGCCGTCATGGCGGGTGAGCGGCCCGGCATCTGGAAGATGCCGGAGCCGAGACGAATGGTGGATGTCTGCCCTGCCAGCCAGCCGAGGATGGTGGCCGAGTCCGAGCCGTAGGCCTCGGCGGTCCACACCGAGTCATAGCCCAGCCGCTCGGCTTCCTGGACGATATTGAGCTGGTCCTCTGAGGTGAGGCCCAGGCCCCAGTAGCCGATGTGCACGCCAAGCTTCATGAAGGGTGTTTCCTTTCGGTGGGTTGCATTCCCCTACAGCGAGTCGCCGGGACGGACAAACATCATCTCAGGCACGACGCAGGCGGGGGAAGTGCGCAGCAGATAGCGCACCGACTCCGCGATGTCCTCGGGCCGGATCATCTCCTCCGCCTTGACCCGCTCCTTGACGAAGTCGGTCATCGGCGTATCCACGAATGCCGGACATAGGGCAGTGGACTTGATGCCCTGCGTTCCCAACTCCTTGTTCATCGCTTCAGTCCAGCCGACCACCCCGTGCTTGGTCGCCGAGTAGACCGACAACCAGGCCTCGGCGCGCTTACCGGAGATCGAGGAGGTATTGACGACGAGCGCGTTGCGATGCTCGGCGCCGGCGTCCTTGAGCATCTGTAGGCATTCGCGGTAGAAGATGACGATCGCGCGCAGGTTGATATTGAGCTGCATGTCCAGGCGCTTGGTCTGGATCTCGCCCAGCGCGGCCCCGATTCCCACGCCGGCGTTGTTGACGAGCACATCCAGGCGCTCATAGCGCTCCTTGTGCGCGGCGACGACCTTCTGGATCTCAGCCTCCTCGGCGACGTTGGCGGCCACGCCGTGCACCTCAAGACCCTCGCCGGCGAGTTCCGCGACGGCGTTTTCGAGCTTCTCGGGCCTGCGCGCCGCCATCGTCACGGCATGCCCCTCCTGTCCCAGCACCCTGGCGATAGCCAGCCCTATCCCACTCGATGCTCCCGTCACAATCGCCGCGCGCTGTGCCATCTACGATCTTCTCCTCAGTCGTTGAACGCCTGGAATCAAACCATTCGTAGCCGCATATCGCATTTCCAGGTCGCGCTGGTAGCGTGAAGCCCGCGCCGCGACGCGCGCGCGGCGGGCCCGTAGCTCAGTTGGTTAGAGCTGCCGACTCATAATCGGTAGGTCCCAGGTTCGAGTCCTGGCGGGCCCATCGTCCTCAGTAGCACCTGGATGGCAGCAGTTACCCGTTCGGCCACCGCTGACGGAGTGGGAGCAGCGAGCTTGCCGTCAAGGTGCAGGAACGCAAGCCCGTGGACGAGCGCCCAGGTTGCGGTCGCCATCGCCTCGGTGTCAGCTTCCGGAAAGGCTCGCCCGACGATCTCGCGAAGGTATAGCGTTACCGCGGCGGTCGCGGCTATGCGCTCGTCGTTGTCTCGATCGCAGGGCTCTCCGAACATGATTCGGAACAGGGCCGGCCTCTCTAGCGCGAACTGCACGTAGGCGACCGCGACGCTCGTTAGCTGCTCTGGGGTTGACGGGGAGGGGTGTGCCGCGACCAGCCGTTCGGCGAGCTCGCGATAGCCGAGCGCCGCGACCGCTGACACGAGCGCTTCGCGATCCGCGTAGTGACGGTATGGGGCGGCTGGCGAGACCCCTGCGCGACGTGCGACTGCGCGCAGCGACAGTGCGCTCTCGCCGCTTTCTTCGAGCAGTTCCATTGCGGCGCTGACACATGCCGCGCGTAGATCGCCGTGGTGATAGGTCGCCTTGGACGGGCGCATCCACCACTGATGTTGACAGCGGTGACTCGATCGGGCTAATGTGAGCACCGTAAACATTCTAGGAAGGTGGTGTTTTGATGTCGAGCGAGCTGTTCTCTGCGTTGGTGCTGCGCTCGGGAGGCAGGCTGCGCAACCGGGTCGCGAAGGCGGCGATGGAGGAGGGATTGGCCGGCGATGCGCAGCTCCCGGACGACCGGCTCATATCGCTGTACCGCTGCTGGGCCGAGGGCAGCGCGGGCCTTCTGATCACCGGGAACGTGATGGTTCACGCTGAGGCGTTGACCGGGCCGGGCGGGATTGTGCTCGATGATCGCGCGCCGCTTGATCCGTTCGCCCGCTGGGCGCAGGCCGGGAAAGCGGGCGGCGCCGCGATGTGGATGCAGGTCAATCACCCCGGCCGGCAGGTGCAGGCGCGGATGCCGGGGGTGGTGTGGGCTCCTTCGCCGGTTGCGGTCGAGCTTGGGAAGCACAGCAAGCGCTTTGGTCAGCCGGTGGCGATGACCAAGGAGCAGATTGGTGTGACCGTGGAGCGCTTCGCGACGACCGCGAGCCTCGCCGAGCGCGCCGGGTTCGATGGTGTCGAGGTTCATGCCGCGCATGGCTATCTGCTCTCGCAGTTCCTCTCGCCGCTGGTGAACCAGCGCCGCGATGAGTGGGGCGGGGGTTTGGAGAACCGCGCACGGCTGCTGCTCGATGTCATTCGCGCGATCCGGGAGGTCGTGTCTTCGTCGTTCGCGCTCGCGGTGAAGCTGAACTCTGCGGACTTTCAGCGCGGCGGGTTCGATGCGCAGGACGCGGCGCAGGTGATTGCGATGCTTGAGCCCCTTGGGGTCGATTTGGTCGAGCTTTCCGGCGGCAGCTATGAGAGCCCGGCGATGTCTGGGCGCCCGGCGGATGGTCGCACCGCGGCACGCGAGGCGTATTTCCTGGAGCTTGCCGCCCAGCTTGCCGAGACCAGCCCACTGCCGCTGATGCTGACTGGCGGGATCACCCGCCGCGAGACCGCCGAGCAGGTTCTCGCGAGCGGCGTCGCGTTGATCGGCATGGCGAGCGCGATGGCGATTACACCTGACCTCTGCAGCCGCTGGCAGGAAGGCCTTGAGGCTACCGAGCAGCTCGCGCCCGTCACCTGGTCTGACAAGACGCTCGCCTCTGCCGCCGGCATGGCGCTTGCTCGCCACCAGATGCGCCGCATCACGCGCGGTCGGCGCCCCACGGGCAGGACGCACCCGCTGTACGCGCTCGTGTGCGATCAGCGTGCGCAGCGGCGCGCGCTCGGCCGTTACCGTGCGTGGCTGGAGACCCGAACATGACGTGGGGTGCGCCTCGTGACGGCGCGGCGTCGCCGCAGCCGGGGAGTTGCCCGCGGCCCCACGTCAAACCGTTGGGTCCCGCCGTCACGCGGGACCCAACGTCGGTTTGCTTGCTCAGCAGTGCCCGCCCGAGACGTGCACGCAGACTGGGACAGTCGCGGTGGGTGCGAAGCCGCTCTTTGTCCCCCGCAGATGGGCGGTTCCCAGCGTGTTGAATTTGACAGTCGCCTGCCCCGAGGCGTTGGTGGTGACCGTCGCTTCACCGCCGTGCACTGCGACTCCGGATGCTGCAGTGGCGACGCCGGCGGTGCTGTACTTGTTGACCGTCACCGTCGCGGAGGAGCCCTGAGCGATTTCCGCGGGCGCTCCGCTGAGCTCCAGCGGAAAGACCGTTGGGGTGTAGTTGGGAGAGGTGGCCCTGTCGACCAGGAACAGCACCCGGTCGCCTTCGGCGAGCTGGGTCGTGCAGGCGCCTTCGCTGGCGTACTTGTCGTTGAGCCAGAACGCCCAGTAGCGGGGGTCGCTGACGGTCCATTCGTGTGTCTCGCCGAGGATGGTCTGGATGTAGGCAGCGTGGTCCCAGTTGCCTTCAGTGGCGAGCTGCAATGCGCCGGCGGCACTCGTGCCCGAGCAGTTTCCGGGAGCGGGTGTGGGCGTGTTGGTGGTGGTGACGGTCGTGAGGCCCAGCAGCGTGGATGTGGCTCCCTCCACGCGCACGCTTACGGTGGCCGGAGCGGCGAGGGCCGCGGGAGTGCTTGCCGTGAGCCCGGCGAGTGCCAAGGCAGCGGCGAGTATTGCGATGTGTCTTCTGTGCATGACTTGCTCCTTTTCTGGGTTGTCTGTGTGGTTTGGTGGGACTGTTGAGCGTCTGCACGCCCGCGCCGGTCGGGGACGTGGTCCCAGCTGCCGGGTCGGGCGCTCCCGCGGGTACGCGGCAGGTCGCATCGCCTACGCACACCTCGAGCGCGTTGGAGGCAATGG
Organism: Solirubrobacteraceae bacterium; assembly: GCA_035939185.1. Classification (GTDB taxonomy): domain Bacteria; phylum Actinomycetota; class Thermoleophilia; order Solirubrobacterales; family Solirubrobacteraceae; genus Palsa-744. The sequence goes on from DASZGB010000010.1 coordinate 221,832, forward strand.
CTCCGGCGCGGGTTGCGCGCAGCTGGAGCACACCCGCGTGCTCAATCTGTATGTGGGCCTGGCCGTCGCCGGCGGTGGCCGAGCCACCGATCAGCGCGCCGGCCACGGGCCCTCCGTCGGCGCCGTCGGCGCGGATCCACCCGTCGCGCACCCTCACTGTGAAGGGAATGCCCACCGCGACGTGCGCGGGGCCGCTGAGGCGCAGAATCAACGGACGCTCGGCGGTGTCATACGCCCACAGGGCTTCGTCGCCTTCGTGCAGCGCGGCCTGGCAGGCGCCCTGCGCGTAGCGCCAGTTCACCAGCAGAGCCCAGTAGGCGAACGGCGGGCGCGAAGCATCGGGGCCGATGCGATTCACGAAGAAGTCCTGGAATTCGGGGAACCAGCTCCCCTGCCAGTCGAGCTTCGCGCTGCTCAGCGCGCCCGCGGGCGTCGCCTGGGGAGCGCTCGGTAGATCGCCCTGACATGGATGCGCGCCGCTGCCGTCGTTGCCGTCGACGGCGCTCGGCGCGACGCTCACGGGACCGTCGTAGAGCGTCTGCTCTGCACCCTCGACGCGCAGAGAAACGGTCACCGCGGCATCGGTCACCGCGGCATCGCTTCGCATGGGACGCACGGCGCACGCGACCGCCGTCGCCAGGATGGCGAGCAGCGCTCCCACGGCTATGGGCCTCATCGCAGGACGGTCGAGGCGGACGCGGTGGTGAGGGCGCCCGAGCGCGGGTCGCGCATCGCTGCCAGCACCCACGCCAGGCGGTCGGGACGCGCACGCAGCGCCTGGCGGATCGAGCGGCTGAGGGCGATCCGCACCACGGTGGAACTGCCCGCCGCGAGATGAACCTCGCGCTCACCCACGAGCTGAGGCCGGATCGGGCCACCACGCCCGGTCCGCAGCGCTACGCGAACACGGATGAAGCTCTGGCAGCCCTCGGCCCCGGTCCCGCGCGGGCAGCTGATATTGATGTTGAGGACGCCGTGGCGGACGTGACTGAGCGCGCCGAGACGCAGCCCCAGGCGAACGGGAGTCCGCTGCTCGACGGGAGCGGCTGCGCCGGCGGGTGTCGCCGTTGCGGTGAGGCCCGTCTTCGAAGCGCCGACTGGCGACACGGGCGGTGGTTCTGGCGTGGGGGCCGCGAGCGGGGGCTCCGGCGCGCGGGTGTGGCTATTGGAGACGAGACGCACCTGCACCAGCGCTCCCAGCCCGACGCTTCCGTTGGTGTCCGCTTCGGCGGGGCCGCCTTCTCTGCGCACCTCCCAGTTGAGCTGTCCCGGTTTGCCTGCGACGCCGTTCAGGCGCGCGATCCGCCCACCGTTCAGCGCGAGGTCGCTCACGCAATAAGCGGGCGATGAAGCGTAGTTGGCGTTTTGCAGCATCTGCGCGACGGTCGCTCCCTGCGGAGCAGTGACGTCGCACATGCGGATTGAGCTGCCGCCGGTAACGTGGCTGGCGCTGTCGATCACGAGGGTCATGGGCACGGGTGTGCCGGCGGCCACGGTGGGAGCGGGGCGCACCGGCGGTTGGTCGCTGTGGAGCCGCGCGGGGGCCGGTGCTGTGAAAGCGGCGCCCGCAAGCGGACGCACTGCATCCTGCGTCGCGTAGAGATCCTCGTTTTGATCGCCCGCGCGCCACTGAAAGCTGCCGTCGGGATTCTGCTGGGCGAGTAGGAAGTCAAGCGGCGTCTTGCCGCGTGCGGTTACCCAGCTCTGGGGGTCGATCCCACAACGGCGCAGCCCGCTAGAGACCCAGCCGGTGGTGTCGGTATTGAGGCCCAGCGTTGCACTGACGAACCCGCCGGTGGCGGGGTCCTGTGCAGCGTGCAGGTAGGTGAGCGCATGTACGAGCGCGGGATCTGCAGGGGTCGCTCCGGCAGCGCACAGCGCGGCGATCGCCGCGCCCGTCATGTCGACATCCGAGGTCGCTGCTCCTGCGGCGAAGTTCCAGCCGCCGTCGGGGCCCTGCTGTTCGCTCACGCTGCGCGCCAGCGTGCCCATGACCGCGCTCGGCGTGCCGCTCACGTCGAGCGCAAGCAGCCCGAAGATATCCGCGTTGGTAGCGCCATGACCACCGAGTTCGTGACCATCGAACTGGCTCGCCAGGTCGGCGAGGAGGTTCGTGCGTGCATCCAGGCGCGAGGTCTGCAATCCGCCCGCGTATCCGGAGAGGATCGCGCGCTCATCATCGGTGGCTGCGCCGCCCGGCCCTTCGCTTGTCCAGGCCGCGAGATAGAAGTCCTGAGCGCTGGGTTCGAGCAGCGAGGTGCGCACGTCGGCGGCGTTGACGCCGGCCGCTGCGAGGGCGGTCATCGACCAGTCGCCGCCGAAGGAGCCCAGGCTGCCGTTGGATTCCTGCTGCGCGGCGATCCACTGCGCGCCGCGCTGGGCAGCGGCGAGTGCCTGGGCTTCGGTGGCCGCGGCAGCCGGGGCGGGACCTTGGCCGAACAACGTCAGGACGAGGAATGCAATGACTGCAACCGCCAGCCGCTTGGCTGTGAAGGGGAACCGCATGTCGCCATCTCCTTGATCGGGGCGGCGACACGCACGCAATAGGCGGCGCACCGGCCGCCTATACGCGAGGCTTGCCATCTGGCATGCATGCGGGGCGTATTCGGGCTCGGGATCGACCTCCCGGATCTCCTTCCCAAGCCATGAGGCTCAGTGGAACAACGATCCGTTTGTCACCCACACCGCTGCGCGTCAGCCCCGGAGTCACACCGGAGTTCCGCCACCGCAAGCCCCGTAAAGATACACGAACCCTCTGACGGAGGATTGACATAGTCTTGGCTGCCGATGCCGAGCCCGCTCGAGGAAGGAGAGCCTGCACGCCTGGAGCGCAATGCTGTCGATTCTCTGCCGGCTGGCGCTTTGCCGAGCAAGCTTGCAAAGGCGGTGGATGAGGAGCGACCCCTACGGGTGAAGCTGGGGATCGATCCGACGGCGCCCGACATCCATCTGGGCCACGCGGTGGTGTTGGGCAAGCTGCGCGAGTTCCAGGACGCGGGGCACGTGGTGGTGCTGATCATCGGGGACAGTACGGCGCAGGTGGGCGATCCATCGGGGCGCTCGACGCTGCGCCCGATGCTCTCGCTCGAGGAGATCGAGGCCAACGCCCAGACGTTCCAGGACCAGGCGTGGCGCATTCTGCACCGTGATCCCGAGCGGCTGGAGGTGCGACGCAACAGCGAGTGGCTCGGATTCGGGATGACGGAGGTGCTGCGCCTGATGCGCACGACGACGTTGGCGCAGCTGCTGGAGCGCGAGGACTTCTCCAAGCGCTGGGCGGCGGAGCAGCCGATTTCGATGCTGGAGATGATGTACCCGTTGCTGCAGGGCTATGACTCGGTGGCGGTGCGAGCGGACGTGGAGCTGGGAGGCACCGACCAGAAGTTCAACCTGCTGCTGGGCAGGGATATCCAGCGCGCCTATGGCCAGCCCGAGCAGGCGATCATGACGATGCCGATCCTGGTGGGTGTCGATGGGCGCCAGAAGATGTCGAAGTCGCTGGGCAACCACATCGGGATCACCGATGCGCCGGAGGATATGTATGGCAAGACGCTGAGCATCCCCGATGAGGCGATGGGCGACTACTTCAGGCTGTTGCTGCACCGGGAGCCGCCTATGGAGTTGGGGCCGAGGGACGCCAAGCGCCTGCTGGCGCGCGAGCTGGTGGGTTGGCTGCATTCGCCGGAGCAGGCGCTCGCAGCCGAGCACCACTTCGATCGGGTGTTCGTAGAGCGCGAGGCGCCTGAGGAGATCGAGGAGGCTCGCGTTCAGGCTGGTGGGGACGGAACGGTGCACATCCCCGGAGTGATGGCGCAGGCGTTCGGCATGTCCCGCTCGGAGGCCAGGCGCCTGATCGAGCAGGGCGGTGTGTCGCTGGACGATGCTCAGTTGGGCGCGAATGACCTCGACGTGGGGGGCGTGCGTGCCGACGGGGCTGTGCTGAAGGTAGGCAAGCGCCGCTTTCGCCGCCTGCGCGTTAGCTAGACTGCACGTCGGATCCGGCCAGACAGCGGATCTGACAAGATCCACCTCAGCGGGACGCGGGGCTGGCGGCGAACGGCCGTTAGCGCTATAATCCTTGGTCGGCCCAAAAGCGCCTGCGGGCGTGGGTCGGATCGGTCTTCTCCACGAGAGCACCTCCAGAGAGGCTTAGACGGTCTTTGAAAACTCAACAGCATGCGCACCGACGATCGATCTCGATCGTGGTGTGCGTCCAGGTTCGACCCGCCGCCGGGCGGCACGCTTGCGTGCTTTGACCGGGGGCGGACAAAGAGTCAAGTAGGGAAGTACCCCGTCATGGTTTGGAGCCCACGTGTATAGGCTCCTACCCGCCCCGACCGCCTGACCGTCGCGTTGGTCGTTTTTCGGCCGGCCGTCGCGTCTAGCGTAGGGGCAACTCCGTGACAGCTTTTCGTGAAGTTCTTCACGGAGAGTTTGATCCTGGCTCAGGACGAACGCTGGCGGCGTGCTTAACACATGCAAGTGGAGCGACGAACCAGGGCTTGCCCTGGGGCAGAGCCGCGAACGGGTGAGTAACACGTG
>DASZGB010000011.1:0-160615 GCA_035939185.1 Solirubrobacteraceae bacterium
CAGCGCGTCGTGACCGAAGGCGCCGGCAGGGGCACGCTCGGCGGGCACTGGGTCGCTAATGAAACGATCGAGCCCAACCAGGAAAAGGGGACCGGGGTCTTCACGACCGCGAGCGGCTCCTTCGGCATCGACCTACACAGCGGGGAAGGGGCCATCTCGCGCTTAGCGGAAGTCAAGTCAGGCCTCACCGAAGCCTCGCTGCTGGCCCCCGACCAGTCCCATGGAGTCAACCGCGACCAAGCCACCTCCATCGACACGCCAGCCACGTCCAACCGTAACGGGGCCTCCAACGCCGGCACCCAAATCGTCTACACCGCCGGCAGCCCCATCACCCAACTCACAAACGGCCTCTACGCAGCCCGCTACGGACAGCCCTTCAGGGGCATCAACGACTTCCAGAGCGAAGTCGCGCCCTGGAACGGAGTGCCCTTCTTCTGGCTCCAGAACGATCCGAACCAGCTGGAACCGGGGAACATGGGCGTGCGGCTGTTCACCTCCAACGGCACCGTCGTCACCACGATCGGCGGCAAGTCGCCGGGCCAGGCATGCAATCTCGACCACGTTCAGTTGAGCGTGGCCAAGGGCGCCAATGGCTCCCTGTTTGTCCTGACGCAGCCCAACGAAGCCCACGCGAACAGCGACGACCAGGTGATCGAGTTCGCCCCTGGAGGCCAAGGCGCGTGCCCGCAACCCTCGGGAGGCCTTACGGTCAACGGCGTGTCGGGTTCCTCCTTCTCGTTCCCGGTCAACACCCAGGTGACCCTGGCCGACACAGTGGAACGCAAAGGCGAGGCGCCCTACCGCTTCGATTGGATGTTGCTCAACTCGGGCACGTTTGAAGTCGAAGACCTCGTAAAGCAGATGGAAGCGCCTGGCTACAAGTGGCCAACGCCAAGTACGACGCACACGTTCACCAAGAAGGGCACCTACTACCTGAGCGCCACGCTCTACGGCGACTACGGCATCACCCTCATGTCGCCCGAAGTGGTCAAGATCACGATCCACTGAGCACTGCCGATCAGGTCGGACTCGACCCGCGATCCGGGACGGATCGCAAATCTCAAGTAGAGGCGGCGGGCACGGATGCCCGCCGCCTCTCAATCTGTCACGACCTCCGCACCTGCACGATCCTGGACCCCGCGCGCGGGGTCCGCCGTGCCTCGAACCGGTAGCCCACCCCCCTGTGCGTATGTACGTACAGCCACCCGGGCGAAGCCACTTTGAGTTTGCCCCGCAGCTTACGCACGATCGTATCGAGCGAGCGGCTGCCCATGGCCATCTCGTACCCCCAGACCTCGCGGTAGAGCCGCTCGCGCTCGATCGCCCGACCCTTGTAGCGCGCCAGGCAGAGCAGCACTTCGAACTCGCGACGCGTGAGGCCCACGGGGCGGCCGGCGGCGAAGGCCGCGAACAGATCGGGCCGCAGTTCGAGCTCACCGCCGCTGCGAATGTCGAAATCCTCGACGATCGTGCGCAGGCGATAGCCGCGCACGATCGCCTGCAGGCGGGCGACGACCTCCTGGGGATCACAGGGCTTGGCGATCCAATCGTCAACCCCCATGTGGAGCGTGCGAACGCGCTGCTCGACGGTGGAGCGCTCTGTGCAGACCATGACGCCGAGATGGGGGACTCGCAGGGGATGGCGAACGAGCCAGTCTTCCCAACGGGGCCCCAGATGGAGGATGTCTACGAGCACGGCGTGCGGGCGGCCCGCAATCAGCTTCTCGCCGATCACGGGCCCCGAGTGGACGAGAAGGGTTCCATCCAGGGGCTCCAAACATCGCGCCAGCGCCTTCAAGAAGCGTGTGTCGCGGTCGACGGTGGCGATTCGAAGAGGCAGCGGAGACAGCGCCATCGTTACCAGCACCCCGGTGCTGAGAACGTGGATTGCTTGACCCCGGCCATGGCTAGAACTACGCCGCCCGACGCCCGCTAAATCTAGTTTTTTACAGGACTCTCACAAATGGACTGAACTTCATATCGCACCCCGCTTCTCCCGCACCCCTCTCCCGCTCCTCCTCCCTCCCAAGCTCGCTCCTGCCTCCGAGGCTCGCTCCCTCCCCGCTCTCGCTCCCTCCCCGCTCGCTCCCTCCCCGCTCTCGCTCCCTCCCCGCTCTCGCCCCCTCCCCGCTCGCTCCCTCCCCGCTCGCTCCCTCCCCATCAAGCACGCTCGCCGCCCCTCCCCTATCCTTCGCGCCATGAGCAATCCCCGCAAGCTGATCATCCCGGCCATCGTCCTCGGAATCGTGCTGCTGGCGGTGGCGGTCGTCTACTTCGTCACCCCCGAGCACTCCCTGCCATCCTTCTTCCCCGGCCACGCCTCTGCGGGCAGCGCTGAAGCCAATCACCACCACACCAAGCACGGCATCGCGGCGCTGGTGGTGGCACTGGGCTGCTTCGCCTTCGCCTGGTTCCAGACGGGACCCAAGACGAGCTCCGCCGCCGGATCGAGCGCCTAGCCTTCCCCTCCCCTTCCCCAGCCTCCCTAGCCTTCGAGCGCGAACACGAGCGTGCAGACGGCGCCGAGCCCGATGCAGTACACCCCGAACGGCGTGAGCCGGTTGGTCTGGAAGAAGCGCAGCAGGAACTTCACCGCCAAAAAGGTGGTCCCCGCCGCGCACAGCCCCGCGACGAGCGCCGGCCCGCGCACGCCATTACCCTGCGAGCCGAGCAGTTCCGGCAGCTTCAGCGCGGCGGCGGCGAGAATGATGGGCGTCGCCAGCAGGAAGCTGTAGCGCGCAGCGTCCTCATTGGAGAGCCCCACCAGCAGCCCGCCGCCCATCGAGAAGCCCGAGCGCGAGATGCCCGGTATCAGCGCGGCCGCCTGCGAGGTGCCCACGGCGATCGCCTGGCGCCAGCTGAGCTTGGCGATACGGGCATCCCCGTCGCCGAGGTAGTCACCGGGCCGCGGCGGCCGCTTGCGCAGGCGCTCGAAGAGCAACAGCGCAACGCCGTTGACGATCAGGAAGATCGCCGCAAGCGCGGCCGAGGCAAACAGCGAGCGCAGCGGCTTCTCCAGCAGCAGCCCGATGATGCCGGCGGGGATGGTGCCGACCACCAGCAGCCACCCCAGGCGCGCGTCCACATCGTCCGCGCGGATCTCGCGCAGCTGTAGCGAGCGCCAGAGCCCCTTGGCGATACGCACCCAGTCCTTCCAGAAGAAGCCCAGTAGCACGAGCGCCGTGGCCAGGTGCGTGGCCACAAGGAAGGTAAGAAAGAAGGGGTCGTTCTGGTGGATGTTCCAGCCGGCGAGGCGCGGCAGTATGACGCCGTGGCCAAGGCTTGAGACCGGGAAGGGCTCGGCCACGCCCTGGATGAGGCCGAGGACGACGGCCTGGAAGTAGGAGATGGGGTCGTGCACAGGGAGGCGCATCCTAGTGGCGCAGGCAGCTGAAGGGCGTCGTCGTCGCTGGCAGAAGGCGTGAGGCGATCGCGTGAAGACCGTCATGGCCGGCCGGGGGCGCCGCAGTCGCCTGGGAGGCCACAGACCTGCCTGTTACCAGCCGGCAACCTGTGTGTGAAGAATTCGGGACGCGATCTATTCGTGGCGCCCTACGCTTGTTAGCTTGCCGCCAACCATGCCGCTGAGGACCGCCACGCACGCCCCGGCAGCGGATGCCAACACCCTCGCAGTGCGTACCTTCGACCTCGCGGTCTGCCTACTTCTACTGCCGGCGGTCCTGCTGGTGGGAGCCATTACGGCCCTGTTGATCTACATCGACTCCCCGGGGTCGGTCTTCTACCGCTCCACGCGCGTGGGCCGCGGCGGGCAGCCGTTTCAGATGCTGAAGTTCCGCAAAATGCGCAATAGCGCGCGCGGCGGACCGCTGACGATCGGCGAGGACGAGCGCTTCACCCCGATCGGCAGCTTCCTGGCGATGACGAAGCTCGACGAGCTGCCGCAACTGTGGAACGTGCTGAAAGGCGAGATGCGCATGGTGGGCCCCCGCCCGGAGGTGCCGGAGTTCGTGGCGCGCTACCGCGAGGAGTACAAGGAGCTATTGAGCGTGCTGCCCGGCATCACGGGGCCAGCGGCGGTGGAGTACGCGAGCGAGTCGCACCTGCTGAGCCTGCAACAGGATCCGGTGCGCTTCTACGAGGAGTCGATCATGCCGCGCAAAATCGAAATCGATCTCGACTACATCCGCACGCGCTCGCTGCGGGGCGACCTGCGCATCCTCACCCAGACGATGCTGGTGCCGCTGGGCAAGGTGGCCAGGCGCATGGGCGGCGATCCGCAGGTGCGCCGCGTGGAGGCCGGCGTGCTGCTCGGCGCGTGCACCGTGCTGGTGCTGATCTTCGCGATCGCCAGCAGCGCTAACGGTTGAGCGAGATGGCACGCCCGCCGCTGTCATGGGCGCCGCGACTGGCACTGCTGGCGATCTGCATCCTGTTCGTCTTCTCGGGCCCGGCGAGCGCGGCGCTGAGCATTCGCGTGCGCGGTAACCACCTCATCGACGCGCAGGAACATCCGCTGCGCCTGCTGGGCGTGAACTTCTCGGGCGCGGAGTATGCGTGTATCCAAAACAAGGGCATCTGGAGCGGCCCGGCGGATGAAGCCACGATCGCGGCGATGGCGGCATGGCATGTGAACGCTGTGCGCATCCCGCTCAACGAGGACTGCTGGCTGGGCATCAATGCAGCCCCGAGCGCATACAGCGGCGCGGCCTACCGGCAGGCGATCCACGAATTCGTGCAGGAGCTGCACGCAGCCGGCATCTACGCAATCCTCGATCTGCACTGGAATGCGCCGGGCTCGCAACAGGCGACGGGCCTGCAGCCGATGGCTGACCTCGATCACGGCCTGGACTTCTGGCGCTCGGTTGCGGCGAGCTTCCGCGAAGACCCGGCGGTGCTGTTCGACCTGTACTCCGAGCCGCACAACATCGACTGGGAATGCTGGCTGGCTGGCTGCACGCTGCCAGCGCCCGAAGGCGGCTCATGGCGAGCGGCGGGGATGCAGTCGCTGGTGGATGCGGTGCGCTCGCAGGGAGCGACGCAGCCGCTGCTGCTGGGCGGCCTGGAATGGGCGAACGACCTCTCGGGCTGGATGGCGCACCTGCCGATCGACTCCCAGCACCAGCTGGTGGCAAGCGCTCACATCTACCCCAACAACCCCTGCAACGCAAGCGAATGCTGGTCGCAAACGCTGGCGGCGGTGGCCCGAGCGCATCCAGTGGTGGCCGGCGAGCTGGGTGAGTTCGACTGCGAACACGCGTTCATCGATGAGTTCATGAAGTGGGCCGACGCGAACGGCGTTTCCTACCTGGGATGGAGCTGGAACACCTACGATTGCGCGGCTGGCCCGTCGCTGATCGCAAGCGCCGATGGCACCCCCACCGCCTTCGGCGAGGGACTCCACACCCACCTGCAGGCAACCTCGCCGAGCATCGTCAACGAACCGCCACCGGAAACGCCGCCGGTCCGCGAAGAACCGCCGACCCCGCCAAGCACCCCCAACCCGCAAACGCCGCCGCCCATATTGACCCCGCCTGCGGCTAATCCCTCTGCACCCAATCCTCCCGCAGCGAACTCCCCGCCTCTGCCCCCGCCCCCATCCTCACCTGCACCGTCCCGGCATAAATCAACACGTAAACACAAAGTGAAAAAACACAGGACTCAACGAGGCGCCTCGCGCATCGCGGCGCAACACAGGTTTCACCGACAAGTAACGAAAACCCTCGGGATGCCAGCTAAAAAGAGCGCCTCGTGAAAATCGATGAAAGCCTGCTGCAAGCCGACCCGGACCTCGGCGCGAGGATGTCTCCGGAGCGCTTCGCCGCGGCGCAGCGAGCGCTGGTGGCGCGCATCGTGGCGGTGCCGGAGGGCCATTGGGCCTGGGAGCAAATGCTGCCGGCGCCTCCGGGCGTGGTGGGCTTCGTGATCTGCTCGGGCATCTTCGCAAGGCGCGCGCGGATGTATGACAGCAACTCGGTGGAGTTGCTGGGCGCGGGCGACGTGATCATGCCGTGGGCGAGCGAGCACGATTCGGCGGTTGGCTTTGAGACCTCGGTGGACTGGCACGTGCTGGCCCGCGGCCGCTTGGCGCTGATCGACAATGGGCTGCTGCTGAAGAGCGCGCCGTGGCCGGAAATCACGAAAGCCCTGCTGACGCGCGCGATCACGCACGCACGCTGGCTGGCAAGCCTGCACGCCGCCGCAGGGCACACGCGCGTGGAGGACCGCCTGTGGCTGGTGCTGTGGCAGATAGCGGAGCGCTGGGGCAAGATCACGCCCGACGGCGTGACACTGTCGATGCCGGGCCTCACGCACGAGACGATCGCGAGCCTCGTCGCCGCGAGCCGCCCGTCGGTGACGAAAGCCTTCGGAGACCTGCGCGATCGCGGGTTACTGGAGCGCCGCCCCCGCGGCATGCTGGTGCTGCACGGCGCACCCCGTGATGGCCTGATCAAGCACAGCAGGAGCGAAAGGGAGCTCGATGAGCCCATCCCCGAGCTGGTGGGCTGAGGATGCCCCGCACCCGGCAGCTGCTGCTCGCGAGGACACGCGCCCGCCAGCCGTTGCCGGCGAGGACACGCGCCCGCCAGCTGTCCCTCGCGGGAGTCGCGCTGGTGGTGAGCTTCACCGCCACCGTGGCGCTGGCGCAGGTCTCCAAGAGCCCGGATCGCGCGGCCGCGGCGAAAGCACGCAGCCATCGCCTGGCGCAAGCCAAGCCCCTCCCCCACGCGCCGCGCGGCTACGGCGGCCCGCGCGGCTTCGCTGGCATCGCGGGGACCGCGGGGCAAGGCGGCGACCCGGGCCCCACAGGACCGGCGGGACCGGCGGGCGTGGTCGACCAAGTGCTTGCGATCGACTGGCAGAACGGGAATTACAGCGGCCACGACAGCGCGACCTTCATCGCCCCGGGTATCGGCGAGGGCATCGTGGGGTGCAGCCTGGACACCCAGTGGGTGAATTTCATCCCCTACGATCCGAATTCCGACAGCGAGATGTGGGCGGCGATTATGCGCGGCAACGAGGTGTCGGTGCGCGCGGCGGCGCGGCGTTCACCTTTTTTCGGCAACGAGTTCAATCTCGGCCTGAATACCGTCAACGGCAGCGAGGCCGAAGGGCAGGGCTCGATGGTCGGCATCATCAGCTCGCGCGGAGCCTTCGCCTCAGCGGGAGGCGCGGGGCCAGCACCAACCACCTTTCACCTATCCTGGCACTGGTCGTTCGCCGACGCCTACGGCCCGCGCTGCTATGTAGCTGGCAAATTCGAGACAGGCCGGTGATGCGATGAAGGCCCGCCGTCAGGCAAGGGCGATGCTGAGCGCAGGCGCGTGCGCAGGCGCACTGGCAGGCGGCGCGCTGGCGGTGACTGGAACCTCGGCGCAGCCAGCCCACAGCGCAAAAACGGGCCACCCAGCCAAGCCCGCCGCGCGCGTGGTGGTGATACGCGGCGCGAATGGCCCGCGCGGCCTGACGGGCGTGGCCGGCCCCGAAGGCGCCCCTGGCCCCGAAGGCCCCCAGGGACCCCCCGGACCGCCGGGCCCCAACATCGCCGTCTCCCCCACGCTGAACTGGCACGGCCTGGAAAATGCCGCAGGCCGCGACACGGCGGTCACCGAATTGCCGGGCATGGCAAAAATCGAACTGCGCTGTAGCACCGCCGCCCAGGACATCCTGATCACTCCTGTGCAAGAAGGAGTGCGAACGGTCGCCGACGTGACGACCTTCCAGGGCGAGGGCACAGCGGGCGTGTCCTCACACAACCGCACTTTCAGCGAATCGCGGGCTCCCCTGGCAATCCCGCTGCCCCCCAATGGCATGATCGAGGGCACGCTGAGCGTGGAGCCGATCTCCGGCGAAGGCGCGGGCGCAGCGCCCGCAAGCTTCACCTTCTCCTCGGAATGGAAGCTCAATGACCCCGAAGCGGCGGCCAATTACTGCTACGTCGCCGGGCAGTTCCTGAGGTAGGAAAGCATTAAAAAGGAGGGCCGGCAGGGCCGGCCCGTGTGTTGGCCGCGTCCTGCGCATTTACTGCCCGCCGGTCAAAGGCTGGCTGCTGGCCTGCGTGGCGCCCTGGTCGGCGGAGGCGGTGTTGCCTGCGCTCATGGGCACGTCGGCGGCGGAGACGGGATCGCCGACACCGCCAGCCGGTATCAGTATCCCCTGAGGCTGGCCGCCGCCGCCAGTGTTGCTGCCCCCACCCCCACCGGCACGCGGCGGCCCCCCGGCGGAGTAGCCGACGACGGGCGGCTGCTGCACGCCGTTCAGCCAACCGAGCTCGGTGTCGAGCGTGGCGCTGGACAACGGCACAAGCGCGGCGGCACTCGCCAAGCGGCGGGCGCTGGAAAGATAGAGCTTCATGAAGCTGGCGAGCTCGGGCCGGCGTAGGTCGCTGAGGCCGACCGTGAGCAGCAGCTGCCGAGCGAGCGGAAAGGAACCATCGGCGACCGTCTGCGCGGAAGGAAAGACGCAGTTCAAAAGCGGACGCTGCAGGCCATTGTCGATCTCCAGCGGACGCAGTTCGCCCTGATGAGCCTGGTAGGAGCTGAAGCGAACGTAGCCGAGCGTGCCCAGATGCCCGCGGGCGAGCGCACGGCGTACGGCGCCTTCGCTCGGCTGAGGCGCGTAGTCGCCGCGCAGGCCGGCGAGGCTGGGGCTGGCGGAGCCCAGCACGTAGCTGTCGAAGAAGCCGAAGGCATTCTGGCTTTCGGCGGGGCCGAGCACCTGCAGGGGAACGTTGTAGTAGCCCAGCTGCGACCAGTTGGTGACCTGTGAGCCGGCCTGGAAGACCTGCTTGATCTGCGGGAGCGTGAGGCAGTCGGCGCCGACGTCGGTTTCGCTGCGCATGGTTAACACAACGGCGTCGGCAGCCACGGCGAACTGCACGGGCTGCACGCCGTTGCCCTGGCAGGCGCTGAGCTGGGCGGCGGAGATGGGCACGGCGGAGTCGACAACATCGATCTGGCCGTGACAGAGCTCGGAGAAGGCCTTGGCTTCGCCGTTGTCGGCGACGGCGACGTGCGCGCCGGCGCCGCTGTAAGAGGCCACGACGCCAGCCGTGAGCGAGCCCGTGGTGCGCCCGTCGACCTGCACGAGGCCCACGGGTCGTGGGGGCAGGCGGTTAAAGGAGGCGAGCGCAGCGCCGCGCGCGGCCGGGCCGGAGGAGTCGGCGCCCTTCAGCGATACGCCGCAGCCGCTGCTGAGCACCGCGAGGGCAACCAGCGCGAGCGCCAACAACAGCCCTTTGCAGGCGCGCGCGCTCATCCATTCAGCCCCGTGGTGGCGCTGGCGACGGCGCCACCAGCTTGCGCTTCGCCCGCTTCTTCGGCCTGTCCACCGGGAGCCTCGTGCAGGCGCGCGGGCAGGCGCACGACTTCGAAATCGGAGAGCCGCAGCCCCTGTAGCTCGTTGCCGGTGAGCAGCCCGCTGACGGCGTCCTTCTGCGCGTATAGCGTGGGCACGGTCGAGCGATCGACGACGATCGCCCCGTAGCGCCTGAGCGCGGTGAGGATGATGTTGGCGTTACGGCGGCTGTCTCCCCCGGGCAGGCGGCCGAGGTGGACGCTGGCGCGCAGGCGAATGCGGGCGCCCTCGGGCAACGAGCCACCTGGACCCGCGCCGTCAGTGGTGGAGGCCGGCGGCACGTAGCTGGCGCTGGCGGGAGCGGGGATGGAGATGGCAAGCGTGTGGTTGATCGAGCCGGCGCGCAGCTCGCCAGGCAGAATGACGCCGGCGAACAGGGGCAGCCCCGACCCGCGCGCGGCGACAGCGTTCTTGGCGTTGACCGAAGCGGGCTTGCTGAAGCCGGGTCCGTTGAGATTCCAGCGCTTGACGTACTGATAGGAAATCGAGCCGTCGGCCTGGCGGCGAGCGCGCCAGAAGTCATAGGCGAGGCCCTCGGCACGGTTGATCACGGTCAGCCAGCCGTCGTAGCGCGGGTCGGGATTGATGCCGGGCGGAATCGTCGCCCCGGTGAGCCCGCTGGCGGCGGAGCCGCAGAGAACCTGGCGGCAGAAGAGCTTGGTCGGCACGCCGCCCTGGTCGGTGGCGATCGTGGGTGTCCAGCTGGTGGAGTTGATGTAGATGCCGCCGCCATGTCCCCCCTGTGCGGCCAGCGCCAGCATCGCCCGCGAGCTCGGGTCGGCGGGCAGCGTGGCAACCTGAGTATTCCAGGGGCTGAGCGCATTGAAGAGCGGCGGCACGGACGCGGTGCCGGCGGCGTCAAGCGGCTGGCTGGAGCTTTGCTGCGTGGAGCTGGCGGGCTGTGTCGCAGCAGCGGCGTTGGCGCTCGGCGAGGAGGGGCGGTTGGAGGAGCTGACACCGCAGCCCCCCGTCACTGTGCCGAACACGGCGATGCTGGCCAGTGCTGCACATAGTCGAGGACTCACGCGGCCGGCACCTCATGATCGTCCTCGTCCTCGTCGGCTTTTCCCTCGTCAACCTCCGGTTTGACATCCTCGACCGCGGAGCTTCCATTGCTCGACTCTACGGCCGCCGGGCGCACGGGCCCGCTGGGCGGCTGGGGCAGCGTGGGCGAGGGCTGGGCGACCTCTTGGGCGACGGCCTCGGCGACATTGCCGAGGGCCTCGATCATGGCGTGAACCTGCTGCTGCACGTGGGTGGCCTGCTCGAGGCGCTCTTGGATCGACTCGGCCGCCTCGAGCACGCTCTCGGTGAGCTCGGTGATGCGCTCGATGCGCGCGGCAGCGAAGCCGTCGATGCGCCGCCGCGTGGCCGCCAGGTAGTCCTCGACGCGGCGCGTGGCCTCGTGGCGGATGCGGTTGGCGTCGAGCTCGGCGGCGGCGAGGATCTCCGCGCTGCGCCGCCCCGCTTCGGTCTCGGCCTCCTCGGCGACGATCGCCGCGTTCTGCTCGGCCGCGGTCAGCACGGCCTTGATGCGCGGCATGATGGTGGTGCTGACAAGGTCGCGTCTGTTGCTCATGGCGTCCCTTCAAGCGGTTGCGGTGAGACGCGCAGCAGCACGTAGCGGCTGGTACGAAACACAGGTGTCAGAGTGGGGTCGCCGCCGGTCGCCGCCTGCGGGTAGCGCTGGCGGATGAGATCGCTGGGCGCGCGGTAGTCCATCAGCAGATAATTGACCTGCCCGTAGGGATGATCGCGGACCTTGAACCAGGGTCCGTCGCCGCGATCGACGCGGTCCAAGAAGATCTGCGGACGTCCGCCGAGCAGGATCACGCCGTAGGTCTGGGCGTTGTCGGTGAGGATCGCGTGCTTGCTGGAGCCACTGACACGGTTGATGTAGGCGGCCATCTGGCGCTCGGGTTCGATGCCGACGCTGAAGCCGCCGATCGAGGAGGAGCCCTCCTGGTTCGCGCCCGTATCAACGGCGCGCGTGAAGGCCTGCTCGAGGTTCTGGAAGGGGTAGCTGCGCATCGCGCTCCACGCCAGTGGCAGCGTGGCGGCGAGCACGGCAAGGGTCGCGAGCCACACCGACAGGCGCACCGTCTCGCGCGAGCGGTGCAGCCAGGCGACGCCGAACATGGCCGTGAGCCCCAGCGGCAGACCGTCGTTCAGCGCGAGCACGGCGGCGTCGCCATTGATCAGCGCATCGGCGCCGACGATCGCGAGCCCCAGCGCGAGAAAGCCGGCGAAGGACAGCGCCAGCACGTCGCGCGCGAGCAGGAAGGCGGCTACGAGCGCGGGGATGGCGACCAACGCCAGCGGCGCCACGCCGACGCTCACCTGCAAGAGCCGATGGGCGACCTCGGTCAGCGAGGCGGAGCCGTGCTGGGCTATCTGGTCGGAGTTGACGGCAAGCGTGGTGGCAGAGCCGTTGCTCAGCCAGCCGAAGGGCTGGCCGACGATGATGCCGTTGAATACCGTCCATAGCGCGAGGCCGTAGACGATCGGCGCGAGGTAGGAGACGACGGAGCCCTCCAGGCGCGCACGCGTGGCGTCGCGGCGCATCAGCGCGGCGCCGACCAGGCAGCTGCCCGCGAGCGCCCAGATGATGAACTCGTAGCGCGCGAGCATGCAGCAGGCGAAAGCGAGGCCGGCGCCGATGAGGTAGCGACTCTCTTCGGTCACGTGCCAGGCGATCAAGCAGTACAGCCCGGCCGCCAACAGGAACAGATAAGCCGTGTCAGGCATGCCGTTGGAGGCATAGAAGGCAAACTCGGGATTGAGCGCGAACAGCGCGAGCAGCGGGTAGCGCAGCAGCGCGCTCATCTCACACAGCTCCAGCGTGCGATTGAGCACCACGAGCGTGCCCCCGGCGAAGATCGCACTCGTCAACGGCAGCGCCATCAGCGAGGTGGCCACGGGCTTGATCGCGGCCAGCGGCAGGAAGATGAGGCTGCTGAGCGGCGGGAAGGTGAAGCCGACGGCGGCCAGCTTGGGGGGCGAGTTGTGCCAGACCATGTAGGCGCGCGTGAGGCGGTCGAGCGCATCGAAGACCACGACGTGGTCGCTGGTCACGACGCTGGCGCCGAGCACGGCGTAGGCGGTGGCGCCCACCAGAAACAGCAGCAGCGACTCCAATGGTCGCGCCACGACGCGCTGCTCGTGACGCGGGAAGGCGACGCTGCGGCGTCTTTCAAGCGCGGCGGGGAGAGCTAGTTCCCCACCGGAGGAAGCGGCGGCGGACATCGCTTACGCCGCCGTCTCGCCGGCGGGCAACGCGCGCGTGGGGCCGAGCGGGGGCTCCATGTCGAGGCCGTGCTCGGTCTTCTCCCAGTAGAAGGGCCGGGTGAAGAGCTGGATGAAGCCGCGCCAGGCGGCGATCGACATCAGCCCCCAGTAGAGCGGCGAGAACAGCGCGTACTTGGCCAGCGCGTAGTAGCCCCGCTCGACGGTGCCGGCGACGTTGAGATACATGAAGGCGAAGTTGCCGATGAACAGCTGGAAGGCGGCGGCGTAGAAGACGAAGCTCGGGAACACCTGCTGGATGAGCCCGGCGTGCGTGAAGAAGAACACCGTGGTGAGCAGCCAGAAGATGGGATTGAGCAGGAAGATGAAGCTGCCGCCGACGAGCAGCTGGAAGGAGATGAAGCTCATCGGCCCCATCTGACGGAAGAGGCGCACGGGGTGGCGCATGTGCACGAGCCAGGTCTGGATGTAGCCCTTGATCCAGCGCGAGCGCTGGCGGATCCAGTTGTGCAGCTCGGAGTTGGCCTCCTCGAGCGTGGTTGAGTCGATGATCGCGGTCTGGAAGCCGGCCTTGTGCAGGCGGATGCCGAGGTCGGCGTCCTCGGTGACGTTGTAGGGATCCCACGCGCCCAGCTTGACGAGGCGCTCGCGCAGGAAGTGGTTGGAGGTGCCGCCCAGCGGGATCGGCACGTTCTCGGCGTCGAGGCCCGGCAGGATCAGCTCGAACCACATCGCGTACTCGATCGAGAACCAGCGCGTGAGCAGATTGTGCTCTTGGTTGAAGTAGTTGAGCTTGGCCTGGATGCAGGTCACGCGCGGGCCGGCCTTGCGGAAGGCGGCGACGATCTTCTTGAGCTGGTCGGGGTCGGGGCGGTCCTCGGCGTCGTAGATAACGACGATCTCCCCGTCGGCCTGCAAAAGGCCGTAGTTGCAGGCCTTGGGCTTGGTGCGAGGCTGCGAGTCGGGCACGACGACGAGCTTGAAGTGCGGCGGCAGCCGCAGGGCGCGGATCACGTCAACGGTCTCATCGTCGTCCTCCTCGCACAGCAGCCGCACGTCGAGCTTGGTCTTGGGATAGTCGAGCGCTTCGATGCCCGCCGTCAGGCGCGCGACCACGTTCGCCTCACGGTAGAGCGGCACGAGGATCGTGTAGCGAGGCAGCTCGCGCTCATCGAGCGCCTGCACCTCGGCGGCGGTGACTTGCACCTCGTACTGGTGCCCCAGCGCGCTGTACATGAGCCAGAACTTGTAGAGCGAGGCCGCCGTGTAGAACAGGCTGGCGAGCCCGACGAGCCCGACGAGCGTGGGGATCGGGAACAGCACGAGCAGCGTGACCGCCACCGCTAGCGCGACCAGCGTGCTCACGCGCTGGCCCTCGGAGAGCACGCGATTGGCGCACTCCTCGGGCAGGCGGTGCAGCAGTTCGGAGGTGGCGGCCTCCACGTAGGCATGGCCGTGGATGCGCTGTAGCAGCTCATCGATCGAATTGGCCGTGGCCAGGAAGCCGCGCAGCTCGAGATTCGTGTGCTCGCGCAGCGCCGCGATCGTGGTGTCATCGAGCGGCTCGGCGATCGCCATGTACACACAGCGCTCGTCCACGCCGATGGGCACGCAGCGCAGGTGGCGCGCGAGCGGCTCGGGGATGATCTCCTGCGGCAGGCTCTCGGGCTCGAGGCTTGAGACATCGACGATCGGTATCTGCAGCTGATCGGCCAGCGCCCCCACGAGGTCGGGCTCGGCGACGGTGCCGCTGTGCACGAGGATCTCGCCCACGCGGCTGCCCGTGCGCCGCTGCTCGGCGCGCGCTCGATCGATCGCCTCCGGCGTGACGAGGCGCCGCAGCAGCAGCATCTCGCCGATGCGCAGGTGCTCGTGGATCCCCAGGCGCACGAGCTCCTCGACGCTGCGGGTGGGCTGCTCCTCCTCCGGGAGCAGCCCACTCTCCTGCGCCGGCGAACCGGGTGCGGGAGCGAAGCAGAGGTCGATCGTGCGCACGATCTCCTCAGGCGCGGCCTGCACCCAGCGGATGGGGCGCCCCACGAGCACGCCGCAGACATCGCGCGCGAGCGAATCGCCCAGATCGGCGGTGGCGATGCTGACGACGCCATCGCTGTAGGCAACGGGTACGACCATGAAGTTGCGGCAGGCCTGCTCGGAGAGCAGACGGGCGGCGAGCGGGTTGACGGTCTCGGTCGGGGCGCCGGCGGTGGGCGGGGTCATTAGAGCTCCTTCTCCGTCTCCGGGGTGTGCATGGTCCTGCCGAGGCGCTGACGGTGCGCCCGGTCGCCTGCCAAGAGCGCGAGGTAGCCGACCAGCAGCACCGCCGCCGGGGCGAGCATGAAGCCGACCCAGAAGACAGCCGTGGCGATCATCACGGCGACGACGACGATGACCATCGGAGTCAAGGGACGGCGCTCTGCGGGCTGCCACTCGCGGGCGAGCGGGTCGCTCATGATGTCACCGTGGGCGTTTCACTAGCGACACCGGCGGCAATGGCCTCGCTGCCCGCGAGCAGCGTCAGGGAACTGGCATCGCCGTGGGTGACCTCGAAGGAGAAGGGCAGCACGCGGTGCAGCTCCTCCACCAGCCGTACCGGCTGAAAGAGCCGGATCTCGGCGACCGCGTCGCGGCCGGAGAATTCCTTGACCTCGACCTGCTCGGCGCCAGGCACCTGCAACAGCGCGATCTCGAGCGTGTCCACCTGGCTGATGTCATTGAGCGGACCCACCCGCAGGGAAACGCTTCCCTGGAAGACGCTGGGACGCAAGGCAATGCCAGCGGGCGCACTTCCGGCAAGCGTCTCACCGCTGCCGCTCGCGCCCAGCGCGGGGGAGACAGGTTCGCCGCGATCGAGCTGCCCCAACATGCGCTCGCACTCGCCGATCGTGCCCCGCAGCGAGTCGCGCAGCATCTCGCGCACGCGCAGGAGGTCCTCGATCTGCTGCTTGGCCTGCGCCACCTGCGCATGCGCGGCGGGTGTGGTGGCGAAGTCGGGCAGCGAGGGCACGGGCAAGGCATCCGGATACGCCTGGCCGGCCAGGGCAGCCAGGTGCGGTCCACCGTCGTGCGGTATCTCGTGGTGCAGGGCCTCGCCCCGCCGCTGCGCGGGATCGACCTGCTGCTGCAACTCGCCCAGCTTCCTCTCCATCTCGGCCAGGTTGGCGCGGATGCCATTCCAATTGGAGCTGCCCGTGGCGAAGTGCGCAGCACTCACGCCGGACAGACCGCGACTATCGATGTGATTGGTCTCCTCTGCGGGAATGTCGTCCATGGCCGGACAAGCTCACGCCTGGGTGGCAGCTCGCTGTTAGGTAAACGTGGCGTTGTCGGCCCTCGACTCCCAGGATGTCCGAATTACAACAACGGCTACCACTGATTCACTAAATCGGTGCGTCCAGGGGTAAGGCTGCGAACCCAAAGCAGTGCGACCGGTCAACCGACGACAGGGGCAAGGTGCTAGATGAGCGCGACCATCGAACATATGACTACCCAGCAGGCGCATATGACTACCCAGCAGGCGCTCATGGCGCGCTTGCAGCGCAGATGGGTTGCGCTGCTGCGGCGAGCCAATGCCCGCGAGGCCGCCGCGCGCAGGGCGCTGGCCCATGCGCGCACGGTGGAGAGCGCACGTCGCAGCGAGCTCGCGGTCTTGCAGGAGCGTGCACGCGGACTTGAAGAGATCGTCTTCAACTACGCGATCAACCGGCGACCCTTGCGTGGACATACACTTGGCGAGGCCGTTGCCAAGCCACACCTCGCGCTCCCGGCGCACACTCCGACCCCGCCCGCCCCGTTCGACCCCGTCGCACTCGTGGCAGCGATGCTGCCGCTGACAGAGCCCCAAACTCCGCCGGCTCCGACGCCGGTCGAGGAGCTGGCCATGTCCGGCGAAGGGCACAGCGCCGACTCCACGGACAGCGAGGCGAGCAGCGGCTACTGGTTTCCGCGGGCCTTCCGCCGGCTCGTCGCGGAAGACGCCCGCGAGGCGGGGCGCCTGCTGCTGCAACTGCTGCCCGCGCAGGGACTGGTGTGGCCGGAGGATGTCGCCTATACGCTCAACGTGGCCGAGACCGGCTTCCTGTCAGTGACGGTGAGCGGCGACACGACAACTGTGCAGCCACTGCTGAGCCTCAACCTGGCACAGGCCCCAGCGCTGCGCACCGATCTCGCCGGACTGGCACGCACCGTCACCGCGAGACGCGGCTGGGGCCGCATCGGCGCACGCGTCTCGGGCACACGCGGAACGCTGCGACCCCTGCGAGCGCTCGCCTGTGCGCCGCTCAGCCTGCGCGACCTCGAACGCCAGGGCATCTATCTCGACCCCGCCCTGCTGCGGCGCTTGCAGGCACTCGACGCCGCTGCACCTACCGAAGCTGTCATGGCGGCATAGCAACGCAACGCTTGTCGCTATGGCGGCATAGCGTTGCGTTGCAACGCTTGTCGCTAAACGCCTAAACGACGCTTAACGCGCGGCCGCAACGCACGCAAATGCTCGCGGCGCTCGACACGCTCGCGCCGCACCGCGGGCAATCGCGCCACCGCGGCGAGGGCGGTTCAGACGCGAGCGCGGCGGCTCTGTCCGGGCTGAGGAGCAACTGCTCGCGGATGCGAGCGAACTCCGCTCGCGTGGCTACCTCCGAACGGGACACCACGCCAAATAGGCGACCCAGCATCATGATCGACAAGCGGGCCACCAGCACCAGCGGCACCGTCACCAGCACGATTACGATCAGCAACCCGATCACGGGCAAAAGAGTATCGGCGCCCGGACACCACCGCGGCGATCAGGGTTGCCAAGATCGCAACGATAACAATCACAACCAATACGACCAGCCGTAAACTCGGTGGCACACCGTTCCAGACGGCTAATACCGTTACACAAAAAGTCACCAAGATCGTCACAGCATAACAACAAGTGGGGTCTGATTTTTGCGAGCACTCGCGTCGCTCCGCTGTGTGAAGTTGCTGTCATAAAAATGTAAACACACCGGAGATGCTCGACCGCGCAAACGGTCGAGCATGCGACTCAGCCGCGCGACACGAGCAAGGCGCCTGCCCCGCGCCGGCCGCCGCCGGGGGCACCTACGACAGCGCCCAGCGGCGCGCCCAGCAGGTCCGCCACGGAGCTGCCGGCGCGATCGTCCTGGCGGGCGCCGTCGAGGCGATAGCTGGGCCTGCCGAGCCGGTACAGATCGAGGCTCTTGGCCTCCAAGGCGGAGCTGCCGAGGACGAACACCGCACCGGCGGTACGCGCGCTGAAGCTGGCTCCCGGCGCGCCGATGGTCAACTGCGGCGCGGTGGTCGTAGAGCCGTCGCCGCCCGCCAAGGCGGCGCCGGTGAGATCGCCGTTGTGCACGCCCTCGATCGCATACGCAGGCTTCACCACGCCCGAGTGCGGCCCACCCAGAACGATCTCGACGGCTCCGGGCCGGCCCGGAAAGCCACGTCCGGCGACCCACGCATTGGGTGCGCCCACCGCGATATCGGTGTAGCCATCGTGGTTGATATCCCCCACCGCGGCCACGGCGGCGCCTGCGTGGTCTTCGGGATTGACGCCGTTCACGCTGTAGCCGAAGCCGGAGGCGCCAATGCGCACGCCGGCACTGCCGGCGGGCCGGCCCCATATGACGTAGGCCGCGCCGCGACCTCCAGCGGCATCGGGAGCGCCGACAAGGATCTCGGCATAGGCGTCGCCGTTCTGGTAGCCGCCTGCGCCCACGGCGGCGCCCATGTGCGCGCCGCGCGGGGCGCCGGTAATCGCAAAGCCCTGCGCTGGCGAGAGATGACGCAGGTCGATCGTTTCGCTGCGCAACTGGCTATCGATCGCATACGCCGCCCCGGCGCCTGCATAGGCGCCGGGCGCACCGAGCACCAGATCGCTGTGGCCGTCGCCGCTGAAATCGCGATCGCTGGCGACCGCGGCGCCGAGGTGATCGCCCGCGTGAGCGCCGACGATCTCATAGCCCTGATCGGGGCGCAGCTTCGACAGTTCCACAGCCCCAGGTGCGGGCACGCCAAAGATCACCCACACCGCGCCGGCGTGGCGACGCCCGTTGGGGCTGGCATCGGGCGCCCCGACGATCAGATCGGGGAAGCCATCGCCGTTGACATCGCTGCCACCACTCAGCGCCGCGCCGAAATGATCGCCCCGCCCTTCGCCCACGATGCGGATCGCGCTGCCGTGGGGCAGGCTGGCATGCCCACCGGGCGGCAGCCGGACATCGAGCAGAATCGTCACCGAGCCGCGATCGCCGGCTGCATGCGGGGCACCCACCGCCACCGCGGGGTGACCGTCGAGCGTGAATTCGCCGAGCCCTGTCACGGTGATACCGGCGCCGGCCAGGCGTAACGCGGCCGGACGCGCGAAAGCAGTCAGAGACAGGGAGAACGCCAGCAGGACAGTGATCAAAAAGACTTTGCGACTCACAAAAATTACCCTCTCATACAGTGCGCGCCAACACCATCGCGGTAACACTCCGTTCACGACAACCCGCATGAGGGATGCGTAAATGCCGCGCGATGCCGCGCCTCTCCGCGAATCGACAGCTGGTTGCCGGCACATCGTCGTTGGCATCGGCACGGGCGTTGGCATCGGCACGGACGTTGGCATCGGCACGGACGTTGGCATCCGTACTGACCCTGGCGCTGATGCTGACCCTGGCGCTAGTGCCCGCCGCCGCCCCCGCCGCAGCACCACCGCCCTGGCACGGAGTGCCCGTGGCGCTTGGCCCCCTGACGACGCCCGAGCTGGCGCAGGCACAGGCGCTGGGCGCCGCCGACGTGGAGCTGTTCGCGCAGTGGTCCACGATCGAAGCGGCCGGCCCGGGCAACTACAACCCCACGGCGCTCGGGCGTCTGGACGCGGCCGTGGAAGGCGCCGCCGCGCTGGGCCTGAAGGTAATCCTGCGCGTGCGCGGCACCCCCTGCTGGACCAGCACCGAGCCGCCCGAGGCCAAGGCGCAAAGACCGGATCTCTGCCCCGCCTACCCGCCCCATGACGCACAACAGTTCGGGAGCTTCGTGAGCTTCATCGCCAACCGCTACGCGGGCAAGCTGGCGGCGATCGAGGTGTGGGCCGAGGAGGATCACGCCGATGGCCAGCACTTCGCCGGCCCCGACCCCGTCGGGCACTACGCCGCGCTGCTGAAGGCCGCATATACCGCGGTGGCGCACAGTCCGGCGCCCACGACGCCGGTGCTGGTTGGCGCGCTTGTAGGGGCTGATGGCGCATTCCTGAAAGCCCTTTACCGCGCAGGGATCAAGGGTTACTACAACGGCGTCGCGGTGGACTTCTACGACTTGGTGCTGGCCAGCCTGCGCTCGATCCACCAGGTGCAACTCGCCGCCGGCGACCACACGCCCCTGTGGCTGGAGGAGTTTGGCTGGACCACCTGCAGTTCGCCGCGCAGCCTCGCCGAGAAGTACTTCGCCTGCGTCAACCCCCAGCAGCAGGCGCAGAACCTCGATGACATCTTCCGCGGGCTGGCGATGGTCTCCTGGGTGGCGAACGCCACGGTCTTCACCTTGCGCGACAACCCCTCGCTGCACTTCGGCATCGCCGACGAATTTGCCAACCCCAAGCCGGCTTTCACGATGCTCTCGGCCGACTGGCACGGCGGCATCGGCGCGCCGCGGCCGGTGACCCTGAAGCTGATAAGACACGGTCGCCATGCCGTGCTCGAGGGCACCGCACCCGTGGGGGATGTCGTGGAGTTGACACTCAAGCCCCCCCACAATCGTGGCCGCAAGCTGCAGGCCAACCTGCGCCTCACGGTCAATGGCACCTTCGCATGGCCCCTGCCCAGGCAGGTCGGCCGGGGCTGGCACGCGAGCGCTACCGAGCCCTGGACACACGGCAGCGCGCACCTGACCCTGAGGGGACACTAGCTGCCGTATGCGCCGCCTCGTACTGCTGACCGCGCTGCTCGTCTGCACGCCGGCGGTGTCCCTCGCGCACGGCGACGCCCGGCGTGGCGCCCCGACAGCGAGGATCGAAGTCAACTGCGGTGGCAGCGGCATCAGCGCGCTCTACTGCATACCCCAACAGTCCGTCTTCGCCTTCGCGCGCATCGGCAAAGCTCCGCACTGCTCGCTCAGCGCCACCTTCACGATCGAGCCCACGATCGAAGGTCTGCACGGCTACGCACACCTGACGCTGCGCGGCATCGGTCGCGGCGACCGCCAGATCGCGCGCCGGGCCAAGCCGCGCGTGAGCGGCGGCTTCTACACCCTGCGCTTCTCACACCTGGCCCCCGGCGCCTACAGGCTCAGCGGCTGGTACGGAGGCGATAGCACGCGCCTGGCCTCGGCCCACCGCAGCCGCCGCGTGGTCGTCCACTGCGCAAGCAGCGCGAGCGTGCGCGGGCGCGCAACCCAAGCATCCCGTCAACGCAAGCACAGACGCGCGAGGAAGTCACACAGAAGGACCTACCCCCTGAAGATGATCTGGGGACCGTTCACGATGCCCAATGGCTCCTCCGCTTTCCCGGTGTACCACCGGCTCGGAGTGCAAGTGCTGCAGACACAGCTCAGTTGGGCGAGTACCGCGCCACAGCGTCCCAGCGATCCGACGAACCCGGCGGACCCTGCCTACCGCTGGCCGGCGACGCTCGATGGGGCTGTGAGCGAAGCCGCCCGCTACCACATCCAGCTGGCGGTGATGCTGAGAGGCTCTCCTTCCTGGTCAAACGGCGGCCAGGACTCCTCGTGGGCACCGACGGACCCCAACGACTATGCAAACTTCGCGGCGGCCGCCAGCCGCCGCTACCCCAGCATCCGCTACTGGATGATCTGGGGCGAGCCGGAGCGCCCGGGCAACTTCAACCCGATGCCCGAAAACTCGCCGGTGGGACCCCAGCTCTACGCACGTCTACTCGACGCCGCCTATGGCTCGCTGAAGGCCGTCAGCCCCGCCAACGTGGTGATCGGCGGCATGACCTACACCGTCGGCCTGGACTCCACCGCCGACTTCATCCGCTGGATGCGCCTGCCCAACGGAGCGCCCCCCCGTCTGGACTACTTCGGCCACAACCCCTACTCAACGCGCTTCCCCAAGCTCTCCGAAGGCCTCTATGAAGCCAAGGTGCGCGACATCAACGACGTCGACACCCTGCACTCCGAACTCGCCGTCGCCTACCGCGGCCGATCCGCAGGCACGCCCAAGCTGTGGCTCTCGGAGTTCTCCATCTCCAGCGACCACACCGACCGCGCCTTCTGGTTCTTCGTCAGCCGCCCAGTCCAGGCCAAGTGGGCCACCGCCGCCTTCAAGCTCGTCGATTCCGTCAACTACATCGTGGGGCTGGGCTGGTATGAGCTGCTGGACGAGCCCCCCACAATCCCCGGCTACCTCACCGAGGGCCTGATGACCGCCGAAGGGGCCCCCAAGCCGGCCTTCTACGCCTACCAGCACGCACCCTGAGGGGCAGGCTTCACCTCCTTTTCACACCCCTCGACCCCCGGCGCGTGAGCATCCGCAGCCGTGCGCGTCGCGATGCTGCTGCACAAGTCGGTGGAGTTCGACTCGCGCGTGCGCCGCGAGGCGTCGACGCTCGCACGCGCGGGCCACGAAGTGACCGTTTTGGAGCTGGCCGCAGTGGGCGGGACGAGCGGGCATCCCATCCTCCTGGACGGCTTCGCCCGCCGCTCGGTACTCCCACCTGCGTGGCTGCGGCAGCGTCTCCCCTTCCATCTCTACCGCGCGGCGTTCCTGTGGTCGTTTGTCGCAGGGATCAGGCGCGTGCGCCCCGACATCGTGCATGCCCACGATGCGGCGATGCTGCTACCGGGCATCATCGGCGCGCGACTCACCGGGGCGAGGCTGGTGTACGACTCGCACGAGCTGGCCACAAGCGTCCCCTACCGTGAGCGCCTGTGGGCCGCATTCGTCGCGGGCATCGAGCACCTTGTGGTGCCCCGCTGCGCGGCTGTCATAACGGTCTCCGAGGGCATCGCGCAGCGCTTACGTGAGCGCTACCGCCTCTCCCGCACGCCCTGCGTGGTGCGCAACGTCAGCGCATTGACCCCGAACGGGCGCCCGGGTCTGCGTGCGCGCCTGGGGATCACAGCCGACGCTCCGCTTGTGCTGCACCAGGGCGCCCCGGCGCCCGCGCGGGGCTGCGAGGTGCTGATTGAGGCCGTGTCCGAACTGCCGGGCGTGCACCTTGCCTTCCTCGGAGACCCCGGGCCTGGCTATGGCGCGGTGCTGCGGGCGCTGATCACCAAGCGCGGCCTGGACGAGCGCGTAACCCTGCTTGCAAACGTGCCCCTCGAGGACCTGCTGGCCCACACGGCCGAGGCCGACGTGGGCGTGACGCTCCTACAGGACACCTGTCTGAACCACCGTCTGGCATTGCCCAACAAGCTGTTCGAGTACATCGCGGCTGGTGTGCCGGTGGTAGCCGCGGCGCTGCCCGAGACGCAGCGGCTTGTAAAGGACCACGGCGTGGGTTGGTGCGCCCGCCCGGATGACCCAAGCGCGGTGGCGGGAGCGCTGCGCGTGGCCCTGCACGCCCCCCCCGACCCCCGCCTGCGCAAGCGCCTGCTGCGCGCCGCCACGGAGCTTTGCTGGGAGCGCGAGCAGCTGCGGCTGCTGGAGCTGTACGAGAAGCTAGCCGGGACGCGCGAGCACCAGGCGGTGGCTGCGCAAAATGGGCACCCGCGCGAGCGGCTCGCACCAGCGTCCGGCGCGTCTGGCCAGGGGCGGGAGCAGGGTGACAGAGCCGACACTGAGCTCACCGCCAAGTCCCTCGCGCAACTCGCGCAGACGTATCAGGCGCGTGTTGGCGTTGGGGGTCCAAACGCGCGGCTCCCAGATCGCAACGGCACCGCCGGGCTCCAGCACGCGCCGCACCTCCCGCAGAGCCCGCCGGACCTGCTCGCGACCGCCGATGGCGGATAGCACGGTGAACAGCAAGACCAGCGCGCAACTGCCATCGGCCACGGGCAGCGCACGCACATCACCCACAACCACCCGCGCGCCCGGCGCCCGCGCACGTCCGGCTGCGACGCGCTCCTCCAGCAGGTCCACACCTATCAGCCGCTCTTGCGCCACACCGGAGCGCGCCAGCGTGTGCAGCCACCAGCCCGTACCGCACCCCGCGTCCAGCACCAGACCCTCACCTTCCAGCCAGGGCCGCGCCAGCTGCAGCAGCCGCAGCCGCACTTCCTCGCGCATCGCGACATTGCCAGGATTATCCGCGCGCCAGGCATGCTGCTTGCGGGAGTTGTGTCGGTACGTGTGAAATACGTGCGCATTCTCCTGCTCACTCACTATTACCCTCCCGAGGTCGGGGCCGCGCCGGCGCGCATCGCCGCGCTCGCGCGCGGTCTGGCGGACAGGGGCATGAAGGTGACGGTGCACACGGGTTTTCCACACTACCCGTCGGGCACGATCGCGCGCCCCTACCGCAACCGCTTGCTGCGGGTACGCCACGAGGATGGCGTAAAGCTGGTGCGCAGCCTCGTCTACCCCACCCCCAACCGCGGCTTTGCACGGCGCCTTGCCAACCACACGGTGTTCGCGGCCGGCGCGCTCGCCACGTGCGCCGCGAGCGGGCCGGCGGATGTCGTGGTGGCGGAGACGCCGCCGCTCTTCACCGCCTTCGCCGGCGTGCTGTACGCCAAGCGCAAGCACGCGCGACTGGCGCTCAACGTCTCCGACCTGTGGCCCGAGAGCGCGATCGAGCTGGGCGCGATCGGCGAGGGTAGCGCCGCCACGGCCGCGGCCACCGCGGCCCACGCGCTTGCCCGCCTGTGCTACCGCCAGGCCGCCCTGATCACCGCCCCAACGAAGGGGATCGTCGCGAGCCTGAACGCGCGCCCTGAGGCGAGCGGCAAGATCGTGCAGGTCCCCCCGGCGGTAGACGTGGAGCGTTTTGCCTCCCTGCCGGAGCCGGCCCCCCGCGCAGGCGCTCCCCTACGCGTGCTCTACGCAGGCACGCTGGGCATGGCCCAGGGCCTGAGCACCCTCATCGACGCCGCCGCCCTCGCTGGGCCGGCACTCGTCGAAGTGACGATCGCCGGCGAGGGACCCGACGCGCCGCTGCTGCGCCGGCAGATCGCAACCCTCGGCCTGGACAACGTGCGCCTCGTGGGCGCCATCGCGCCCGAGGACGTGCCCCGGCTTTACGCGCAAGCGGACGCCGGCATCGTCCCGCTGCGCGACCGCCCGATCTTCAACGGCGCGCTACCCACGAAGCTGTTCGAGGTACTCGCGGCCGCTCGCCCCGCCATCCTGGCGAGCCGCGGCGAGGCCGCAACGCTCGTGCGCGAGGCGGATGCCGGCCTGATCGTGACACCCGAGGACGCCCAAGCCCTCGCGGCCGCCTTCCACCAACTCCGCTCGAACCCACACGAGGCCATCGCCATGGGCCAGCGCGGCCGTCTCGCCGCCAGGCGCTTCGATCGCACGAGCGCAGTGGCGCAGTGGGAGGAATTGCTCAGGCGCCTGCCGGGCGCCCCCCGCTGCGCGCCAGCTGCGCCAGCCCAACATCGAGCGGATCGAGCGCAAGCGCGCGGCGATAGTAGCGACGCGCCGTGACGTAGTCTCCGCCGCGGGCCTCGAAGTCGCCGAGCAGGCCGAGCGGGACCTGGCTCGATGGTTCCAGGCGCTGGGCCTGCTGCAGCCGAGCGCGGGCAAGAGCGCGCATGTCCATGCTCTCGTAGGCGGAGGCTTGAAGGTAGAGAGGATCGGTGGACCACGGGTCAAGCCGCGCGGCCGAGCGGGCGTCGGCGAGCTGCGCCTGCGGCGAGTGACCGATCTCATCGCGCGCGCGGCGGATGTAGAAGTCGGAGAGGTAAAGGCTCAACGTGAGCGCCACAGCAACCAGCAGAGCGACACCGGCGAGGAGGCGCCCCATGGGGGCGGCGGATCGGCTGCCGAATGCCTGCACGTCACCGGCAGCCAACGCGGAGCGCGCCAGGAGGGCGGCTGCGACAGCCAAGCACAACAGCCCCAGCCCGGTGAGCCCCGGAATGCGCCACATCCAGTCCACGAGCGATTGCCCGAGGAAGGTGACGCCGGCGGCACAGAGACCGCACGCCGTGCGCCGCACCTCAAGCGGCGCGAGACGCCACCAGCACCCGAGCGAGCCAAGCAGCCCGATGGGCACCATCAGGAATAGCACCAAGCCGACAACCCCGAGCTCGGCGACGATCTGGAAGAGCACGCCGTGGGGATCGTCGAGGTTGCGGTTGGTGGCGCGCTGGCGGTAGTAGGCGAACTGGTAACCGCTCTGCCCTACGCCCCCCAGGGGATTGGCGCGGAACTCGTGCAGGGCCACGCGCCAGAGGTCGTAGCGCTGCCCGCCGGCGGAGGTGTAGCGAGTGGCTTCGCTGCTGCTGGTCTGCAACTTCGTGAATTCGCGCCACTTCAGCTGCACCTCGTGGATGGGATTGCCATGCACGGCAGCCAGGCCGCCGACAAGCCCCACGAGCACGGCCCCCACAAGGGCCAGACGAGCACCAAAGCGCACACGCCCCATCGCGGGACTCGTGGCGCGCAGGCCGGCATCGAAGACGGCCAGCAGAAAGCCGATGGCGCCTGCCAGCACGCACATCGCCACCAGCGCGCGCGCGGCCACGGCGATGTCCGAGCCGTGGACGAGCCCCGTGCCGCCAGCGAAAGCGTGATAGGGCCGCAAAAGCCACGGCGAAGCGGCGGCGAGCAGCACGATGCTCAAGAGCGCGAGCCAGGCGCGGCGGACCTGATCTCCTCCGAACGCGAGCACAACCAGAGCGCCGCAGCCGAGGCCGAGGATGACGCCCCGCGACTGCGTGAGGAAGGCGAGCCCCAGCATCAACTCGGCAAGCCCGAAGCAGATGGCGCGCAGCGCCCGGCCGCGCGCGCGGGTCGCGGCAACGACGATCAGCGGCCAGTAGGCAAGGCAGAAGAGCAGCGCGGTGGCGTTGCGATATTCGACCGGGCCATTGAGGCGTCCGGCAAGGAAGATGGAGGGTCCATCCACGAGCATGCGCCCAAGCGCGTAGAGGGCGATCAGGGCAACCCCGGCAACGACGCCGTGCGCGGCCACGCGCAGGGCGCGCAGGTCGCCGACGGCCACGAGCGGCAGCGTGAGGATCGCGGCGTACATCGCCAGGCGCGCGGCCCCTTCGAGGGCCGCGCCCGGCGCGGGCGCCCACAGGGCGGAGAGCATGGCCCAACCCGCGAGCCCCCAGGCGCCCGCCACAGCCACGCCGAGCCAGCGGTCGGGCAGCGCCAGTGCGCCCCCGCGCAGCACGAGCGTGAGCAACACGAGCAGAATGAACAGCGCAGGCGGCGCCCACTGGCCAACCTTGAAGGCGCCGGCGTAGGCGGTGGCCAGCACGAGTAGGGCGAGGACGAGCACGGTGGGCCCGGCGACGAGCCAGATCGAACCCTGCCGCGGGGCCTTGGCGACTGATTCCTGCGCTACATAATCAACTTCAAAACGCAACGGTTTGGCCACATCGAGGGCGGCTGACTGATCTAGATTGCTCGCCATGAAAGCGTCGTCGTTGGTGAGTGCCTTGGGGGCCTTGGCCCTGTTGGTATGTGCTCAGAACGCCGCGGCCGCGGGCCGCGCGATCATGCAGAGGACCGACCCCCAGGCGAGCAGCCCGGCGGGCGTCATCTACCAGATCCCCCTGGATACTGGCCGACGCGATGCCGCCCCGGTGTTACCGGCTGGTAGACGGCACCTGAGTTCCTCCTCAAGCCAGGGCGGCGGTGCGACGGGCGCCGGGCCGGGCGGAGGCGGTTCCTCGGGCGCCGCAGGCGGAGGTGGAGCAAGCGCAGGCGGCTCGGCGGGCGCCGCGGGCTCGGGCGGAGCATCCCCAGGCGGCGGCACCCCCAGCAACCCCAGTTCGATCCACTCCGAAAACGGCTTTGGCTCCGCCTCGGCGGTCCCCGGTGTGAGCCCCGCGGCGCTGCGTATCGGCGCGGGCGTGCCGGCAGTGCACGCGGCGGGCTCGACATTCCCAAGCTACCTGCTGATGATGCTGATCGGCGTGGCCGCGATCGCCGTGGGCCTGATCGCAAGCCGGGGCCGTGGAGCAGCGAGCTAGCGGCGCGACGCTGCGCAGCCTGCTGCTGGTGCGCAACGCGGTGAGCCACGACGCACGCGTGCTGCGCGCAGCACGCGTGGCCGAAAAGGCGCTGCATGGAAAGGCGCTGGTGGTGGGAGTCGCCACGACTCAGGCGCCGGCGGGCGAGGCGCGCGTGGAAGGCGTGCGCGTGCTGCGCCTGAAGGCGCGCGGACGCGCGCCGGGAGCCAGACTGAGGCGCGTTCTGAGCGGAGCCGCGTTCGCGCGCCAGGCACTGACCCTGGCGCGCCGCGAACGCCCAGCGCTGGTGCACGCGAACGACTGGAACACGATGTGGTGCGGCTTGGCGATCAAGCTCACGGTCGGCTCGTGCCTGATCTACGACAGCCACGAGCTGTGGGCCGACCGCAACGGGCGCTGGGAGTGGCGACCGTGGCTGCTGGCCAGCGAGGCGCTGTTCGTGCGCATGGCAGACGCGGTCCTCACGGCCAGCCCCGGCTATGCCGACACGCTGGCCCGCCGCTACCGCATCCCCCGCCCGACGGTGGTGCGCAACATCCCCGAGGTAGCCCGCGGCAATGGCGCAGCCCGCGAGCAGGTGCAGCCGCCGTGCGCGATGTACATAGGCGGCCTGATGCCGGGCCGGGGCCTGGAGCAGACGATCGACGCGCTGGCGCTGACGGAGGGAATCCGCGTGCGCATGATCGGGCCGGGCTCTGCGGGATATCGCACAGCTCTCACCGAACGGGCGCGGGCGGCGGGCGTGATCGAGCGCATCGAGATCGAGCCCCCAGTGCCCCCGGCGTACGTCCCCGCGCTGCTGGGCGAGGCGATGGCGGGCCTGTGCCTGATCCAGCCGGTGTGCCGCAGCTACGAACTGACGCTGCCCAACAAGCTGTTCGAGTACGCGGCAGCGGGCGTGCCGGTGCTGGCCAGTGACATGCCGGTGATCGCGGCAGTGGTGCGAGACAATGGCCTGGGCGAAGTAGTACCCCCCGAAGACCCGGTGGAGATCGCAGCCGGCATGCGGCGTCTGCGCGAGCCAGCGCGCTGGGGTGAGGCGGCACGACGCGCGCGCATATTCGCGCGCGCCAATGACTGGCAGGGCGATGCAGGGACGCTGGCTGCGGTGTATACGCGGGTGGCGCAAGGCTGATGCTGGCCAAGGCGAGAGCCAAGACCAGGAGAGGCAAGCAGGCCCTGACCCCCTCGGCCCCGACCCCCTCGGCCCCAGCCTACGAGGGCATCCTGCAGGGCGTGGGCAACGGCGTGGCGCTGGGCTGGGCGGCGAATCGCGCCGAGCCCGAAGCGCGCGTACAGGTGGCGCTGGTCGTGGACGGCGAGATCGTCGCGGAAGGCAGCGCCGATGTGCCGCGCCCGGACCTGGCGGACATGGCCCTGGGCGACGGCGCACACGGCTTCTTGATCGCGCTGCCCGAGCACCTGCAGACGCCGGCGCGACGGCGGATCGTGGCGCTGGCGGGCCCCGAGCGCACGCCGCTTGAGCCAGCGCCATCCTTCTGGCACAAGCCAACCGCCGAGGGCGCATGGAGCGACGTCGTCTTCGAACCCGGCGGGGCGCTGTCGGCGAAGGTCCCCGACCCACCGCCCCCGGCGCAGAGCCGTCGCGCGGTGTGGGATGAGGGGTGGTTATTTTTAGAGGGGGAGGGCCGCGGCCTAGGAAACGAGGCGCAATGCGCACAGGCAGTCGCGACCCTCGTGCATAACGCGCAGGAGTGCGAAGCGCTCGGCATCGCGTACATCCCGGCGCTGATCCCGAGCAAACGCGAGGTGATCAGCGAACCAGGCACGCGCGCAGGCAGCGGCCTCGCCAACCTGCGGGCACAGCTGCGCGAGGTGGACGAGGTGGAGTTGCTGGACCTGCTGGCAGTGCTGCACGACTGCAAGCGCGGAGGCAGCCCCTACCACCGCACGGACGCAGATTGGAACGATCGCGGCGCGTTCTTCGTGGCAAGAGCACTGCTGAAGGAGGCGCACAAGCGCGCGCCAGCACTGCGCCCGCCGCCGGTGTCGGAGCTGCACGTGCGCCCCGTGCCGGGCTACCGCGGCACCCTCGCGGACGCGCCCAAGCTGCGACAGGAGGGCGAAGAGCTAATCGAGTGCGACCTGGAAGTGCCCTCGGAGCCGGGCATCGCGCTGGACCCGAGCCGCCTGCGGTCGCTGCGAATGCCGGTCGAGGCACACCTGGCGCAGGCGGGCGAGACGCATCTGCGCGTGTACGCGACGCCAGAGCAGGACGAGGAGGCGCGCGTGGCGGTGGTGGGCGACGACGCCGCGCTGTCGCTGATCCCGTGGCTGGCGGAGCGCACGAGCCGCACAACATTCTTCTTCACACGCGCGCTGCCGTTGGCGCAGCTGGAGCTGGAGCTGCCAAGAGTGGTGTTGCACCTGCTGCGCGAGGCAGACCTGGCGCAGCTCACCCCACCTGGGGTCCCAGAATAGCGCAAGCATAGTGAGTCCGAGTCTGCCTTCGTCGGGGGTGCCGTACGGTGCGGATATCGAGGTGTCGATCGTGATCCCGACGCTCGATGTCACTTCGGCGGAGGTGCAAGAGTGTCTGTGCCATGTGAAGGCCACCGTGCGGGTTCCCCACGAGGTGATCGTGATCGACAACGGAACTCCACCACAGGGCTTCACTGCGCCTGTCAACGCCGGACTGCGTGCCGCGCGAGGGCAGTACCTCGTGGTACTCAACGATGACGTCGAAGTCCTCGACGGCTGGTGGGAGCCGCTTTCGCGCGCGCTGGAGGCTGGCAGCGAGGTTGTGTTCCCGATGACTGTCGATGGCGAGATGATCGAGTTCCCCGCGTGGTGCTTTGCGATGCGCCGCGACATGCTGGAGCGGTTCGCGGTTGAGCCGGACGAGTTCCTCGATCCCTCGTTGACGATCTGGGCCTCAGATGTCGATCTCTATGTGCGCCTAAAAGCCGCGGGCACGCCACCGCTGTGCGTGTCTGAGTCGCGGATTCGCCACCACAACCACCGCACTGTCGATCTCGAGCACCCCGACGAGCGCTTCAGGAACTGGTTGCACGCCCAACTCGCGAGTGACCGCGCCGCCTTCCGCCTCAAGTATCCACTCTCCCCGGGCGGACCCAGCACGGTGATCTCACCTGATCAGCTACCACCCATCCCGCTGGCCGTTGGCCCGATCGTGCTCCAAGCGCCCGGACCAGGGTGGCACGGGCAAACCTTGCGCTGGCCAGAGGGCATAGGACACTTTCTGCTCGCAGGCGAGGCGGCGCTCAGCGGCTCAGCTGAGGAGATCGCTGTGCAATTCGTCTTCACAGACGAGCAGGACAGCCCGCTCTTTTACTTCAACCTGGTCCCCGGAGCAGTGAAGACGCGCTTCGGCTACTTCCTGCTGGAGCGCGAGCGTGCCGGCGCTGTACCGCAGCACGCCGGAGGGCAGCGGGATCCGGCTTGGTCTGCGATACGCAAGGTCATAGTGCGATGCTCATCAGGCGACCCCGCAACATCAGTAATCGTGACCAACCTACGCGCATTCGCCCGCATCGAGGACGGTACGATCGTCTACGGGAATGTGCCGGTCGCCTGACGGGCTCCGCGATGGCCGTGCTCGGGATCGGGATCGTCACCTATGAACGGCGGAGCCTGCTCGAACCGCTGATTGCGGGTGTTCTCGAGCTGACCAACAGCCCTCATGAGCTAGTGGTCGCCGAGGACGGTGGTGATGACGGGAGCGCCGAGTGGGCTAGTGAACAGGGCTTACGCGTGGTGTCGGGCAGCAATCGGGGGGTCGCCTGGAACAAGAATCGCGCACTGTTCGCGCTAGCTGCGCTTGGCTGCGATCCGCTGGTCCTGCTTGAGGATGATGCCTTTCCGGTAATACCGGGCTGGGAGGGCGACTGGATCGATGGCACCCGGGCATGGGATCATTTGGCCTGCGACCCGAAGGTTAACCGGCACGTTGTGTCGGGCGCTGGGACACCGGCTGACCCCTTCGTCAGCCCGGCGGCTACCGGCTTCTGTATGTCGGTGTCGGCCAAGGTTCTCGATCTGGTCGGCTACTTCGACAGCCGCTTCCGCGGCTATGGGCACGAGCACTCCGAGTGGACGACGCGCATAAAGCGGTCGGGGTATGGCTTCCGGCCGATCACACTTCCAGACGGCCGCCCGTTCAAAGCTCAGCTCTTCCTGACCGGCGGGCTGGCTCTGGTGAAGGCCAAGAGCACAGGGAACCAGGCTCAGGCGCGGGCAAACCGCGAGCTGGAGCGGCAGATCGCCGGCGAGCCCGTCTTCCGACGCCCGTGGCGAACATCCGAGGAGCGCGCCAGCTTTCTGGCGGAGCAGGCAGCTGCTGAGATCGATGGCGCGAGCCTGGCCGCAAAGCTTGATGCCATCACCCCGCCCGGCGCGTGAGATCTAGGAGCGCATTGCGCACGAAGCGCTGCAAGCGCTGATCCTCATAGCCGGGCCAGCCCCACTCATCGAGCCCCCAGGCGATCTGTAGGGAACCGGCGGCGAACACGTGCGCCCCGCAGGGATGGCGCCAGCCCACGAGGTCGGCGTGCGAGCGCTCCTCGTCGTGGTAGTGGAAAAAGACGGTGGCGCCTAAAGGCTCAAGCCCCTCCTGGATGGCATCCCACTCATAGCCTACGAGCCCCTGCAGCGTGGCGGGGTACTCAAATCCGGTGTCGCGCATCCACGGATGCTCAAGGCACGCGCGCGTGAGCTGATAGTGGCGCGGCTCGCCGGGCTTGCCGAGGCCGTCCTGGTACTGCACCCCCAGCAGCTCGCACTCCGGCCGCGGCGGCAACAGATTGCGGAACATCTCCGTCTTGAAAGCACGCTCGGGCTCGGGGTCCTGCGCGCGCCAGCGGTACTCGACCATCGTGCGCTCGTGGTCCTCGAAGCGCATTTGCCAGTAGGCGGTGTTGGCGCCCATGCAGGCGAGGTTGGCGCCCGCGGCGAGCGCCGCCTCGAAGGCGTCGCGCATCTCCCGGGTCCAGTACTCGTCGTGACCGGAGGTCATCAGCAGGCGATGCCCGCTGAGGCTCCAGGGCTCGCGGTGGGTATCGACGTCGGTGGTGTAGGCGACATCGAAGCCTTCGCGCTCCAGAAAGCGCAGCAGCTGGTAGTCCCACGCGAACGGCCAGCGCGCATTGAGGTTGGCCTGCGACCACGCCGAGAAGGGACGGTCGAAGCTGACCTTCACCGCCGCCTCCTGCGCGGTCGAGTTGGAGCTGTAGAGGCTCTTGCCCCCCCAGTTGTTGTAGGCCTGCGCGGTGGTGACGGGCTGCTGCACGAGGATGTCGGCCCGCGGAGCGTCGCGGTGCTGGCGCACGACGAAGGGCGCAAGCGCATCGAGGCCGGCGTGCTCGCCATCGGTGAGCACGAGCCGGGCAAGATGGACACCGCTGACCCAATCCTCGCCCACGAGGATGCCGTCTGTCAGCGGCCAGTCAGCGGAGTCGATGTGCGGACCGGGCCGCGGCTCGGGCAGCGCGCGCGCGAGACCCCGCAGATCGCCCTCCCGCGGGTGGCGCTCCACCAGCCGCGCTCCCCGGCCTCCATACCATCCAAGGCGATAGACCTCGATGCGATAGCGCGCGGCGGGATTGGTGCTGACGTGCAGCTCCAGCCGATCGCCGGGATGAACGCTGTACTGCGAGCTGTAGGTCTCGATGGCATGCGCGGGCGCGTGCTTGCCCCACCAGCCACTGGCGCCCTGCAGGGCGTTCTCGCGCGCGCTGGGATTCATCGCCGGCAGATGAAGAGGTGCCCGCGATGGCGCCCCTCGCGGTAGCAGAGCACGTCTACCTCGCTGAAGTGCGCGCGCGCAAGGTCGGGCAGCTCGGCGCCGAAGCGCCAGACGTTGCCGAAGGCTGCGGGAGGCTGACTCTGCGAACGCGGGAGGGCGGGGTCGAAGGGAATCTCAAGCAGCGCGGTGCCATCGCCGCCGAGCACGCGTGCGATCTCGGCGAAGGCCTGCTGGAAGTCGACGATCTCCTCGATCACGTGCTGGGCCATGACGAGCTGCACCGATTCATCGGCGAAGGACTCCAGGTGACAGAGGTCCAGCTCGTCATCCACGAAGCTGGTGTCGCGGGGATCGACGGGATTGCCCCTCAGCGACTGGTCGATGCTGGTGTACTGCCAGCCGCGTGCACGCAGGTAGTCACCGAAGACGCGCGGGCTGAGCGGCCCGACCTCGAGCGCACGGCGCCCCTCACCGTGCTCGAGCAGAGCAGCTTGAGAGCGCGCGAGCTTGCGGTGGCGCTCGAGTGAGTTGCAGACCGCGCAGCGGGCATGGGGCCGGCCGGAGAACTCGACTAGCTCGTGTGACCCGCAGATGGGACAGGAGAGGGACACACCCGCCCCCACCCGCCTCAACCCACCCGCGCTCACACCACCGGCCCGGCGGCCAGGCGATCGACCTTGCGCAGCACGAGGATGTCCTGCTTGGTCACGCCCGCACCGCTGCCCGGCCACAGGCCGGCGAGCTGGCGCTCGGGCACGAACCCGGCGAGCGTGGCCTGCGCGAGCAACGGCTCGGCGAAGTGAGCAACCGCGGCCGCAGGCCGCTCGGGCACGTTGATCAGCGAGCCCTGATGCTCGGCCGTGAACTTGACGGCACCGCGATTGCGCAGCATCTCCGCCACCGAGCTGGGAGTGAGCAGGAAGGCGGTGCAGAAGAGCGCGCCGCCGGGCCGCAGCACGCGAAAGGCTTGGCGCAGGTAATTGGCGACTTCCCCCATGAACATGTGCGTGAACAACGAGGTGGCAATGGCGAAATCGAAGCTGTTCTCCGCATAGGGGAAGGCGAACTCCGAGGCGCTGAGCTTGGAGGGGTTGTAAATGGGATTGTCGAGATCTACGAATTGAAAGTCAAAGCGCTGATGACGCGGGGCGATCGCCTTGCGGCACCACTCGATCGAGGGCTTGTGCACGTCGAAGCCAACATAGGAGCCCGCGGCCAGGTAGTAGAGCAGCGCCGCCGCCATGCGCCCCCCGCCGCAGCCGATGTCGAGCACGGCGTGCTCGGGGCGCAGGCCGCCGAAGTCGATGAAGTGCGCGAGGAATTCCGTGCCGATCGCCTTGAAAGACGCCTGCTCGGCCATCACGACGCTGTGCTCGGCGGGCAGCGGGTAGTCGGGGTCGGCCTCGATACGCTCCAGCGCCTGCGCGGCTCCCAGCAGGCGCGCGCGCTTCTCGGCGGCGAGGGTGTAGGCGGCAGGAGGAGCGGTGACTGGCATCGCGGCGCGATCGTATGGTGCCGATCGCGGCCGGTCCAACCCTTTACACCATCTTCACTGGCATCCAGATGCGGCGATCTAGGGTGCCGCCTCACTGTGAGCGTTGCCGAGCTGAGCGAGGAGCAGGTCTCTGAGCTCAAGGACTACCTGCTGCACCGCGAGCGGATGCTCGATCGCGACCTGCTTCCCTACGGCGACCCCGCGGGCAAGGACATGCTGGTGTTCGGCTCGGGCATCGGCAACGAGATCCTATGGGCGGCGCGCCACGGCGCGCGCTCGGTGGTGGCAGTAGACCTATACGACGTCAACCCCGCGCCGCTGCTCGCGGCGATGGAGCAGGAGGGCATCGAGTACGAGGACTACGAGTTCCGCCAGCAGAACATCCACGAGACGGCACTCACCGGCGAGCAGTACGACCTGATCGTCTCCAATGGCGTGTTCGAGCACGTGTTCGACCTCAAGGGCGTGCTGGGCGCCTTCCGCCCGTTGCTGCGCCCGGGCGGGCGCGTGGCGATCTTCGCGGACTCGCTGTGGTACTCCTCGCTGGGAGGCCACATCAATCGCGAGCCGTGGGAGCACCTGTGGCGCTCGGCGGCAGAACTGAAGCAGGTGCTGCCAGCCAAACGCTGGCGCGTGCTGTGCGACCAGCTCAACCGCATGACGGTGGTGGACTTCATCGAGGCGGTGCGCAGCGCGGGCATGCTGATCATGCAGATGAAGATCGGCAGGGACCCCAACCTCAAGCACCTGCCGGCGCTGCTGCCGGCGATCTGGGAGCGAGCGCCGATCACGCCCACGGACCTCGCGGTGGTATCGGTGGGCTGCGAGCTGTGCTTCGTGGAGAACCTGTAGAGCTTGCTCAGCGCCCGCGGCGCAGGACGATGATGTCGGGCTGTGAGTGCAGGCCGGCGAGGACGCCGCGCGAGGTGCGGTCGATCGTCAACTGCGGCGCTCCTGCCAGGTGCTTGGACAGGGTGTCGTCCAGTGTTGCCGTGAGAAAGACAGCGCCGCCGTCACGCAGCACGCGGGCCAACTCTGGGGTGTAGAACGTGCTCAGCACGAAGTCGAGGCTCTCGTCCTTACATGGCAATGGAGACGTGCGATCCCACGTCGAAAAGGTGAAACGCGGATTACGCGATGTCAGCTTTTCTTGGCACCACGCCACCGACTCGGCGCTTGCGTCCAGCCCGATGTAGGAGCCGTAGCGCAGATAGTGAAGTAGCGCCGCCGCCACGTGGCCGGGTCCGCATTGCAGCTCCAACACGCTGTCATCGGGGTCGAGGTCGGCGAGGGAGACCAACTGCTCCAAGAACTCGCGTCCGGTGCTGCCCCCTTCTGCCTCGAAGGCCTCGATGCCATCCACCATCCGCCGCAGCCGCCGGCGGCGGCGGAGCGCACGCTCGTCCATGACGTCGCCGCCGACGACGGAGCGCAGCCGGCCGACGGTTGCGGCCACGCCACTCGCCACGCGCCCGGAGGCCCGCGCCCGCTCGCTTGCGTCCTTTAGCAGCAGCTCGGACCCAACCGGCGTTTGCCCATCGCGGGTGAACGTCGCGGCAACCGCGGCGCCAGGCGTGAACGTCAACACGTCCACCCCCTCCTGCCCGTCAAAGCGCCAACGCAGCGTCACCCGCCCGGCGTCGGCATCCACCTCGCCCGTCACCTGCGGCGACTCCCCCTCCCGGTAGGGGAGCACGAGCGTTGGCATCACGACGCGACCCTCCCCCTCGCGCCGTATGCGCCACAGCAGGTGTGGACTGAAGAGCGCCTTGTCGTGCTGGACGAACTCCTCCTCCTGCACAAGAACGGCGCGCTCGTCGAGCGTTCTCAGCTCCAGCATGCGCGCCCCGCCGGCGAACTCGATGCGCAGGCGCGCGCCACCGTCCACGCGCTCGCGCACGCTCGCCAAAGGAGTGTGAAAGAGCTGCTCGAACACAGCCGCCGCGCCAGCCGGGCGGGCGAAGTCATCGACCAGCAGCAGGTAAGGAAAGGGGTGCTTGCCGTAAACGCAGTGGCGCAAAGCGTGAGCGACGGGGTTGTAGCGGCGCGCGCAGTAGGACGCGGTCAGCTCAGCGCTGGCGAGCGTCGCCGCGGGGGCGCACTCGGCGTGCACGATCACACCGCTGCAACCGGCGCCACCGCCGGCGGGCAGCTGCCCGCGACCGTCGATCAGGACGACGTTGTGCGCGTGCGAGCTGCTGGCGGAGCCCTCGACGGGATCGTTGGCGGCGCCGGAGTCGATCAGCAACGGCACCTTGCCCGCGAACAGCGTGACGGAGCCGTTGTCGGACTGGTCGTGGATGCCCCCGATGAACTCGCCGCAGTTCAGCGAAAAGCCGCTCCAGGGGCGCCGGCGCACGCGCTCGGCGAGGTAGCCGACGACAGGATCGGCAAGCACCTCGGGCAGCGCCACCTCGACATCCGCGGGCACCGTGTCCGGCCCCCACAGAAGCGACTCGAACAGGCTGGAGGTGGCCATGCCGGGATCGCGCCCGTGGCTCTGATCGCCGCGAGCACCGAGCAGCATGTCGTAGACCCACGCCGTGAGCGCCGGCGCAAGCGCGCCGAAGGCCGGCAGAAAGCCACCCATGGCGCGCTTGGGTGACCAGTAGGAGTCGTTGATCGGTTGCAACCAGCTGCCGCCGGGAAGCGTCTCGATCGCATACCAGCGCGGCACTCGGCGCAGACGTTCGACGTGGGGATTGTCAACCGCGGAGCGGTAGTCCCACACGCCCGCATTGCGCAGCGCTAGCAGCAGCGGGGCTAGATTGCGAAAGGCGAAGCCGCAGTAGGCCAACCCCTCGCGGGTCATACCCGCATCGGTGACGCCGTCGGCGAAGAACAGCTGCACACGCTCCAGCGCATCCCGCAGCCACTGCCGCGCGCGCGGGTCGCGCTCGCCGCAAAGCAGCCCCCCGCAACCGATCGCCGCGTAGGCCACGGCGGTGTGGTTCCAGGCGTTGCGCTTGAGCACGCGATCGCCCCACTCCTCGTGCGCGGCGGCGTGGTGCAACTCCGCGATGATCGTGGTGACCGTCGCCTCCAGCAGATCCCGGTCGATGGCATCGCCGCAGAGCTCGTGCGCAACCGCTAGCCCCACGACCGCGAAGGCGCGGTGAACCTCGTTGGGCAGGCGCGCCCTGCGCACGCCCTCATCCGCAATTGCGCTCAGGCAGCGCTGTACCGGCAGCAGGTAGCGCTCTTCGCCGCTGCAGGCGAACGCCAGCGATGCCTCGAGCAGAATGCTCTGCACCTGAAAGAGGTTGCTGGCCAGCCCCAGCTGCAGCGGCGCGGAGTAACGCGGGTCGCACACCGCGAGCTCAGCGTTCGCATACAGCTGCGCCGCGGCGCTCCCAGGCGCGCGCTCACGCCAACGCGCTCGCGCGGCCTCCAGCTCGCCGGTGGTGAGGAGCGGGAAGCCTGCCATGGCGCGTGGCGATGATAGACCAGACCTCGCCACCCGCACCCAGGGTTCACCGCTCTTTCACCATCGGCGCCCTGCACGCGCCGTACATTCACCGCGACGATGAGCGAGCACCACCGCGGCCACCGCTTCCTCGCCCTCACCGGCGGGCGCGTGACGCGCGACACCCTGATCTACATCGTTGGCCTGCTGGCGGTGGGACCGTTCAGCCTCGTGAGCGTGGCGGTGCTGACGCGCGTGCTGGCGCCCGGTCAGTACGGCGATCTGGCGCTGCTGCTGGTCCTCGCGGGCTACCTGACGACGCTGTACAACACCGGCAGCCTGCACGGCACGTTCATGTGGGTGTATGGCGCGGCGGAGGGCGAAGGCGACGATGTAGGCGCTGAGGCGGCGATCACCTCAACACCCAAGCGCGCGCTGGGCACGGGCGTCGTGCTGACGCTGATGATCGTGACCGCGGGCACCGCGCTGTGTTTCGTGGCGGCGCCCGCGATCGCGGGGCTGCTGCTGGGCCGCCACACAGGCGA
The DNA here is from genome assembly GCA_035939185.1 of Solirubrobacteraceae bacterium. Lineage (GTDB taxonomy): Bacteria > Actinomycetota > Thermoleophilia > Solirubrobacterales > Solirubrobacteraceae > Palsa-744. The sequence continues at coordinate 38,775 of DASZGB010000011.1, forward strand.
CGCGACCGCACTGGTGCGCTGGGCGGCAGCTTCTGCGGCGGCGGGCTCGCTGTGGCGCCTGACGGTGAACGTGCTGCGGATGGAGCGCAAGCCGGTGCGCTTTGCCTCCTTCAACGCGCTGCGCCCGCTGTTCGTGGTCGGCGGGTCGGTGCCGCTGGTGCTGGCAGGCTACGGCGTAGAGGGCGCCCTGGCCGGCACGGCGCTGGGCACGCTGGTGGCGAGCGCGGCGTGCATCGCAATGGCACGACGCAGCTACGCGCTGGCGTTCTCGTGGGCGGACGCGCGCAAGATCGTCGCGCTCGGCGCGACAGTGGTGGTCCCGGTGGTGTGCCTGTTCATCGTGCACAACATCGACGTGGTGCTGCTCTCGCGCTTCGCGCCGGCGCACGAGGTGGGCATCTACCGTGTCGCCAGCCGCTTCGCCGCGGTCCCCTCCTACTTCGCCAGCGCCTTCCTGATGGCATGGGCGCCGCTGGAGCGAGGCGTGATGTTCCAGGCCACCTACCGCCACGTGGGCACCGAGCGGGTACGCGGCGCGATCCTCACCTACTACCTCCTGGCCGGCCTCACGCTGGTACTGCTGCTGGACGTCAGCGCCCCCGCCCTGGTGCTGCTGGCGGGGCCGCAGTACCGCGCGGCCGCGCCGCTGATCCCGCTGGCCGCTGCGGGCTTCGTGTGCTACGGCCTGTACATGGTGCTGGCGCGCGTGGTGAGAGCGCCGCGCCACATGCTCTTCTACGCCGCCGGAGCGCTGCTGGCGGGCATGCTGGACATCGGCCTGAGCACCGTAACGATCCCCTGGCTGGGCGCCTACGGCGTGCCGGCGGCGATGATCGCCGGCCTGCTCGTGTCCTGCCTGATGTGGATCATGGTGGTGCGCGGCCTGATGGAGGCCTCGCTGGCGATCGAGGCCCGCCCACTGGCGGGCCTGGCCGGCGCGGTGGCGCTGGCGGCGGCGATCCAGGCGCTGGGCCTGCACCTGTGGCCCAACGAGCGCCCACTCGTCCTGGCGGCGGTACTGATCACCTACTTCGCCGCAATCCTGGCCTGCGGCGTAGTTCCCCGCCCGCACCGCCAGCTGCTGGCGCGCCTGCTGCGCAACGCGCTGCGCCGAGGCGTGGGCGCGCAGGACCCCACGGCCGGTCTGGAGCGCCTGGACCCCCGCCAGCGCAGCCTGCTGGCGGCGATCGAGCGCGACGGCAGACCCCTGGCCGAGCTTGCCCAGCGCCGTGGCCGCAGCGAGCGCGAGCTGCGCTGCGAATACGTGGCAGCGCTGCGAGCGCTGATCGGCGCGCCGCCTGCACCGCACGGAGAGACGAGCCTGAACAGCGAAGCCCGCTCGGAGGCCGATCCAATCGGCGCGCCGCCCACACCCGGCGAGCACGACGCGCGCATCGCCGCCTACCTGCTCTCACGCGAGCCGGAAGCACAGCGTGACGTGTACGGCCGCACGCTGATCGAGGAGGACGTCGACGGGCTGCACCTGATGGAATTGGACGAAGCAGCCCAGCGGCTGCGGGCGCTGCCGCCCCAAGCATGGGCCGCGGTGAGCGCTGAGCGCCCGCCCCAAATACTCGCCAGCGTGCACCCCTCCCCCGCCGCCGCGATCCCCCCCGCGTTCGCGGGCATCGTGCACGAGCTGCGCGACCACGTGATCGAGCACTGCGAGCGCAGCGGCGAACGCCTGGACACCCCCGCGGGCATCATGACGCTGGACACCAACTCCATACTCGCCCCCGGCCGTGGACGCCTGCTGCTGCGACTGCTCGCCCACGAGGGCATGGGTTCCATCAGCGAGCGCCGCGTGCTCGATCTGGGCGCTGGCTTCGGCGCAATGGCGCTCTACTTCGCCCACCTCGGCGCGGAGGTGGTGGCCGTCGATCCCAACGAGCAGCGCACGCGCGTGGCCGCGGCGATCGCACGCCGGCGTGGACTACCGCTGAGCGTCGCTACCGCGCACGCCCAATCATTGCCCTTCGCCGATGGAAGCTTCGACATAGTGGTGGCCAACAACTCGCTCTGCTACATCGTTGGGGAGCAGGCCCACGCGCAGGCACTGCGCGAAATCCACCGCGTGCTGCGGCCGGGCGGATGGGTGGTGATGCGCAACCCCAACCGCCTGCACCCGCGCGACCAGTTCACGCGCCTGCCACTGCTAAACCTGCTGCCACCGATGCTGGCGCAACGCACGGCACACGCGCTGGGCCGCCACCGCTCACAGGTGCATCTGCGCTCGCCCGGCGCGACCGTGCGCACGCTGCGCCGCGCCGGTTTCGCCCACGCCCGCTGGCGCCCACAGCCAGGCCACGGCGCGCGCGACAGGTTCGCCGGCTACCAGCACGTGCTGGCGCGACGCGACGCGCGAGCGCCGATCGCGGACCAGTCATGAAGATCGAGCTCGGCGCCGGCACCAAGCCCACCCCCGGCTACATCCACGTCGACGCAGTGATGCTCGACGAGGTTGACATCGTGGACGACGGCCGCACGCTGGCCAAGTTCGATGACGGCGTCGCACAGGAGATCTACTCGCACTGGTTCCTGGAGCACGTAGCCCGCCATGAGGTGGGCCCAATGCTCGCTAACTGGATGCGCGTGCTGGCCCCCGGCGGGCGCGTCCGCCTGGTGACCAACAACCACGAGGCCCACAACCGCTGCCTCGCTGAAGGCCAGATCAGCTGGCAAGAGTGGTCTTACCTGATCTACGCCGTGGAGAACAAGCGCGGCTACAACGTGTGGGACATTCACAAGTGCGCCTGGACGCAGGACCTGCTGCGCGAAACCCTGGAGCGCTGCGGCTTCCACGAAGTCTCCGTCGAGGCCCAGTGGCAGTGCCGCGAGCAGGACGGCCGCCTGAAGTGCCCCGCCCTGATCGGGGAAGGACTCAAGCCATGACCTTGCCTCAAGGGTTATCGGACAGTTCTTTAGTACCAGGCCGGGATCCTGATCCTCAGATTAAAGCGACCTAGATTCCATCTCCCAATAGGGAGAGCCTCCCACGTTAGCTCCACTTCAATGTACCTGTCTCCCCTGGTGCCCTGACCCTCATCGATAAATCGTGCCCAACGTCCATCGACCGGTGTGTACCAGCCTCCGTCTCTCTGAGTCCACCAATGGCCGTTATTCGGGAACTGTCGCCAAAGAGTACTGAAATCGCCTCCATCCCGCCGCGCGAGCGGGACACCATTCTCAGTTGTGTACCACCAGTCATTGTTACGGCGCCAAATAAGTCCCTCCCAATGAAACTGTGCTAGCGGGGTGCCGTCTGAATCGGTTGCGTACCACCAACCATTGTTACGGTTGTCAGGGGCCCACTCAATACCACGAGAGTCTCGAACCCGGCCTCCGGGAAGTGGCGAAGAAGCTGGCGGTGGCCCCGAAAAGTAGGTCGAGCGAGGGACGCCAGAAGAGGAAGATGAAGATGGAGGGATATAATATGGTGGCTGAACGCAGCGCCGCCGGCAACCACCCCGACCCGGTCGTTCCCCGGTTGGATCTGTGTTGTTGACCGGGTTGTCTTCGGCGTAGCTGTATAGTTCTTCTGTTTCTGCCTTTCCTGGGTCCTTGGTCAGGAGCTGTGCTGTTTTTGGGTCTAGCTCTCGTGCCTTGAGATAGATTAATTCGTCGTTGTTCTTGTATCCTTCACCGTAGCCGAGTGGTGTGGTTGCGCTGCCTTTGGTGGCGGCAGTGTTGCCGTAGGCGTCGTAGGTGAATGCGCCTTCGTTTGTGCCGGTACTGCTGGTGAGCAGGCGGGTCGAGCCCAACTGGTCGTGGTGCAGGTAGAGTGGTTTGCCTTCGCCGTTGATCTGCTCGATCGGCTGGCCTTCGGGCCCGTAGATGTAGCTGTTGGTGCCGTCGTTTAGCAGCGGTGATGATTCTTCGGCAGCGTCCCAGGTCATGTGGGTGGTTGTTCCTTTGATGGTCTGGGATGCGCGCAGCCCGTTGCCGTCGTAGGCGTAGGTGTTTTCGATCTTCGCGGGTTTGCCTTCTTTGCCTTCGGGTCGTTCGACCGAGGTCAGGTTTTCGGCCTGGTCATAGCCGTAGGTCGTTGCTGAGCCTTCGGTCGGGGTTTCTTTTAGGCGCTGTCCGTCTTCGTTGAAGGCGAAGGTCGCATTGCTGGTTTTTTCTAGTTCGTCGGCGGCTTTGTAATTGAGGATGTTGGTGCCGATCGTTTTGATGTTGTAGGCAGGGTCGTATTCGTATGGGGTGGATCCGGCTTTGGTGAGCCGGTTGTTCGCGTCATATTCGTATTCGGTTTCTTTTTCGCCCGGTAGTTCCGTGGCTACTGTTTTCTTCAGCTGCCCGTCGTTGTCACGTGTGTAAACGAGGGAGCCGAGCGTCGTCGCGCCCTTGACGAACTTCGCTTCGGTCATCTGGTCGGCTTCGTTGAAGGTGTATTTGTCTTCGTTTTTTTCGGTCCCCGACGGGAAGGCGATCCCGGTCTCGTTGGAGTTGGCATCGTAAGAGAATTTGGTGGTGTTTTTCAGCCAGTCGGTGATGCTTTCCAGACGCCCACCTTCATCATAGTTGCGCGTTATTTTTTCTTTGTTCGGATAGGTTATTTTCGTCGGCTCATTCACGAGATTATATTCGTAGCCGGTGATATCGCCGTTCCCGTCTTTGCTTTCGCTCAGCCGATCCAGCGTGTCGTAGGTATTGAGTGTTTCCCCGGTCCCGTCAACCATCTTTTTGACGTACCCGTCGCTGGTGTATTCGTATTTCACCGTCGCCGGTTTCCCAGTTGAGTAACTCAGTTCGGTGATCCGGTTGCCGGAGTCATAGCCATAGGTCACGCTGCGGCCCATCGGGTCTAAGAGTTTTTTCATGTTCCCCGCTGGGTCGTATTCCATTTTGGTTTTGCGTTCCAGCGCATCGACCTCTTCGGTGAGCTCCTCCAGCTTGTTGTATTCGTAGCTCGTCGCGTGTTTGTTGCCATCGACCTGTTTTTTGACTTGTCCTTCGCTGTTGTACCCAGTTTCGATGATCGTTTTGTTTGGCTCTTCGACTTTGGTCGTCTCATCGTCACCGTTGCTGGTGTATGTCGTCGTGTGTTCGTTGCCATCCGTGACAGATTCGACTCCTCCATCGCCATTAAAGGTCGTTTTGAAAGTGTGCCCCAGCGGGTCGGTGACTAATTTTGGGCGACCCTGTTCATCAAGCGTCAGTTTCGTGGTGTACTTCGCTGGTTCGCCGCCTTTGACGTTGCCCCTCGGGCTCACCGAGGCCGTCACCTGAGAGTCTAAGTTGGATTCCCAGGTAATCTTGTTCCCGAGCTGGTCCGTCGCGCTTTCCAGGTCTCCCGCAGCGTTATAGGTGTATTTCGTGATGTGGCTAAGCGGGTCAGTAGCTTCGCTGACTTCTCCTAGTAACCCGTATTTGTAGACGGTTTTCTGGGTCGTTTCGCCGGGCCCCGGGCTTTCGATGGTTTCGGGCTCCCCGTTGGCGTTGAGTTTCATCGTCGTTTTCTCGGTTTTGGGGAGCGTTATCGATTCCACATCATGCTTGCCGTCGAACGTCCATTTAGTTTCGTTGCCGTTGGGATCAACTTCGCTGGTACGATCATCCGTCGCATTATACCCGTATTTAATGGTGTGTTTGTTCGGGTCGGTGACTAATTTCAGGTTATAAGACGTGTCGTATTCAAAAGTAGTGGTAGCCGCCAGTGATTCTTCACCGGCGTCGAGCTTAATGCTCGTCGCCAGCCCCGGAGTATTGAACAGCTCGACGGTTTCACTACCATTCGGTTCAACCAGTTTGGTTTCCGTCCCGGGTGTGGTGTATTTCAGAGTGCGTTTGTTGCCCACCGGGTCGGTCTGCGCGCTCACGCGATTGGATTCCCATTCCGTTTTAGTCGTGTTCGACATCCCGCCCGTAATTTCCGTCATCTCACGAGACGTATTATAAACAAATTTCCAGCGAGCTTTTTCTTCACCCGGCAACGTGACGCTGGCGAGCTTCCCACCTTCATAAGTGTATTTGACCGTATGCCCCATCGGATCTTTGACGCTTTCAACAAAACCTTCTTTATAGGCGAACGTCAACTTCCGTTCATCACCATCAGTAACCGTTTCGATCTGATTGCTTACGTTATACGCCACTTTGACCGAGTTACCGTTCCGATCCGCTTCGGCAGTCAACTGGCCAGAGCCGTTGAAAGTAAGCTTCGTGCGATCAGGCAGCGTGTAAACATAATTTTCGCCTTCCTTGACCAGCGTCGCCTGCACCCAGCCACCCGCAATGAATTTAGTACTAGGCCGCCCATAGAACACCACGGTACTCCCGTTGCCCTGGGTGACAGTCGCAGTTTCCGCGCCTTCATTGACTAACAAATGCGCGCCATAAGAATACGCCCACCCATACCCAAACACGCCAGATTCCGCGTTCAGCGCACGCGTGGAGTTATACGTCAACGACAAAACAAGCCCCGGACCACGCCCCCACACAACAAGATCAGTATGCGACTCAACAAGATTACCAGTCGCCGGATTGATCAACATCCCAACACACGGAAAGCTCATCCCCGGCGAAGCCGGATTCCCACAACCATAAGCTTCTTCACTCAGATAGGAAATAGTACCGGAGAGCTTCTCCGATTCATTTATATCCGTGAATTTGTCTTTGCCTTCTTTCGTGCTGGTGATCCCAGGGCAAGTGCCTCCAACTTTATCATTGATACCTTCGTATTCACCGACCAAGGCAAGATTGGACCCTTCGTTTTTCGCCAAACCTTTTTTCAGTTCCGCTTTGATTTCCGTCGGCATCGTTATTTCACACGAAGAAGCTATGATAACACACTGTTTAGCGACAGCAGCAATCGTCACATTAGCGTTCGACGTGATCCCTTTACCGATCGACTTGAATTCGTATTCACATTCCCCGACTTTAGCTTCGACTTCTTTGAGTTCTTTCGATTTCAGCTTACACCCCACCCATTTTTCAAACAACACACTCATTTTCTGGCTAAAAAAGATCGGCTGTTTCCATTTTCCCAACACTTCTTTACAAACCAACGTCCCCCCACCGCCTTCAAAAACACGTTCCCCAGTCCTAGCTTTCCCCGACCCCAACAAAGATTCAAATTCAGCAAAAGCAGGCGCCGCAGAAAACACAAACACACCCAACACCACAACAAGCCCAACAACCAACCTCAACCTGCCCATCCCACGACACCTCCCAATTAAACGCTCAACACCTTAGCCCGCCCCTCGGCAACCCGAGAGGCCTGTTCACACACCTACAACAAACGAGCAGCAACAACAACCACCCAGCCACGGCATCGCCGAAAAGCCCGTTGCCGCTCGCATCGTTGCCGCCCGTAAGACTCCGCCCACCGAGCGAGAGCCCGGCACGAACGTCGCCGGAGAGCACAAGCGCCACGCCGGCCGCGACGAGGAGTGGCAACGCGGCCACCGCCCCGGCGCGCGCCGGCGCGAAGACTGTGGTCTGTAGCCCGCGTTCGCTCTCCCCCAGCAGCATATGTTCACCGTAGCTCTGACAGCTATCTACAGCAAACGCCAGACTTGGCTGCCAGTGGCAGCCTCAATCCCAAGGTGCCGAGCACGCCAAAAATGTTTCCGACCTCTTGAAGTAGAGCGCATCGGCTGGCCTCTGAGGGCACAAGCATCTCCCAGGCCGCTGCTTTCGAGCCGCCCGCGCACCACTATCCCTGCGCCCCCTGCACCGGCTCACCCACCGCCGACCCTCCCACCTGCGGCAGCATCCGCTCACCCGTCGGCCCACCGGTCGCCGGCCGGGCGCCGCTGATGTCCCGTGCAAGCTCGCTGCAGCGCACGCGGGAGATGCGATAGGAGTCGTCCCAGACCTCGAAGTCGATGCCGGTGGCCGCGGGCGAACCGACGATGTCGACATCGTCGATCGAAAGGTTGAGCGGGGTGGGATAGGGAAGGTACTCGTGCACGCAGATGCCGTAGCGCTGCACGTTCTGGATGCGCGTGCCGACAATGGAGATGTCGTCTGAGCCGCTGAGGATGATCCCGTAGGGGACATTGGCGATGCGCCCACCGCGCAGACGGCCGCGATCGGCGCCTTGGACGAAGTAGACCCCGACTCCGCTGCGCTCCTCGACGTCGCCGATGGCAGCCGCGAGCCCGGAGACCACAGGCTCGATCACCTGAGTGTCGGGACCGCGGATCTGGAAGCCGGGTCCCGTGCAGCCGTGCACTTGATCGCCGATGAAGGTGATGAACCTGGAGCCCGGATGCGTGTCGAAGGCGGCCTTGGTGTGATTACTGGCCATGCAGTTGGCCACCACGATGTGGCTCGGCGGGGAGGCGGCGGGGTTGCACCCGGCGGTGAAGAGGTGACAGCCGGCGTTGCTGACGCATCCGCTCACGAGACCCGAGCTGCACCACTCGGCGCAGCAGACGCCATAGGGATTGTTGCTGGTCTTGACGTTTTGCAATTCGGCGAACTCGCAACCCTGGATGCGGAAATCAAGCACGTGCGAGAGGCGGATCGCGGTCGCGTCAAGGGCCTCGAAGCGAACGTTCTCTATGCGCACATCCCGGACCAGTCGCAACGCGATGGCTCGGGCGGCAGCCGACTGCGTGGCAGGCGCAGGGTTACGGATCGTCAGGTCGCGCAGGGAGAATCCCTTGAGATGGTTGGGCACGCGGTAGCTGGCGACACTCCCATAGGTGAACTCCAAGCCACCATATGTCAACACCTGCGTTGGGCCGAGCACCTCGCATATGCGGACGACCTCGCCCGCATAGCCGGATGTCACGCGCTGTCTGTTGCTGAGAAACGGCTGGCCCCGATCGATCAGGTACAGCGTCTGCTCGGGCGCCAGCCCCGCCGTACTGGGCAGCGTAAGTACCCGACCGCCCGCTCTGCCTAACTCGGGCGCCTCGATCCACGGCGTGGTGTGACCGCCGGCGACGTCGAACAGCGCCTGTACGTCAGCGGCGTCGCCGGGTAGATAGGAGCTGAGGACAGTGATGCCGATGCCATCCCCGTACACGACGGGCAGCGGCGGCTGCCCCACCTCTGAAGACACGCTGCAGATCGAGCCCTGACATAGATAGTTGCCCGCCGGTATGTGCACAGCCCGCCCGCTGGCGGCGCCCGCGGCGATGGCGGCGGCCAGCGCGGCGGTGTCGTCCGTCTTCGCATCTCCCCGCGCGCCATGCTCGGATCTGACATCGACCGCGTGCATCCGCGAACGCCCGCTGTCTGAGCGGCTCGCTCTGCGCCTGAGAACCCCCATGTGTCCACGCTATACGACGTGCACGGCCGCTTTGCCGAGTCTTCACACGACCGCAACCGAATCTCGCCGCGCCGCAGCAGACAGGCGGACGTCGTGCAGCGAGAGCCCAATCGGTTCCCCCCCGCCCGCATTCGCGCGCACTGCGATCCGCTCGACGTCCTCCCAGCTGGACGATGAGGCCGGCAGCAGCAGCTCGGATGCCAGGCGCAGCTGCACGGGGAACGTGCGCAACCGCGCGAGCTCTCTTGCGGCGCGGGCCAGCGTCTCACCCGCGGCGCCCTGGAAGACGATCTCGAGCTCCCCCTCGGTGGCCGGCGGCTCGATCTCTACGGTGGCGTCGAGCAGGAAGCGGGAGGGCAACCCGGGGCGCTCGATCGCACCGGATGTAACGGACAGCGAGTGAACAAGATAGTTCCCTGCCGGCCACGCGAGCGCGAACAGCTCAATGCAGTGACCGCGCTGGTGGAAGCGCTCGAAGCCGTCCCAGGTGAAGACCTCGACGGCGCCGAACGCCTCCTCTAGGAGCTCGCGCAGGGAATCGATCTCGAAGAGGTGCAGGTGCAGACCGTGGATCGCCTTGGCGGTGACGATCGCGCCGGAGTAGCGCTCGGGCGTGTGGATGACGAGCACGCCATCGGGAGCAAGCGCACGCCGGCATGCGCCGAGAATCTGGCGCAGCTCCTGCACGTTCACGTGCTCCACGAAATCGGTCATGAAGATCGCGTCCTGGCTGTGCGGCGGGACGTGGGCGCCGAGGTTGGCGGCCTCATCGACGATGAAGCGAACCCCGGGGCGCTCACCGATAAGCCGGCGCGCGAGGTCCATCGCAGTGGCGGAGTAGTCGAGCAACGTAACCTCGCTGCCCTGCTGGAGCAGGTGCCTGGCGAGCTCGCCGCGCGCAGCGCCGACATCGAGCACGCGCGTCGGAGCAGGCGCGAGCAGCAAGGCGTAGGCGCGGTGCAGGTTGACGTGCTCGTGCAACTCCTGCCCAAGGCCGTAGCCACTCATGTCTTGGTAGTAGTTCGCGTCGTAGCCGCCCCGCAGCTGGGCGCTGGTGCGCTGAAAGACGCGGGGAGACGCGCCGCTGCGGCCGCTGACGCGCCCAGCGGAGATCCGCATGTCGCAGACACGCACATCGGAGATCCGCACGTCGGCGGTCGTGCCGGCGCCAGTCTTGACGTCGATGGCGATCCGCTCGACCTCTGCCCAAGATGGTTCGCCGCGGATCGTCGCGCGAGCCGATGCGACTAGCAGCTCGGCACCGCTGAATGCGAGGTCCTCGCAATCGAGATGCGCCTCGATCTTCAGACGGGCGGATGTGGACGTGAGGAACCGCAGGCGCAGATCGAACCCCGCGCTCACGCCGATCGCATCGAGCGTGGCGCGCAGCAGGAAGCGCTCGGGCAGCTCGGGGCGCTCGCACAACCAGGAGGATCGCCAGTCGGGCCCGTCCGCCACCACGCGTGGGCGCAGAAGCTCCAGCGAGCGCATCGCATAGGGCAGGTAGGGCCAGCAGAGGGCGAACAGATCCGCCGTCTCAGCCTCCGCCGAGGGCCTGCGCCGCAGCCCATCCCAAGCGAAGATCTCGACGGCGCCGAAGCGGTGGGCGAGCATCTCGCGCAGCGAGGAGTGGTCCACAGCAGCAGCAGGCGCGAGGCGCAGCGCGAGCACTCCATCGGGCCGCAGCGCTTCGCGGCAGCGCGCGATCAACGCAGGCCACTCGCCGGGTGGCAGGGACTCCAACGCACTGTCGAGCACGATCGAGTCGCGGCTGGCGCGCGCGAGCGGTGGTCCCTCGTCGAGCACACCCCCGGAGAGGACAAGCGCGCGCAGAAGATCAGGCTTCACATCGCCCCCGCGGGCTTCACGCAGCCCCCCACGGGCTTCACGCAGCCCCCCGCGGCTCACACAATTCCCCGTCGACTTCACGCAGCCCCCAGCGGCGTCCTATCGTGCAGCAGCAGCCCGTTCAGCGCGACCTCCACCAGCTTCGTCATCACGCCGGCGTCGTGACGCTGGGCAGAGCGCAGGTGCGAGATGAAGCGCCGCTGCTCGCGCTCGAGCACTCCACGCAGCTCCTGAACGTCGCCGGGCGCAAACCAGCGAGTTTCCTGCGGCAGGTGCGATAGAAGCGGCTCGATGCGGGCGGCGGCCACGGGCGTGCCGCAGGCCAGCGCCTCGGTGCAGGGCATCGACCAGCCCTCGCGGTTGGCGTTCTTGACGAACAGCCAGGCGCGCTGGTAGAGATCGCGCATCTGCGCGGCGGAGAGCACACCGTCGATCACCTCGATCTCCGCCGCCTGCGCTGCCTCGATCCCCAACTCCTCGAGCAACTCCGCGCGCGCGAGCTCGAACTCCCGCGGCTTCCACTTCCACGTCTTCACCACGAGGCGCACGGGATCCTGCGCCGTAAAGGCCCCAAGGTAGGCGCGCAGCGTCTGGCGCCAGTCCTCGCGTGAGGTCTCGCCGCCGAGATTCTCGTGCACGCACAGGAAGGTGGCGCGCCGGCCGGTAACGGGGAAATAGGACTCCGGGTCGATGCCCAGCGGCACGACCGCGATCTCCGTACTCACCCCGGCCCGCTGCCAGATCTGACGGTTCCACTCGGTGGGCGTGATGAGGAGGTCGAGGCGGTTGAGGATCTCCACCCAGTCGCGCTTTGACTCAGGAAGATGGTCAAGCTCGTGCATGGTGATCGCAGCAGAGCGCACCTGGCGGCCGAATCTGATCTTGCCCGGGGGGCAGATGAACAGCGCGAGCTCCATACCGGGAAACTCCTGGAACTGCACGTCGTGCCCCAGTTCGATCAAGCCACGCGAGATGGCGGCGGAGACCTGCCCGTAGCCGTTGCCCTCCTGCAGGCGCCGGTCGCCGTCGCTGAGCCAGATGCGCATGCTCACTCAGACCCGTCGTGCGCGACGTCAGGGAGCAGGCGCCGTCGTGACCTACTCCGTTGCATCTGCCGTTCAGGCCGCGACACGCAGACACCGGGCATGGCGGGGTTCCTGTACGCGCTCGTGCACAACCGCGAGCAGCTCCTCGACGCGGTGAGCGAAGGTGTGCTCGGCGAGCACCGCCGCGCGCCCCAGCTCGCGGCGGCGGCGCAGCTCGCCCGGCTCGGCGAGCAGGCGCTCGATCAGCTCGCGCAGCTCCGCGGGCGAGCGGTAGACCGCGACGGCCTCCCCGAAGCGCTCGGTCAGCCCGGGGACGTCGTCGCTGAGCACGAGCGCTCCACACGCCAGGGCGTCGTAGACGCGGTTTGAGATATAGCCGTACTCGCGCATGTCATCCCAGTGGTCGTTGAGCACGATGCCGGCCGAGCTGTAGACATGACACAGCTCAGCGTTGGGCAGGTGCTCGGCGATCACGCGCGAGGTGTCGATCAGGCCCTCCCAGCCGGAGCCCCAAATGGCGAGATCGCGCTCAGTGGGCAGCAGATCGCGAGCGATGGGTCGCAGGACGCCGCGCGAGTTGGCCACGTAGACGAGCTCGTGGGCGAGCTCGGGGCGAGAGTCGGGACGCATGACCCACGGATCGGTGGCCTGCTCGAGCACGATCACGGGCGTGCGCGTGCGCTCGCGCAGCTGCGCGGCAAACAGCGGCGAGGCGACAGCGATTAGGTCGTAGCCGTCGCACTCCTCCCCCGTGAGCCCCTCGGGGTGGCTGATCGACCAGAGCACGTTGAACTGCCCGGGTTTGGGGTGAAAGCGCGAGAGGCCCTTGAGGTGCACGACGACGTCGTAGCCGAGGCCGGCCTCGTCCTCCCACTCATCGAGCGTCTGCACGCCCACGCGATGCCCGCGACGGCGCAACTCGCGCGCGATCGATTCGGCGTAGTGCAGGTCTCCCCACGCAGGCGCCACCTGGCGGTTGGGAGCGCCGATCTTTAGGCAGAAGCCCAGGCGCTGCTCGTGCTCGATGAGGATCTCCCGCAGCCGCGCCGCGCGGTGAGCGTAGGTGTGGCGCGTGAGCACCGTCTCGCGGTAGCGCGCGGCGAGCAGCGTGCGGCGCCGCTCATCGCCGAGCAGCTCATCGAGCGCCAAGCGCAACGTCTCGCGCGAGTCCCATACGGGGAAATCCTCATCGAAGAGCTCGCGCACACCGGCGACACAGTTGGTGACGGGCAGCGTGCCGCAGGCGAGCGCATCGAACACGCGGGCGTTGAGCGCGCCGTAGGGCAGCGTTGGTCCTTGGGTGTCGTCGAGCACGAGCTTGGCGCTGGGATAGAGCAGCGGTAGCTGCTCGTAGGGCAACTCCCCACGCGCGTAAGGCGCGAACTCGGGCACCTGCTCCCAATCCTTGCCGTAGATCGCCAAGTGCTCCTCCTCGCGGGGCGCGAGCGCGCGTTGGATGTCGCGGTCTACACCCCACCAGTTGCCGGTGAAGACGTAGTCGACAGCGAAGCGCTGCTCGGGCGCACGCGGATAAAAACGCGCGGGGTTGACGGCAAGGGGAAAGCGGATGGTGGCGCGCCCGGTGCGCTCTTCGATCAGCTCGGCGGTGCCCTGCGATGAGGCCAGCAGCACGTCGGCGCGCTCGAACCAGGGGCGTTCCAGCCAACGCTCGGTCCAGTTGCGGATCCAGGCAATCGTGGTGACGTGGTCGGGCACGCGGCGCAGGTCGAAGGGGTCCATCAGCGAGAGCACGTAGTCGAGATCCTCGGGCAGCTGATACCAGCGGTCTCCGCGGCGCTCGACGTAGGTGACCTGCCAGCCCAACTGCTCCAGCGCATCGCCGATCTCGTGGCCGGAGTACCAGTCCCCCCAGCCGTCACTGACATCGAGGCTCGTGAGTGTCACAGCGACGTGCGCGCCGCTGCCGTCGGTCCAAAAGGGGTCGCGGCGCAGCCGCGCGAGACGGTACTCGCGCGTCACCTGCGGCGCCCAGCACTCCAGGAACAGGCGCCGGTTCTCCAGGCGGTTGAGGCGGCGGAAGTCGCTGGAGGCGCGGTTCTGGGTGGAGGACTCGCGGTGGTAGAGAACCGCGCGCCCCACGCCCGCGCTCTCGCCGCCGCTGATGAGCAGCTTGAGGCCGAGGTCAACGTCCTCGGTGCCGTAGCGGTAGCCGCCGCCGAAGCCGCCGACGCGCATGAAGGACTCACGGGCGATGAGCATGCACGCGGCTGTCACGGCGGGCGCGCGCGTGTCGATCCCGAAGGAGCCCTCCCACAGACCCTCGCCGTCGCCGTGGTTGAAGCCCTTGACCATGCCATCCTGCCAGCGAAAGCGCACGGCGCGGTGCTGCACGAGCGGCGATGTGTCCGCACCTCTGAGATCCTCGGGGTGCAGCAGCGTGGCCCCGACGGCCTCCACGCCATCGCTGTCCAGCGCGCAGACGAGCTCCTTCAGCCAGCCCGCCTCGAAGGGCTCGATGTCGTTGTTGAGGAACAGCAGCAACTCGCCCACCGCTCGCTGCACACCGCGTGCGTTGGCCTCGGCGAACGAGAGGTTGTCCTCGTTGGCGAGCACGTGCAGAGGGAAGGACGTCTCCAGCGCATCTAGGTAGGCAAGCGTGTCATCGCTGGAGGCATTGTCGATCACGACCACCTCCAGCGCCGGGTAGGAAGTGCGCTCGCTCAGCCCCGCGAAAAGCCGTTCTAGATGATGCAGGCCGTTGCGCGTGGGAACGATGGCGCTGACGAGGGGCCACGATTCGCGCTCCGGGGGCGGCCCGAAGCGCTCGCGCAGGCGCGCGGCGAGAGCGGCGCGACGCTCCCGTTCTACATTAGCCTCATCAGACCCGAATGTAGGCTGGGGCGGCAAAAGCACAACCCCCACCCCCGACCCCCCAGCACTCACCCCAAAATCTCCGGCACCCACCCCCATCGCCCCGGAACCCCCGGCAACCCCCCCGGGCCCCCCGACAGGTAGCGCATGTACGGCGCTGTGCACGCGATCGATCCGCGCAAGCGCAGCGACGAGCGCGCCCTGCGTGCGCACGGGTCGGCGCGCAAGCCGGGAGAGCGTGCGGGTTACGAGGTGCCCGAACCGCCAGGCACGTGAGCCAGCGGCGCGCTGCACATCCTCACGGGTCTGGCGCAGCCCCACAGAGAGGGCGGAGACGGTCTGCTCAAGCTGGCGAGCGCGCGCACTGTGCTCGGAAGCTTCACGCGCACGAGCGCGCTCGGCTACATCGAGCTGCTGACGCAGAGCCGGAAGCTCGCTTTCGGCGCGCTCGAGCTCCTCGCCAAGGCGCTGAAGGTCCTCGTCACGCGCGCTGAGCTCAACCCGCGCCCCCTCGCGAGCAGCCTCGAGCTCAGCCTGGATCTGGCCACGCTCGACCGTGATCGCCTCCAGCTGGCCCTGGACTTGACTTAGCTGGGACTGGGCTTGACTCAACTCAGCCTGGGCTTGACTCAGCTCAGCCTGAACTCCGTGAAGCTGGACCCGCGCCTGCTCGTGAACAGCCTCGAGCTCGGCGGCCCCCTCGGCACGCGCGCGCTCGAGCTCGCTGCGCGCAGCGCGCGACTGGCGCATGAGCTGCTCCGTGAGGCGGCCCATCTCCCGCCGGGCGGCGCGCTCCTCGCGATCGCGGATGCGCAACTCCCGCCGTAGATGGCCCACGCGCCGATCCGTCGCGGCGGGAGGCTCATCGATCTCTATGATCGCGCCCGTGCCGGCGACGTCCTGGCCCATGACCGGGACGAGTGTAAAGGCGCCGCTACGTGCTGAAACCCTTGATAACCAAGTGATAACCACTCCAGCGAAGAGGACGCGCAGGCGTTTGAGCCGCACACTGTCGCGCGCGCGGTGGGCCGAATACCGGGATCTGCTGCGGATCGCGTTGGGACAGGGCTATGCGGTGCTGTCGCTGGAGGCGTGGCTCGAAGACCCAACGCTGGCGGCGGAGGAACCGCGGCTATTGGTGCGCCACGACGTGGACCAGCATCCGGCCTCAGCGCTGCGGATGGCCGCGATCGAGCGCGAGCTGGGCGTGCACTCGACGTGGTACTTCCGCTGGCGAACAGCCATCCCGCGAGTCGTGGAGGCGATCGCGGCGGAGGGGCACGCGGTGGGCCTGCACTATGAGACGTTGACGCGCGAGCTGCTGCGCCGTGGCCTGGGCGCAGAACAGGCACAGGCGCTCATCCCGCAGGCGCGCGAGCTGCTGCGAGCGGAGCTGGGAGCCTTCGCGCAGCGCTATGGACCGGTGCGCTCGGCGTGCCCGCATGGGGACACGCGGATGCCGGGCGTGCATAACGGAGCACTACTACTGGGCGAGGAGTGGTCGCAATACGGCTTGGAGTGGGACGCGAACGCGGCGATGCGCAGCCACCCCCTGGATGTGTGGTTGACCGACCGCAGCGCCGCGGAGGGCCGCTGGAAGGAAGGCATCGACCCGATCGACCTGCTGGTGGAACGCCGCTCGCCGATCCTGGCGGTGGTACACCCCAACAACTGGGTGTCGGGCGCGGCACTGTGGTGGGACCGGACCTTGCCCGGAGCGCTGCACACGGGCAACGACGAGCCACCGAATCAGCCCCGCCGCCAGACCCCCCAGACGTAGTCGGAGCTGAGTACGCCGGAGTCGGTGAGCAGGGCATCGACCTCCATGAGCACGCCAATAAGCTCGGGCCGGCCGGCGAAGTTACCCATGATGCGGCTGAAGAGCTGGTGGAAAACGGCGCCGCCATAGGGACAAACCTCCACGCGCTCGAAGCGCGCATCGAGCAGAGGCAGGATCTCGTCGCTGCGCACAGCCTCGTGCGGATTGGTGGCGATGCGCACGTCCAAACTGGGGCGCTCGACGCTGCGCTTGCGCCGCCCGTCGCTGGCCGAGAGATCGGTGAGCAGCTCGGCGGGCAGACGGGCGAGCAGGCGGTTGATGACTTCCAGCTGCTCGTCGGTCCACTGAAAACGCGCGGGCCCGACGAAGTCCTCAACGAACAGCAGCCCGCCGGGCTCCAGCAGCGCGAGGAGGCGGTCGAGCACCGCCTCGAGATCCTGGCGGCGATGCAGGAAGCTGCGGCAGACGACGGCGCCGAGCGGCTCGGGCGGCTGCCAGCGCTCGAGCGTGCCGAGCTCGAAGCGCACACGCGCGCGCAGAGGCTCGGGCACGCGCCCAGCGGCAAAGCTGACGCGAGCTTGGTCGTCGTCAATACCGGTAAGGCGCTCGCAAGAGCCGGCCTCGACCAGCGCGAGCTCGAGTTTGGCGTCGCTGGCGCGCAGTGAGAGCGCGTGGGGCGCGACGATCGCAGGCCCGTGGCGGCGGGCGAAGTGAGTCTCGGGCCCGAGCTCAGGATCCCCGGTGATGCGACGGTTGATGAGGGCACGAGCGATGGGGCTCTGCCAGAAGGCGAGCTGATTAGGGGCCACGTCGGGCGCGACCGTACGCTCGCCGGCCTGCTCACCCGCGGGAACGGGAGGAGGTGTGCGTGGGGGCGCCCCGACACTGGCGGCGTGCTCGCGTAGGCGCTCGACGAAGGGGCTGACGGTCATGCGCTGGCCTGTGCGAAGAGCGCGAGTTGGCTGCGCGCGGCGCGCTCGATGGAGAAACGCTGAGCGTCGGCCACGCCGGCGGCGCTGAGACGTGCGAGCCGCGCAGGATCCCCCGCGAGAGCGACGACGGCGGCAACGATCTCCTCGGGGTCGCCGTCGGCAAGGATCACAGCGTTCCCGCCATCGCGAGCGTACTCATGCACGCCCCCGAGCGCGGGCAGCAGCGGCACGGCGCCGCAGGCCATGGCCTCGAGGCCAGTGCGCCCGAAGGCCTGGTAGGCGGAGCCGTCGATGAAGATGTCGCAGCGGCGCATGAGCGCGGAGACCTGCATGCGGCTGAGCAGCCCGAGGTGGGCGATCCTGTCCCCACCGTCCCCGCGGGCGCCATCCCCGCCGGCCTCATGGCCGTCCGCTCTGAGCGAGGCGAAGGACTCCTCGGCACAGCCGAAGGTGGCGATGCGCACCCCGTCCCCAAGCTCGCGCGCGATGGCTGTGAGGGCATCAAGCGTGGCCAGCGGTCGCCGCCGCGGGGTGCGCGGACGGATCATGGCAGCGACGCGCAGCGCCCCGGCCCGCTGCGAGCGCCCGCCAGCATGAAAGAGCTCGCGATCGAGGCTGGGCGCGACCTTGGCGACAGCGACGCCGTGCACCTCGCGCAGGAGGTTGCAGAGCCAGTGGGTCTTGGCGAAGGGCAGCAGCTGGGGCAGGGCGCGGTAGGAGAGCAGGGCGCGATCGGCGCGCGAGGACTCGGGCGGCGCAAACAGGGGCTCGTAGTCCTGGACGTAGTAGGCGCAGGCAATCCCGGGCCGCGCGCGGGCGAGCCGTGCGAGCAGATCGACGGAGGGGTACTCGGTGGCGACGAGCACACGGGCGTCGCCGATGGCGTGGAGCAGGCCGGCGGCCACGGATGTGTCGCCCAACTCGGAAATGCCGGAGTCCTCAGGGTAGGGCGCGAAGAGCTCGTCGTCGTTGCCGTAGACGGCGATGGCTGTGGCGAGCGAGTCCTGGGGCACGCAGACGCGGGCACGGGCGCCCAGCCGGCGCAGACCGCGAGCCTCCTGCACAAGCGAGTGCGAACCGCCGGAGCCCTCAGGGGGCAGCCCCGGAAGCAGATAGGCGACGCTCGGCAGCGGCCCGCGGGGTGGCAGCGCGCGCGGGGGCGGACCGAGGGCCTGCGCGGAGGGCAGCACGCCATCGGTCAGCTCGAGTAGGCGTGCGCGGATCGATGCCGGCGTGGGCTCGTCGTGGACCGCGTGCTCCACGTGGACCGCGGTGGCGCCGATGCTCGTCATCGCACGCACTCGACGACGGCGATGGCGTTGGCGCAGGGAAAGGGACGCCCGTAGCGCAGCTCGCGAACCTCGCTATAGCCCACCTGCTCCCAGAGGTTCTCAGGCGTAGTGCGGCGCAAGCAGCGCAGCGAGCGGCGCGCGGCGTGAGGGGCGTCGAGGTAGTCGCGCACGGCGGGGTTGTAGCCGAGGGGTACGGTGAAGATGAGCCGCCCCCCGGGGGCGAGCCAGCCGAGGATAGCGTCGAGCGCACGGCGGAACTTGGCGTGTTCGCGCGGCTGCTCGCTGTGGCCGATGTGCTCGAGCGTGGAGATGCTGAGCACGAGCTGGGGCGCGAAGGGAGGCTCGAAGGAGATGACATCCTCGTTCCAGGTGACGTTGGGCCCGTGCTCGTACTTATCCAACACGGGATGCGAGGTGTCGAAGTAGTGACCGAGGACGTTGCCGACCTCGAGCACGTCCTGCGAGCTGCCGTGGCGTTGCAGGGCGTCCCACGCAATCGGGAGCTCCACAGCTCGCTCGTTGTCCCAGGTGCGATTGCCAGTGGCGACGTGATAGCCGAAGCTCTGGCCGCCGAACTGGAAGCGCTGCTGAGCGAGCGTTGCCATGCGCTGCGCCTGGAGGTCGAGCGCTGTGTCAGGCACGGACAAAGTCAATCGCACCCGCACGATGCCTTGTAAAGAAGCGGTGAATCGTCTCGCCGCTGCCACGTGGCAGCGCCGTGGCGCCCGTACACTGCGCTGGCCGCGGTCGCCTCTGCACTGCTGGCCACTTACGCACTGCTGGCCGCGCTCGTCATGCACTGGTTCCTGAAGCTGCTAATCAACCCCCTGCTCGACGCGCTCGGTCCCCGGGTGATCGTCGAGATCGGCGTGGAGGTCGGCGCGGTGAGCGTGCCGCTGCTGCGCTGGGCACAGGCCAATGGAGCGACCCTGCACGCGATCGACCCCGACCCCACGCTGAGCGTGGATCGCCTGGAAGCGGAGTACGGCGAGCAGCTGCGCTTTCACCGGCGCAGGAGCCTGGAGGCGCTGGCGGAGATCGCCGCCGTGGACCTGGCGCTGATCGATGGCGACCACAACTGGTACACGGTCATCAACGAGCTGCGCGCACTGGAGCGAAGCGCGCACAAGCAGGGGCGCGAGCCCGCGGTGATGCTGCTGCACGATGTGGGCTGGCCCTACGGGCGGCGCGACCTCTACTACGACCCTAGTTCGATCCCCGAGGCCCACCGCCAGCCGCACGCGCGCGGCGGCCTCAAGCCGGGCCGCGCGGAGCTGGGCCCGGGCCTGAACGACCATCTGCAGAATGCGCAACTGGAGGGTACGCCGGCGAACGGCGTGCTGAGCGCGGTCGAGGACTTCATCGCGCAGTCAGACCGCGCGTGGCGTATGTGGCAGATCCCGGGACTGAGCGGCATGGTAATCCTGGCGAGCGAGCCCGTGCTGGACGCCAACCCGGCCCTGCGCGAGCTGCTGGATTCAAGCGAAAGCCCAGCCTTCTTGCGCGCACACTGCGAAGCGATCGAGGAGGCGCGCATCGACGCGGAACTGAAGCGGGCGAATATTTCGCGGCGGCTGGCGGAGACGCAGCTGAAGCAAGTGATGCGCAACGAGGACCCGCACGAGCGGGTGGAGTTACAGCGGCGTGTGCGCGAGCTGACCGAGCGGGTGCAGGAGTTGGAGCAGGAATTGGAGGGGAGGGTCGCGCTCGTAGAGCAGGTGCGCGTCCTGGAAGGTGAGGTTGCGCGGCTGCGATCTGAGGCGCTGGCCGCAGAGCCAGACACCCCCGCAGAGCCAAACATCCCCGCGCAACCCGATACCCCCGCAGCGCCACACGCCCCCGCGAAGCCAGACGCCCGCGCAGAGCGCGAGGCGTGGAGCACGCTGCTGGCCGAGTACGTACCCCTGCTGGAGGCCGCGCTGCCGTGCGCGGACGAGCGCGACCCGTTGTCGCTGCCCTGCCCGCTGGACCTGCGCGGGATCCTGCGTGAGGCGGGGGCCGAGCAGGCGCCGGGGGAGCCGAGCGTGGACGTGGTGGTGTGCGTGCACGATGCACCTGATGAGGTGCGCGAGTGCCTCTCCTCGCTGCTGGCGATGAGCGACCGCCCCCTGCGGCTGATCCTCGTAAATGACGGCAGCGATGAGCCGACGACGCACTTCCTGCGCGCCTTCGCCGACCGCCACCCGGCGGTTACGCTGATCCACCGCGAGACCCCGCCGCATGGCTACACGCTGGCGGCGAACCGCGGCATCGAGGCCACGGAGAGCGACTACGTGGTGCTGCTGAACAGCGACACGGTCGTGACGGACGGCTGGCTGGGCCGCATCGTAACCTGCGGGGAGAGCAATGAGCAGGTAGGCATTCTGGGAGTGCTCTCGAACGCGGCAAGCCATCAGTCGGTGCCGAGAGTGCGTGAAGGAAGCGCCTGGGCCAGGAACCCCCTCCCAGCGTGGCTGACGGTGGCGGGCATGGGCGTGGTGGTGGCCAATGGAATGCCGGGCGCGGCCACCCCCCTCCCCTTCCTGAACGGTTTCTGCTACACGATCAAGCGCGCGGTGATCGAGGCGGTGGGGCTGCTCGACGAGGAGCGCTTCGCGGCGGGGTACTGCGAGGAGAACGATTACTCGCTGCGCGCGCGCGCAGCAGGCTTCGGCCTGGCGGTGGTGAGCGATGCCTATGTGCACCACGCGAAGTCACGCTCCTATGGCGCAGAGGCGCGCGAGGAGCTGGCGCACGCGAGCTATGAGGCTTTCCTGGAGAAGCATGGCCAGGAGGAGGTGAGTGCGCAGGTGGCGCAGGTGGAGGCCGATGCCGGCCTGGAGCCGGTACGCGCAGCGGTAACGCGCAACAGCGCCAACCCGCGCGCCGTGGCGGAGCTGCTGGCCGGCCCCAAGGGCGAGCCGCTGAGCGTCGTATTCCTGCTGCCGGGCCTGGCGCATGGAGGCAGCGGCGGCTCGCACTCGCTCTATCAGGAGACGCGGGCGCTGCGCAGCCTGGGCGTGCCGGCGCGGATCATGCTGCCGCGCTGGGACATGGAGCGCGCGGCGGCGGTGTACGAGGACGCGCAGGAGATCTTCGAAGCGTTCGCGGACGAGGAGGACCTGAGCGTGCGGACCGCGGATGCGGATGTGATCAGCGCGACCCACCACAAATCCGTGGCGCTGCTGAGCGCGATTCGCGAGCGCCGCTCGGACTTCCTGGCGGCCTACTACATACAGGATTACGAGCCCTTCTTCACGGCCCCGTACGTGGCACAGGAGGCCGTGGCCTCTTATACGGCGCTGCCGGAGATGCTGCTGTTCGCGAAGTCGCATTGGCTGTGCAACGTGGTGGCCGAGCGCCACGGTCTGTTTGTGGCGAAGGTGGAGGCGAGCATCGACCGCGAGCTGTTCACGCCCGGGGCGGGGAGATCCAGGGCAGACCCAAGGGAGACTGGCGTGCCCGGCGCGAGCGGGCCGGGAGCAAACGCGGATGGCCCTCTGCGGGTCGTGGCGATGGTGCGCCCGCGCACAGCGCGGCGCCAGCCGCTGGCCACGATCGCGGTGCTTGAAGAGCTGCTGGCGCGGCACCCCGGCGAGGTGCGGGTGAGCACCTTCGGCTGCTACACCGACGAGCTGCGCGAGCTGCTGGGCGCGGGAGCCCCCGGATCGGGATCGGAGGCGATCATCGAACGCCACCTGGGCCTGCTGAGCCGAGCGGAGGTGGCGGAGCTGCTGCGCGAGTCCGACGTCTTCCTGGACTGTTCCGTCTACCAGGCCTTCGGCCGCACGGCGCTTGAGGCGATGGCGTGCGGCGCCACGGCGGTGGTGCCCAACGTGGGCGGCGTGTGGGAGTTCGTGCGCCAGGGCGAGAACGCGCTGGCGGTCGACACCCTCAGCCCCCAGGCCGCGCTGCAGGCCCTCAGCGAGCTGACCCACGACCGCAAGCTGCTGCGCCGCCTGCAGGCCGGAGCCCTGGACACCGCCGCCGGCTACTCGGCGATCCGCGCGGCCCTCTCGGAGTACGTGCTGTTCAGCCGCGCCCACCGCGCGCGCTTCGGCGAGCCCGCCGGCGATCTGCCCGCAAGCTCCTCGCTGGACTTCCTGCCGGCGACGCTTGGATAGCTGGCGTTGCTGGGTATCGGGATCGCGACCTATAACAGGCGGGAGTGTTTGACGCGCCTGGTGGCGAGCCTCGCCGAGCACACCCGCTCGCGCCACCGGCTCGTAGTCGCCGATGACGGCAGCAGCGATGGCAGCATCGAGTGGTGTCGCGCGAACGATCTCACGGTCATCGCGGGGCGACACGACGGGGTGGCGCGCAACAAGAACCGGGCGCTGTTCGCCCTCAGTGCCCTGGGCTGCGATCCGCTGGTGCTGCTGGAGGACGACGTGGTCCCGGCGCGACCCGGTTGGGAGCAGGAATGGATCGCCGGCACCGGGCTGTGGCACCACCTTGGCTACCGGCACCCCAAGATCGCACGTCATGACCTGTCGGGAAGCGGAACGGCCACGGATCCGATCGTCAATCGCGGCTGGACCGCGCAGTGCCTGTCGGTCTCCGCGAGCGTGCTGGAGCAGGTGGGCTACCTGGATCCGCGCTTCAAAGGCTGGGGCCACGAGCACGGCGAGTGGACCGAACGCATACAGCGCGCCGGCTGGGGCTATCGCGAGGCGCAGCTGAGCGACGGAAGGGTGGTCAGAGCACAGCTGTACCTGTGGGGCGGGATCGCGCTGGAGGACGCTCCGAGCTACCGCGACCCCGATCAGGTCGCCGCCAACCTACGCCTGGCCGAGCGGATCGCGGGCGAGCCGATCTTCCGCGCGCCCTGGGCCTCCCCCGCCGAGCGCACGGAATTTCTGGCCGAGCAGGCCGCCGCCGGCGTCGATGCCGGCGAGCTCGTCCGCCGCGTGGATGCACGCTGCTGAGAGCCTTGTCAACCCAAATGCGCGAAATTCGGCCATAGCGCGACGTCGATCTCCGGGAAGCGGTCGCTCAGCGCAGCGACGTCAGGCGCGTAGGCCTCAACCAGCGCGCGGCGGGCGTCGGGATGCAGCTCGGGCTTCTGCGGCTGGCGGTTGGGGTGGGCCGCGAGGTCTGGAGTGAAGCCGCCGTCGTCCACGCCAAGAAAGGCAAAGGTCCGCCGCAGCTGCTCAAGCGGATCGCGCACGCAGCGCTCGTACTGCAGGATCAGCACGCGCGAGCGCTCGAAGTGGGCAAGCAGATGCGTGAGCTGAGCGTGGTAGAAGCCGCGCATGAAGGCCTCGAGCGGCGCCATCGCGTTGAGCGGCGCCCCGGTGGCGTGGGCAGTGCGGTGGTGGCGCTGCAAACCTGACAGGTAGCGCTCGATCGGATCGCGCAGGATCACGAGCAGCTTCGCCTCGCAAGCGGCCGCGGCGAGCATCGCCGGCGCCCAGGGCGCGGCAAGATAGACGGGCGTCCACTCCCCCGTCAAGCGCCCCTCCGGGCGGGGGAAGTAGTCGCCGTAGGCGACGGCGTCCGCCGCCGTGAAGCCACCGGCATGGAAGCGGTCGAAGTAGTGCAGCTCCTTGCGCGTAGCCGGCGGCGCCTCGATTCCCGGGTGCGCCACGACGAGGTCAAACCACCAAGTCGTCCCCGAGCGCTGCGCGCCGACGCCGACGAAGTCCGGCGCCCCCGTGCGCCATCCCGGCGGGCACACCGGTGGCGGCGGCGCCAGCATCACTCCCTGGTGCACTGTCACCCCTTTGTGCACCGGCGCCGTGGTCGCAGACTCATTCATGGCCGCGTCAGCTTATGGGCTTGCGGTTGCCGAGGAATGGCTCGAGATCCTCGACGGCGATGGGGCTCAGCCGCACCTCCGCCATCGTCTAGAGATCGTCGAGGGCGATCTCCTCACCACCGCGACCACGCTCCAGCCCTAGCTGCGCCCGCTCATAGGCGCCCGGAATGCCGTCGAGCACAGCGGCGATGTTGCGCGCATCCGGGTCGGCATCGTCTGGGGTCAGGCCGATCATCGCAATGGCTCGATTGCCTTCAGTGTTTCACCTGCGCGCGCCGAGCGGCCATATGGTTGCTCTCGGCTCGGTCGGGACCCGATGAGGGAGCGGGCCGCGGGACACGAACCCTGGCCTGCTGAACGCCCCGGCCCGCCGCGCGCGTGACGCGGCGGGCCGTTGAGGGGGCGGGGGTAGTGTTAGGGCAGGTGTGCGTGGGAGGGTCAATACTTGATTTCACTCACATTGAGGAGCACACGCGACCCGAACCCCGACGGGAAGCGCATGTAACCGTGGCTCTGGACGTCGGTCTGGCCCTGCCCGGTGATGTATTCGAACAGATCCCTGACGGTGTTCACGATTTCGTGCGTCGTTTCCGTCTTGCCGTACAGCTTGCTCGCCGAGTACTGGTGCCAAACGAGGTCGTACGTGAGCGCGCAGATCGAGTAGTTCGTCGCGCCGGCGTCCGCCGAGGTGTTCGGATCGGACGCGATAATTCCGTGCCAGGAGCCGGTTGCCGTCGAGGGATACCCTTCCTCGGACGGGAGGAGATGCGTGGTCGGGCAGCTGGCCGCAGTGGTCGACGGCACCAGCGGATCCGCGTATGTGGCGCCTTCCGTCCCCGTGCCGTTGTTCTGAACCTCCGCCCACAGGATCTGGTGCGCGGCGCTGTGCCCGCCGTAGCCGAATGTGCTGCTCGCAGCCGAGTTGGTGAACCCGCCGTGGCCGGCCAGCATCGCCGCCCCGACGCCCGCGAAGCCCACCGAGCCGGGAGTCTCGGCGGTGTTCCCAGAGAGATGGCCCTCGCTGTCGTTGCTCTGCGAGCCTTCTCCGCTGGCGAGCGGGTCGGATTCTACGACGGCGCTTGAGGGCCAGGTCTTGGCGTCGCTGGCGTACGTGGACCACACGTGCGAGTTGATCTGGTTGAGGTAGCTCTTGAAGTCGTAGGCGGTGCCGGAGAGGTTGGAGCTGACCTGCGGCTTGAGCGCCTGGCCGCAGCCGTGTTCGCCGCCTTCGTCGAGGACCTGGCCGGCTCCCGGCGTGCCGCTGGTGATCTTGGTGTAGCCGAGCTGGTGAAACAACGCGCCCCAGGTGCCGATCGCGTAGCCGCCCTGCGCCTGGATGCCACCGGGATCTTCGCCACTGTGCGCGTTCGTGCCCTCCCACAGCTGCCCGAGCGTGGTGTTGTTGATGTCGACCGCGCTGCCCGACTGCACCTTGCAGCCGGTCGGCAGGCTCAGCAGCACCGCGATCGACGCCTGCGCGACGGGGAGCGTGATCTCGTTCAGTGCGCTCGCGCCGGACGCCGTCTTCGCCTCTTCGAGCTGCACCGTCGTGGGCGGGTCGCCGGTGCCGACGAACCAGTCGAGCACCTGCCCGGCCGCATCCTTGGGGGTGCCGGTGGTCGATTCGAAGGCGACCTTGTCTTCGTGAGCGTTCAGTTCGCCGCTGTTGTTGCCGAACTCGTCCAGCGCCTGGCCGGCGGAGGTGTGGCTGTAGGTCATCCACGAGGACGCTGGCGCTGACGAGCAGCTGCTGTGCGCACCCCACCCCGTGGAGGTGATGAACACTTCGACCTGGGCGATCGACTGCAGCGCGTCGCCCGAGGCGTAGCCGGGTTTGCTGCAGGCCAGCGTCGCCGCCGCCGGTCCAGCGAAGCCGAGCGTCGCCAGCGCGGACAATAAGGCAGCGCACGCCGCCAGTGCGGCGAGGCGCGAGCGCCGGTGATTACGGTTCATGTCAGCTGAAACCTCCTCCCCTCCGTCAAGAGGGACCGTGACCCGAGAAAGTGAAACTTCGCGTCCACCGTAGAGGGCGGGCATCGCGAGGACAAGGGCGGTAACAGGTTAATCCCATTTGCCAGGTCCAGCCCGAGCTTTGGAATATACGAAAACCACGAACCAGTCGTCCATCGGCCCGCCGCGCGCGTAACCCACATCGACCCCGGCCCGCATCGCGTCCCCACCCCTTAAACGGCCGCGGCCCGCCGCGCACATGGCGCGACGGGCCGCAAGGCTGCTGAGGCGCGTTAGCGGATCAGTAGCCGATGCCTGGGTTGACGGCCAGGTGCACGTGCGACTGGAACCCTGTCGGGTACCGCGTGTAGTCGTGCGACTGGATGTCGGTCTGGCCCTGCCCGGTGATGTATTCGAACAGATCCCTGACGGAGTTGGCGATTTCGTGCGCCGTTTCCGTCGTGCTGTACAGGTTCTTGTTCGAGTAGTGGTGGAACACCAGGTCGTACGTCAACGCGCAGATCGAGTAGTCCGTCGCGCCGGCGTCCGCCGAGATGTTCGGGTCAGAGGCGAGCAGGCCGTTCCACGAGTCCGTGTAGGAGTATGGGAACCCTTCCTCGGACGGGAGGATCAGCGTGGTCTCGCAGTTGCCGATGCTGCTCGACGGCAGCAGCGGATCCGCATACCCGGCACCTTCGGTGCTGAGGCCGTTGTTCTGGACCTCCGCCCAAAGGATCTGGTGCGCGGGGCTGTGCGTTTCGGCTGCTCCGGTGCTGAACTGGCTCGTCGTGGCAGCGTTGGTGAAGCCGCCGTTGCCTGCCGAGGCGGCATCCGCCGTGACGGCGTAGCCGACCGAACTGGGGTTGGCCGCGGTGTTCGCCACGAGGTGCCCGCCGGAGTCGTTCAACAGGTGTTCGGTTTCGCTGCCGGTCTTGAGGTTGGTCGTGATGACCGCGCTGCTGGGCCACGTCGGGGCGTCGCCCTGGAAGCCGTTCCACACCGCGGGGTTGACCTGTCCGAGGTAGCCCTTGAACGCGAACGAGGTTCCTGAGGAGGTCTGGCGAACCTGCGGCTTGAGCGCTGCTTCGCAGCCGGTTGCGCCGCCTTCGTCGAGCACCTGGCCCGCTTCCGGCGTGCCGCTGGTGATCTTGGTGTAGCCGAGCTGGTGGAACAGCGCGCCCCAGGTGCCGATGGCGTAGCCGCCCTGCGCCTGGATGCCGCCCGGGTCTTCACCGGAGGCGGCGTTCGTGCCCTCCCACAGCTGCGGCAGCGTCGTATTGTTGATGTCCACCGCGCTGCTGGCGAGGAGCTTGCAGCCCGAAGGCAGGCTCAGCAGCACCGCCACCGGCGCCTGCGCGACGGGGATCGTGATCTCAGCCGGATTCTTTGCGCCCGCGGCGATCTTCGCCTCACCGAGTTCGCGGGGGGTCGGCGCGTCGTCGGTGCCCACGAACCAGTCGAGCACCTGCCCGGCCACGTCCTTGGTGCCAGTTTCGGAGATGAATGCAGTGTGGTCTCTTTCGGGGATGAAGTGGCCGGTGGCGTTGCCGAACTCTTCCAGGCCCTGACCGCTCGACGTCTTCGTGTAGGTGATCGTGGAGGACGTTGGCGCGACCGAGCAGTTGCTGTGCGCCCCCCAGCCGGTCGAGGTCAAAAAGACCGACGACAGAGCTGTGCTCTGGAACGAGGAGCCGGACGCGTATCCCGGCGCCCGACAGGCAACCGACGCCAGCGCCGACCCGGCGGAGCCGAGTGCGGCGAGCGCGGCCGTGGTGCCGACGCACGCCGCCAGAGTGGCGAGGCGCCGACGCTTGTGATGACGGTTCATTCGAACCGAACCTCCTTCACTCCCATCCGGGAGAGATCGATGGACTGTGCCAGGCCACCGTAACGGGCAAAATCGCCCCCGACAAAGTAAGTCACACATTAATTCCATCCCCGATTCCACTTTGTCACACGCCGTATTCCAGTTTGTCACCAAAAGATAACCACTGTAACTTTTTGTAACATCTCGGGGTGTGGTAGAGGCTCAGACGGCGCTCGTGTGTCCAGGCTCGGACCGGGGGCTCAGCGGCGATGCGCACGCGAGCGCGGGGCGTGCGCGACGTGCGCGTCGAGTGTGAGCCGCAGCGTCGCTGTGCCCGGGTCGCCGAGCGAGTCGTGTGCGGTGACGAGCACCAGCACGTTCAGGCGCCCGGCGTTGCGCAGCAGCGCCCTTCCCCGCGCCGACAGGCGCACAGTGACCGTCGCGCTGTGACTGCCGGGGATGCTGAAGCGGGCGCTCCCGAGCAGCAGGCGGCGCGCCTTGTGCCGGCGCCCGAGCGTGCCCTTGGCGGGGAGTGCGGCCACTGTCTCGACGTCGACCGCCCCCGCGCACAGCGCCTTGCTCGCGGGGCAGGCGAGCGTGACGCGCAGCGCTCCGCCGGCGAAGCGCGCGCGCGGGTGCAGGCGGGTGGGCGTCCTGTCTCCGTGAGGAGCGGGGATCGGATAGAGCGCGAGCGGGGGAATCGCGTACAGCGGGCCGCTGAGCGGGGAGGGCGTCTGCGCCGGATGCGCGCTCGCCGCGATTGTCACCGTCTGCGGCACGGAGGTCGCCGACTGATAGGAGGTGTTGGTAACCGTCAGCGTGACCCGGTAGTTGCCCGGTTCGGCGTAGGTGTGGGTGACAACGGTCGTCTGCGGGCCTTCGTCTTCTTCGCCGCCGTCGCCCCAGCTCCAGTGGTAGTTGGTGATCGTGCCAACACCGGGCGCGGAGCCGGCGGCGTTGAAAGTCACCTGCTGGCCGCCGGAGGGAGTCGCCGTGAAGCGGGCTTCGGGGTGGATGAGGGCGGGAGTAACGATCACCGTACTGGAGTGTTCCGGGGTGTAGACGCCGTAGTCGCTGCGCAGGCGCACGCGCACCGTGTAATTGCCGGGCCGCGTGTATATGTAGGTGATGCGCGAGGGCGGGAAGTAGTAGTGCGTAGGCAACATTTCATAGACCTTCTCGAACCCGTCCCGGCGCGGCCCGTTGGTGGCGTTGCCGTCGAGGTCCCATTCGTAGGCGAAGGGCTTGCCGTGTTCGCGATTGATGGTGCTCGCGTCAAATGCGACCTGCGTGCCCGCCGGAACGGTGAGCGTTTTTTCGCCAGAAGCATTCGTTTCTTCGCCGGAAGCACCTGGCACCCCAACCTCACTCATCGTGAACGTTCCCGACGGCTTCGGGCAGTGCCGGCTGGCGCCCGGCGCCAGCTCTATGACTTCGCGCCCCTGACCCCGCGCTTCGGGACTGTCCGCCCTTGGGCCTCTGTCGAGGACCCACAGTGTTCCCGCGGCGCCCGCCGCCAGCACCGCCTCCGGGGCACCGATGTTGCACGGCTGACCCACTTCCGCGTTGCCGAGCGTATTGACGATCGTCGTACCGCGCGAATCCGAGATGGTCCCGTCGGCTTTGGGCTGCAACAGCCGTACGCCGATGTTTGATTCGTAGTTGTCGCTGGTTGCGCCGGTAACCCAGTACACGGGTCCCGGCGCGGTTGGGCTGTACTGAACGTCACCAAGTTGCCCGACCTGATTGGCTCCCTGCGAATAGATGCTCCCCGCGTAGGGGCCATCGGCGTGGCCAGGCGCAGGGGTCGAGAGTTGAACAATCTGAGGGCCGGCACCAAGGAGATCGGAAATCACAACCCCCGCATTCGTGGCAAAGGGCGATTCACCGATCCACAGCGGCGCCTCGTCTGAGTCTTCGCTCGGCGGCGTGTTCGCGTTGCTGTTCAGCACGGCCGCTTCACCGAGGTCGGCTTTCAACTTCACGACGTACGCGCTGACCGGGTTGCGACTAGCGCTCAACAGCACGGTAAGTGTCCCGTCGGGACCAGTGGATATACCATGCGGACCCCAGCTCGCGCCGAGCGCACCAACCAGGCTCGCGCCTGACCATCTCGAGAGCAGATCTCCGGCTGCGGTCACGCCATACGGCTGGGTCGCCACCTGTTGCACAAGTGTGTCCCCCGGTGGTTC
This sequence comes from Solirubrobacteraceae bacterium, assembly GCA_035939185.1. Taxonomy (GTDB): domain Bacteria; phylum Actinomycetota; class Thermoleophilia; order Solirubrobacterales; family Solirubrobacteraceae; genus Palsa-744. The sequence continues at coordinate 69,420 of DASZGB010000011.1, forward strand.
GCCCAGCCCGGATGCCGCAGGCGCTAGATCGCTGGCCTCGATCACGACAGGGTTGTCTACCCCAGGCGTTTCGAGCGGGTCCACCGCGATGCCCTGCGGCCCGTATAGTGCAGTGGCCCCCGAGGAGAGCTGCTTCTTGCTGCTGACCAGAGCACCGGTCGTGTTCAGCGGGTCGCTTGCGAGCCCGGACGCAGCTTCCAGTTCGCCGTGTTCGTTGGGCGTCGTCGACCACGCCAGCAGCTCCTGCGCAATCGGTATCACCCCGCTTGGCGGCGATCCGGCCACGAGCGCGTACAGCCGCCTGGCGCGGTGATCGACCGCCAAACCCTCGATCGCCGATGCCCCGAAGTTGCCGTTGGGCAGCGTAAAGGTCGTGGACCCCAGCACCTTCGCGATCCCCTGCACCGCGCCTTCGGGGCTGAGCTGCTGGATGCGCCACGCCGTCGGGTTGTGCGCATACTTCGAGGTCCGATCAACGACATACACAGTGTTGTCCACCGGGTCCACGGCGAAACCAGTGGGATCGAGAAATGTGCCGTGGGTGAGCGTGCCGCCGTACTGCCCCCCGTTGTAGGCGCTGCTGTCAAAGCCGCCGAAGCGCCCCACTTCGCCGTATTCAAACCCCGGTTCGGCGCCCGCCGGCGTCGACGCGAGCAGCGCGAGGACAACGAGCGCAAGCGCCGCTCTCAGCGCGCGCGCCATCGCTTTAGTGACCCACCACGGTGCCGAGGAGGTATTCCTGGGGCACGGCGCCGAAGATGCGGCTGTCCTCCTTCTGGAGGCCGCGATTGTCGGCCATCAGGTAGTAGTGGCCGGCGGGCACGGTGATCGCCGTGGGGTATTCGCAGGCCGTGTGTTCGACCTTTTCACAGGGGAGGGTCGGCGGTTCGGGCTCGGACTGGCCGTTGCGGATCACGTGGCCGGCGCGGATCGCGATGCTGTCGCCGGGCAGGCCAACGACGCGCTTGAACGAGGTCAGGTTGCTCTGGGTCTTGCCCGCGACGGGGTCGCGGCAGGGACGCCCGCCGATCATGGCCTCGCCGCAGGCTCCTTCTTCGGCGCCGGAGGGTAGGTAGAAGACGACGACTTCGCCGATCTGCGGGTGCGTGCGCGTGGGGTCGTAGTAGATCTTCGTTTCGGGCTGGAAGGTCGGTTCCATCGAGCCAGTGGTGACTTCGAAGGGCACGCCGCTGTTGGGGTTGGCACCGGAGCCGCCGCCCGCCGAGCCTGTGCCGCTGGAGCCCGAGCCCGCGGCCCCTGCGTGACCGCCGGCCCCGCCCGCGGCCTTGGGCTTGCTGTGAGCGGATGGCTTGCCGCTGCTTGTGCTGCTGCCCCCCGCACCACCGCTGCCCGCGGGGTCGTTGGGTCCGTTCTTGACGGCGCCCCCGCTCGTCGCCGGAGCCCCAGCGCCGTTCCCGTGCCCCTGCCCGCTGCTCGTGCTGGTCGTCCCGGACTGAGCGCTGCCGGTGGCGGCGCCCGTCGTGCCCGTGCCCGCGCCACCGGTGGCGGTGCCCGTGCCATCGGCCCCAGCCGCGGCACCAGCAGCGCCGTTGGCGTTGGCGACGGCGCTGCTGGCCGTGTGTGAGCTGCCGCCGCAGCCCACGATTGCGAGAGCGAGCAAGCAAACGCTTCCGAGCACCGCTAGAGAACGCGCGCGGGCAAACCTGTCAGATCCAATCGGCACGCGTCCTGAGAGTAGGCGCCGTCCGTTGGACATATGTGACCAAGTGGTTGAAATACTCACCAGCACCGGCAGCCTCACCAACGCCCCCGCCGATCGGCGCGCGCCTGCGCGAATGCCGGCACGCCCCGTAGGTGCGGGCCGCGCCCCGCGCGGCGGAGGCCAGTGCCAACTGCGGCGGCGAGCACCAACAGCGCCAGCAGCGAGAGCGCGGGCGGACGCGATTCTTCGGGTGTGTAGACGGCCATGTTGGCGCGGGCGTTCTCGACGGCCTCCTCGTCTTCCTGCTCTTCCTTGGGCGCAACGGCGGGAACGGAGACGGTCGCCGCGCCCGAGGGGGGAATCGGGCGCGCCAGCACGGGCGGCGGCGGCAGCACCGCCGCGATTAGCGGCACGGCAACCAGGGGCCTGAAGAAGAACGGCGGGAGCGGCGGCGCGGGCCGTGGCGGTGGCGGCGGGGGCAGCGGCTGGGCGGGAGCCGGCGCCGGGGCGGGCGGCGGCACAACGGCGAGCGGCGCGGGCGAGGATGGTGGCGAGGCCGGCGCGGGCGCCACCGGCGGCGGCGCGGCCGCCCCCACCACGGCGGCGGGCGGGTGGGCGAGCGGCACCGTGCCGCACGGCTGCTGCACGCTGCCGGCCTGCACGCTCACCTGCTCGGAGTAGCTGAGGCCGCCGGTGGCGATCGTGACCGTGGTGGTGCCGGAGTTGTAGGCACAGAAGAGGCCCGAGTGCGAATCGTGGATCGGCTTGCCGTCGGCGCCCTGCAGGACGGTGAGGGGGTTGGGGTTGTTCGGTTCGGGCTTGACGAAGTCGCCGATGTCGGGGTTTGAGGAGGTGAAGGTGTATTCGGGCGCGATGAACTGCGCGCAGGCGGAGCCGATACAGGTCTCGGGAATCGGCACGTAGGGGTCGGGGGCAATATTGGCCTGGGTGGAGCCGACGCCACCCCCCAGCTCCAAGCCCCCCGCGGGCCGCCGCGCGAGCCCCTGGAAGAGCGCGACCGAGCTGCGGCGCAGGAGCGTGCCGCCGGTCGCGTCGAGGCCGAGCTGGGAGATGTTGGGGATCAGCGTCGCGCTAACCGGCGCGCGGTTGCTGGCGCCATCGCGCGCGGCGGCGTTGACGCTCACCAGCAGGAAGCCGCCGGCGCCAAGGAATTCTTCGGGGGCGGCGGGGGGCGGCACGTAGCCGAGCGTGCCGCTGCCGTAGGCGGGTATCGCGCCCGCGCCGGAGCCGACTTGCTCGGCGCGGTTTTCGCCGGCGCTGTCGAACAGATACGCCGAGGCGCCGCCGGCGAGCAGCACGCTGCTGAGCGCGGGCGCGTCCTGGCCATCGTAATTGGGGGCATTGGGGTTGGCGATGTCGGCGCTGCCCATCACGATCGCAGGCACGCCCGTGGCCTTGGCCTGCGCGAGTTGCGCCGCCAGCCATTCGAGCTCCCCGGAGGCGAGCACGGAGGCGGAGAAGTCGAGCACGATCACGCGCACCTTGCCGCCGCTGCCGGCGGATTCGAAGGCGTAGGCGCCACTGCCAGCCGGTATGCCGCTGCTGGCGGGCGGCGGCGGCGACGACGTGCCGGCCGGGGCGCTGCCCACGGGGAAGTCGGAGCCGAGCGCCGCCGCGAAGGTGCCGAGGCCGCCGCCGGCGTCCACGTCGGAGGCAGTGGGCGTGACATACACCGGCAGCGCTCCGGCCGCGCTGAGGTCGGCGCGGTAGGCCTGCTGCTCGCGCGCGAAGCCGCCGGGGACGTTGCTGAGGGCGTGCGCCGCGCCGCCAGCCACACGCGCACCCGTGTACAGAAAGGCCTGCAATTCCGGGTGCTGTTCATGGATCTGCCCGGCGCGCGCGAGCGCAGCCGACAGCCACGCGTCGGGGCCGATGCCCTCGTTGGCGAAGGCCGCGCAGGGCGCGGCGCACTGGGCGTTGCCGCCGACGGCGAAGGTGACCTGTTGCGCGGGCACGGCGATCGGCGCGCTGCTGCTCTGCGGCACGGGGATGTCGGCGCCGAGGCGCAGCGCGGCGGCGCTCTGGCTGGTGAACTGCACGCCAGCGCTCTTGGAGAGCTCGACGATCCCGCCGGTCTGCCCACCGACGGCCCAGCCGCGCGAACCGTCGGGCGCGACGTCGAGCGCGAGCACGGCGTCGGGCCAGTTGGGCAGGTCGGTGTCGTTGCCCGAGGTGAGGTTGGGATAGGCCTGTTCTTGCAGGTCCTGCCAGCCGCTGGCCGTCTCGCGTAACAGGTAACCGCTGATGGGCAGCGGGTCGGGGGCGATCAGCACCCCGGGCTGCCCGAAGCCGGCGGCGGGCGGGTTGTCGATTTCGAAGATGTAGTGGACGCTGTTGTTGGGATTGGAGGTGCCATCGAGGTCGACCGAGACGAGCGCGCGCACGCTGGCCCCTTCGCGGATCGCAGCCAGCGCGGCGATGTTCTGCGCCTCGGGCAGCGGCTGCCCGGAGAAGCGCCAGGGCGCCGAAGCGGAGTCGCGCTCGATCACGACCCCGGGACCGGCGGCGACGGCGCCGCCGTCGGGCAGCGCGGCGACCTTGGAAAGCACGCTCGCCGCACCGGCGCCTCCTGCTCCACCGGCGCCCCCCGTCCCGCCGGCGCCCGCGCCGCCGGCGCCGGGAGCCCCGGCTTCATGCGCGCTCGCGAGCAAAGCCTGCGCACCCGTATCGACGTGCCAGCCCGAGCCCGAGCCGTCGTTGACGAGCAGCCCACCGACCTCGTTGCCGCCGACGGTGAGGCGGTAGCTGGCGAGCGCTTCGCCGCCGGCGAAGGCCACCGAGGTGAAGTTGGCCTGCGCCACTTCACTGGGCAGCTTCTGCTGCTTCCAGGTCTTGTCGTAACTCAGCAGCGCGCCCTGCTTGCCGACGGCGTAGCCCACCTGCGGGTTCAGCGGCGAGAAGGCCACGGATGTCAAATTGGCGTGGAGGTTGAGCGGCTTGGCGGGGTCGGGCTCCCACAGCCCTGTGTCGGCGCGCCACAGCCACATCGCGCCGTTGTCGCCGACGGCGTAGGCGCGGCCGGCCTCGGGCCAGGCCACCCCGCGCAGGCGCGGTTCTTCGCGCGTGCCGGCGCCGCCGTAGAGGAATTCGGGTGTCCACCCCTGGCCCGGCAGATAGCGCGCGATCTGACCGCGGTCGCCGACCGCGAGCACCTGCGCGCCCGGATCCCCGGGCGCCGTGCCGGGCTGCGTGGCGATCGCGCTCAGCGGGCGACGGAAGGGCAGCGGCCACGACTGCGGCGCCGCGGGCGCGGGGTTGGTGGTGACGTGCTCGAGCTGCGCGCTGTTCATGCCGGCCTGGGAGACGGCCGAAATCCAGCCTTCGCTGGGCGAGGCGAAGGCGGCGTCGCCCGAGGAGTTCCCGCCACCGCCGCCGACGAGGTACTGGAAGTCACCCGTGCTCTGGAAGCGCAGCAGCGCGCCGTTGCCGAGGCCGGCGATGATCCGCGTCCCCAAATCGCCTCCGCTCGCGCCGGGCCAGGCGAAGCTGCGGTAGCTGCTGGGCAGGGGAGCGCCGAGCGAGCCCTGACCACAGGCGGCCTGCGGGAAACACCAGCTGCCAAGGATATTGCTCGGCGCCCCCGCGTCCAGCAGCAGCGAGAGGTCGGCGGTCGTGTTGGGCGCGGCGGGGGAGATCAGCGCGGCGTCGACCCAAACCCCTTGGCGAGTGACACTGAGCATCTGCCCGCCGCTGCGCGCGAGGACCTTGTCGGGGCTCGGCGCCCAGCTTGCGGGCTGGCTCTGCACCCACACGGGCGGACCTGCGGCGGCGGCTGTGCGCTTGAACAGCATCAGCGGTTCATCGCCGCTGGCCAGCAGCCAGGCACTCGGCACGGCTTCGGGGCGGGCGGGTCCGGGTCCGAGCGCCGCGGCGATCGCCAGCGCCTTGAGGCCGCTGGCCTTGTCGGTGCAGATCCCGCCCACGTACTGGGTGCAGATCGGCTCGCGCGTCCACTGCCCGCCGTCGTAGTGCAGCAGGGCTTTGAGCGGGGAGGCCCCGGGCACGATCAGCGCGCCCGTGCGCGAGGCGCCCGCGCCACTGTCTTCAATGGCCGTGAAGAGCGGAGCGCCCTTGGCGGGAAAGAGCGTTTCCCCTGCTTCGAGCACGCCGCCCGGTTCGCTCTTGGGCTTGGGCGCCGGCGCCTGCGCGAAGCCAGCGCCGGGTTCGCGCGTAACGATCGTCTGGTGCTGCGTCCTAACAACCTGCCCCTTGACTTCTTCTTCGCTTTCGAAGCTGCTCTGTAGCGCGATGCCGCCGGCGGCATCGACGCTGGGCGTGCCGCTCCAGTTCAGCGCGGCGCCCTTGGCGTCCGCGACGGGCACGATCTGCCAACCGGGGGTCCCCGTGGCGTGACGCAGCAGAACCGTGGTGTTGGCGATCGGCCGGCCGCCGGCGCTGGCGGGAACCGCGCCGATGGAGCCCGTCGCCCAGACCACGTTGGGGTTGCCCCCCGGCCTGCCCGCTGCTTCTGCGGGCGCTGCGCCGATCATGTTGACGGCCGTCGCGGGCAGCCCCAGTTCGGGCTGGAAGCTGAGCCCGCCCGAGGCCTGGCTCGAGGCAGGCCTACCCACTCCCCCGGCGGCGCTCGAAGACGCCGCGCCGCCGCCGGCGGCCTGCCCGGCGAGGCCAAGCGCGGGCGCGCCGGCCTGGGGCGGCGGCGGCAGGTCCACCCCGCCTGGCCGGTCGGGCAGCGAAGCGCCCGAGGGCGTGAGCGGCATGCGCGGCTGCGGCAGTTCGGCCAGCCGGTGCTGGAGCTTGTGCAGCTCCGCGGGCGCAAGCCCGAGCGCGACATGCCCCTGCCCGATGGCGGTGAGCGCGGTGAGCATCGCGGGCGGGATGCCGGCGAGTAGGCGCGCGCGCAGCATCACCGATTCGACGTAGATGCTGGAGTGGTTGTAGGCGAAGATCGCCCCGGTAAGACTCTGCGCGGCGCCGGCGGCGCGCAGATAGCGCGCGGCGGCGAAGATGGCGTCGAAGGGGTTGTAGGGGTCACGCACCCCCTTGCCGGTGGCGTCCACGCCGTACTCGGTCCAGGTCTGGGGCAGGAACTGCATCCAACCCTCGGCGCCGGCGCTGGAGACGGACAGGTCCTGGCCATAGTTGCTCTCGACTTCGTTGATCCCAGCGAGCACCTCCCAGGGCACGCCGTAGCGGGCGGCGGCTGACTGGTAGATCGGCAGCAGCCGCGGCGGCACGCGGTAGGTTTCGATGAAGAAGCCGGGCACCTGGCCGGGGGGGAACGGCGAGCCCCCGAGCGGGTTGCCCTGCGCGCCGATGCCGGCCGCCGCGAGCGGTTCGGGCGGCAAGCCGACGGTGGCGCCGATCGGCGAGGGGCCGGGTACTTCAGCGGCGCTCGGCGCGCTGGGACCGGCCGCAGTGCCGCCGCTGCCCGCGCCCCCGCGACGACGGCGCCCACGACGATGCCTAACCCTGCGCTTTGCTCCCCGAGGGACCTGAACCGCAGCTGTCGGCTGTGCGCTCTGCGCCACCACGGATGGTCCGGATCCTTCCGCTTCCGATCTGCCTGGAACCGGCACACCTGAGGTTGAAGTTGAGGTTGATGTTTCGCCGGGCGTCGTCGCACTGGTTGAGGTCCCAGTGCTCGAAGCCCCGGGCGCCGGAATCGGATAGAGGCTCGCAGCGCTCGAGCCGGAGACGGTGGTCTCGGAGACGGTGGTCGTGACCCGGGTATCGGAGGCGAGCGCTGAGGCGCAGGCACCGAAGACCGCCAGCGCGAGGAGGATCAAACAAGCTCGTAGCATGAAGAAAAGGCGGCCCGAGGAGCCACGAAGGCAGTAATGTCGTCGCAACGGGGCATCGCAATGGTGAAGAAACGGTGACCCGGTTGTCTGCGGCGGCAAGCCGGACCTAGCATGGGCACATCCGTGTGCCGTCTCTGCATATCCGTGTGCTGCTCACCGTTGCCCTCGTGGCGCTCACCTGTGCCACGGCCGCCCGCGCGCAGCTGGCGCCGGCGAGCGTGATCGACGGCCCGAGCCCGACGATCCTCGGCGTCGACGGGGCAGCGATGGCGCCGGATGGCAGCGGCGCGATCCTCTACCGCAAGCTCAGCGAAGGCCAGGCCCACCTGTTCGTGGCGCGCTTCTCCGCCGGCGCGTGGCAGGCGCCCGTGCAGGTGGACCACGGCCAGCCCTTCGGCGCGAGCTTCCCCGCGATCGCCGCCGGCAATGGCGGCCGCGTACTGGTGGTGTGGGCGGAGCCGTTCGCGGTGATCGCGCAGACGACCCACTTCGAGCTGATGTCCGCCGAGATCGACCCGGGCGCGAGCCAGTTCGGCGCGGCCGTGCAGGTGGACCCCAAGGACATCGGCGATGGCACCGCCGCGTACCCCTCGCTGGCGATGGCGCCCAACGGCCAGGCCTACGTGGCCTACCGCGCGGTCACGGACAACCTCCTCAACAACACCACGATCGTGCCGCCGCGCGCGGGCGATGAGCTGATCGACGTGCGCGTGGCCCGCTACAACGGCCAGGGCCTGGCGTGGACGGCGCTGGGCCGGATCAACGACCACCCGCAGCTGACGATGCGCCATCCCAACGCGGAAAACGCGCCGGCGATCGGCGTGGACCTCGCAGGCAACGCGGTGGTCGCCTGGCAGGAGCCGGACGCCTCCGGCGTGGCGCGCATCCTCGCGCGGCGCATCTTCGGCAGCCGTCTGGGCACCGCCGTGCTCGACGTCAGCCCCACGAGCGCGCAGGGCCAGCCGATCGACACCGAAGCCGACGCGCCGGCGATCGCCGTGAGCACCTTCGGCGAGGCCAAGATCGCCTACCGCCTGGCCGGCGGCGCAGGCTCCCCCTATGGCGGCCCGCGGATCCTGCTGAACACGCTGCCCAGCGAAGTCGATCCGAACGGCGCGAAGCTGCAGGGAGCGAAAGTGATCGCAGCCGGCGCCACGCTCGGCCCGCCCAGCGTGGCCGTCGGCAGCAAGGGCGAATTCCGCGCCGCCTACGACGCGGGACCGGCGCAGCTGGTGAGCGGCAGCGACTTCGAAGCGCTCGGCTCGCCCCTCAGCTTCGGCAGCGTGGGCAGCCCCCGCGAGCCGGCGGCGAGCACGACGACGCGCGTGCTCACGAGCCTGAACCCGACCGGCGGGGGCGTGAGCGTGTGGCCCGCCGCCGATGGCACCGGCCTGCCGGCAATCGCAGCGCGCGAGGACTTCGCCGGCGGCGCCTGGCAATCGGCGCTGCTGGCGGCGCCGATTAGCGGCCCCGTCGGCCCCCCCGCGCTGGGCGGCTCGGGCAACGGCGATGCGCTGATCGCGTATGTGCAGGGGCCTTCCGAACAGCAGCAGGTGATGGGCGCCGTCGCCAAGGCGCCGCCCGGCCACTTCCTTGCGACGACGCCCGTTGGCTGGGTGCGAGGCGGCGCGGCGACAGTCACGTGGGAAGCCCCGCAGGAGGCGTTCGGTGCCACGACCTACGAGGTACTCGCCGACGGCCACGTGCGCTCCCGGCACCTGAGCGCCTCGACCCAGTCGCTGCGCCTCGATCCGCGCGCGCTGGGCGATGGCGTGCACCGCGTACAGGTGCTCGCCACCGACAGCCTCGGGCAGCAAGCGATGACGCCGGTGGCGACGCTGAAGGTCGACGCCAACCCGCCCGAAGTCACGCTCAGGCACGTGGGCGCAAGGCGCGTGGCGATCAGGATCTTCGACCGCGCCTCGGGAGCGCTCGCCCGCGACAGTTCGATCTCCTTCGGCGACGGCGCACACGCACGCCGGCAGCTGCGAGCGCGCCACGCCTACGCCGCGGGCGGCACGTACACGATTGTCGTACACAGCCGCGACCGAGTAGGGAATATTCTCAATGTCAACCTGAAGGTTAAGGTTTAGGGTGGGGGGGTTCGCGCACGGTGCTGCAAGCGCAGGCGAGAAGGCTGCCTGGAGCCGCGGGATAGCGCGCGGGCCGCGCAGCGCGATCCCAACGCGGGCGATCAGGCGAGCGCTGGCGCCAACCCTGACGCTGCTGGCCGCACTCGCGTGCTGCGCCTCCCCAGCGCCGGCGACGTTCACCCCGTTCACGCTGGCCTCCGCCGACCCGCGACAGGGTCTGGAGGCAGACTACGCGTACGATCCGGCGATCTCCGCCGACGGCCGCTATGTGGCCTTCAGCGGCTCACTCGCCTCGCTGCCGGGCGTCTACCGCGAGGACCGCGTCACCGGCGCGCTGGAACTCGTCGCCGCGGGCCTGCACACGGGCGCGCCGTCGATCAGCGCGGAAGGGCGCTACGTGAGCTTCACCACCGACGACAACCCGGCCACGGGGGCGCCGAGCGGCCCCGAAGCGTGCAGCTCGGTGTACGTGCGCGATATGCAGAACAGGCCGGCGCTGGAACCGGCGCAGCCGATCTCCACGAAACCCCAGCCGTGGGAACCGGAAAGCTCGCTGCCCGCCGCAAAGCGCGCCTTCACGCTGGCCTCCGCACGCAATGGCTCCGAGGAGAGCCTCACCTACCAACCGCTGGCCCCGGGCGAAGGCCCGGGCTGCGGTGCGGCGACGGCGGCGCGCGTGGCGCTGAGCGCCGACGGGCGCAAGCTGGCGTTCACGGTGCTGAGCCGCTCGGACCTGACGGGTGCGTGCGAAATGGCGGGCGAACCGCCAAAACTGACCTGCCCAGCCGGACCCGACCAGGTGGTGGTGCGCGCCCTGGACGCGAAGACGACGACGCTGGTGAGCGCAACGCTCGCCTCGCGCGGCGGAAAACCGGAAGCCGTTCCCCTCGGCGCGGCGCTTACCGGACCGACGTTCGCGGGCCCCCTCAACCTGGCGATTGGCGGCTCGACCGAACTGGCGGTCGGCGCAAGCACCGCGGCGATCAGCGCCGATGGCAGCACGGTGGCGTGGATGGGCATCGAAATCCCCCAGCAGGTCCCCCTCGACCACCCCCCGCTCACGGGCGGACCGCACGCCCGCGGTTACGCGGAGCCGCTGTGGCGACGGATCGCGGACGGCCCGGACGCGCCCACGCGCAGGGTGCTGGCGGGCGATGATCCCTCCGCTCCCGAATGCCCGCCGGCCTGCCCGGGGGGGCTGGACCTGGAGTGGGACACGCAGGGCCTCTCGCCGCAGGAATACACGGGCGCGGCGCCCGAGTACGGCAGCTACACCTCACAAGCTGGACAGGCGACGGGCTTCGCCGCGGGCGCGGGACTGGGCTATCCGCTGACCGCCGTGACGCCGCAGCTGAGCGCGGACGGCATGCAGGTGGCGCTGCTCTCGACGCAGCCCGACTTCGGTCACGACCCCGAATTTGGGCTGTTCAACCAGAGCAGGCCGCCGCCCGCAAACGCCTTCGTGGTGAACATGACGCCCGGCCTCACGCGCGCCCAGGCGATCCAGCGCCTGACCGACTGGGCCTCGCTGGACTTCGAAAACCCACAGCTGACCTCGCCGGTCACGAACATCGCGCTCTCGCCCGACGGCACGCGCGTGGCGTTCACGACCCAGCGGATCGCCTTCCCGCTGGCCCCCCCGGCATTGATCACCCCCACGCTCAGCCAGGCGGGCGTGACGCAGCTCTACGAGGTAAACCTGCACGCGGGCACGCTGGCGATGGTGAGCTTCGGCTACGACGGCCAGCCGGCCAACGAAAGGGTCATCGCGACGGCCTTCAGCGGCGACGGGCACACGCTCGCGCTGGCATCGGGAGCAACCAACCTCGTCTACGGAGTGGTCAACGAGGGCAGCGGCGTGTTCGTCACCGAAGAGGTCCACTCACCGGCTGCACCAGGACAACAGAGCATCGGCCCCCCACCAGCGGGCCCGACCGCCGCGATCCCCTGGAGCCTCAGCGCGACCGCCACGCCCTCACCCGATGGCACGCTCGTGCTGTACGCATCGGTCCCCGGCGCGGGGCGCCTCAGCGCGAGTGCAGTCACGGCCCTCGCCGGCAGAGGCGGCCAGACGCGCAAGAGCAAGACGGTCAAGCGACGCGCAGCGATGGCGCGCCGCCGGGGCCCGAAGCATACGCGCAAGGCGCGCGGGCCGGGCACAAACGCGAGTACCCGGATCGCGTACGCCGCGGCGAGTGCTGGCGGCCCGGAGGTGCTCGAGCTGCACCTGGTACCCGCGGCGCGCTGGTACCCGCTGCTGCAACGCAGCCGATCTGGCCTGTACACGACGATCACGGTGACCTTCACGGCGCCCGGCCACGCGCCGCTGCGCCAGACCCTGCGCGTGAGCTTCCCGCATCGCCCGGCGATCTACAACCTGCCCAAGCCCGGCTATCCGCTGCCCAAGCCTCACGGGCACAGGCACTCAAGGCGCCACCCCACCCCCAGACGCAGAGGCAGGCACGGATGAGCCCGCGCGCACTGTCGCCTTGGCCGGGAGCTCCGGCGCTGCGGGCCCTACTGGCGCTGCTGGCCCTGCTGGCGCTTGCCGCACTGGCTCCGGCCACAGCAACCGCAAGCGAAGGCGCCCCGGGCGCGCAGTGGCAGTTCGCCCCGGTCAACCCGCCCCCACCGGCGCCGGGCACGCCCGAACCGCCCACCACCTACCCGGTGCCGCTGGGCCAGATCGGGGACATCGAGTTCTGGGCGCCGAACCGCGGCCTGCTGATCACCGGCGGCACCGGCAGCTCGTGCGCGGCCAGCTCGGGCGCGTCGGTGCAATGCGGCCTGTACGCCTACGACGGCAGCGGCTGGCACGTGCTCTCGACGGTCTGCGGCGGCGCCAACGGGCGCATCGCGTGGGCGGGCCCCGAGGAGTTCTGGACGATCTCCGACCAGCGCCCCGGCCAGGTGGTGGTAACGGGAGCCGAATACGGCAGGGTCTCGCTGTGCCACTTCCAAAACGGCAAGGTCGTGGGCTCCTACGCGATGCCGCTCAACCAGCCCAACTCCTACCTGCCGCTGAACGCCGCCGCGTGCCTGAACCTCAGCAACTGCTGGTTCGGCGGCGAACTCGGCCAGGCGCCCAACTTCGGCGCCTTCCACCTGCACTGGGACGGCCACGCGGTGACGGTCCTCTACAGCCCCGAGGACCACGCGGTGAGCGCGATGGCGCTGGCGGGCCCAGGCGTGCTGTTCGAGAGCGTCTCGCTGAAGGTCGAAGAAGGGGAAGAAATCCACTACGGCAGCGAAGACCCGAACCACCCGGCGCTGCTGCACCAGCTCGACCCCCCCGGCTCGAGCGTGGACTTCCACAACCTGCTGATGCCCAACTCGGCCTGCGCGGTAAGCGAATTCTGCGCGCCGCTGCCCAACTACGGCACCAATCTGGGCGGCCTACCGGTGGAACCCACCACCCTTGGCCCCTTCGCGCTCGGCAGCGACTACACGCCTTCGGGCAGCAACCCGGCCCCCCCGCAGCTGTGGGCCATCGCGGGCCCGAATGGCAGCGAAGCGGTGACCTCCGGCGGGGGCGTGGCGCACACGATCGCGCTGCGTTACGCCGAAGATCCAACAACACACGAACGCCTCTGGACGCAGATTCTGGGCAGCGAAGAATTCGGCGGCAACGACCCCTTCAACCCCGCCGACGAAGTGGCGCAGGGAATCGCGCCCGAACCGGGAGTCGCGGCGGCGTGGATCTCGCTGCACGGCACCAGCGGCCAGGCTCAGGTGGCGCGCGTGAGCGCCACAGGCAAGATCTCCGAGCGCGACACACTGGGAGTGGCGCAGGGAGTCGGGCGCCGCGGCAACGCCGGCCCGATCGCCTGCCCCGCGACGGGCGACTGCTGGCTTGCGACCAGCAGCGGCTGGCTGTTCCACTACGCCGACCCTGCCGCAGCACCATTGCCGCAGGACAGCGACCCCAACTTCACCCACGTCATCACCTTCCGCCCGACCGACGACGGCGTGCTGCAACTCCCCGCCGACGAACCGCCCCCCGACAACTCACTGGCCAACCAGGCCCCCCCGCCGCCGGCCCCACCACCGCCTCCCCCACCACCCGCACAGGTGCTCTCCAACGCACCGGTACTACTGGGGCTGCACACGCACGTCCACGGCAACACGCTCGAACTCACGTTCAAACTGGTCGCCGAAGCGCACGTGCAACTGCTCGCAAAACGCCACGGCCACATCGTCGCCAAGACCCCCCGCGAGACGCTCAAGGCCGGCAAACGCAAGCTGCTGCTGCGCCTGAACATACACCGCTGGCCCACCAAGCTCGACCTCCAAGCCACACCGCTGCACCCCCTGCTCGTGAGCTCACCAAGCGCGGGCGGCGGGGGCGCCGTCCCTGGACCAAGCAGCGCTGAAAACGTCTCAACCTGAGCGACATAGATAGGGCTGTATCCCGGGAACATAAGATCCGGGTGGTTGAGCAAAATCGCGGGATGGACACGACAGTCGATCCCCTTGGACGCACCGTTCGCCTGACCGACGAGCGGTGGACGCACATCGTCGACGGCCATCCCTACATGGCGCCCTTCCGTGCTGAGGTGCTCCAGGCAGTCCGGGCGCCGACCGATCGGATCGAGCAGCCACGTTCAAGTCAGGACTGGTTCTACCTTGGGAATGCAGGACCCAGTCGCTGGCTCAAGGTCGTAGTAGCCTTTGACGAGGACTCAGTGGGGAGCGTACGCACTGCATTCCCGAGAAGAAGCAAGCCATGACTGTGCACATCGGCCCATACACATTCGACCGCGTCCGCTATGACCATGACGCGGATGTGCTCTACCTCGCCCAGGGCGATCCTGCCCGCGCAGTGGACTTCGATGAGACGCCCGAAGGGCATGCCGTCAGCTTCGATGTGAACGGCGATCTCATCGGACTCACACTGATCGACATAGGCAGGCTCCTCGATGAATCCCAGGGAGAGCTTCGCCTAGAGCTGCCTGCAAAGGCTAGCCCTACGGATCTCAAGCACGCTTTGGCGTAGATCCCGAATGGTTCGCCTTCATTCGCGCTGATCGAGCGCCTGCGCCAGCGCCTCCCCCGCGACGCCCCCCGCGGCCTGCTCGGCGAGGAACTCGCGCCGCTCCTCCTCGCCGCGCCAGGGTCGCCGGAAAAGCGGCTCGTCCTGCAGCCTAGTGGCCAGCTCGCGGTTGCGCCGCACCTGCTCTTCGTCGCGGAAGCTCGGCGCCTTGTCATCCGCCAGGCCACCGGCGAGATACAGCTGCGCCTTCGCCCGGCGCCCGTCGGACAGCTCGATTGCCCGGAAGCCCCGCCCGGCGCGCTTGATCCGCGTAGTCCACTCCGCGTGCTCATGCCCCCAACCCTGGAAGCGGCTGTCGAAAAAGCCGACGCTCTCGAGCACCTCCGCAGAGACCGACAGGCACTGCGCTGTGGCCGCCGGATTGACGAAGGGATCCGCTGGCGTCCCCACGCCGCTTACGAGGTGCTTGACGACCTTGGGATGGTGGTAGGCGAGATGGTGCCAGCGACGCGTACCGTCGATCCAATCGGCCTCCCAGGCAGGTACGACGGGGTACACGTCGTCCTCCATCAGCAGCAGCGGATCGCAACCGAGCGCCGCGAGCGCAAAGAGGCCGCGGTTCTTGTTCCAGGCAACGCCGCGGTTGCGGCCGCTCACCACAATGTGCCCTCGCGCACGGCAGCACTCGACGCTCCCGTCCTCGCCGCCGTCCTCCGCCACCACTAACACGTGGGGCGCACGCGTGAGATGCGCGATCGCATCTAGCGCCCGCCGTAGCCGATCGGGGCGCCGGTAGGTCACGACGGCGATTCCCAGTGCCATCTCAACTCTCCTCGCGCAGTGCGAGGGCCATCCGCCGCGCCGTCTCCTCCCAGGGCGGCATCGCCGTGCGCAGATGACGCTGCCCGGCCGCCACGAGGCGCACGCGCAGCTCCACGTCATCGAGCAGCGCCAGCACGCTGCGCGCCAGCGCGGGTGGGTCGCGCGGTGCGCTCACCACGGCGGTGTGCCCGTCGATCGCATAGTCGCGGCTGCCCTTCGTATCCGTGGTGGCCAGCGCAGCGCCACAGGCGATCGCCTCGGCGCCGGTGAGCCCGAAGCCCTCCTCCCAACTGGAGACGACGTGCACGGCGCTGCCGCGCAGCAGGGCAGCGACCTCGGGACGGCTGGGCCTGGCCACGTAGGCGCCAAGCGCCTCTAGCGCGCCCACCCCAGCGACGGGCTCGGTGCCGAAAAAGGTCACCTGCAGGTCGGGGTGCTGCGCGCGCACCAGCGCCAGGGTCTGGAGCGCATCCTCCAGTCCCTTCCAGTCCAGGTGGTGGGTCATGACGCTCACCCGCAACGCGCGCTCGTGCTGCGCAGGGCCGGGGAAAAACACCGAGCGATCAAGGCCCTGAGACAGATAGGCGCAGGGGATGCCCCGAGCCAGGGCCAGCTCCTGTAACCAGCGCGCAATCGCCAGCGCCTCGCGCGCGGCCGCCAAATTTGCCTCGACCACCGGCGAGCCAGGCGTGCCGTAGCCCTGGAAGAACAGCACTTGCCGCCCCAGCTCTGCTGGCAGCTCCCGGAGCAGCGCCCCGTCGCGCATGTCGGCCGGGTACACAAGGACATCTGCCTGCGGCAGCGTGTCCCCGTCGAGGTGCTCCGCCCAACGCACCTCGACGCCGGGAATCGACCGCGAAGGCCGCTCCCGCACCGCCACGCACACCTCGTGGCTCTCCGCCAGATGGCGCGCGAACTGCTCGATCACGTACACGCCCCCGCTTGTCGTGCGCTGGTGGGGCGCCAGGAATGTCACCCTCAGCTGCGCGTCGTTGGCGGCTGCTGAGCTTGCGGCTGCCCCAGCCGTCCCTGCCCCAGTCCCTGCCCCAGCCGTCCCTGCCCCAGCCGTCCCTGCCCCAGCGCCTCCCGCCCGCGCAAGCCGCTCCCCGCGCCGCGCAAGCTCGCCCGCCTGCTCGACGTAGCGGCGCTCGAGCACCTCTAGCTCGTCCTGCGCCCGGCGCCCTGGCCGGCGCATTTCCTCCAGCAGCTGCGCGCGCTCCCGTTCGCGTTCCCCGAGCTCGCCCTCGCTCAGCGGAGCCTCCTCCTCGTCGGCCTCCGGCTTCCTCGGCGTGCCCGCCTCCTGGAGCTGGCGCTGCATCCGCTCCTCGGCCCATTGCGCAAGCTCCGCGTCGCGGTGGCGCTCCACGTAATCCCTCAGCTCGCCAGCCTCCCCCACGTCCTCCCGCAGCGCCTCATCGGCCTGCGGCAGCGCCAGGCGTGCGTACTCCGCCCGCAGCCTCGCGGTTAGCGGAACCCCCACGAAATCCACCAACGTCGCAAGCCAACGCTCGTCACCCGAGAACAATGCCTCGTAGGGAAGCAACGCGACCAACCGGGACCCCCCCGGGGGGGTCCTCTTAATTTTCCCTTCGCCAGGCTCCGCATCGACCGCCTTCACCGCTGCCAGCGCCTCGTTCCACATCCTCAGCGCCAGCGTGTGGTCGTTCTCGGCCGGCCACCAGTCCTGCGGATCGCCTGCGCGACGGCGAAACGAGCGTGCCACTGCCAGTGGGTCGCGCACCAGCACCAGCACGCGCGCCTCGGGGAAGCGCGCGAGCAGCGCCGGCAGCACGCGCGTGTACAGCGGCACCTTGTCACCGATCACTCGCACGGTGCCGCTTTGCCAGCGCGTGTGCAGGCGCCTGTAGAGGAGCTCCCCGCGAATGTCCGTCTCCGAGGTTACCGGAGAGAAGAACTGTTTCGGCTCGAAGTGGAAGGGGTCCAGCTGCGCGCGCAGGCGCTTGTAGCGCTCGAAGCCAACGGCTAATTGGAAGTGCTCGTTTAGCAGGAATGTCAACGCGCTCGTGCCCGAACGCGGGCAACCGGCGATGAACAGGTGACGCGCTGCGGGCATCGCGCGATGCTCGCAAACGGGCGCCTGGCGCGCCGTGCGCGCGCCTGCTCGTTCACCGCTCCTTCACACGGTGATCTCTGCCTCGTCACAAAAAGTGCCTGTTTGCAGCCGAATCTAATCTTTAGCATGCCTGCTCCAGATCGCACCAGCATGGACCGCGCAGATCGCACCCGCGTGGATCTGCATGTTCACTCCACAGCTTCGGAGGAATCGCGGCTTGGGGTGCAGCGCGCCGTGGGACTGCCCGAGTGCGCCACTCCGCCACAGGAGGTCTACGAGCTGGCCAAGCGCCGGGGCATGGACTTCGTCACGATCACCGACCACGACACGATCGACGGTGTCCTCGCGATCGCGGAGCGCCCAGACGTATTCGTCTCCGAGGAGCTCACCGCCTCGTTCCGCGGCGAGCCCCAGGCCGTGCACGTGCTCTGCTACGGCATCACGCCCGCGGACCATGAGTGGCTGCAGGCCCACAGCAGCGACGTCGAGGAGTGCGCACGTTACCTGCACGCAGGCGACATCCTCTGCGCGCTGGCGCACCCCTACTACAACGTGGGCGCGCCCCTGACGGCGCGCCACCGCCGGCGCCTGGCGGACCTCTTTCCGATCTGGGAGGTGCGTAACGGTTCGCGCGCACGCGAGCTCAACCGCCCCGCTGCCATCTATATCGGCACCCGCGAGGGCATCGGCATCGGCGGCAGTGACGACCATGCGGGCGTGGATATCGGGCGCACCTTCACCGAAGCTCCCGCGGCCGCCACGCCGGCTGAGTACCTGGCTCACGTACGTGCTGGGGAAGTGGTGGCCCGCGGCGCCCAGGGCGGCGCCGCCAAGTGGGCGCACGCGGCCATCGCTCTCGCCGCGCGCGCGCTGGGAAGCGAGGTGCAGACAGTACGTGGTTTGAACCCCCACACGGTCATGCTGATGATGCAGCGGCTGCTGCGCGAGGGCGACGCGCGCCACGGCACCACCGGCTCCGACCTCACCCCGGACGACGCGCGCTGCCTGCTGCGCGCGTGGCTGATCGCCGTCGAGCTCGACCATCTCGATGAGCGCAGCCTGATCGCCTACATGCAGGATGAGAGCTTCTCGCACTCCGACCTTTACCGCCGCGCGAGCCGCGCGCACGAGCGCAAACTGCGCCGAGCTATCGCTGAGGTGGTCCGCGCGATCGAGGGAGGATCGGACTTGATGAGCGCTGCCACGGGCATCTTCGAGGGCTGCGTCGCGGCGATCCCTTATGCCCCCGCTACGGCCTTCCTGAGCAATGAGAAGGCGAAGCTCTATTCCCGCGAGGGCGAGACACCGCGCGTGGCGATCCTCGCCGATGGCATCGGCTCGCCGCACGGCGTGACGCGCACGATCCAGGAGATCCGTGAGCGCGGCGTGCCGGGCTTCGAGATCGAGGTGATCGGCACCGACGCCGACGTCGACCGGCGCCTCTCCGCGGTCGCGGAGATCGACGTGCCCTTCTACCCCGGTCTGAAAATCGGCGTGCCCAGCTTGAGCGTCGCCGTGGAGACCCTCGCCGAGGGCAGCTTCGACGCTATCCACGTCTGCTCCCCCGGCCCCGTGGGCATCGCGGGAGCGCTCGTGGCGCGCGGTTTGCGCCTGCCGCTGGTGGGCAGCTACCACACAGAGCTCACCGCCTATGCAGCTCTGCGTTCGCAGGATGCACGCCTGGCGAATGCAATGGACATGGCGGTGCGTTCCTTCTATGACGCCTGTGACCTCGTCCTCTCCCCCAGCCCCGCCTCTGATGCGGCGCTCCAGCAGCTCGGCGTGAGCGCGGGGCGCATAGCACGCTGGGATCGGGGCGTGGACACCCTGCGCTTTGACCCCTCGCTGCGCGGTCAGCTTGACCTGCCGCAGGGCACAGTGATCGTGCTGTACGCCGGACGCATAACGCGCGAGAAGGGTTCGGAACTGCTCGCCGAGACATTCCTAGCGGCCCATCGGCGGGATCCACGCCTGCACATGGTGCTCGCCGGTGGCGGTCCCGAGCAGGAGCGCGTGGGCGAGCGCCTGGGCGAGCACGCAACCTTCGTGGGTTGGCTTGAGGGGATCGAGCTCGCACGTGCCTATGCGAGCGCCGACATCTTCCTGTTCCCCAGCGCCACCGATACCTTCGGCCAGGTGATCCTCGAGGCCCAGGCAAGCGGCCTGCCCGTTGTGGCTGTCGCCCGCGGCGGTCCTCTCTCACTGATCGAGCATGGCGTCAATGGCCTGCTCTGCGAGCCCGACGCCGAGTCGCTCACAGAGCGCGTGCTGGAACTCGCCGCCTCCCCCCTGCTGCGCCGCCGCCTCGCCGGCGCCGGCTTGGCCGCGGTGCGCGAGCGCACCTGGGAGAGCACCCTGCAGCGCCTCGCCGGCGGCTACCGACGAGCGCTCGCTTCAGCCAGCGTCGACACGCAGGACGAACGTCATGCCGCATAGAACCCCCATGCACCCCGCAGGCACAATCGCCGTGGCCCTCCACGACGTCGAGCCCGCAACCTTCGAGCGCTGCGCGCGTATCCGTGATTGGCTCGATGACCACGGCATCGACCGGGTCACGCTGCTGGTCATCCCCGCCCGCGATCTGCACCCTCTGGGCGAGCGTTCGCCGGAAATGATCCGGTGGCTTGACGAGCGCCGCCGCCGCGGCGATTCGATCGCCCAACATGGCTTTCAACACGAGCGCCTGCGTCGCCCCGATTGGACGCAGCGCTTGCGTGCCCCCGCCACCGGCCACCAGCGCGCCGCCGAGTTCGTGGGTCTCGATGAACCTGAGACGCGCCGCGCAGTGGAGGCTGGCTGGCGCGTGCTCAAGCTCGCCGGCGTCGAGCCCGACGGCTTCGTCGCCCCCGCCTACGCCTACACCCGCGCGCTGCGCTCGACCCTCACGACCGAAGGCAAGCTCAGCGTGCGCTTCCGCTGGTGGGCGGGCCTGTTGCGCTTGCATAGAGCATTCAACACCAACACCAATACCAACACCGGCACCGGCACGGGCGCCAACCAGCTGCTGGCCCCCGCGTGGGAGGTGGGCAGCGAGGGAGCCATCCGCCGCGCCCTTTCCCCCACATTGATCCGCGCCGCCTCCTTCATGCAGGGGCGCACCCTGCGCCTGGATCTGCACCCCGCCGACCTCGACCGCCCGCGCCATATGCTGGCGCTTGAGCGCGTCCTGCAGCGCGCCGGCAAGCGGCGCACCGCGATCACCTACGACGAGCTCGCCGCGCGTCTGTGACGAGCTACTTGGCGAAGACGGCGCTGTTGAATGAGCTCACGCCCTTGGCCCCGGCGTAGCCCAGGTGCTTCAGTCCGAAGAGATCCTCGATCGTGCGCAACAGCGAGAAGTGGTTGTAGGGATCCTGGTTGACGGCCCCCGCCTTAACGAAGGGCGAGAGCAGCAGGGCTCCAACCTGCCCGCCACCTGAAGGCGGTAGCTGGCCGCCCCCCGGCAATGGCGCAGGCGCGGGCAGATTGGGGAAACGCGGCTGTCCACAGCACGAGCTGGAGTCCGCTTCCACGCCCGTGGCCGGCGCCTGATCGACGGTGATCGCCAACAGCCCGCCATGCTTGTAGGCCTTGGAGGCCATGATCTCTGGCACTGTCTTCTTCAGGAAGGCATCCGCCGTGACAGCGCCCGCGGCCTGCCCGTTTGCGCACGGTGTAGGGCTGGCGTCCTGGCACAGCGAGGGCACGATGTAGGAGAAGGTCGGCGTGCGCTTGGCGCTCTTCAGATCCGAGCTCAGCTGCTGTAGGCCCACGTCGTTCGCCGCGCAGGCCGAGGCAGGTTCGATCACGCTGTGGAAGTACAGGAAGGGATTGCGGAAGGTGGTGTACTGCTCACCCATCACGGCCGCATTGGCGGGGGTCGCATGATTGGCAGCACTGGGCATCGTGGGCGCGGGCGGCGCCGCACCCACCGTGGCATCGGCCGCACCGAGCGCGGGGTGCGCGCAGGCCGGAGTCATACCTTCCACGTAGGCCCGCCACGTGAGGTGCTTGGCCGCGAGCTGCCCGGCGAGCGTGGGGGTCGTCTTGGGATACACGCAACCCTGCCCGCTCACCTGTCCGTCGGCAGCGGCCGCGGTGGAAGAGATTTCAGCGAACGTGGGGCAGTTCAGCGCGGTCTGCGACGTGGGCCCTTGCCCGCTCACAAGCGCGATGCCATTGGCCAGCTCGTCGTGAGCCACCGCGTAGTAGCGCACCAGCAGCTCCCCCTGCTGCTCCAGGGTCTGGGCGAGATACGTGGCCTTGGAGGACGGACCGAAGACCGCGGCATAGGGCTGATCGGCGAGCACAATCACGAACACGTGCTTGACGGCGGGCAGCTTGGCGGAGCCGCCTGCGCCTGCTCCGCTGCCTTCATTGCCTGAGTTGCCCGCGTTGCCTTCGCTGCCCGCACTGCCCGAGCCGGAGCCCGACCCCGAGCCCGACCCACGGGAGCTCCTATTGCCACTGGAGCTTCCATTGCCACTCGATCCCCTGCCGCTCGACCCCCCTGCGCCCGTGCCTTGCGCGGAGCCGCCCGAGCCAGATTCGCTTCCTTCCGCGGTGGTGGGCGTGGGCGTCACCGCCGGCGCTTGCGGCGTGGATGGCGTTGCAGGCGGCGTCGCCGACGCCACCGTGGCCGGCGGCAACATCAGCTTCAGGTGCGCCTGCGGCGCGCTCGCCGAGGTGGCGGAGCCGGAAGTGACATTGCCTACCAGCACCCCGAAGCCCAGGAAGACCGCCACCAGCAGCCCCCGCACCCACGGCGGCGGCAGCGTCAGCTGATCGAGCGCACGCAACATCCGAGCCTCACCTACTCCCTGATGAAAGCCGCTGGAGTCATGACCAGCGTGTCCTGCTGCGTAGCGGAGCCCTCCTCCGTGGCTGGGTCCTCCCGAGCCGTGGAGCCCTTCCCCGTGCCGGAGCCCTCCCGCATGGCGGAGTCCGCTGGCGCCGCCGAACTCGGCGCGCGCTCCATCAGCGTCGCGCCGCACTGCCAGCAGAACAACGCCCCGCGACTGTGCGGCGCCGCACAGGCGGGGCAGCTGCCGACGCTGGCCGCGTCCTCCAGGCGTAGCAGACGCTCCACCTCGGCCAACTCGGCGTCGCGCTCCTGCAGCAGCGCGGCGCGGCGCACGAGCACGTCCAGGCGGAAGTGGTCGCGGATGGCCATCTCATAAGCCAGCCCGCCGAGATCCCACTGTTCTTCGGCCACCCTCTCGGCCAGCTCGTCGCGGCGGCGACGCAGGTGCGAGGGATCCGCGCCCATCAGCCGGTGGAGACCACATTGGGGAGGTTCTTGGACTTCTGCTCGTAGCTCTGACCGCTGCCGCCCGTGCGCAGGTTCTGAACCGCGCTCGGCGGCGCGGGCTTACTGGGAATGGAGCCCACGCCGGTCGCGGAAGACTTGCCCTGCTTGGGCGCAGCGGAGTGCGTCGGCGTGGAAGTGCTCGGCGTGGTTGCGGTGCTGCTGCCGGAGCCGCCCACGCCCGCCGTGCCGGTCCCCGGTTGGGCCACGCTGATCACCTGCGGCGCGGCCGCGGATTTGCCCGAGCTCGAACCCGAGCGCCCGATCAGCACGCCGATGCCCATCGCCAGCAGCAGCACGCCGACGCCCGATATGACCGCGGTCGCCCCACTGCCACGCGCGGAAGCAGCGGCCATGACGGGTGGTCCACTGTCAACGGACGCATATGGAGCCGCTGAGGCCGCGGAAGCCTCGAGCGAGGCAGCCGCTGGGTTTCCTTGGGCTCCCGAGACGCGCAGACCCTCGCGCACACCGCCCAGGTGCGCACGACGCGCGCCACACTCTAGGCAGTAGCGCTGCCCTGCATCCATCGCCGCGCCACAGCTCGCGCATGACTCGATGATGCTGCCGGTGGGCGATGGACTTGCTGTCGGTTCTTCGGACAGGGGAATCTCCTAGTCGCTCCAGTGGCAGTATGGCTCATCCTCCATACCGCTGTCCCTTCGAGGGTAACCATTTGGTGACCGCACCCCCCAATCTTCACCACTTATTATCCAAAACGTCACCGGCCATTCACCCACTGCAGCCGGCCGCCCAATAACTTCGCCCAGCAGTGGACGATCGCTCGCTCCGCTCATATCAGGGGGGAACCGCCTTGCACGATGGCGGCGCGCTCGTGCACGGCAACCTCGAGATCCGCCCCGACGAGATCCAGGCGCTCATAGACGGCCGCCGCGTGGGCCTGACGGTGCGCGAGTTCCAGGTGCTGCTAGTGCTCGCCCAACGCGAGGACCGCGTGCTGCGCCGCGGCGACATCTACAGCCATGTCTGGGGCGGCGAGATGAAGCACCGCGACCGCTCCGTGGACGTGTTCGTACGCAAGGTCCGCACCAAGCTGGCCCAAGCAGCGCCCGACTGGGCCTACATCCACACCCACTTTGGTGTGGGCTATCGCTTCGCGGCGACGCCAGCGGATGCAGACGATTCGAATAATGTGGTCGGAAATGTTTCCGACCTCTGACCGTCTCTGACTCTGACGGAAATATCGTCCCACCAAAAACCCTTCTCGCAAAGGGGTTTCCGGCGAAGTGATCGCCCACGGTGTGTCGATTCATCAAAATGTTTCCGATATTTTCCTTGACGGGAACCCGCTAGGAGGACAGGATGGAATGGGGCCTCCGAGGGAGGACTCGGGCAACCCCGGTCGAGGACCGTGGGCTGCTCCATCACCAGGGGCGCCACTGGCGTCCCGTGACCCCAACATCCAATACAAGGAGCAAGCAACATGATCAAAGCGAAGCTGGTGGCGGTCTTCTCCGCCATAGTCGCCGTGCTGGCCATCTCGGTCGCCCCGGCGCTGGCGGAATACCAGTCCGCTGGAACCGAAACGAAAGGCACCGGCACCTCCGGCGAACTCGTTCTGGAAGGTGGAGGCGGAACGCTGACGTGCGCCAGCACCGAAGGCGAATGGACGATCCTCTCAGGAGGCAAAGCGGCCACCAAAGGTAACACGCTTTCGTTGGCCATCAAAAAATTCAACAAATGCCACGTAAAAAGCAGCAGCATCAATGAAGCCGTACCCTCCTCTATCAAAGAATGTACCCTTCGTCTGACGCAAGCAGCTGGAGAAACGAAAGCCAAAGGCTCAGTTGCAGCTGAATGCCAGGTCGTGGTCAAAGTTCTCTTCTTCACCTGCACCCTCTCGGTGCCAGCCGAAAATGGAACGACCAACAAAGAAATCCTGACGAACAAACTGGCAAACAGCGGATCCAATCTGATCGTCACAGCTGAAGACACGGGCATCACCACAGAACCTAAAGGCAGCTGCTTTGGGATCGAAAAAACGACCAATGGGAAACAGAAAGCGACAGTTACAGCAGTAGGCGTCAAAGAGGTATAGGTCCAAAGACCAGCCTCCGGCAGAACCGGCGTTGGGATGGGTCGGCACGCCGACCCATCCCACGCCTACCCGTTTTCGCTCTTATTCGCCCCGGGAACCTTCTCGTAGGCGCAGCGGAAATTCTCCGGCTGGGAAACCGGCTCGGACCCCGCAAAGCCGCCCTTCTGCCCGTTGGAGTAGACGGTCACGTACTGAAGCGTGGCGGGCTGGGGCACAGCGGGCAGCGGCACCGGGTTGGGTTCGCCCGTGCGCGGATTGCCGGTGGAGCCCTGGCTGACCCCCTCAAAGCCAGCGGCGTCCGAGCCAGCCGCCGTGGTGACGAGCGTCGCGGACATCTCACGCTGATCCTTGAAGCCGACGGTGGGATCGAGCTGAACAGTGGCGGTGACCTGGTTGTCGTGGATGGTGGACTCGAGCTTGACGCGCTTGGCGGCGCCGATCAGCTGCGCGGCAGTGGGCAGGAAGCCTCCCCGTTCCACACAGGCCTGGCTGGCCCACAGATAGTTGTTCTTGCCGGCGTCCTGGGTCGTGAGCGGGTAGGGGGACTCTTCCAAACACCATGTGCCCAGATCGGCCGAGGTGGGCGGACAGGCGGAGAGGCCCTGCACGGTCAGACCGCCCACGGCGCTCGCGTTCTTGACGGTGGGGATCGCGGCGGCGGGGAACTTGCGGTTCTTGCCGAGCAGGAGGATGCCGCCCGGCAGCGGCTTGGCACTGACGCGGTGCCCCGCCAGCACGCTGGCGAAGACGTGACTGACAGCGTGCCGCGCGGCGTCGGCGAGACCGGTGGTGGAGAGGATCAGCGCCAGGATCGAGATCACCAGGGCCGCCTTCGAGGCCATGCCAGAACCGCGTGGGTCCCTAACGGCGTTGCGAGAGCGGCGGGCGCTCATCGCTCATCGCCCCTCGGGTCGTGGATCGCGCTCGGGCACGATGCGATTGCGCCGACGCGCCTCCTTGAGCTCGCCGATAGCGGCATCGAGCGCCTCAAGTGTGGTCTCTTGCACGGTCGAGAGCACGGCCTCCAGAGCCACGCCCGAAAGCGTCTCGTGCTCCAGCAGCGCGTGGGCGGTCTCCTCGACGGCTTGCCAGTTGGCGTCGAGCAGGGCGGTGGCGCGGGCCTCGGCGTCACCGACGAGCCGCTCCACCTCGCGATCGATCAGATCGAGCGTGGAAGGACCGACCGAGCCAAGGTCCTGCAGGGAGGCGCCGAGGAACACCTCGCCGCCCTTCTCGCCGATGGTGACCGGGCCAAGCGCATCGGACATGCCGAAGGAGGTGACCATCGTGCGAGCGAGGCTGGTGGCGGCGTGCAGGTCGTCGCTGACCCCGGTCGACAGATGGCCAAAGGCGATCCGCTCCCCGGCGGTGCCGGCGACGATCACGGTCAGCTGGCGCAGCAGGTCGGGCTCGGTCTGGATGACTTGGTCGCGATCGGTGAGCATGTGCGCGGCGGTGCCGAGGGTACGCCCGCGAGCGACGATCGAGAGCTTGCGCGTGGAGGTGGATTGACCGAGGGCGTCGGTGACGACAGCGTGGGCGGCCTCGTGGATCGAGATCAGCCAGCGCTCATCGCGCGTGAGGATGTGCTTCTTGGCGGGGCCGGCAACAACGCGGTCGATAGCCTCCTCCAGCGTTTCCTGATCGATCTCCCCGCGCCCGTCGCGCACGCTCAAAAGAGCGCCCTCGTTGATCACATTGGCGAGCTCGGCGCCGCTGAAGCCAGGCGTCTGCCGAGCGACCTCCTCAAGCGAGGCATCCGCCGCCAACGGTCGCTTGGAACCGTGCAGGCGCAGAATCTCAAGGCGCCCATGCACGTCGGGCACGTCGACTGTCACCTGCCGATCGAAGCGGCCAGGGCGCAGCAGCGCGGGGTCGAGCACGTCGGGGCGGTTGGTGGCGCCCATCACGACAAGCCCGCCGTCGCCGGCGAAGCCATCCATCTCGACCAGGATCTGATTGAGCGTCTGCTCGCGCTCGTCGTTGCCCTGGCCGATGCCGGCGCCGCGCTTGCGCCCCGCGGCATCGAACTCGTCAATGAAGATGATCGCGGGGGCGGCCTTGCGCGCCTTGGCGAAAAGGTCGCGCACGCGCGCTGCGCCGACGCCCACGAGCGACTCAACGAAGTCCGAGCCCGAGAGCGAGAAGAAGTGGGCTTCGGCTTCTCCCGCCACGGCCTTGGCAAGCAGGGTCTTGCCGGTACCGGGAGGCCCCACCAGCAGCACGCCCTTGGGGGCGGCGGCGCCGACCTTCAGATACTTGTCTGGTTCGGCGAGGTAGTCGCGTATCTCGCGCAGCTCGGCCACGGCCTCGCCGGCGCCGGCGACATCGGCGAAGGAGATCCTTTCCGCGGTGCCCTTGCCCTTGCGCTTGCCCTTGCCGGTGAAGCGCGAGAAGCCGGCGATGCCCCCAGCGCCGCCGTCGGCGCCGAGGCGGGTGAAGAACGCGAACAGGCACACCAGCAGCAGGATCGGGACGAGGAACTGCACCACGATCGCGCGCAGCGGTTTACCTGCCTGCTGGTCCACGTTGACGACGGCGCCGCTCTTGGCGAGGCTCGAGAGCAGCGCCTGTGTCTGCGCGCCCGAGGAGGGATAGGAGGCCCACAGCTTTTCGTTGGGTGCCGCCAACGGAAGCGTCTTGGTCTTCGCGGGCTTCTTGCTCGCGCTCGCGCTTTCAGTGGTTGGTGCCGCCTGTGTGAGCACCTCCACGCGGCTGTCGTGGTCGAGCAGCGTTGCAGTCCCGATTTCGTGCTGGCCGGCCAGCGCTTCGACGCTTGAGATCGGCACTTGCCGGCCGGAGCTCGAGGGCCCGATCGAGCCCAGCAGCAGCGCGAAGGCCAAAGCCAGCCCAACTGAGGCGAGCGCCAGGAAGGTGGTGAGCGGATCTTTGAGGAGCATCCGCGCGAGACCCTGTAGCACCCCTTCGAGGGCCACCAGCAGCGGATTGCGCCGATGCGCGAGACCCGAGCGCACCTGCCCCGACGGTTTGCGGCCATTGGCGCCCGCGGCGGGCGCGTGGGTGCCGTTTGGCCCGCCGTTGGGCTTGGGCCCGCCGTTGGGTTTGGGGGTGGGATCGTCGTTCATGGGCGAAGGAGATAGTGGAGAAGAAAGAGGACCGGCCCAGTCGCAGCCGAACACGCCAGCCGTGAACCGGCAGGCGGGATCGCAGCCCGAGTGTCACATCGTGACAGCCCCGGCGCAATCCCCGTTCACAAGAGCGTTACATCGATCCCCTGCGTTATCCAAATTTTCTCCAAAGAGCTACTTTTTGTTCACCTATTTGTTCGGCGTTGCGCCGAGACTTTTGCGCCTCGTCGGGGTTCCCCGCCCTAAGCCACGCTTCACTGGCCCACGACGTGCGGGCGGCCCTTCCTGCCCGCTTTCGTCTCGGTTTCGTCAAGCCCACCCAGCTCATCATTAAAGGAGTCCCCCACGTGCGCAGAACCCACCGCTCACTGATCGTCTCGCTGCTCGCCGCGCTGACGCTGGCAGGCGTGCCCGCTATGGCCCAAGGACGGGCGCTGTTGATCGATGGATCGACCTCCGTCTTTCCCCTCATGAACCAGTTGGCAACGGCCTACCACAAGGCCACCCATCAGCCGACGCCCAAAGTCGGTCAGGGCACCTCGGGCGTGGGCATTAACGATGTGGCCAGTGGACGCGCGGACATCGGCGATGTCTCGCGCGATCCGATCATCCCCGGGGATCCCCACGGCCTCGTGTTCACGAAGATCGCACGCGACGGTGTATGCGTGATTACCAATCCCGAAAACCACCTCGGCAACCTCAACCAGCAGCTGGTGCAACAGATCTTCACGGGAC
This sequence comes from Solirubrobacteraceae bacterium, assembly GCA_035939185.1. Taxonomy (GTDB): domain Bacteria; phylum Actinomycetota; class Thermoleophilia; order Solirubrobacterales; family Solirubrobacteraceae; genus Palsa-744. Next base: position 98,018 of record DASZGB010000011.1, read on the forward strand.
AGGTGCGCAACTGGAGCGAAGTCCCGGGAGCGACGGTGAGCGGTCCGATCGATCTGTTCCAGCGCGTGGCCTCCTCCGGTACGCAGGATGCCTTCCAGAACATCTTCCTCGGCGAAAACCTGAAGATTTCACCGAGCGCCTCGGCCGAGGAATCCAATGGCACGATGCGCCAGGCGATTATCGGCGACAAGGGTGCGATCGGCTTTGCCTCCTTCGCCTTCACCACAGGGACCAACGCGGTTAGCTATCAGGGCATACCGTGCACGTTGCGCAACGCGAAGTCGGGCCAGTACCAAGGCGTGCGTAACTTCTGGATGGTGACCAAGGGCGAACCCAAAGGTGCGGCCGCCAAGTTCATCTCCTGGGTCATCAAGCCGCACAACAAGACGGTCCAGAGGATCGTCGGCAGCGAGTGGATCCCAATTCATTGAGAAGGCTTCCATCCGCGGAGGGCCGCGCCGAGCTCGCGTTCGGCGCGGTCGCCGTGGGTGTGCTGGCCTTCGTGCTGGCGATGCTGGTGACGGTATTCGTAGAGGCGTGGCCATCGTTCGCGCACAACGGCTATATCAAGTGGTTCTTCCCGGGCGGTGACGTCGATCAGCAGCTGAAGGCGATCATCAACAGCCCGACGGACCCAGCCCACTACAACTACCACCTGCGCGCGTGGCCGCTGCTGTGGGACACGGCGCTGACGACAGGTATCGCGGTCGTGCTGGGCTTGGCGCTCTCGCTGCTGAGCGCGATCTTCATCGTGGAGTTCGCGCCGCAGTCGGTCAAGCGTGTGCTGGAACCGGTGGTGCAGTTGCTGGCGGCGGTGCCGTCGGTGATCTTCGGCCTGATCGGGATCCTGTTAATCGTGCCGTGGGTCAATGAACACCTGATCTCCCAAGGGCGCAAGCTGTCGGTGGCCTACGTGGTGCAGCTCAACGGCGCGGGGTTGCTGGTGGCGAGCCTGATCCTGATGGTGATGATCGTGCCGATCATGGTGGCGATCACGGTCAATGCACTGGCAGCGGTGCCGAACGCGTGGACGGAGGGCTCGGCGGCACTGGGAGTCAACCGTTGGCGCACGATCTGGCGAGTATCGGTGCGAACCGCGCGACCGGCGATCGTGGCGGGCGCGGTACTGGCGAGCGCACGCGCATTGGGCGAGGCGATCATGCTGGCGCTGGTGGGCGGAAGCCGCTCGTTCTCGGTGAACCTGCTGGACGGACCGACCGCGCTGTTCGAGCCGGTGCGGCCGCTGGCGGCGACGATCATCACCTACAAAGACAATCTGACGGTGGTGCCGATGAAGCAGACCCTCTATGCGATGGCGGCGGTGGTGTTGGTGTCCGCCGCTGTGCTCTCGCTGGCTGCGTGGGCAGTGAAGCAGCCGCTGAAGCGCTATGGGATTCGGACGTGATGGGGAGTGGCTCAATGACGGGAGCGGCCCAGACAGACAGGGCTTTTGCGCCGCAGACGCCACGCAAGGCGCGCGGCCAGGACTCGATCTCCTCGTGGCCGCTGATGGACCGCATCGGCTATGTGTTGTGCTGGGCAGCGGGCCTGCTGCTGTGCCTGCTGGCCGCAGCGATCGTGGCGGTGATGTTCATCAAGGGCATCACCTACCTGCGCCCGAGCCTGCTGCTGGAACACCCCAACCCGGCGGGCCAGAATCAGCGCGGCTCGGGCGGCTTCCTGGATCCGATCGAGGGCACACTGCTGCTGACGGCGATCGGCATCGCAATCGCAGCCCCGATCGGCGTGGCGGTGGCAGTGTGGCTGTCGGAGTACCGCCGTCCGGCGCTGCTGGCGCGAGCGGTCGAGTCGGGGATCGAAATGATCGCGGGGGCGCCAAGCGTGGTGCTGGCCTTCTTTGGCCTGCTGGTCTTCGCGCGCCCGACGCTGGCGTTCCTCTCACAGACATCGGCGGGCGGCGCGGTGTACGGGCGCTCGTTCTTCGCGGCGGGCGCGATGATGTCGCTGCTGGCGCTGCCGCTGGTGGTGGGTGCGACGCGCGAGGGACTGGCGCAGATACCGGGGCACATGCGCGAGGCGAGCTACGCGCTTGGCAAGACCAGAGCGACGACGATCCGTCGCGTGCTGCTGCCTTCGGTCCGCCCGAACATCGCCAGCGGCACGACGCTGGGCATGGGCCGGATCATTGGCGACACGGCGATCGTGGTGATCCTGCTGGGCGCGTTCCTGCGCCTGGAAGGGGCTGGGGGCACGCCGCTGCTCTCGACCTTGCGCGGCACCGGCTCGACGCTGACGAGCTATGTGTTTGAAAACTCGCCGGCCGGCGAAGGCAATGCGCCTGAGAAAGCCTACGCGGCGGCATTCGTGCTGCTGATGATGGTGCTGGTGCTGAACATGGTGGTGACCCGCCTGAGCTCGGGCAAGCGCCTGGGCCGCGCGGGGTTGACGCCGTCGATGGTGTGGAGGTGGATCACGTGGACCCGCTGATGCCCCCACCGCCGGTGCGCAGGATCGTGGTGGAGCAGGAGCCGACGGTGGTGACGCCGGCACCCAACGGCAGGCGCGCCGCGCGCGGCGGACCCGCAAGCGAAGTGGGTGTCCCCCGGGGTCCGATCGTCGGCGCGGGTGCAAGCGCGGCGCGCGGCGCGCGGCGCGCGGCGGCGGCGAAGGTGAGCGAGCGCATGCGCATCGAGGGCGTGTCGTTGGCCTATGGCGAGCGCTGGGTGGTGCGCGATGTGACGCTGCCGGTGCGCCAGGGCGAGGTGCTGGGGCTGATCGGCGCAAGCGGTTCGGGCAAGACGACGCTGCTGCGCTCGCTGAACCGCCTGACGGAGGTGACGGCGGGCGCGGCGCGAGCGGGCACGATCACGCTCGATGGGCAGGAGATAAGCAAGCTGGAGGTGACGGCCCTGCGCAGGCGCATAGCGATGGTCTTCCAGCAGCCCAACCCCTTCCCGATGAGCGTGTTCGAGAACGTCGCCTACGCGCTGCGCGAGGAGGGCCGGGGCAAGGGCCGGCGCGGCGCGCGGCGCAGCCGCAAGGAGCTCGAACCGGCGATCGTGGAGGCGCTGCAGCGCGCGGGGCTGTACGAGGAGGTGAAGGCTGACCTGAATCACCCGGCGCTGCGCCTCTCTGGAGGCCAGCAGCAGCGCCTGTGCATTGCGCGCGCGCTGGCGGTGAAGCCGGAGGTGCTGCTGCTGGATGAGCCGTGCTCGGCCCTGGACCCGATCTCCACGGCGACGATCGAGGAACTGATCGTGAACTTGCGCGAGAGCGTGGCGATCGTGATCGTCACGCACAACCTGCAGCAGGCGTTCAGGGTGGCCGACCACGTCGCTTTCATGCACCTCGGCGAGCTGATCGAGTATGGCTCGAGCGAGCAGGTGTTCGACAACCCCCGCCAGCAGCGCACGCGCGACTACATCAGCGGTGCCTTCGGGTGAGCATGCGCCTGGCGGTGGCGCTGGCGGCGCTCGCACTGACGGCGCTCGCACTGGCGGGCTGCGAGAGCAACGCGCAAAGAAGCAGGAAGCTGGAAAAGGCCGCGCTCGCGGAGCGCCTGGCCCACCCGCAGGCGGCTCAGAAGGGCGTGCTCGTCACGCGCGAGAATCCGTTGGTGAAGGTACTGAAAACCGCGGTGGTCTACGACGCAAATGGCGTAGCGGCAGTCGTGATCCTACGCAACGCATCCTCCAAGCCGCTGCGTAACGCGCCGATCGCGATCACCGTGAACGATGCCAAGGGAGCGGTGCGCTACCAGAACAACTCGCCGGGACTGGACACTACGCTGGTGTCCGTTCCACTGTTGCAGGCCCGCGGAGAAACGGTGTGGATCGACGACCAGATCAAGGCCACAGGCGTACCGGCGAAGCTGAGCGCGCGCGTGGGCGAAGCGCCGATCGTCAGCGGCGCACTCCCGCAGGTAAGCGTGAGCGGCGTTCACACCTTCGCAGACCCCACCAACGGTGTGGGCGTGGAAGGCACGGTCAGCAACAGCTCGAAGGTGGCCCAGCAGAAGCTGGTGGTGTACGTGTTGGGGCGGCGCGGCGGGCAGATCGTGGCGGCAGGACGAGCGGTGCTGCCGGAAGTGCAGGTGGGCCAGAGGACGGCCTTCCAAGTGTTCTGCATCGGCAATCCGCAGGGGACGCAGCTGGAAGCAAGCGCGCCGTCAACGACGCTCTAGTGCAAACCCTCAGCGCCGCCGCCCCCGCTGCTTGAGCGTGATCCCCTCGAGCACATGGGCGACGGTCTCACAGGCATCGACGGCGGCCTCGAGCGACTCGAAGATGTCCTTCCAGCGAATGACGACCATCGGATCGATCCCGCCGGCAAACAGCGAGGCGACGGCATCGCGCTGCAAGCGATCGCCCTCGTTCTCAAGGCGATGGATCTCAACGAGATGCGGCGCGAGCTCGGTACCGGTGCGCAGGCAGCGCAGAGCACGAGCGATTTGCTCGCCGGCGCCGACGAGGACCTCGGCGAACTCAAGCGACTGCTCCATGGGCGCTTCGACGCCGTAGAGCCCAAGCTGCGCGGCGGCCTGCTCGGTGTGATCGACGATGTCATCGAGCGCAGTGGCGAGCGCGTAGCCGTCGCCAGTGTCGAAAGGCGCGCTGACGCGCCCGCGCCCGGTGAGACGGTGGATGATGTCGTGGGTGATGCGATCGCCCTCCTGCTCGCAGACCTTCAGGTCGCGGGCCAGCGAGGCGTGCTCGGGGAAGTCGGCGAGCAGATCGCGCAGCAAAAGGCCCGAGCGTTGCACGTTGCGCCCGGCCTCCTCGACGAGCTCCATGAGGGCCCCGTCCACGCTGCGCCGTAGCAAGCTCATCGCCTGCGCTCGCATGACTGCTGCGGATACGAAAAGTTCATCTGGAGAGAATATTGGCGCCCAGCAACGTCAACGAGTCTTTCACGGCTTTTTCACGAAGGGATCACGACTTCTCAACTCCCTGCGCGCGGCCGAGGTCGATCATCCTACGCCGTGGAGCCCTCATCTGAGGACAACGGCACGCTGTATGCGGGCGAGCTTGAGATCAGGTTGGGCGAGGGGCTGGTGCTGGCGCGGGGCAGGGCCCTTACACTCTCGGTGCGCGAGTTCGAGCTGCTGGTGGCGATGGCGCGGCGCGCGGGCGCGATCGTCACGCGCGAGGAACTCTTCGAGACGGTGTGGAAGCGCGAGCTGCGCCAGGGCGACCGTTCGGTCGACGTGTATGTCTCCAAGCTGCGCACCAAGCTCGAAGCCGCGATGCCGGATCGGCGCTTCATCCACACCCACCCCGGCTTCGGCTATCGCTTCCAACCGCAACCGCAGCACGCGCGCGATGCGATGGCGCAGGTGGCGCCGGGGGCGCCCGATCCCCCACCGCCCTCCCACGAAGGGCTTTCACGAAATGTTCACACGGAGGTGGTGGGCACCTGAGGAGACTGCGTCGTACGGTCGGATGGCGGAGCCAGCCCCTGCCCACATACGGCTGGGCGCACCTCTCCGCCGCCGTCAATATGCGAGTCAGAGGAGACGCAGTGATCAACAAAAAGGCAGGCGCTTTCGTGAGTGCCGCGATGCTGTCGCTCGCGGTCGCTGCATGCGGCAGCAGCAGTAGCAGTTCGAGCACCACCAATAGCTCGAGCTCGAACGCCACGATCTCCGGCGCGGGCTCGACCTTCGCGGCGCCGGTGTACCAGCAGTGGGGCTCGGCCGTCTCGGGGCTCACCGTCAACTACCAGGCTGTGGGCAGCGGCGCGGGGATCACCGCCCTGGCGTCGAAGACCGTCGACTTCGGCGCGAGCGACCCACCGCTGAAGGCGCCCGAAGAAGCGGCGATCGCCAAGAACGGCTCGCCGGCGGTACAGGTACCGATGTTCCTGGGCGCGATCACGATCTCCTACAACCTGCCGGGCGCAAAGAGCGGCCTGAAGCTCGATGCGAAGACGGCGGGCAACATCTTCCTGGGCAAAATCAAGACGTGGAATGACGCGGCGATCAAGACGCTGAACCCGGGTGTGAGCCTGCCGAGCACGGCGATCACGGTGATCCACCGCTCGGACTCCTCGGGCACGACGGCGGGCTTCACGGGCTGGCTGGCCGCGGCGGACGCGGAATGGCCCAAGAGCGTGGGCTCGGGCAAGGACGTGCCGTGGCCGACGGGCACAGGCGCGAAGGGCAACGCCGGCGTGGCCGGAGCGATCGCGCAGACCACAGGTGCGGTGGGCTACGTCGAGCAGGCGTATGCCCTACAGCACAACTTCACGTATGCGAGCGTGAAGAACAAGGCGGGCAACTTCGTGACGCCGACGCTGGCCTCGGCGAGCGCGGCGGCGGAAGGCATCACGGTGCCGCCGAATTTGGGCTTCGCGATCAAGAACCCGGCGGGCGCCAACGCCTACCCGATCACCTCGCAGACGTTCATCGTGGTGAACAAGGACATCTGCAAGGCGGCCGTCCCCGGCGGCGAAGCGGCCGCGAAGGGCGTGAAGAAGTTCCTCGAATACGGCCTGGGCGCCGGTCAGGCCGTATTGGCGCAGGCCGACTACGCGGCACTGCCCACGTCGATCCTGGCGAAGTCCAAGGAAGCGGTGGCGGGCCTGCAGTGCAACGGCGCCGCGCTCTAAGAGATAGCCTGGAGCCCGTGCCGGTTAGCTCCGCGGACACCCACCGGCGCAGGCTCTAGGTCACCCCTTGGAGGCCGCGTCGATCCCCGGCGGTGACCGCTCGAAGCTCGGGCGGTCACCGCTTGCGCGGCTCCCCGATCGCAGCCTGCGCTACGGCCTGACGCTGCTGGCGGCGCTGATCCTGGCGCTGATCGTGTACTTCTTCGTACGCCTGGTCGGCGAAGCGCGGCCGGCGTTCGCCAAGGAAGGCGTGCTGGGCTTCGCGTTCACGAACAACTGGGACGTGAGCGCCGAACACTTCGGCGCGCTGCCGCTGGTGGTGGGCACGCTGATCACCTCGGCGCTGGCGCTTCTGATGGGGGTGCCGGTGGCGGTGGCGACGGCGCTGTACATCACCGAGCTGTGCCCGCGCGGGGCGAAGGCGGCGCTGACGGTGCTGATCGAGCTGTTGGCGGCGGTGCCCTCGGTCGTCTACGGCCTGTGGGGCATCTTCTTCCTGGCGCCGAAGCTGCAGCCGACGGAGCAGTGGTTGGCGGACAAGCTGAGCTTCATCCCGTTCATCGGCGGCGGCACGGTGACGATCCCCAACTATTTCGTGGCGGGCCTGATCCTGGCGATCATGATCCTGCCGATCGTGAGCGCGATCGCGCGCGAGGTGATGGCCACGGTGCCCACCGATCAGAAGGAGGCAGCGCTTGGCCTGGGCGCGACGCGCTGGGAGATGATCCGCATGGCGGTGCTGCCCTACTGCCGCGCGGGCATCGTCGGCGGCGCAATGCTGGGCCTGGGCCGCGCGATCGGAGAGACGATCGCGGTGACGCTGGTGATCGGCGACGCACCCCAGCTCGGCCACCACCTCTTCGGCCAGGGCTACACGCTGGCGGCGGTGATTGCGAATGAGTTCGGCGAGGCCACGGGCCTGCACCGCTCAGCGCTGTTCGCCGCGGCGCTGGTGCTGTTCGTGCTGACGCTGGTGGTCAACGCGCTGGCGCGCCTGGTCGTGATGCGGGCCAATCGCAGCGCGACGCAGCCGCGCCGCAATAGCCCGAGGGCGGGGCTGGCCGACGCGGCCGAGACGGCGGCGATGGGTGCATGAGGCAATGAGCGCCCACACAGGCACCCCCGACCGTCTGGAGCGCTTCCAAGTGAGCCCGCGTCGCCGCCGCGCGGACCGGACGGCGCGCGCACTGGTGCTGACGGGCACGATCGTCGCGCTGATACCGCTGGTGCTGGTTATCTACTACCTCCTGCACGAGGGCCTGAGCGCGTGGAGCCCGAGCTTCTTCACGACCGACCCGACGGGCAACACGTTCTTCAAGAGCTCCGCGATCGGCGGCATCGAGAGCGCGATGCTGGGCACGATCGAGATGGTCGCCCTGGCCTCGCTGATCGCGGTGCCGACGGGCATCGGCGTGGCGGTGTGGCTGGTGGAGTACGGCAAACGGCACTGGTTCGCACAGGTGGTGCGCTTCTTCGTGGATGTGCTCACGGGCGTGCCCTCGATCGTGTTTGGGCTGTTCATCTACATCGTGCTGATCATCGGCACGGGCTCCACATTCGCGGGCTACAAGGGCTCGCTGGCGCTCTCACTGCTGATGCTGCCAGTGGTGACGCGCTCGGCCGAGGTCGTGCTGCTGCTGGTGCCCGGTGCCCTGCGCGAGTCCGCGCTGGCGCTGGGCGCGGAGCGCTGGAAGGTGATCTTCCGCATCGTCCTGCCCACGGCACTTAGCGGCCTGATCACCGGGGTCCTGCTGGCGATCGCGCGCGCGGCAGGCGAGACGGCGCCACTGCTGTTCACGGCGGGGGCGACGAACAAGACCAACTCCGATCTCGGCCAGTTCATGAATTCGCTGCCGGTGCAGATCTACAATGACGTGATCTCGCCCACACAGTCGGTCGTCAATCGCGCATGGGGCGCGGCCTTGACGCTGGTTGTGCTTATCTTGATCCTCAACCTCGTGGCCCGCCTGGTATCCCGAAGGAGCCGCCTTGCATGACACCCGACGCATCGCCCCAGAGGAGCACAGGCGCCGCGGCATCCCCGGGCCTTGGCGCCGCTGCAGGTGCCGCCCCGTCACGGGCGCCGGTGGCAGAGGGGGCAGCTGAGAAGATGCTCCAGCCAGGCCAGCAGCCCGCGGCCCCAGCGGAGCAGCCGAGCACCCGCCGCACGAGCGCGGCGAGCGTGCGCAAACGCGGTCCGCGGGTGCGCCTGCAGGGGCTGCGCGCCTTCTACGGCACGGCCGAGCAGGTGAAGGGCGTGGACCTGGAGTTCCCGGCCAACGAGGTGACCGCGATCATCGGCCCGAGCGGCTGCGGCAAGTCGACGATGGTGCGCTGCATCAACCGCATGCACGAGGAGATCCCGGGCGCGCACGCCGAGGGCAAGGTACTGCTGGACGACCTCGACCTCTACGATCGCGCGGTCGATGTCATCGCCGTACGCCGCGCGATCGGCATGGTCTTCCAGAAACCCAACCCGTTTCCCACGATGTCGGTGTACGACAACGTCGCCACCGGTCTGCGCCTGACCGGCGTGAGCCGCAGCGAACTGCGCCCCAAGGTCGAGGCGGCACTGCGTAGCGCAGGCCTGTGGGAGGAGGTCGCGGACAGGCTCGCCGAGCCCGGCGTGGGCCTCAGCGGCGGTCAGCAGCAGCGCCTGTGCATCGCGCGCTCGCTGGCGGTCGACCCAGAAGTACTCCTGATGGATGAGCCCTGCTCGGCGCTTGACCCGATCGCAACACTCAAGATCGAGGAGCTGATCGCCACCCTCAAGCAGCGCGTGACGATCGTGATCGTGACGCACAACATGCAGCAGGCCGCCCGCGTGGCGGACCGCACGGCCTTCATGCTCAGCGGCGAGCTGGTCGAGGTGGGCGCCACACAGGACATCTTCACCACCCCCAACGACGCCCGCACCGAGGAATATGTCACTGGAAAGTTCGGCTAGCGCCCGCCTGAAAGGCCGCCAGCACTTCCAGCAACAGCTGCAGGAACTGGAGACGCGCGCGCTGGGCGGCCTGGATTTGATCGTGGAGCAGCTGGACCGCGTCCTCGAGGCCCTGGCCCACCAGGACGTGGAGCTGGCGCAGATGGTGATTGCCGACGACGACCGCGTGGACGGCCGCTACCTGGAAGTCCACCAAGGCATCCTCTCGCTTCTGGCACTTCAGGCCCCCGTGGCGGGCGACCTGCGCGTGGTAGCAGCGCTTTTGCACGTAATGAAAGGCATCGAGCGGATGGGCGATCAGTGCGTGAACATCGCCAAGCTGATCCCCCTCTCAGGCCACGAAGCGCCGGTCCGCCGCGAACTGCTCGACGCACTCCTAAAAATGGGCGCATACGCCCGCTCGGAGGTGACCCAGTCCAAGGCGGCATTCGCAGGACGCGACGTGGAACTGGCGGAGGACCTGGTGCGCCAGGACCGCGAGATCAACCGCCTGAACCGCGAGATCTTCCGCATGGCCCTGGAGATCGGCGACGACCCCGACATCCGCGAATGGGCAATGCACATGATCCTCGTAGCCCGCGCACTCGAGCGCGTGGGCGATAACGCAGTGGACATCGGCGAGCAGGTGGCGTTCGTGGTGACGGGCCTGTTCCGCGAGTTCTCAGACTCCTCGCACCCCGTGGGCGCAAGCGCGCTGGCGGACGACGGCGCGGTCTGACCCGTACGCCGGCGCGGTTCGCAGACGTGAGCGCGATTTAAAGGCTGAAAGCCTCCGCCCTGACGGGCTCCGGCGTGTGGGCCGCGCGCGGCGCAGCCGAAGGCCCGGCGACACGCGAAACGTGCCGAGGTTCGACGCTAATTGCCTGGACCCGGCCGGGGCGCTGGGCGCGGCGACGATCCACCGCGACCCTCTTCGATGCCGATCGACGTAGAGGGCGGCTTGATCTGTTCAGGTGGTAGAGGTCTCGGAGCCATGATGCCTAGTCTACCGCCAGCGCCGCGAGCCACGCAAGCGTCTGTGCGACCATCAGCACGCCCAGCGCTCCCGACAGCCACGACATGCGTCGCACCTTTCGCGCGTTCTCCTCCCGCAGCTTCTGGTAGCCGTAACCCGCCGCAGCCAGCCATCCAAGCGTGTCGGCCTCGGCTTCAGCGAGGGCCTGCTCGTAGAGCTCGTCGTAAAGCTCACTCGCATCGACAGCAAACTTGAGATGCCACGGCGCGAGCAGAATTGCCGCGGCAACGAGGCCGAGAACCAGCGCCACCAGAGCGACCCAGCCGAGCGCGTGGAGACTTTGAGCCCGCACGGTGGTGGCGCCCAAGAACGATGCCACAAGTGCGTGCGCGGCGAGCAGCGTACCCGTCCGCTGTCGCACCCCTGCGACAAGCGACTCCTGGTCGGCCAATGCCGAGCGACCGGCCTCATAAGTGATCTCCTCAAGCGTCCGCACTGAGCAACCGTAGGAAATAGACCGGACCCCCTGCTGGCGGGATTTGTGGGGGGGGTCACTTCCTCTTCTGCTTCGACAGAGAGGATGAGGGCGCGCATCCAAACCGCACAGTCAAGGCGTTCCAAGGAGGGTTTACAGATGCAGGAGTACCAACGGAAGACCAAGGCAGACCTGAGGTTGCGCGAGCGCGACCTGACGGTGTTGAGCTGGATATGCGAACAGTACGCGGCACGAGTGGACCACCTGGCAACCCTCACGGGCACAGGTAGAGCGACGGGTGAAAGAATTGGGGCGCGGCTCCACGCAGCAGGGCTTGCGAGACGGGTGCAGGTCCTGGTAAGCCAGCCCACCTGGGTCATCCCAACAGCCAAGGGCCTGTTCGTTTGCGGCCTTCGCTATCGGTTATGGAAGCCGAAGCTGGCCACCCTGGCGCATGTCGGCGCGATGAACGATGTGCGCCTGCACATCCAGACACAGAAGCCAGAGTCGGAATGGCTATCCGAGCGACAGCTCACCGCGGAGGCGAAAGACCAAGCCGGCGCCCGTAGGCACGTGCCCGATGGCGTGCTGCTCCTCGCAGGCCACAGCGTGGCGATCGAGGTGGAGCTGAATGTCAAGAATCCGTCCAGATTGGAAGCGATCCTCGATGACCTCGTGGAGCGCTTCGACGGGATCCTGTACTACTGCGCGCCGGGGCCACACCGAAAGCTGAAGCAGCTGGAAGAATCGGAGCGCTGGCCCTCGCTCGGCGTGCGCGAGCTGCCGCGGCCGACAGGGCTGGAGGGGCTGTGAGAGCACAGCGAGAGTTCCCAGCTGGACCGCTCATCCTCTACGCGGTAACGGCGGCGCTGGAACTGCCGGTGATCCTGGCGCGATACGCCGCGATCTACGTGCTGGCAGCGATCGCGTTGCAGGCAACGGGACACCCGAGCGCCGACGCAGCAGAGTGGGCGAAGCTGGCGATACTGCCAACCCTGTGGTCGGCGGCGGCGCTGGTGAACCCGGCGGGCGGCGGCTGGTGGTGGCGCCAGCAGCTAGGCGGCCGCGAACCGTCGACGCGCGAGCAGATGGCATACCGCACGTCGATGCAGGCGCTGGAGGCAGGCACAACGATCTTGCTGCCAAGCCCCAAGCAGTGGTTCGTGGTGGACGAGAGCGAACCGGATGCGGCGGCGTGCGCAGACACACTGATGCTGACGCGAGGCCTGTTGGAAGGCCCAAGCGTGAACCTCAGCGCAGTGCTGGCGCACCAGCTGGGCCACCTGCGGGGCATCGACGCCCGCCTGACAGCAGCCCTGAACCGCCTGGTGATCGGCCGCAGCCCACTGCGGGGCACCCCCCATAGGATGACCACCGCGCTGCTGCGCGGCGGCCTGGCCCTGCGCCTGACGGCACCCGCGTGGGGCCAGGTATGGCGTGAGCAGGAGTACGAAGCCGACCGCTTCGCCGCAGGCATCGGCTGGGGCGAGAAGCTGGCCGACGTCCTGGAAGCGGAGCAGCTCAAGCACGACCACCCGATCCCATTGGTGGGCCTAACAGATCACACCCACCCGCCAACGGAGCAGCGCATCGACGCACTGCGCGCGTTGGCGAAGAAGCAGCCACCTACGCCGACGGAGTCAGATCCGCAATTGTCCACCCACGCCGAACCGCGAGCCTCGGCACAGGCAGGAAGGTGACCGCAGCATGAGACGCCGCTAACCCCAATGGTGGCAACGGGTGTCCGTGCCGTTACACGGACCCCACTCCAAGGAAGCGATCCAAATGAAATCCCACCGACGGCGAATGCGCGAATACGAGCTGGCCTACGACTTCGCCACCCACGCCGCGGGCCGTGACGCGGAGATCCTCTCAGCGCAAGCGGAAGGCGAGACGGGCGTGGTGCTGGCGACGCGCGTGAGCGGGGAACACGCGCTGCCGGTAACGGGCCGCCTGGCGGTGCTGCCGGTGGAGCGCCTGCGCAGGCACGTGCTGGTGTGCGGCGCGACGGGGAGCGGCAAGACGGAGACGCTGCTGCGCCTGGCGTGGACACTGGCGAAGCGCAGCGACGCGCCGGTGCTGTACCTGGACGGCAAGGGCGACCGCGAGAACGCGGAACGCTTCGTTGGCCTGATGCAAGACGCGGGCCGCAGGACGCGAGTGTTCCCACACGAACCCTTCGCTGGTTGGCGCGGGGAGCCGCATGAGATCAGGGGCCGGCTGATGGAGATCGTGGACTACGCCCACCACGGCCCAGCGGCGTGGTATCGCGATGTGGCGAAGGCGGTGGTGGGCCTGGCGTGCGAGCACCCAAGCGGCCCACCACGCAGCTCGGAGGAGCTGCTGGCAAGGTTGAGCCTCGAAGCGCTGAGGCGGGCTCACGGCGAGGCACGAGCACTACAGGGCCTGAGGAGCAGCCAGGTGGACCAGGTGCGCCTGCGCTACGAAGCGGTGTTCGGAGAGACGCGAGGAGCACTCGATGGGAAATGGGCGTGGGAGGACACGGATGCGGCGTACGTGCTGCTCGATAGCCTGAAGCTGCGCGAGGAGACCGCGGGCCTGGCGCGCTTCCTGTTCGAGGACTTCGCGCAGTACTTCACGGGCCGCAAACCGCAGGGCCGCTTCTGCCTGATGATCGTGGACGAGTTCTCCGCGCTGGCGAGCACGCCGGGCATGGCCGCGCGCATCGAGCAGGCACGCAGATTCAACACGGCGCTGATCCTGGCCCCGCAGGTGGTGGCAGGCATGGGCGGCGCAGAGGAGACGGCGCGGATCCTAGGCAGCGTGGAGACGATCGTGTGCCACCGCATGAACACCCCCGAGGAGATCGTGCCGCTGGCGGGCACGCGGCAGATGACGGAGTACAACACGCGCTTCTCCCGCCAGGGCTCCACCGGCGAAGGCACGGCGATGCGCCGCGAGCAGCAGAAGATCGACCCGAACAAGGTCCTGGGCCTCCCGCCGGGCGAGGCGTTCGTGATCAGCCGCGGCATGGCGATGCACGCCCAAATCCTGAGTGCCCCCGCGGCAAGCGCCCCCCTGCCCGAACCGCCCAGCGCCCAGCCGGCCCAAACGGCTCACCCCACAACAGCAGCACCGGAGGGCGCCGAGAGCCCCCAGCCAACGAGCCCCCCGTGGACGAATCGCGAAGGTCGTCCAGAGGATCGCAACCCCACACAGAACACTGGCTGGGATCCGTCTGCGATCTCCTGATGCAGGCTTGTGGCACTCGTACACCAAGCGAGCTTGATCTACATTAGGTCTTTTCCATAGGAATGTACACTGGGCGCGCAAATCATCACCCACCCCCTCCCCTGAAATCATCACCCTCCCCCTCCCCTGCCCACCTTTATCACCCTCCCCTGCCCACCGCCCCCCCATCCGCGCTGTTTGCGAACACTCCTGTAACCATTCTGTGACCGTGGTGGCAAGGAGCACACAAGCGGTCGTTGATTTGCTTAGACTCAACCTCGTGTTGGAGAGCACCCGCGCGGAGCAGGGGGGCACACCGGAGGCTCGTAGTGCATCCTCAACCGGTTCGCCTCTGCGCATCGCCGTCCTCGACCGCGATAGCGGCTTCATCCAGGTGTTGAGCAAGCGCCTGGATCGCCTGGGCTGGGAGCACAGAGTGCTGGGCTCCCCGGTGCCGACAGACGCAGTGGTCTCGATGCGCCTCTCAGCGCTGGTGGTCGATCTGGCAATCCTGGGCCCGCAGGCGTGGTCCTGGCTTGAGCGCCTCTGCGACGCGCTGCCAGAGCTGGGGATCGTGGTCTGTACGGGCCCCTCCACGGTGGCGCAGCGCGTCCGCGGCCTGCGCTTGGGCGCGGATGACTGGATCACGAAGCCGTGCCACCCCGAGGAGGTGATCGCGCGCGTGCAAAGCGTGGTGCGCCGTCGCCGCCGCACGGCCAGCCGCGGCGACGTGAAGCCGGTGCTGGCAGGCGAGGTGGAGATTCGCTCGGACCGCTTCCAGGCATTCGTGAACGGCGCCAGCATCGACCTCACCCGGCGCGAGTTCGAGCTGATCGAGCTGCTGGCGCAGGCGGAGGGACGCGTGCTGGAGCGCGAGGAGATCTACTCGCGCCTATGGGGCTACGCGATGGTCCGTGGCGACCGCTCGGTGGATGTGTTCGTGCGCAAGCTGCGCCAGAAGCTCGAGAAAGCCTCGCCGAAGTGGCGCTACATCCACACGCACTTCGGCATCGGCTACCGCTTCGCGGCGGAGGCCACGGCGGGAGCGAAGCTGAGCGAGGACGGCGCCGAGGCAGCGCTCACAACGAACACCTCAGACATCGGCAGTGGCGAGATTGGCGATCAGCGCCAACTCGCGGGGACGCAGCAGGATCACGAGCTCGCCTCCACCCCCGTCTAGGCGCACGACCGCCAGCCCCCCCTTCTTGAGATCGATCCTGGCGCCGGTCAGTTCGGCGAGGACACCAGACAGATCAGGCTCGTGCCCGACCAGCAGCACCCGCGCATCCGCATCGGTCCCGGCAAGCGCGTCGAGCGCCTGCGCGGCGTCGAAGCCCCCCGCGAGCGGAGCGTAGGTCCGCAGCAGGGAGAGCCGCTCCTCGCCCCGCTCCTCGCCCCACTCCTGCAGCGCCAGCTCCGCTGTCTGCTGGGCCCGCACCTTGGGGCTCACGAAGATCGCGTCGAAGCTGACGCCGGTGCGCGCAAGTGCGACGCCGGCGAGGCGTGCCTGGCGTTCCCCGCGCGGGGTCAGGCGGCGCTCGAAATCCGCGCGGGTGCCGTGGGGCTCCGCGTCGGCGTGACGTAGTAACCAGAGCTGGCGAGCCATGCCTCCCATCCTCCTACCCAGCACAGTAGCGCTCCAGGCGCTAGCTTTGACGAACGGTCCAAGGTGAGAGACGACGAGAACGACAACCACACGCTTGATCTGCACGACCCCTCGCTGTACTTAAACCGCGAGCTCTCGTGGCTTGACTTCAACGAACGCGTGCTGCAGCTGGCGGAGGACGCAAAGGTGCCGTTGCTGGAGCGGGTGAAGTACTGCGCGATCTACACGACGAACCTCGATGAGTACTACATGGTGCGGGTGGCGGGCATGCACGACCAGATCGAGGCGGGCGTGGAGAACCCGAGCCAGGACGGCATGACGCCCTCGCAGACGATCGCGGCCATCCGCAGGCGGGTGCAGGAGCTGGGCGAACGCCTGAGCCACTGCTTCGATGGCGAGCTGCGCCCGGGGCTGGCAGAGCACGGCGTCCACGTGGTCGCCTACGAGGACCTGGACGAGGCCCAACGCACGTACGTGGCAGAGCGCTTCGAGAAGGTGATCTTCCCGGCGCTGACACCCCTGGCGGTGGCCCCGGGCCGGCCGTTCCCGTACATCTCCAACCTCTCGTTGAGCCTGGCGGTGCTGGTGCGCGACCCGGTCACCGACCAGACGGTGTTCGCGCGCGTGAAGGTGCCGACGGAGATCCTGCCGCGCTTCATGACCGTCCGCCCCGCGGGCGCCACCGCCAATAACTCGTCCGCGGGCACGGTGCTGGTGCCGCTTGAGGACATCATCGCCCACCACCTGGACCAGCTGTTCCCGGGTATGGAGATCGTGGAGTGCGGGGTGTTCCGCGTCACCCGCGACGCGGATCTGGAGGTGAGTGATGACGCGGCGGACCTGCTGCAGGCGGTCGAGGACGAGCTGCGCCGCAGGCGCTTCGGCGAGGTTGTGCGCGTCGAGCTGAGCACAAACTGCACGTCGGCGCTACGCGCCGAGCTCGCAGCGCTGCTGGAGATGGAGGACGAGGCGCTGTACCCAGTGGAGGGCCTACTGGACATGGGCTCGCTGTGGCAGATCCACAAGCTGCCGGGTATGACCGAGCTGCGCGACCCACCGCTGGTGGGCATCACGCACCCGCGCCTGTTGCGCCACGAGGGCGAGCGCCCGGACGTGATGGCGGCGATGCGCGATGGCGACCTGCTGGTGCACCACCCGTACGTCTCCTTCGCGACCTCGGTGGAGCGCTTCGTGCAGCAGGCGGTGGCGGACCCGAATGTGCTGGCGATCAAGCAGACGGTGTATCGCACAAGCGACGATTCCCCCTTGGTGCCGGCGCTGATCGACGCGACCGAACGCGGCAAGCAGGCAGTGGCGCTGGTGGAGCTGAAGGCGCGCTTTGATGAGCGCGCGAACATCCACTGGGCGAAGGCGCTGGAGGAGGCGGGCGTGCACGTCGTCTATGGCCAGCCGGCCCTGAAGACGCACTGCAAGTGCGTGCTGGTGGTGCGCCGCGAGGGCGATGGCGTGCGCAATTACGTGCACATAGGCACGGGCAACTACCACTCGACGACCGCGCGCCTGTACACGGACTTCGGCCTGTTCACGATCGATGAGCAGATCGGCGCGGACGTCGCAGATATGTTCAACTACCTGACGGGCTACGGGCGCCCGCTGCACTACCGCAAGGTGCTGACAGCCCCGGACCAGCTGCGCGATGGCCTGCTGGAGCAGATCAAAAAGACGATCGCAGCACACTCCCCCGAGCACCCATCGCGCATCGCGATGAAGATGAACGCACTGGTGGACGGCCGCTGCATTCGCGCGCTGTATGAAGCCTCGCAGGCGGGCGTGAAGGTGCAGCTGAACGTGCGCGGCATCTGCTGCCTGCGCCCCGGCATCAAGGGCATCTCCGAGAACATCACGGTGGTCTCGATCGTGGGCCGCCTGCTGGAGCATTCGCGCATATACGGGTTCGAACGCGCAGGCGAGCGCACGATCTACATCGCCTCAGCGGATCTGATGCCGCGCAACCTCGACCACCGCGTGGAGATGGCGGTCCCGATCGAAGCCCCAGAACTGCAGGAGGAGCTGATCGACACCCTGGAACGCGCGTTCGCAGACAACCAGAACGCGTGGGAGCTGACGAGCAGCGGCGCCTGGAACCGTCGCGGGCGGGCGGGCCTCAACTCCTGCGAGAAGCCGCGCAGCTTGCAGCTGGAGCTGATTGAGCTACACGCGCGCCGCGCCGCCGAAGAGCGCCCGCGCGAGCGTCAGGAGGCGGGGCTGCCGGCGTAGCGCCCGCCTCGCCTCGCAGGGCTGAGGACCCAAGTCGGAAACGCCACTGCGGCCCGCAGCAGCGCCGGGGCACGGACAGCCCGGAAAGCCTGTTCGGCTGTCGCACAAGTGCCTACCGTTCTGAATCGTTCGCTATGTGAGGCAGAACGATTCATGGCATGACTAGGGGGCGAGCAAAAGCAGCGGCAGCGCTTGGCGCCCTGAGCGTCGCGCTCGCCTGCGGCGCGATCGTGGCTGTGATCCCCGCCACGATCCCGGCGTGCGCCGTCGCGGCACCCGGCTGGCAGGGTCCCATCCGTGTCGCTGAAACCGCTGAACACACCTACGCCTCGACGGCCGTGGCGATGGACGCTGCGGGCGACACGCTGGTGGTGTGGTCCCAGCCCGTCGCGAGCTACGAAGTCATCGAGGCCTCCTGGCGTCCAGCCGGCGGCGCCTTCGGTGCGCCCGTGCAGCTTTCGCGTGTAGGCGACAAAGCCCATGACCCGGTCGTCGCGATGGACCCAAGGGGGGACGCCACCGTGGTGTGGCTCTCCTTCCGCATCGGCAGCATCGGGCTGGAAGGCATCGTGGAAGCCGCTTCGCGCCCCGTCGGCGGAGCGTTCGGCACGGCGGTGGCGCTGTCGAGCAGCGAAGAGAGTGGCGAGCCGGTGGTGGCGATGGACGCCAAGGGCGATGCGACCGTTGCGTGGGCCACGTACGACCTCTTCCACACGATCGATGTGGCCTCGCGACCAGCGGGCGGCACGTTCGGCCCGCAGGTCGTGCTCTCCGCGCACAACGAAAAACTCGGTCCCAATGCGTATGACCCGGCGATCGCTATGGACCCCCAGGGAGACACGGCGATCGCGTGGCGGGCCAATGAAATCGACCCCACGGGTCGGGCCACCTCGTCCCCCTACATTCAGGTCGTGATGCGCCCGGCCGGTGGCAGCTTCGGCCCCACCACCAATCTCCCCGCTTTTATAGCGGGGCCGCCGACGGTCGCGATCGACCCCCACGGCAACGCCACCGTGGCGTGGAGCGAGTACACCAACAGCAACCAGGCGATCGTCGAAGCCTCGACGTATACGACCGCCAACGGGGCGTTTGCCACACCGGCGCACGTCCACTTCGAAGGCCTGGACGAAGCACAGGCGTTGGAAGTCGCGCCGACGGCGAAGACGGACGAAGCGGGCGACACGCTGCTGTTCTGGTACTCGCCGGCCGACGGCGCACTGCTGAGCGCGGCAGCGCCGGCTGGAGGCTCGTTCGGCGACCCGGCCAAGCTCGCCAGCCCCGACTTGATCCGCGCTCGGGCGACCGTGGCGATGAACGGCCGGGGGGACAGCGTGCTGGCGTGGCCTGGCGTCGGGGAAACGGGAGCCTTCCCGCTCGCCGCGATGCGCCCGGCGGGGGGCGTGTTCGGCGCGCCGGTGTTCCTGTCAGGCACCAGTCACCCCTTGGTGGAGCTCGGCCTGCCGCCGGTGAGCGTCGCAATCGACGCCCAGGCCGACGCCGTGAGCGCCTGGATCGGCTCCGAAGGGGGTCATGACATGGTCGAAGTGAACACCTATCTGGCGCCGGAACCGCCGTTGGAACCCCCCAAAATCCCAGTCGAAGTCAAACTCGAACCAGCGCAGCCACCGCCGCAGCCGCTGCCGTCACCCCACCCGCCGCCGCGGCCGCCGAAAATCCCGCGCAAGGTCCTGACGGCGCCATTGGTCCCGCCCTTCACACCCCTGTTCGCCACGCAGACCTCGAGCGGCCAGGGCGTGCTGGGCCTGCTGGTGGGCATTGCGGCGGTGCGAGGCACGCTCAGCGGCGAGACGATCGTGGTGCGCTGCATCGCGGGATGCCGACATGCGCTGCACCTCGTGGTGCACGTGAGTAGACGCCACAACGCAAGCGGAAACCTGACAATCTCACCGCCCTTCCCCCTGAGCGGCGCGACCAGGATCGAGGTGGTGGTGCGCGCCCGCGGCAGACGTGCGCGCTTCGTCGATTATCGCTTCGTGCGCACGTCCCTAGGTGTTATCGCACACGTCGCGCGCAGGGGCTGCCTCTCCTCTAGCGGACGGCCTCGAGTGTGCGTTTGAATGGGGAGCGCTGCGGGGACCACCACGAACGAACTGCTGCTCAGCCTGCGCCCCGGGGACCTGAGCGGCCCCACGTTCGATGTCGTCGTGACGGTCGCGCCCGAGACGCGAGTGCACGCGCTGAGCGCGGCGCTGGCAGGCTACCTCGAGTCGCCCGGGCAGGCGTTGCATTGTGCGCGACTCGGCCCGCTCGCGCCGAGCGCAAGCGTCGCGGACACGGGTCTGCGCTCGGGGGACCTGCTCACGATCGCGAGCAATCCCGCCGCGTTGGCCACGTTGGGGGCCGCCGGGGACCCCTGGCAGACACCGAACCGGGGGATCGTGGGGCTGGTTATCAGGGCCGGCCCGGAGGCCGGCCGGCGCGTGGATCTACTCCCTGGACGCCACGTGCTCGGCCGCGATCCCGACTGCGATGTGGTGCTCGCCGACCCTTCGCTTTCGCGGCGCCATATGGAGCTGGAGATCGCAACGGACGCCGTGTGGATACGCGATCTGGGCTCGCGCAACGGCACGGCGGTTGAGGGCCGGGCACTGGCGGAGGGGCCGCCGCTGAGCCTGCGCGAGGGCGATCACATCGAGGTTGGCCGCTCCGTGCTCACCTTCACCAGGGCGACGGCGCCGAGACCCCGCCTGGGCACGCTCAGCAATGGGGCGACGCCGTTTAACCGGCCGCCGCGCATCCGCCGTCCGTACCGCCCCCCGCAGCTGTCGCTGGAACCGGCCCCCGGCGAGGTCACACGCGCGCGCCTGCAGGTGGGAGCCGCGGTCCTCCCGGTGCTGCTGGGCGTGTCCTCGGCGCTGCTCCTGAGGCAGCCAGCGATGCTGCTCTCGATGCTGCTGAGCCCGCTGACGTTGATCTGGTCCTACGTCAGTGACCGTCGCAGCGGCGCGCGCACATTCCGGCGCAGCATGGCGCGCTACACCGAGCGACTGGCGATCCTGGCCGAGGAGCTGGAGCGGGCAAGCAGCGCCGAGACGGTGGTACGCCGCAGCGCGGCTCCCGACGCCGCCGAGCTGATCGCACGGGCCGTGGAGATGCGCCCCGAGCTGTGGGAGCGGCGACCGAGCGACGCGGACTTCCTCGCGTTGCGCCTCGGCGTAACCGACAGGCCGGCTGAATTCACGGTCCGAGATGACCCCGGCGCGCAGGCAGTCCGCCCGGCTGCCACGCAGGAACTGCTCGATGCCTATCGCAGCGTGCCGATGGTCCCGGTGGTGGTCGATCTCCCCGCCGAGGGCAGCCTTGGGCTCGTGGGGCCAGACCGCCGCGTCGATGGGCTGGGACTGTGGCTTGCCTTGCAGACGATCGTTCTGCACAGTCCGCGCGAGGTCGTCCTGCGCGCCGCGATCGATCTGGTGCGGGCGGAGCAGTGGGAGTGGCTGAAGTGGGCGCCTCACGTTCGCGCCAGCGCTCGCGCGGGCCACGATGGGGAGGTGCGGCTTGCCCAAAACGCGAATGTGGCAACGCGGCTGCAGGAACAGCTCGCCGAGCTGGTGACAACGCGCCACGACGAGGCGCGCGAACGCCCGCCAACCGCGGCCTCGAGCTTTGCGCCGGCTGTGGTGCTGTTCCTTGACGAGGATCTGGTGTACGACCGCGCGCTGGCGGGCGAGATCATGGAGCGCGGACCTGCGGTCCGGGTCTACACCGTCTGGCTGGGCCACATTCAGCGTGGCCTGCCCGGTGAGTGCGGCTCGATCGCGCAGCTCGACCGCGACATCGCGCGCCTGACCGTTATGTGGGGCGAGCAGGAGGAGGAGATCGCCGATGTGGCAGCCGACGCGGTGGAGCCCGACCTCGCCCTGGAGGCGGCGCGCGCGCTGGCCTCCGTGCGCGACATCGGCGCGCGCGCAGCGCCAGCCTCCTCGCCGCGCGTGCGCCCCGCCGGCGTGAGCGCCGCAGTGAACGGCGACCCCGCCGTCGCGGCAAGGGCCGTCGCCGTGGCGGCGCTGTCATGGCGAGAGGAGGATGACGCGTGGCTTCGCAGATCTCGATCCTGAGCTCTGGGCAGACGCTTGGCGGTTTCCGCATCGATGAGCTGATCGGTGTGGGTGGCATGGCCGTCGTCTACCGTGCAGAGCAGCTCTCGCTGGGTCGCCCGGTGGCATTGAAGGTGCTCTCCGAGCGGCTGGCGCGCGATGAGCTGTTCCGCGAGCGCTTCCGCCGCGAGGGCAAGCACGCGGCGGCACTTGAGCATCCCAACATCGTGCCCGTGTACGACTCGGGCGAGCAGGAAGGCATGCTGTACCTGGCCATGCGCCTCGTCGAAGGCACCAATCTGGCCGAGCTGATCCTAGCGGCGGAGCTCGACGCGGACGGCACCCTCGATGTCCTGCGGCCGATCGCCGGCGCCCTGGACAGCGCACACGCGGAGGGACTTGTGCACCGCGACGTCAAGCCTCAGAACATCCTCATCACCCAGCGCGGCCACCCCTATCTTGCGGACTTCGGCGTGGCAAAGGGCTCCAACACCTACGGCCTCACCGCCAGCGGGCGTTTCGTGGGCAGCGTCAACTACGCCTCGCCCGAGCAGATCAGCGGCGAGACGTTGACGGCCGCAAGCGACATCTACGCCCTGGCCGCCGTTCTCTACCACTGCCTGACAGGCGAGGTCCCCTACCCGCGCGAGACGGACGCCGCCATCATGCACGCCCATCTACACGAGCCGCCGCCGCCGCTGCCCGCACCGCGCGAGGGCGGCGCGAACGCCACGGAGAGCGCCGCGCTCAACGCGGTGCTGGCGCGCGGGATGGCCAAGGCGCCAGCGGCGCGCTACGAGCGCGCGCAGGAGCTGATGGGTGCCATCACCCCGCTGCTCAAGCAGCTACCGAGCGAGCCCCGCAGGACAGCCCCAGCATTCCCGGCAACCGCGGAGCACGCCAAGCCTGCTCGTAGGATCTCTGGCGGCCAGCGCAGGCCAGTGGGGCGGCAGGCCGCCGGCTTGGAGCTCACGGCAGCTGACAGGCGGCGCCCCCGTGTGTCCCGTGAGGCGCCTGCCGTAAGCACGTCAAGGTGGCGCTGGCCTGTCCTGGCGGCCGGTGCCGCGGTGCTCGCGATGACCGGCGGGACACTCTTGCTCGTGCTGCCCACGAGCCACAAGCCACGTAGCGCGCCCCAGCGGGTGCCGATCACCACTACCGCTCCACACGCCGCGGCGAGCCGCGCGGTCCCGTCGCGGCCCTTGCGGCGGCGACACACTGCACGCCATCAGGCCAAGCGATCGCACCCTTCCTCGCGCGGCAGCCTGCCAGGGCCGGCGAGGACGGTCACCACCCCCTCCTTGCCTGCGCCCACCCACACCTACGTCGCCCCCTCCACCCACACACCCAGTCCCAGCCCCAGCCCCGCCCCGTCGCCCCAGCACTCCTCGCCACACAATGGACCGACTGTGGTGGCACCGCCGGTCGGCTAACGGGCTGGAATCCCTAGGCCGCGGCCGCCAACCCGTCGAGCGCCTGCTTGAGGTCGTCCACCGACTGGTAGTCGAGCCCAAGCAGGTGGTCGTGGCGATGCCGGACAACCCCGTCCTCGTCGATGACTATCACGGCGCGCTTGGTAGCGCCGAGGCGCGGCGCGAAGGCGCTGTAGGTCTTGGCGACCTGCTTGTCGACGTCCGCCAAGAGCGGCACGTTGAGGCCGTGCTTGGCGGCGAAGGCCTCGTGGGACTCCAGATCCTGCGAGGAGATGCCCACGACCGTGGCAGGCAGCGCCGCGAAGTCCTCGGCGCGATCGCGATAGGAGCAGAACTGCCGGGTGCAAACAAGCGTGTTGTCCCCCGGATAGAACAACAGCACGACCCGCTCGCCGCGATGCTCGGAGAGCTTGAAGGGGCCGTCGGTTCCCGGGAGCTCGAAATCGGGCGCCTGCTCGCCCACCTGTGGAGTCCTGGCCATACTCTCCCTCTCTTCCATTTTGGACGACGTGAATGTCGAAGGTCAGGATACCGCCGGTGCGATAAAACACCCCGGCATGTTCTACGCACGCCTCGCCATCGCGATGCTCGTGTGCGCCCTGGTGAGCGCATGCGGAAGCTCAGGCGCACCGGCCGTCAGCATCGCCCCTGCACCAAGCGCACCCGCGCAGAGCATCCCAATACCCGCGCACGTCGCAGACGGGCCGCTGCTGGACTGGCCGGAGTTCGGCCTGGACCCGCAACGCTCGAGCGTGAGCCTGGCGGCGACGGGGATCACGGCGGCCAACGTGGGCCACCTGCGCCGGCAGCGAATCGACATCCCCGGCACGGTGGACTCCTCGCCGATCTACCTGCACGGCGTCACCGTTGCGGGCGCGACGCACAACGTGGCGGTGCTCACGACCACCTACGGCCGCACGCTGGCGCTGGACGCGGACAGCGGGCGCATCCTGTGGGTGTTCAACCCCCCCGGGTACTCGCGCTGGGCGGGCACGGCACAGATCACGACGGCCTCGCCGCTGGCCGACCCCGACCGCACGTCCGTCTACGCGACCTCGCCGAACGGGCTGATCCACAAGCTCACGCTTAGCGACGGGCGCGAGCAGCGCACGGGCGCGTGGCCGGTATCGATCACGCGCGATGCGACGCACGAGAAGCTGACGGCGTCGCTGAACATCGAGGGCGCCGACGTGATCGCAACGACGGGCGGCTACTACGGTGACGCTCCCCCCTATCAAGGCCACGTTGTGCTGATCGAACGCTCCAGCGGGCATCTGCGCGCGGTGTTCAACACGCTCTGCGCGAACCGCCACGCGATCATCTTGCCCAGCAGCTGTCCGGCGAGCGACTCGGCGATCCTCTCGCGCGCAGGGCCGGTGGTGGAGCCGAATGGCCGCATCCTGATCTCGACGGGCAATGGCCCGTGGAACGGCTCCAGCGACTTCGGCGACAGCGTGATCGAGCTGAACTTCCCCGCGCTGACTCCGCGTCAGGCCTACACGCCCGTCAACCAGGCGCGGCTGAGCGAAACGGACACCGACCTGGGCTCGGGCGCGCCCACGCTGCTGGGCGGCGACCGTGTGATGGTGGCAGGCAAGGACGGGATCATGCGCGTGCTGTCGCTCGCGCGCCTGGATGGGCGCGCCCCGCACCGCGGCGGGCTGGGAGCCAGCGGTTCGCGCGAGCGCCTGGGAGGAGAGGTGCAGCAGCTGCCGCTGCCCGGCGGGGGCATGCTGTTCACGGCGCCGGCCGTCTGGCGCCAGGGCGCCCATACGACGATGTTCGTGGCGGGCGAACATGGCACCGGTGCGTACACCCTGCACGGCGGCCGCCTGCACGTGGTGTGGCAGAACGGCACGCCCGGCACGAGCCCGCTGCTCGCCGGCGGCCTGCTCTACGTGTACGACCCTGAAGGGGGCGGAATCGACGTGTATGAGCCACGCTCGCCCCATCCGATCGCCCATCTGCCCGGCGCCCCCGGGCACTGGAACAGCCCGATCGTCGTGGACGGCCATGTGCTGGAGCCGGAGGGCAACGGCAACGATCATGCGACGCAGGGCACGCTCGACCTCTTCACGGCGCGATAGCCTCAACGCCGGACCCAAGCGTGAACGGACCCAAGCGTGAACTAAAGGGATCTTTTTCGGAATAACCTCCGCCTTACCCGCCGAACCGTTCTAAGCTCTCTGGCGATGCTCAAGCTCGCGCGCTGGTCGACAACGCACCGGCTGTACATCGTCCTTGGCTGGCTGGCCCTGATCGTCGCGGTGAACGTGGTGGCGCAGTCGGCGGGTACGTCGTATTCCAACAACTTCACGCTGCCGGGCTCGGACTCCCAGCGCGCTGCGGATCTCCTGCAGAAGAGCTTTCCGGTACAGGCGGGAGACCGCGACACGATTGTCTTCAAGGTCAGCAGTGGCAGCGTCAAGGATCCTGCCGTGCGCGCGCGGATGGAAGCGACCTTCGCCCAGGTGGCAAAGCTGCCGCACGTGACGAGCGTCGTCAGCCCCTACGCGGGCGTCGCGACAGGACAGGCGATCTCCAAGAACGGGCAGATCGCATTCGCGACGGTGCTGTTCGACAAGAAGGCGAATGACCTGCCAAAGAGCGCGGGCGAAGGCGTCGTGAAGGTGGCCTCAGCGGCGCGCCAGCCGGGCTTGCAGGTGGAGCTGGGCGGGTTCGCGATCGAGGCGACCCAGCGCGAAGGCTTCGGGCTCTCGACCGCGATCGGCCTGCTTGCCGCGATCGTGGTACTGCTGATCACCTTTGGTTCGCTCGTCGCGATGGGACTGCCGATCCTCACGGCCCTCTTCGGCCTGGGCACGGGCCTCGGTCTGATCGCGCTCTTCACCCACATCGTGGACACCCCCGACTTCTCCTCGGAGCTCGCGGCGATGATCGGTCTCGGCGTGGGGATCGACTATGCGCTGTTCATCGTGACGCGCTTCCGCGAGGCCTACGCCGGCCCCGGCCCAACGGCGGGCCAGGTGCGCGAGTCGGTGGTGCAGGCGATGGATACGGCGGGACGCGCGGTGCTGTTCGCCGGCTGCACGGTCGTGATCGCGCTGCTCGGCATGATGGTGCTGGGCGTGAGCTTCCTTTACGGCGTGGCGATCTCCGCCTCGATTGGCGTGCTCTTGGTGATGCTCGCCTCGCTCACCTTCCTGCCGGCGCTGCTGACCTTCGCCGGCCCCCGCCTGGTGCGGCCCAGTCGCCGCGCACGGCGCCGCGGCGACGGCGAGCAGGTCACGCGGGCGCCCGGAACCGGCGCGTGGCTGCGCTGGAGCCGCTTCGTGCAAAGCCGCCCGTGGACGATCGCGATCGTCTCGACGCTCACGATGCTCGCTATCGCCGCCCCCGCCACCGCACTGCGGCTGGGCTCAAGCGACGCGGGCAACGACCCCAAGAGCTTCACGGCGCGCCGCGCGTATGACCTGCTCGCCGAGGGCTTCGGCAAGGGCTTCAATGGGCCGCTGCTGGTGGTGGCGCAGAATGGGAGCCCCACGGAGCTGCACCGGCTTCAGGGCGCGATCGCCTCGACACCCGGCGTGGTCTCGGTGACGCCGCCGCGCCTAAACCCCGCGGGCGACGTGGCCACGCTGTCGGTGTACCCGCACTCTGCGCCGCAGGACTACGCGACCAGCCAGCTGGTCTCGCAGCTGCGTGCAGACGTGATACCGCCCGTGACGAAGCAGAGCGCCATGCACGTCTACGTCGGCGGCGTCACCGCCGGCTCGGTCGACTTCGCAACCACCCTTGGGCACAAGCTGCCGCTGTTCATCGGCGTCGTCGTGCTGCTCTCGGCGCTGCTGTTGATGGTCGTCTTCCGTTCGCTGGTGATCCCGTTGCAGGCAGCCTTCATGAACCTCCTTAGCATCGGCGCGGCGCTCGGCGTGATCGTCGTCGTCTTCCAGTGGGGTTGGCTCGATGGGATCATGGAAATCAGCAAGGGCCCGATCGAGTCCTTCATCCCCGTGATGCTGTTCGCGATCGTCTTCGGCTTATCGATGGACTACGAGGTGTTCCTCGTCTCGCGCATCCACGAGCAGTGGGCGCGGGGCAGCGACAGCCGGCGCGCGGTCGGCGAAGGACTCGCGCTCACGGGTCGCGTCGTCACGGCCGCCGCCGCCATCATGATCTGCGTATTCCTGTCCTTCATGCTCGGCGAAAACCGCGTCATCAAGGAGTTCGGCCTGAGCCTCGCCTCCGCCGTGTTCCTCGACGCTGTCGTGGTGCGCTGCCTGCTGCTGCCAGCCGTGCTCTCGATCCTTGGCGATCGCACCTGGCAGATCCCGGGCTGGCTGGAGCGCGTGCTGCCGCGCGTAAACATCGAGGGATCGGCGATCCCGGTTGCGGTCGCCGCAGCGCCGCAGGATCGCACCCATGCCGGCCCCGACGAGGACGGGTCCGGCAACGGATCCAGGCCCTCACGGGAGCGGGTCGGCGGAGGAGTGGAGGGCTGAGGAGCCCGGCGGGCGGGCTCCTCCTCGCCCTCGTCTGTGCAGCCCTGCTGTCGCTCACGGCAAGCGCCCAAGCCCAACCCACGGCGGTGCTCCTGTTCCTGCCCTCCGGCTCGGATGCCATCGAGCGCGAGCTCTCAAGCGTGCCCACGCTCTCGACAGGCTTGATGAGCGCCACGCAGGGCAACTACACCACCGCTCAATTCCTGCTCGACATCACCCAGGGCGCACGGGTCTCCTACTCCGCCTATGACCCGGCGTGGCCACCAACGATGTCACTCCTCGGGGATCGGATCAGCAACTGGCCTCAGGCGCTCAGACGCGCTTCGGGGGCGCCCCAGATCCTGCAGCCGGGACTGCTCGCGTCCGCCGTACCCGGCGGCGCAGCCTACGCCGGCATAGTCGAAGAAGGCCCCCTGGACAGCCTCGTCGCAGCCGGCCGCACAGGCCATATAACTGCCGTGTCGCTTGGCCCCGCCGCCACGCTGCCCGCACGCGTTGCCCGTCTTAGCAAGCGCTACGCGCTGGTCGTCGCCGACCTGCCCGGTGGCGCCCTTGGCGAGGCGCAGCTGCGCGTGCTGGCAGACCGCCGCCCCCCCGGCCAGCTGCTGCTGGTCGTGCAGCGCGCGCCGGACGAACGTGGCTATGAACTGCTGTGGACCGCGCTCGCGGGCCTGGGCGGTGGCCACGCCCTGACCTCCTCGACAACGAACCAGCGCGGGCTGATCGCGGCGATTGACATCGCCCCGACGATCCTGCGCCACCTCGCAAGTCCGATCCCGGCGGCGATGCGCGGCGAGCCGATACGCACGGACGGCGCCTTCGACGGCCCCTACCTGCGCACGCTGAAGTCGCGCTTGGCGGTCGTCTACTCGCGCCGCCTGCCGGCGCTGGCCTGGCTGCTGATTGCCTGGGCGGCATTGCTGCTTGCCTCGCTCCTGCCCACCCCGCGCGACTCCGCCCACCGCCGCGCGGGCGCGATGCGCATCGGCGCGCTGGCCCTGCTGTGGACGCCGGCGGCGCAGCTGCTGCCGGCGGCGCTTGAGCCAAGCCGCCCGGTCGAGTTCGCGCTGCTCGTGCTCACCTGCTTCGCGCTGGGCTGCCTGACCGACCGCACCTTGCCGTGGCCGCGCGCGCCGCTCGCTCCGGCGCTCGTGGCGATCGTGGCGCTCAGCGCAGACGCGCTCCTGCACACCCAGCTCTTGCTGCGCTCGCTACTTGGGCCAAACCCGATCTTCGGCGCACGCTTCTACGGCATCGGCAACGAGCTCAAGTCGGCGCTGGCGGTGCTGGTGTTCGTCGCCGTGGCGGCCTGGTTGTATCCGGCGGAGCGGGGTCGCCGCGCGGCGACGCCGATGGCACTCGCCGGCATCCTCCTCGCCGCGATCGAGGGCTCCGCGCGCGTCGGCGCGGGCGTCGGCGGGGTCATCCTCGTAAGCGCGGGCACGGCGGTGGCCACGGTCATGCTGCTGCCGGGCCGGCTGACACGGCGGCGCGCGCTGCTGATCCTGATCGCCCCCGCCGCCGGACTGCTCGCGCTGGTCGCGCTGGACCTCGCCACGGCCTCCGGCGCGGGGCATTTCACGGGGAGCATCCTGCACGCCCGCTCCGCGGGGGACCTGCGCGACGTGCTCGAACGCCGCTATGGCGCCGCGTATGACGAGCTCAAGCACGGCGCGATGCCGGTGGCCACCGCACTGGGTCTGATCGCAGCGGCGATCGGCCTGCGCCGCCGCGAGCGCCTGCTGGACCCGGTCGCCGGCGATCCGGCCTGGCTCGCCGCCCTCGCCGGCGGCCTCGCGGCGGGCGTGGTTGGCGCACTCACGGAGGACTCCGGCCCGGTGCTGTTCGTCGTCGCGGTGTTCGTGCTGATCTGCGTGCTCTCCTATCTCTGGGGCAAGCCGCCGCCGAGCGACCTCGACGCTACGCGGCGCAGCGCTGGCACGCGCCGTGCAGGACGATCTCGTGCTCGGAGACCACCGCCAGGGGCACTCGCTCGCTGACCTTGGCGATCGCCCGCTCGAGCGCGGGGTCGCTGAAGGGCATGACCACGCCACAGCTGTCGCAGACCAGATGGTGATGGTGCTCCTCGGAATCGCCGCACGCACGCTCGTAGCGCACCATCGCCTGACCTGTCTCCACGCGCGCCACCAGGCGCACGCGCTCGAGCTCCTCGAGGATCCGGTAGACGCTCGCGCGACTCACCACGCGGCGGTGCTCGGTGCGTAGCGCCGCTTCGATCTCGATCGCTGTCAGCGCGCAGCGCTGTTCGGCCAGCAGCTCGAGCACGGCCCGCCGCGCACCGCCGCGCTTGTGTCCCGCCCTCGCCAGGGTCGCCTCGGCCTGCGCCACCCACGTATCGCTCATGCCCTCGATGGTATTGCCCCCCCGCGTCGCATCCGCCTCCCGCGTCTGATCCGTCCACCGATGAGCGCCGCCAGCACATAACACCCGACGGCGACCCCCACGATCGCGCTCCCAGGCGGCAGCGCGGAGATCGCATAGCTCAGCGTCACACCCACCCACACGGAGCCCAGCGCGATCGTCATCGACAGCGCCATCCCCAGCACGGGGTTGGCCGTCAGCCGCTGCGCAGCGCCCGCCGGCGCCGCCAGCAGCCCGAGCAGGAGCAGCGCGCCCACCGCCTGCGTGGCCTCGCCGGCATCTACGCCCAGGAGCACGAGGAACGCCAGCCCGAGTGCCCGTACGGGCACTCCCCGCACGCGCGCCACGGCGGGATCGAGCGTGGCGAACAGCAGCGGCCGCGCGATCGCCCCCAATGCAACCAGCAAGCCGATCCCCACCCCTGCGGCCACCCACGCTTCGCCGCGGCTGAGGCTGAAGATCGACCCGAACAGCGTGCGCGCCGCTACGGCGCCTTCACCGCCTGCGCTGCCCGAGCTGTAGAGGTAGAGGAATAGAACCCCCAGCCCCAACACCCAACTGAAGACGACACCGATCGTGGTGTCATCGGCTGGCTCGCGCCTCCCAAGCGCCGCTAGCCCCAGCGCCACGGCGACGGTTGCCAAGAACAACCCCACGCGCAGATCCCAGCCGGCGGCTGCCGCTGCGAGCGCGCCCGTGAAGGCCACGTGGCTGAGGGCGTCCCCCGCGAACACTTGGCCGCGTAGCACGACGAAATAGCCGATCGCGCCGCTGGCGAGCGCCACGCAGGATCCCGCTAGCAGTGCATTGCGGATGAACTCGTGCGCAAGCATCTAAGCGAGCCTCACCATCCGCGCCGCCACATATACGAGGAATGCCAGCGTGGTGATCGTGAATCCCACCGGCCAGTTGGTGAAGTACGAGCACCCCAGCCCCAGCCACGTCACGGCCAGCCCCAACGCCACGCTTAGCGCCAGACCCATGCCGATGCGCGCCGTCAGCTGCTGCGCAGCCGCCGCCGGCGCCACCAGCAAAGCAAACACCAGCAGCGATCCGGTGATCTGCGCCGTAGCCGCTACCGACAGCCCCAGCATCAGCAGGAACGCGACCGACAACGCGCGCACCGGCACTCCCCGCGCGCGCGCGACGACCTCATCGACTGATGCCAGCAGCAGCGGCCTGCCGGCCAGCGCCAGACATGCAAGCACCGTCACGGCCACCGCCGCCAGCGTCAGAACCTGACCGGAGCTGATGCCGAGGAACGAACCGAACAGCAGCGTCTCCAAGTTCTCCAGCACGCCGCCGTAGAGGCTCAGGAAGACGAACCCCAAGGCGAGCGCGGCCACCTGCACCGTGCCCGTCGCAGCCGACTCCTGCGCAAGATCGCGCCTGCCGAGCACGCCCGCGCCGGCGGCGATCGCGATTGCGCCGCCCGCGCAGAAGAGGTAATAGCCCCACACCAGCGGCCAGCCCACCAGCGCGGCGAGTGCGGCGCCCGGGAATGACATCACGGACAGCGTGTGCCCGGCGAAGCTCTCGCGGCGTACCACCATCAGCCAGCCCACGACCGCGGCCATCACCGCCACGATGCTGCCGGCCGCTAGCGCATTGACCATGAAGGAATAGCTCAGAAGCTGTTCCACGTCGCTCACCGGATTGATCGAAAAACTTGGTTCCATACTCACTCCAACACGTGCCGTGGACCGTGCGCGTGATGACCCTCGGGCTGACCCACCACAACCATGCGCCCGTCGGATGTGCGCAGCACCTCGATCGGCGTGCCATAGAGCGCGCTCAGCGTCTGCGCGGTGATGACCTGCTCGGGCGTACCCGCGGCCGCCTTGCCGCCTGCCAGGTAGAGAATGCGATCGAGGTAGGGCAGCAGGGGATTGACGTCGTGGGCAACCAGCAGCACCGCTACCCCCTCGCTGCGACAGATGCGCTGCACGAGCGCTGTGACCGCCACCTGATTGGGTATGTCCAGGCCATCGAGCGGCTCATCGAGGATTAGCATCCGCGGCCGGCGCACGAGTGCCTGCGCGATCAGCAGCCGCTGCTGCTCACCGCCGGAGCACTCGCCGATGGGCCGCTGCGCATATGCCTGCGCGCCCACCTGCGCGATGACCTCCTGCACACGCCCGCGCGCGGCTCGTGCCCGGCCCGCCCAGGGTCCGAGGGCCGGCAGCGGCACGCCCCAGCGACTTCCGTCCAAACCCATGCGCACGAGATCCACGCCGCGCACGCGCGTAGCGCTGTCGAACACGCGGCGCTGGGGCAGGTAGCCGATCTGCTCATTGTGCGTCCCCGGCGCGCCACCGAGCACGCGCACGCTGCCCCCGGCGGGCTCGAGCAGCCCCAGCAGAACCCGCAGCAGCGTCGACTTACCCGCCCCATTGGGGCCTAGCACGGCCACCAGCTCGCCCGCACGCGCCGTGAAGTCCACGCCGCTCCAGATCTCCCGCCCGCCGAGGCGCGCGGCCGCATCATCCATCTCAACGACCCAGGGGCCCTGACCGGCGCCGTCCACGTGCCCGCCGCGCCCCGACGACCGTGCCACCGGCGCCTACCTCCCCGTCGCTTCCCGCAGCGCTCGCGCGAGACCTTCTAGCTGCGCCACCTGCCACTGCTGGAAGCTGTAGGAGGCCGGTGAAAGCGTCTCGGTCACCGTCGCGATCGGGATCCGCCGTGCGCGCGCGATTTCGTTGACCCGCTGCACATCCGGTGTGACGTTCTGGCTGTTGAACACCCACACCTTCACCTGGCCGCTCTGAGCCTGGCCGTCAACGGCCTGCCGGTCCCGGGCGCTGACTTCGCTGCCCTCGGCAATCGCCTTGGCGAAGCTGTACGGCGTCAGCAGCTTCAGCTGAAGATCTTCGCCCAGCGGCCGGAAGATGCTCTCGCTGTAACCCACCGGCACACCAGCGTACTTGGCACGTATTTCGCTACGCAGGCGGTTGTACTGCGCCAGACCGTTGCTTTCAAAGAGCTGGCGCTGCGTGGCGAAATAGCCCGCATCCTGCGGCGCTAGCCGATCGTAGTCGGCCACGATCTGATCGATCACCCGGTGCACGCTGCTCGGCGAGTACCACTGATGCGCGTTGTCGCCCTCCTTCAAGCCCAGCACGTTGCCGACGCTCAACACCACGCGCCCGCTCAGGGGATTGGCCGCCAGCAGCTTGGGCGCCCATTCGTCATAGCCGATGCCGTTGACGATCGCCATCCGCGCGCCGGCGATCGCGCGCGCGTCCTTCGCGCTGGGCTCGTAGGAGTGCGGGTCGGTGGCGGGATTGACGATGATGCTCTGCACGTCCACCTTCTGCCCGCCCAACTGCGCAGCGATGCTGCCCCAGAAGTTCTCCGCCGCCACCACTCCCAGCTTGCCCGAGCCGGTCGCCGCCGCGCCCTGCGAGCCGCAGCCGGCGACGGCGACGGCGACACACACACAACCCACTAACACGGCCGCCAGCAGCGCACTGCCTGGAATACCTCTATATCTCGTCATGCTCGGCAAAACTATCATAAGACTGAGTCTCGTTCTTAGTCCGCAAAGGAGGCAACCGCCATGCACCCGCTGATCGTCGATTCCGAGGAGACCCACTCCCCCACCTACGCCGGACGCAGCTTCTCCCACGCGGTGCCCAAGTACCGGCTGCCGGCGCAGGGCATGCCGGCGGGCGCCGCCTATCAGCTGGTGCACGACGAGCTGAACCTGGACGGCAACCCAGCGCTGAACCTGGCTTCATTCGTGACCTCGTGGATGGAGCCCCAGGCCGATCAGCTGGCAACGGAGACGCTGGCGAAGAACATGATCGACCAGGACGAGTACCCGCAGACGGAGGCGGTACACCGGCGGGTGGTCTCGATGATCGGTCGCCTCTTTCACGCCTCGGCGCAGGAGCAGCCGACGGGCACCGCGACGATCGGCTCCTCGGAGGCGATCATGCTGGCGATGCTGGCGCATAAGCGCGCGTGGCAGCTGCGCCGCCGCGCGGCGGGGCTGCCCACGGATAACCCCAACATGGTGATGGGCGCCGACGTGCACACGTGCTGGGAGAAGTTCGCGCGCTACTTCGAGGTGCAGGCGCGCGTGGCGCCGATGCGCGAGGAGCGCTTCACGATCGGCGCGGCCGAGGTGCAGCCGCTGCTGGATGAGAACACGATCGCGGTGGCGGGCCTGCTGGGCACGACCTTCACGGGCCAGATGGACGACATCGCGTCGATCAACGAGCTGCTGGCGCGCACAGAAGCGCAGCGCGGCTGGCACATCCCGCTGCATATCGACGCGGCGAGCGGGGGATTCATCATCCCCTTTACCCAGCCTGAGCTCGAGTGGGACTTTCGCCTCTCGCAGGTGCGTTCGATCAATGCGTCAAACCACAAGTTCGGCCTGGTGTACCCGGGCATGGGCACGGTCATCTTCCGCGATCGCAGCGACCTACCGGAAGAGCTCGTCTTTCACATCAATTACCTGGGCGGGGACATGCCCAATTACTCGCTGAACTTCTCGCGCCCATCCTCATCGGTGATCCTGCAGTACTTCGCCTTCCTGCGCCTCGGGCACGCGGGCTATGCCCAGATCATGGCCAACATGCTCGCCAACGCGCAGACACTCGCCGCCAAGCTGGCTGACATCGAGGAGCTACAGATCATCAACGATGGCTCGCAGTTCCCGATCGTGGTGCTGCGCGCCAAGGACCCTCAGGCGACTGACCTCGTCACGCTCTCGCATCTGCTGCGCGAGCGGGGCTGGATCGTGCCGGCTTACACCTTGCCACCCGACGCCGAGCATATAAGCGTGCTGCGGATGGTGGTGAAGGAGAACTTCTCGCGCGATATGGTCGAGATGCTCGCCCACGATGTGCACGCCGCGATGAAGGCGCTGGCAAAGTGCACGACTGCCCACCCCCGTCGCCCGCGCAAGCGTCCGGCCTGCTGAGGGAAAGAATTCTTAAGAGGACCCCCAGGAGGGGGTCGGTGTTGGCCGCGCGCCGCAGCGGCTAGCTCCCTGGCAACTCGAGCTCGGCTAGCTCCCCCGCAACTCGAGCTCGATCAACCCGCCGCCGCCCGCGTGGTCGACCTGCAGCGTGGTGTGCTCGACGGCGAAGCGCTCGCGCAGCAACACCTCCAACTCCCGGCGCACGGCGTGGCAGTCGGCATCGGCACCGACGAGCACGTGCGCGGAGAGCGCGGGGAAGCCCGATGAGACCTCCCAGACGTGCAGGTCGTGCACCTCGACCACCCGCGGCCAGGCCGCCAGCGCGGGGCCGATCTCCTGTGGATCAAGCCCCCGCGGCGCGGCCTCGAGGAACACGCGCCCGGAGTCGCGCAGCAGCCGATAGGCGGAAAGCCCCATCAACCCTGCGACCGCGAGCGAGGCGATTGGATCGGCGCGGTCAAAGCCGCTGAGCAGGATCACGACGCCGGCCACGGCGGTGCCGATGAAGGCGAAGAGATCGGTGAGCACGTGCTGATAGACGCCCTCGACGTTGAGGCTCTGCCGCCCGGCCCCGGCGAGCGTGACGCTTGCCAGCGCGTTCACGGCGATGCCGGCGATCGCCACCCCCACCATCCACCAGGCGGAGACCGCCTGCGGTGAGATCAGCCGCCCGATCGCCGAGACGACGATCGCGACAGCCAGCACCAACAGCGTCGCCCCATTGACCGCCGCGGCCATGATCTCCACGCGCAGCCAGCCGAACGTCATCGCGCCGCCCGCCGGCCGGCGCGCCACCCGCACGGCCACCACCGATAGGCCGATCGCAGCAGCGTCCGTGAGCATGTGCGCCGCATCGGAGACGAGGGCCAGCGAATGAGCGAGGATGCCGACGGCGACCTCGACCGCCATGAAACCCACGATCAGCACCAGCGCCACCACCAGACGACGCATCGAGGTCTCCCGCTGCCCGCCGTGCGCGTGGTGGTGGTGGCTCACCCCGACGAATCTACGGCACCCGCACCCGGCGGCCTATCGGCGGCACCGGCGAGGTTGCGCCGGCGACCGATCAGCAGCACCGCAAGGATCGCGAGGATCACGACCACGAGGATGCCACCGGCGATGTAGCGCAGGGTGTGATGCACGGCAGGCTTGGCCTTGACCTTGGGCTTGAGCACAGCCACCGTGACGCCCTTCGCGCTCAGCGCCGCTGCCAACTGCGGCTCTTCGTGCGAGGGATAGATCGCGAGCACACGACTTCCATCCTTCAACGTCACGCGCACGCTGTGCGGCTTCTTGTTGAACGTGACCGCCCGGATCTGCCCAGCAGCCATCTGGCGCTGGAACTCTTCATAGCTCTCGTGCTTGTAATGGATCACGGTCCCCGCGCCCATCGCACCGGCCACTGGCAGCACCACCGTCGCCAGCACCAGAGAACACGCGGCCAACACCGCCGCCCACCTTCCCAACAATCCATTCATCCGTTCAAACCCTACCGGTGAGCCCCGACGTATGCGCTACGCGGCTCTGGGGTGCCAGCCCCTGCCTTGCTTGGCAACCTTGCCTTCCTGCACGAGCTCGGGCAGGACGCGGTAGAGGTAGTTCTGCTTGATGCCCATACGATCGGCCAACTCAGGGATCGTCACACCGGGATGTTCGCGCACGATCCTCAGCGCCTCAGCCGCGCGCGTGCCGCTGCCTTTGGGCCGACCTGCCCGCCGCGGGCCGGCGCCCGAGCGCGGGGCCGACGCCTCGTGCACGGCGCGATCGGCATCTGAAGCCTCATCCGTAGCGCCATCTACAGCCGCTGCCTCGTTGCTGGAGACACCATCGCCGTTGCCGACTGCGCTGGGGCCAGCAGCACGTGGGCGCCCTGGCCCGCGCCGCGGCACTGACGCCGGAGTCGGGGCGTCCGAGATCTCGTCCTCGACGCTCGGCATGACATCAGCGACGCTCTCGACAGGACTCGGAATTACAACCGCGCCCGCGACGCTCGACCCATCCACTCCCCGCAGCGCCGCGGCAGCCGCAAGTAGGCGATTGTATTCTGCGACCACCGGCTTCAGCTCGGCCAGCCGATCGTCGATCTCATCGCGCTTTTCGTCAAGGAAGTCGGTCACGAGCAGCATCCTCTTCGCTAGGGGTTGTGTGATCTGTTGGTGCGATTCGATCTTACACCAACCCTCACTTTATCCTAGATACGCAGAGGAGTTCACCCCAGCGAAATGCGCGCGCGGACTTAACGCATATTTGCTGAGGTACAGTGGCGCCGACCGGACAGCGCCACTGTACCTCAGCCGCGGAGTGCGGTATCCGTACCGCGTCCACCCATCGCACCCAGGCCGCGTCGACCCATCGCGGCCTGCGGGCGATAGACCTAGCGGCCGTTGACGCGCTCGTCCTCGCGCCGGTAGCCCAGGCGCGCGGAGATGCGGTCGGCGGCAGCGACGAGATGTGGGCCGAGGTGCTCGACCATCTCCTCCAGGGAGATCATCGAGCTGTGCGCGGACATACTGATCGCGGCGACCACCTCGTGGGACTCCGAGCGCACGGGCGCCGCGATCGCATATAGCTCAGGCGCGAGCTCCCCGTCGTTGACCGCGAAGCCCTCCTCGCGCACGTGTTCAAGCTCCGAGCGCAACCCGCTCTTGCTCGTGATCGTGTTGGGCCCCAGCTTGACAAGCTTCAGCTCCGCCAGCAGGTGGCGCTGCTCCTCCTCAGGCAGATGCGCCAGCAGCAGCTTGCCCATCGCCGTGCAGTAGGCGGGCAGCCGCGCGCCGGGCGACAGATCCAGATCGAGCTTGCCTGCACCGCGGCGCGCGCTGCGCACACGATCGACGTACACGATCTCCGGTCCATCGAGCACTGAGAGGCTGACGGTGTAGGAGGATTGACGACAGAGCTCCTCCAGATAGGGACGCGCGTGCTCGCGCAGAGCCGTGGAGTTCAGCGCAGACATACCCAAATCCGTCACGCGCAGACCCAAGCGGTACTTACGCGCCGCGCCCTGTTCCAGATAGCCCAGCGCCACCAACGTGGACATATAGCGATGCGTCGTCGAGCGCCGCATACCGAGCTCATCAGCCACCTCAGCGATCCCGCGAATCGGATGCTCGGGCGTAAAGCTCGAAAGGATCGCTAGGCCACGCTCGAGCGACTGCGAGTAGCGCGGTTCGCGCAGACTCGGAATCGACCACGCCTCACCTTCGGGCTCAGGCTCGTAGTAGCTAACAGCACTGGGACTTCTCGTGGGCATGCATCCTCCTGATCTGTGCGGGGTCCGCTGTCAGGACCATCGCTGAAAAACGTCCGGCCCAGCTCGTCCCGCATCTATGACTTCCTGTTTGATATCTATCCTGATCCTGCCGCATCAGCCACGGCGCTACTACTCTCATGAGAGTAAACGCATTCAAACTATGTGCTTCTACGGTTGCGTAGGATCACACGCGATCCCGCGTGCGGGGTGACCACTACGCTCCGCCATCGCGGACGCTCCATGTGCCTCGCAGCCGCATGCACGCTGACGCTGGACAGCGCCGTCCGCAGCACCGTCTTCATCTCGAGCGTCGCCATGTGCAGTCCGGGACAGCGCTTGCGCCCGCCGCCCCACGGCAGCCAGGCGGGCGCCTGCGCTCGTTCGGACGGCGCCGCGGGATCGGCGCCCGCGGGCGATTCCAGGAATCGCTCGGGGCGAAACTCGTGCGGCCGAAAGTAGCGCGTGCGGTCGTGGTGCATGAGGTAGATGCACCCCAGTAGCTGCGTGGGCGGCCGATATACGAGGTCCCCGATCTCCACGGGACACGCCACTGCTCGCGGGATCGTAAAGAGAAACACGGGGCGGTGACGGAGGGCCTCGTGGATCGTCGCGGTGAGGTAATCATCGCCCGTGTCCGCATCGATCTCCGCCAGCAGACGGTCATGCACGCGCGGATGATGGGCGAGCAGCTGAAAGGCCCAAGCCAACTCCGAGGCTGTGGTCTCGTGGCCGGCCAGGATCACCGACATCACGTTGTCGCGCAGCTGCCCCTCGCTCATCGGCGTGCCATCTGCATTACGCGCCAGCATTAGCTTCGCGAGGATGTCAGCGCCAGCATCGGGCCGCCGCTCGGCTACAAGCGCGTGGATCAACTCGTCGGCTTCGGCACGTCTGCGCAGAAAGCGCTGCCATACCACCGATCCTGGGCCGCGGCGCAGCGCGGGCAGCGACAGCAGCGGACTCGCGGTGATCGAGAGCATCGCCAGCAGCCGCTCGTGCAGCAACGCCAGGCGCTGATCGCCACCAC
This sequence comes from Solirubrobacteraceae bacterium, assembly GCA_035939185.1. Taxonomy (GTDB): domain Bacteria; phylum Actinomycetota; class Thermoleophilia; order Solirubrobacterales; family Solirubrobacteraceae; genus Palsa-744. The sequence goes on from DASZGB010000011.1 coordinate 137,553, forward strand.
CGCCGAAGATCGTGTGCAGAACGATCTCGAGCGTCAGCGCGCGCAGGCGCGGATGCAGCGGCATGCAGACATCGCGCGGCCAGGACGCCACCTCCCGCCGCGCCAGCTCGCTGATCAGCTCGGCATGAGCGTGGACCGCGGTGCTCTGGAAGGAGGGCAGCAGCGCCCGGCGCCCGGCCAGATGCTCCTCGCCATCCAGCAGCATGAACGAGCTCGGGCCCACGATCGGCATGATCGCCGCACCGCCCTCGCCCGGGCGTAGCATCTGCGGATGCGCAGCGAAGAGCGCCTTCACCTCCTGCATATCGGAGAGGAACACGAGCGGTGGCAGACCCGCGGCGGAAAGCGTGAAGCGACTGCCATAGCGTTTGCGGCACAGCTCCAGGTAACGAAGCGGCGAGCGCCAGAACAGCAAGGTCTGCAGCGCCGTGGGCAGGCGCGGGCCAGGCGGCAGCTCAGCGCGAGCCAGGCTGCGGGCGGACCCCAGCCGTGAGGCGCTGGGCGCCGGCCGCTGCCGGGGTCTAGGCAGCGCGCTGGCCATAGGCGATTCGCCATGCTCGTAGGAGGGGTAGCAGCAGCCTCGCCAGCGAGCCCCCTGAGCGCACCAGGCTGCGAGTGGCGGGGCGGGTAGCCGCGCTGCGCGCGCTGTCCTTGGACAAATACATCGCCACCACGCAGGCCACGACGATCGTGTGCCGGGGACCCGCGCGCAGATCTCCGACCGCGCGTACGGCGCGATCCACGATCTCGCCCACACGCCGAATCGCTTCCTCGCTATCTGGGTAGTGGGCGATGTAGCTGTGATCGCCTGCACGCGCGTCCTCGCTGCGGTCGGCGTAGCTGTCGAGCATCGCCGTCGCGAGCGACGCCCACGGCAGGTACGCGGCGTAAGCAGCGGCGACATCGCGCGGCTCGCACACCGCCTCCGCGGCGAGCGCGAGCAGCACGTGCGGCGCTAGCGACGCGCTCGCGGCGGCGCTCAGCTCAAACCAGCTCAGGTCCTGCAGCCGCTCGCCTTCCTCGCCCCGACCGCCTGCTTGCACCCGCTCGCCTTCCTCGCCCCGACCGCCTGCTTGCACCCGCTCACGCTCGCGCGCGGCCCAGGCCCGCAATCCATGCTCGCGGCCCACGGGGTCGGGATCGTGGTTGAGGCTCTGAATCGCACAACGCGCCGTCTCCCGCAGCACGAGGGGGCGCACGAGCTCATACGCCGGCAGCTGCGCGCAGACCTCGCGGCAGCAGCCGATCAGCGCACGCAGATAGCCGCCATCGTCGCTGCAGAGGTGATGGCAATAGTGATCGCAGATAGCGCCGCGCGAATCGAGCGCCTCCACCAGCGCGCGATGTAGCTGGCGCCCGTTGCGCTCGCCCCGCTGCGCGCCGCGCTCGCTGGCCCCGTCGAGGAAGTCCCAGATCGTCTGATAGGCGACCAGCAGCGCCAGCAGCCCACTGTGGCGCCGACGCGGCAGGATCCAAAACAGCGCGGCGCCGTCGGCATGGGCACGCTTGCGCGCGATCGACTCCAGCGCGTCCTCGCGCAGAGGCGCGTCGGGGATGCTGCGCGCGCGCAGCTTCCAGGCATCGATCTCGCCGGAAACCGCCCATAGCCCACACGTCAGCTCTCTGAGCACTGCCTGCAGGAGCGCCCAGATCTGCGCCAAGTGCAGCGGCGCGGGGTTACGTCGCCGGATGGGGGCGCACGCTCGCCGCACGATAGCCCGGCACCGCGATGATCGCGGCGGCCGTAGCCGTGACGAGCACAAAGCTTCCGATCGCCGCCAGAGCCCCAACCGAGAAGACGACGGGAAAGCCGGTGACGGCCAGCAGCGCATGACTCAACAGCAGCTGACCGTAGACGCCGAGGAGGGCGCCACTTGAACAGCCGACACCGAGCAGCAACCCGCTCTCCAGCACCAGCGCACGCCACAACCCGCGTCGGGGGAATCCTTCGAGCTTCATTCGCGCCAGCTGCGGCCGGCGCTGGGAGATCATGGCGCTCATCGCCACACTGATCGCCAGGACGCCGGCGATCAGGACCATCAGAGCGATCTGGCTGAGTCGTTCAAGGCCCCGGCGACTCGCGCTGCGCTGCCGCAGCTCGCGTTCGTGTGCGGTTTCCACGACGAGCCCCGAAGCGGGACCTAGAGCGCGTCGGATCTCGCCGCTGATGCCCACCGCCGAGGCGCCGGGGGCGAGTATGACGTTGTATGCGCTGGGGTCTGTGCTCCCCCATGCGCGCACATAGTCGCGCGAGCCCAGCACGATCGCTCCGGGCGGCCAGCCCAGGTTGGTGCTGAGCGCCGCGACGCGAAACCGCGTCGGGCTCGGCGCGGGCAGCGTGAAGAGATCGCCGACGCGCAGATGCTGTTGCGTGGCCACGGACTTGGACAGGACCGCCCAGCCGCCGGCGCGCAGCCGTGCGGCCGCCAGCCCGGCACCGCCGCCGAGGAGCTGATTCGCCGGGATCGGCGCGCCGCCGGCGGCCGGGGGCGCCAGCACCCATAGGCGGCGATTGCCATAGGTGAGGAAGCCCGCGCGGTAGAGGCCCACCGCGCGCACCCCACGCAGGTGCGAAAGCTTGGCGCTGGCCGCGTCCGGGAAGGGGGTGGTGGCCAACAGGTTTTGCCCGCCGGGGGGGACTACCCAGATGTCGGCGACCGCGGTCACGTTGTGAAACAGGCGATCGAGGCCGCGCTGCAGGTTCTCAGTGGCGCCTTGGATGGTTACGCCGGCGAACACCGCGATCGCGCCGGTCGCCGCGATCGCCAGCGAGCGGGCCTGCGTGGCAGGCGAGCGCAGCTCGACGACAGCCAGTCGCGCGGCGCCTGAGGTCAGCTGCCGCTGGAAGCGATCGAAGGCGCCGACCACGCCGCGCAGCAGAGGCGCCAGGAACAGCATCAACCCCACGATCAGGATCACGATGCCGAGCACTGCCGACTGCGGGGCCAACACGAGGATCAGCGTTGTCAGCGCCAGGCACAGAAGTCCACCGGCGAGACCCTCCACGGTTCCCCCGACGCGGCCAAACGCCCGCGACGCGCCCGCGGCTCCTCGCAGGGGGCGCGAGAAGATCTCGCGCAGCGGGGTGAGCACGCCGATGCCGGCGGCCAGCAGACCGGCGCCGGCGGCCAGCACGATGCTCTGCCAGGTCACGATCCGCTGCGAGCCCACGGGGAAGGCGAAGGCCAGATAGCCGGGGTTGGAGTGCAGCAGCGTGAGCGATAGGAGCTCGCCCAGCGCCAGCCCGAGCACGGACGCCAGCACCCCCAAAGCGACAGCGTCGAACAGCAGCGTCTTGACGGTCATCCAGCGGGTGGCGCCGTCACGCCTGAGGTCCCTGATGAGGCCTCGGCGCAGCGGCACGGTCAGCAGCATCGCGCAGTAGGCGAACATGAACCCCACGAGCGCGCCGATCGCGGAGAAGGTGCTCATCGACTGGTCGATCGGCCCTGCGGCCTGGCTGAAGAGCGTCGCATCGAAGTCCGCTGGCTCGACGTTCAGGCGTCCCCGCGCCAGCGCGAGCAGCCCAGCTCGCACTTCGCCATCGTGTCCGGCACGCGGCTGCACGAGGATTCGCGTGATCCGTCCCGGCATGCCGGCCAGCCGCTGCAGGAAGGCCAACGGCGCCAGTGCGATGGGGCTATGCACGAGCGCTCCGATCTCGGCTTCGCTTAGGTCAGCGCCCACCAGCACCTGCTGGGCGCGGGCGCCGAGCTGCAGCGTCACGGTCTGTAGCGGCTGCACCCCGACCTTCGCTGCAACCGCACCCGGCAGCGCCAGCGCGTGCTGTCCGGCGAGTTGCGAGGCACTGAAGTTACGCAGCAGCGGACCGGCCAGATGGGCGTAGCGAGGATCGCTGGCGATTACGTCCACCGGTTCCTCGCCACTGGGCCCCACCAAATTGGCGCGCTGCTCCAGCACGGGCACCGCCGCCAGCACCCCCGGCAGGTGCTGAACCTTGACCAGCAGCGCTTCGTCAAAGCCACGCGAATCGCGCGCGAGCAGTTGCAGACGCGACTGACCGACGACGCCACTGGTGAACTGCCTGACCGAGTCGTTGAGGCTCGCACTGGCTACCAGCGAGGCAAACAGCAGCGCCACCCCCACGGCGAGGCCGAGCACGGCAAACAGCTCCTGCACAAGCACTACCCGCGCGCGCAGGCGTGCGCGATACAGCCGCAGGATGCTCGACAACCGCATCCTCCTGCGCTCTGGGTTCATTCTCGCCCGACGTCCAACGCCGGGGCCATCAACAGCTCATCGTGCTCGTACTCGACGAGGCGTCCGTCGCGGAGCATGTGCACGCGGTCGGCGAAGGCCACCGCCTGCGGGTCGTGGGTCACGAGCAGAATCGCGACGCCACGCTCATGGCAGAGCTCGCGCAGAAGCTCCAGCACTTCGCGGCCGCGGCGGGTGTCGAGATTGCCGGTGGGCTCGTCCGCCAGCACCAGCTTGGGATCGGTGGAGAGCGCTCGCGCGATCATCACCCGCTGACGCTCGCCCATCGAAAGCTGATCGGGGCGGTGGCGCAGACGCTCGCCCAGGCCGAGACGTTCGAGCAGCGGCTTCACACGCTGCTCGGCACGCCGCGCATCGGTCAGCCACAGCTTCATCGCGGCGTTCTCGACCACGCGTGCGCCCGGCAGCAGATCCAGCGACTGATCCACGTAGCCCAGCTCACAGAGGCGATAGCGCGCACCTTCATCCTCGGAGAGCGCGGAGACCTCGCGTCCGTCCACGCGCACTTTGCCGCTATCGGGGCGCAGCAGCGCCGCGATCAGCATCAGGAGCGTCGACTTGCCCGAGCCACTGGGGCCGTACAGCGCCACAAGCTCGCCGCGCGCGATCGACAGCGAGACGCCGTCCACTGCGCGCACCGCCTCGCCTTCGCCGACCCTGTAGTGCTTGACGAGCTCGCTGAGCTCCAGCATTAGGCGCCGCTTCTCATCACGCGAGCCGTTCCCTGCTGGAGAGGTCGATCACGTCGCCCTTCCCCCCATCCGGGGGCTCGGGCGTCTCGGGCAGTCGCTCGGACGAAGGCCCCGACAGACGTCCGCCGGCGAGCGACATCGTCCTGTCCGCGCACTGCGCCGCGGCGACTTCGGACACCGTCATCAATACGCCGATGGCCGATTCGCTGGCAATCGAGCGCAGCAGCTGGCTGAGCGTGTAGATCTCGCGGATGCCGAGGATCGTGGTTACGTCGTCAACCAACAGCAGGCGCGGGCTGCGCACGATCGCATGCGCGATCCCCACCAGCCCCCGCTCACCATCGGAGAGGGTCTCCCAGGGCTGGTGGGCACACTCGGCCACACCGACGCGCTCGAGCGCCTGTTCGGCGCGCGTGTAGGCGGCGCGGTCGCCCAGCGCGATCAGCAGCGGCAGCGCCACGTAGTCGAGCACTTGCACGCGGCTCTCGGGCCCGCTGCTCTGCACCCACCCGATCTGCTCGCCGAGCAGACGCGAGAGCTGCACGTCGGAGAGCTCGGTGAGGTCCCAGCCGTCGAAGCTGACGCGCCCGCCGTCGGGCGACTCCATGCCCGCGGCGATCTTCAGCAGCGTGGTCTTGCCCGCACCGCGCTGTCCCTGCACGGCCACGATCTCGCCTGCACTGAGCTGCAGCGAAACGTCGGCGAGCACGCGCAGCTCGTGGCGCCCGCGCCGGAAGCTGCGGCTGACACCGGTCAGCGACAGCAGTGGTCCGGTCACCGGATCCCCCAGACGGGACGCCCGGCGTGGAGCTCTGACTCCTCGCGCAGCCCTTCGAGGAAGACGCGCACGTTCTGTAGCCAGCGGATGCGCGCGTCCCAGAAGCTGGCCTCGGCGTGGTCGACAGCCATGTCCATCAGCCGCGCCCACTCGCGGCGATGATCGACGCGCTCGAACTGGCGCAGGCTGCGCTGGAAGTCGCTTAGCATCGCCAGGCACACCTGCTCCTCGCCGTGGATGATCTCGATCAGCCGCGGCAGCTCGTGCGGCTCGCAGAAGGCGATCCGCAGCTGTAGCTCCTCGCGCACGAGCGGCACCGAGGAGGAGGCGCGCAGCCACTCTCGAAAGTAGCCGACGCCGCGCTGCGTGGCCTCGTATTTGATGCGCCGTTGGCGCTCGCTGTCGGCCAGCTCGGGCTCCTCCTCGCCGACGACGCGGATCAGATTGTCCTTCTCGAGGCGGCCGAGAGCCTTGTAGATGCTGGATGCCACAAACTGCGCCGAGCCGAAGCGCTCCTTGACGCGCTGCTCCAGCTGATAGCCGTAGCCGGGGCGCTGGATCACGAGACCCAGCACCGCCTTCCCCGCAGACATGTCCGATCCCCTTCGGGCCGCCATATAAAGACCGTACCCAAAAACCCCGCCGGAACCGGTCACGTGAGCGCCCGCAATAAACGATCTTTCTAGACAGCAGTGTCTTTCCAAGTTTGCGACTTGTGCTCTCCCGAGTCGACGTTTCCGACTGCTGTCTGCTTACTGGTCTCCTTCACCGAGCGGGGCACGCAGGAAGCGCAGCATCAGCCAAACGCCCGCCGCCAACCAGATTGCGAGCGTCGCGAGGTCGTCCCCCTGAAAGCCCGCGCCGGTGGTATAGGGGTTGAAGGCGTGCTGAGAGGCATCCGCGAGCGCGCGGATGGGAAAGACTTCGGCGAGCTGACGCAGCCACCCCGGCATGCCCGTCGTGACGAAGAACACGCCGGAGATGAAGGTCAGCGGCAGGATCGCGAAGTTGACGATCGGCGGCGCCGCCTCGGCGTTCTTGATGAAGCGCACGACGCCGATCCCCAGCGCGGTGAAGCAGGCGGTGCCGAGCACCAGCGCGCCCAGCAGCCCGGGCAGCGTGGAGGCGCGCAGGTGCACGCCGTAGGCTACGACGCCGAGCGCGAGCGTCACCGCCGTCATCGCGGCAACGAGGACGATGGTGGAGCCGATGCGCCCCGCCATGTAGGCCCAGCGTGGCAGCGGCGTGCCCTGCATGCGCTTGAGCACGCCTTCATCGCGCAGGATCGCGGTACTGATGGCCATGTTCACGAACGTCGTGGTGATCACGCCGTAGGCGAGGATGCCGGGCACGAAGAAATCATTGAGGGGCAGCGTGTGTCCGCCGATCGTGACGCGCGCGCCGCTGTAGAGGCTGGCGAAGATCACGAGGAACATGATCGGGAACAGAAAGGCGAAGAAGGCGCGGGTACGATTGCGCCAAAAGGCGCGCTGCTCGTAGCGCACCTGCCAGGCGGCCAATCCGATCTCGCGCCGCCAAGAGCCGGAGGCGGCCCTCGAGACGCTCATCCCCGCGCCTGTGCGGTCAGCTCCAGGTAGACGTCCTCGAGCGAAGGCTGCATGACCTGGAAGTGCTCGAGCTCCACGCCAGCCTGCAACGCCCAGGCGGTGAGCTGGTGCGTCGTGCGCACGCCCTCGCGGCTTGCGATGAGCACCCGCCCGCCATCCATCCGCGCCTGCGCACCTGCGGCCTGCGAGAGCTCGGCGAGCGAGCGCCCGGCGGGCGCGAGGAAGCTGATCTCAGCGGGGCGCAGCTCGCGCCCGCCGAGCTCGTTGGGCGGCCCGCTGGCAACGATCTCCCCCGCGCGCATGACGGCGACACGACTGGCGAGGTGCTGCGCCTCGTCCATGAAATGCGTCGTCAAAAAGACGGTCTTGCCCAGATCGCAGAGCGAGCGGATGGTCGACCAGGCGTGGCGCCGCGCGGCGGGATCGAAGCCGGTGGTGGGCTCGTCAAGGAAGATGAGGTCGGGATCGCCCACGAGCGCGAGCGCCAGATCCAGGCGCCGGCGCTGTCCGCCGGAGAGCTGCTTGGCGCGCGTGTCGCGCTTCTCGCTGAGCCCGACGAGCTCGATCAGCTCATCGACCGCACGCCGGCGCACGTGGTAGCGCCCATACATCTCAAGCAACTCAGCGACGGTGAGGTCCGCCTGCACGCCGCAGGACTGCAACACGATCCCCACGCGCTCGCGCAGCTCGCGCGGCCCCCGCGCAGGATCCATCCCCAGCACGCTGACCGCACCGCCGCCACGCTCGCGGTAGCCCTCAAGGATCTCGGTCACCGTCGTCTTGCCCGCCCCGTTGGGGCCGAGCAGGCAGAACACCTCCCCCGCCGCGACCTCGAAGCTCACGCCGCGCACGGCCTCGACGGCCCCATAGCTCTTACGCAAGTCGCTGACCTCGATCGCGGCGGCGCTCATCGACGCCAGGCTACAAGGGCAGGCTGATCGAATGCGCCAAGGCGCGGCGCCTACGGCCGCTTGAAGATCTCGTGCGTCCCGACGCGCCGCCAGCGGACCGCTGGCTCCCCATCGATCTCGACCCATTCCCAAGTGGCGCGGCCATCGGGGTCCTGCCACGACCAGGTCATCTCCCAGACCTCGGGCGCCCCAACGAGGCGCTTGACGCGCAGCGAGTGCTGCCAGGGATCGGCCTCGCCGGCGGCGGCGCGGAGAGCGCAGTCGTGGAAGAGGGGGAACGCCTTGCCGCGGAACTTGGCGCGGTGCCGTGTGCTGAGACCCTTGTAGTCCCGATCGAAGGCCGGGGTGGTCTGGAACTTCAGCGCTCGGCCTCCAGGCCGTCGAGGTGCGCGAGGAAGTCCTCGGCAGACTCATGGGTACTGACCCGCCCAGCCGCAATTTCCGCATCCACCTCACGCTCCATGCGCTGCCAGCGCTCGGTCCAGAACCACTGCTGCTCAGCTGGGTGGGGAAGCTGCGGACGCAGCTCGATCACACCGTCGGCGCGCTCGATGAGCTCGACCTGAGCGCCGGGCTCGTCGAGATGGTGACGCTTGCGGATATCGGCAGGAATCGCGATCGTGCCCCGCCGCTGCAGAGCGACGAAGGTCCCGCTGCCAGCCACGGGTGATGCTTTCCGCGCAGTTGCCATAGCAGCAGGATAGCAAAGCGGCAAAGCCGCAAAGCTGTCAAGCCCAGTGGAGGCGGACCTTCGAGGTCTCCCACCCTAGGAGGCGTCAAACGGGAGCAGCCGGAAGGCATCGCCTGACAGTGGCCGGACCGCGCGGAAGTGGCGTTCGTCGAAAGTGGCGATCGTGGTCGTCTGGAGCACAGCGGCGAGGGCGATGAGCGAGGCGTCGGCCATGCCGAGGCTCAGCGCAGCGTAGCGGTCGGCGATCTCGGCGGCCTCAACCTCGGCGCCGGTCCACCATTTCGTCTGGTAGGCGCCGGCGATCACGTCCTGGCGATAGGCGCGCGTGGCGTGTGCGCCCAGACGCGATTCGGTCAGGTGGTCGACCTCAGCGAGGATCAGGGGGGTGCAGATGAGATCAGGCAGCTCGCGCTCATACCAGGCGGTGGCCGCCACATGGTGCTGATCGCTGCGGTCGAGCAGGGCGAACAGCAGCGAGGTGTCCGCGACGATCACAGGGCGTCGTGCTCGGCCTGGAGAATCTCCGCGAGATACTTGTCGTGGTTGATCGAGATGTCGCCCGGCCCCCCGCTTGCGCCGACGCCGATCGCGGTGATCCGCGGACGCGGCCGCGTCGCGACGTTCTCCTGCAGCGTGCGCCGGATCAGCTCAGCCTTGGTGATGCCGTCGGCCCGCGCGATGCGCGCCAGCTCGATGTCCAAAGCGGGCTCAAGATAGATGCTGGTCTTCTTCATACACGTAGGGTAGCACCCACCCCCTCCTCTTCTCCCCCTCAGCACCCACCTCCTCCTCTCCCCCTCAGCATCCCCCTCCTCTTCTCCCCCTCAGCGCCGCAGCCGCGCGGCCTTCATCCGGTCGGTTTTCCCAAGCACGGCCTTGCGCAAGCGCACGCTCTCCGGCGTGACCTCGACGCACTCGTCATCGCGCACGAACTCCATCGCCTGGTCGAGCGTGAGCTCCCGATGCGGCACGAGCCGCACGAGCACGTCGGCGGTGGAGGAGCGCATGTTGGTGAGGTGCTTTTCCTTGCAGACGTTGACGTCCATATCATCCGAGCGCACGTTCTCGCCGACGATCATGCCCTCGTAGACCTCCTCGCCGGGGCCGACAAACAAAGTCCCGCGCTCCTGCAGGTTCATGAGCGCGAACTGCGCCGTGTCGCCCCGCCGGTCGGAGACGAGCACGCCGGTGACGCGCGTGCGCAGCTCCCCCGCCCAGGGCTCCCAGCGGTCGAAGACGTGGTGCATGAGCCCCGTCCCCCGGGTCTCGGTAAGGAACTCAGTGCGAAACCCGATCAGCCCCCGGGCGGGCACGAGGTACTCCATGCGCACCCAGCCGGTACCGTGATTGGTCATGTGCTCCATGCGCCCCTTGCGCAGCGCCAAAAGCTGCGTGACGACCCCCACGTAATCCTCGGGCACGTCGATCGCCAGGCGCTCCACCGGCTCGTGGCGCTTACCGTCGATCTGGCGCTCAAGCACCTTGGGCTGCCCGACGACGAGCTCGAAGCCCTCGCGGCGCATCATCTCCACGAGAATCGCCAGCTGCAGCTCGCCCCGCCCCTGCACCTCCCAGGCGTCGGGACGCTCGGTGTCGAGCACGCGCAGCGAGACGTTTCCGACGAGCTCCTGGTCCAGGCGCGCGCGCACCTGGCGCGCGGTGAGCTTTGAGCCCTCGCGCCCCGCGAGCGGCGAGGTATTGATGCCGATCGTCACCGACAGCGAAGGCTCATCGACGGTGATGACGGGCAGCGGCCGCGGGTCCTCGGGGTCGGCAAGGGTCTCGCCGATGGTCACCTCGGCGATGCCGGCAACGGCGATGATCTCCCCCGGCCCAGCCGCTGCTGCCTCGACGCGCTCAAGCGCCTCGGTGACATACAGCTCGGAGATCTGCGCGCGCTCGATCGTGCCCTCAGCGCGGCACCAGGCGACGGTCTGACCCTTGCGGATGCTGCCCTGACGTACGCGGCAGATCGCCAGGCGCCCCACGTAGGGGGAGGCGTCGAGGTTGGTCACGAGCGCCTGCAGCGGATGCTCGGGCTCGTAGGTGGGCGCGGGGATGTGCTCCAACAGCAGATCGAGCAGCGGACCGAGGTCGCCACTCGTCAGCCCTCCCCCCTCCGCCTCGGCGTCGTACTGAAGCGACGCCCGCCCCGCCCTGGCGTTGCAGTAGACGATCGGGAAGTCGATCTGGTCCTCCTGCGCGTCGAGGTCGAGGAACAGCTCATATACCTCGTCCACCACCTCCGCCACGCGCGCGTCGGAGCGATCGACCTTGTTGACGACGAGAATCACGGGCAGCCGCGCCTCCAGCGCCTTGCGCAGCACGAAGCGCGTCTGCGGCAGCGGCCCCTCCGAAGCATCCACGAGCAGCAGCACGCCGTCGACCATCGTCAGCCCCCGCTCGACCTCCCCCCCAAAGTCGGCATGCCCAGGGGTGTCGATGATATTGAGCTTCACGCCCCGGTAGTGCAGCGAGGTGTTCTTGGCGAGGATCGTGATCCCCTTCTCGCGCTCCAAATCCATCGAGTCGAGCACGCGGTCGGCGACGTCCTGCCCGGCACGAAACGCCCCCGACTGCCACAGCATGGCGTCGACCAGCGTCGTCTTGCCATGATCGACGTGGGCGATGATCGCCACGTTACGGATGTCCTCGCGGGTGCTGAGCACGGCCGGACAGGCTAGCTGAGCGGGGAGGACGGTTCACGACATGGCCACACGATCGCCACAGCTCGGCAACGTCGGCACGTAGGCCCGCGGGTAGGACTGCACAACTGCTCATCTCAACCGAGGAGGTGCCTCATGCTCGGACGCATACACCGCGGCGCAACCGCCGTCCTGGCGCTCGGGGCCATCGCGATCGGAACTCCGGCGGCGGTGGTCTTCGCAGATTCAGCGGGCGATCGTGGACGTTCAGGAGATCACGGACAAGCGGGCGATCATGGACAACACCAACGGGGCTCCATCGCGCACGTGCTGCTGATCTCGGTCGACGGCCTGCATCAGTCGGACGTCGAATGGTATGTCGCCAACCACCCGGGCTCGGAGCTGGCGAAGCTCGTCGGCGGCGGTGCCGAGTACGCCCGCGCGCAGACGCCGATCCCGTCCGACTCGTTCCCGGGCATGACCGCGCAGGTCACCGGCGGCAACCCGCGCACGACGGGCGTCTACTACGACGACGAGTACAGCCATGCAGTGCTGCCGGCGGGAACAACCTCGTGCACCGGCCAGCCGCTGGGCGGCGAAGTCATCTACGACTCGCCGGACGACAAGGACGTGACGAGGCTCGATGCCGGTCAGGGTCTCACGGGCCTGCCCACGAGCATCCTGGAAATGACCGCAAACCCGCAATCCCTGCTCAACCCGGCGGCGCTGCCGGTGAACCCGCAGAGCTGCAAGCCGATCTACCCCCACGAATACCTCCAGGTCAACACGATCTTCGAAGTGGCGCACGCGCACGGGCTGCGCACGGCGTGGTCGGACAAACACCCCGCCTACGAAGCCCTCGAGGGTCCGTCCGGCACGGGGATCGACGACCTGTTCACGCCTGAGATCGACAGCAATGCGCTGCAACCGAACGGCACCCCGTACCCGGGCGAAGTGATCTGGACCGGCGACAACGCAGCGACGATGCAGTACGACTCCTACAAGGTCCAGGCGGTGCTCAACGAGATCGCCGGCTACGACCATAGTCACGCAAGCAAGGTGGGCGTGCCGGCGATCTTCGGGATGAACTTCCAAACCGTCTCGACCGCCGAGAAGCTGCTGAGCTCGGATGGCCTGAAGGGCGGCTATCTGCCGGGCACAACGACGCCCGGGCCGTTGCTCCAGCGGGCGCTCGACTTCATCGACGCGAAGTTGCAGGCGATGGACGAACAGATCCAGGCGCAGGGCCTCGCGGACTCGACCGCGATCATCGTCTCGGCCAAGCATGGCCAATCGCCGCAGGACCCGAACGCACTGACCAGGATCAAGGACGGTCCGATCATCGCAGCGATCAACGCCGCCTGGAAGGCAGCGCACCCCGGCACCGGCGAACTGATCGTCGCGGGGGTCGATGATGACGCGTGGCAGAGCTACCTGTCTGACACCTCCCGCCAAGCCACGAGGTTCGTGAAGGAATACCTGTGGAACCACACGGCGACCGGCGTCGCGTATGACGGCAGCTCGCGCACATTGGCGCACTCGGGGTTGACCGCAATCTACGCCGGCAGGGCCGCCGCGCGGTATTTCGGGGTACCCCTGAACGACCCCCGGCACCCTGACGTGTGGGGTGTGGTGCAGGTCGGCGTGGTGTACACCGGCGGCAGCAAGATCGCCGAGCACGGCGGCGCCAATCCGGCCGACCGCGATGTGCCGATCGTCGTCTACGCGCCGGGAGCAGTGGAGCCGGGCACATACCACCCCCAGGTGGAGACGACCCAGATCGCGCCGACGATCCTCGACCTGCTCGGGTTGGACCCCAACGCGCTGCAGGCCGTCCAGATCGAAGGCACGGAAGTGCTGCCCGGCGTCGCTCGCCACTGAACCGGACCGCACACCCCGCCGGGCCGACCACACCGAACCGCCGGGCGCCTCCAACGCGAGGCGCCCGGCGGCGGCCCCTCAACGGCAACCCATCAAGCACCCGCGCTTACAACCTCCCCAGACCAGAACAACTAGCGGGCGCGCACCGCCCCCACAGCCAGGCGCGAGCCAAAGCGCGTGAGCGCCGATGGCATGCGTTCGGCCTTGGCGATCACCTCCTCCAACGCCACGGCGAAACGCCTGATCTCGGACTCCTCGATGACGAGTGCGGGCAGGGCCTTGATGACGTTCATGCGATGCCCCGCGACCTGGCAGAGGATGCGATGCTCGTGGAACAGCGGCACGGTGAGGAGCTGCGCGAAGAGCCCCGGCTGCGCCCGCTCCAGGCCCGCCCATAAAGTGCGCCCAAGGCGGCTCTCGGGCGGCCCCAGCTCGATCGCCCACATCAGGCCCAGCCCGCGCACGTCTCTGACCACGGGATAGCGCTCGATCAGCGGCCGCGTGAGCTCCAACAGCAACGCCCCCATACGCCGTGCGCGGCCCACCAACTCCTCCCTCTCCAACACCCGTAGGGTCGCCAGGCCGGCGGCCGCCGCGAGGTCGTTGCCACCGAAGGTGGAGCCGTGACGCACCGCTCGCTCCATGCCGTCGAAGACGCGCTCGAAGGCAGCGCGCGAGACGAGCACAGCCCCGATCGGCACAAGTCCCCCGGAGAGGGCCTTGGCGACACACACCATGTCCGGCGCAAGGCCCCAGTGCTCGAGCGCAAGGAAGCGCCCGGTGCGCCCCAGCCCCGTCTGCACCTCATCGCAGACGAACAGCGCTCCGGCATCCCGGCAGAGACGCTGCGCGCCCGCCAGGTAACCGGGCGGGGGCAGATTGACCCCCTTGCCCTGCACGGGCTCGATGATGAAGGCCGCCACGTCCGCTCCCCCCAGCGCAAGCTCCAGCGCGTGGAGATCGCCGAAGGGCACCGCCTCGCACCCCGGCAGCAGCGGCCCGAAGCCGTCGCGGAACTCGTCGTTGCCGTTGATCGAGAGCGCGCCCAGCGTCAAGCCGTGAAAGGCATGCTCGCAATACAGCACCCGCACGCGCCCCGTCGCGGCGCGCGCGATCTTGATCGCGGCCTCCACGGCCTCGGCGCCACTGTTGGCGGGTACCATCGCACCAACGCTGCCGGGCGCGCGCGCCAGCAACTGCTCGGCCAGCACCCCACTCAAGAGCGTCACCCCCAGCTGCGGCAGGTTCGCCGTCTGTGCCTCCATCACCTCACGCACTGCCGCGATCGCCTCGGGATGGTTGCGCCCAATCGCGAAGACCCCATAACCGCCGAAGAGATCGAGGTAGCGCTCGCCCCGGGAGTCGATCAGATGCGCTCCCTCTCCCCGCACCCACGCGCGATCGAAACCGAGCGTGCGCAGAATGCGCCCCATCTGCGGATTGAGATAGCGGTCGTTGAGGGCCATCTCCTCGCCAACGCGGCCGGCGAGGATCTCACGCACCGGGGAAACGTCTGACACGCAGTCGAGCCTAGAGGGTTAGGCAGCCACAGACCCGCGAGGCCGGGGGTCCTTCGCCTTCCCGGGAGTCCTTCGCCTTCCCGGGGATCCTTCGCCCTCCGATCAGAGGCTCCGCTTTTTCTCCCCAGCCTACTTCCCCATCAAATAGCAGGAAAGTACACTGGAGTGCCCAACTAGACTGCAACCTGCCGCTTACGCAGCCGCCGCTCCTCGGGCACGCGGATGACATCCCAGCAGAGCCCGGTGCGCTCCATCGCGCGAATCACCAGCGCGGAGAGATCGAACTGGCGCCAGCTCAAACCGTGGAAGGCGGAGGTGGGAAAAGCGTGATGGTTGTTGTGCCAGGCCTCGCCCAACGACAGCGGCGCAAGCCAGGCGAGATTGCGCGAGTGATCCCCAGTGACATAGTCGCGGCGCCCGAAGAAGTGGCACAACGAGTTGATCGAGTAAGTGACGTGGTGCAGCACGAGCATGCGCACGGCCCCACCCCACAGCAGGCCTGTCAAAGCCGCGCGCCAGGTCCCACCGATGAGCCCGCCGAGGAAGAAGGCGACGGCGAGACCCCCGAGCGCCCACACGAAGAAGGTGCGATCCACGAAGGAGACGACGGGATCGGCGAGCAGATCGGGCGCGTAGCGCTCGCGCGAGCCGCGCTCGGTGTGGATGAAGAGCCAGCCAAGGTGGGCGTGCCCAAGGCCGCGCAGCGCCCCGCGCAGCCCGAGGCCGTGGTCGACGTGGGGGCTGTGCGGATCGCCCTCACGATCGGAGAAGGCGTGATGCTTGCGATGGTCGGCGACCCAAGAGATGACAGGTCCCTCGATCGCGGCGGAGCCGAGCACCGCAAAGACCCCGCGCATGACCCGCGAGGTCTTGAAGCTGCGGTGCGTGAAGAGGCGGTGAAAGCCGATCGTGATGCCGAGCCCCGTGAGCGTGTAGAGGATCGCGAAGACAATCAGGTCAGAACCGCGCAACAGGCCGTCCCACAGCTGCCAGCCAACGAAGGCCAACGCAAGGATCGGGCCGACGGTGATGAGACCCGTGAGAGCGCGGTTGAGCCACTCATATTCGACGGGCTGAACGTCATCTGGTCCGGGACGGCTTACGGGCTGGTCGCCGGCGAGGTGTTCGTCTGTCATGGGAGGGCCTGTGGTGCAAGTTAGCAGTGCTTTCCACGGAACGCGCCGTCACGCCCTCCGAACGCGCCTGCGAGCCGCCGGAACGCGCCGTGACACCCGCTAGCTCGAGCTCGCGGTGCAGGCCGAGGTGACGGACCATGCCGGCCAGCTCGCGCGCCTGGTCGTGGGCGACAAGCGTGAGCCCGACGCCGCTGGCCCCCGCCCGCGCGGTGCGCCCGATGCGGTGCACGTAGTCATCGCCGCTGGCAGGAATGTCGAAGTTGATGACGTGCGTGATGCCGGCGACGTCGATGCCGCGCGCCGCGACGTCGGTGGCAACCAGCGTGTCCACCTTGCCCGACTCAAAGCTGGCCAGCGCACGCTCGCGCTGCCCCTGTGACTTGTCGCCGTGCATCGCGACGGCGCGCACCTTGTGGGCCGTCAATTTCTTGACGAGCCGATCGGCGCCGCGCTTGGTGCGCACGAACACGAGCGTGAGCCCGCGCTCGGCCTCAGCCAGCTCGGCGACCAAACGACCGACCTTGCCCTCGTGCGAGACCGCAAGGAAGCGGTGCTCGATCTTGCCGGAGTGCTCGGCGGGGTGCACGTGCTCATGGCGGCGGGCGTTGCGCGTATACGCCTTGGCCAGGCGCCCGACCTCGCCTTCAAGCGTGGCCGAGAACAGCAACGTCTGGCGCTGCGAACGCGTCAAACGCACGATCCGATCGACAACGGGGCGAAAGCCCATGTCGAGCATACGATCGGCCTCATCGAGCACGAGCAGGCGCACCTGCGCAAGCGAGATGTCCTTGCGCTCGATCAGGTCCACCAACCGCCCGGGAGTGGCGACGACGATGTGTGCGCGCGCCGCGAGCCGTGCCTGCTTGACGATCCCAGCGCCGCCATAGACCGCCGCAATCGACAGCGCCCGCGCATGCGCGATCCCGCGCAGGTCTTCAACGATCTGCAGCGCGAGCTCGCGCGTGGGCGCCAAAACCAAAGCGGAGGGCCGCGCATCGGAGTCCTTCAGCAGTTCCACCAAAGGCACGCCGAAGGCAAGCGTCTTGCCCGAGCCGGTGGGCGACTTGGCGAGCAGGTCGTGCCCGGCGAGGATGTCGGGAATGACCATCTGCTGTACCGCGAAGGGCGCGAGGATCTCGCGCTTGGCCAACTCGCCACAGACGACCGCGGATATGCCGAGGTCGGCAAACGTTTCATGCTTCATGTTGGTAATGCTCCTTGTGTTTCTGTGACCGTGCCGGCCACGTGCTGCGGAGGGAGATTCGACTGACTGACCCCATCCGCGCAAGCGAGCGCCAACAAAGACAAGACAAGAACCCCACGGGCGACCTCGCCGCCCATGTGGGGGACCGTAGCAGGGATGGAGTTCGAACCCTGGGCGCCGAAGCTCAGCCCGCAAGCGCCTTTGCCACCCTACCCCGTCTGCAACCGGATGGCCCCCTCGACCTCCTGCCCGCGCGCAGTGAGCCGCCAGGCGTTGGGCGCCCCCTTGGGATGCCCCCGCCCCGTGTTCTCGGCAAGCCCGAGACTCTCGAGCCGCGCGAGCAGCTTTGAGATCTGCCCCTGGTCGGAGATCCCGGACGCGTGGGCGACGGTGCGATTGCTGGCCCCGGGGTGCCCCGCGATCCCCATCAGCACCCGAACCGTCCGATACGTGAGGCGCATATCGAGACCCTCCAGCGGATCGCGGCGCGGACGGGATCTGTTTTGGGGAGGGGTTGGGGCCGGTTTGCGAAGCTCTTTCTGCGCCGCGGAAGGACCGAGGTAGGGCAGCACGATCACGGCCATGAGCTCGCCGAGCAGGGAGGTGAGCGGCGGCGCCCCGCGCCCGCCCGCGCCGCCCGCGCCCGCACCACCGGCGCCGTCGCGCGCGAGGATGCGCGCATGGACGATGGCGAACACGGCCCCGACGACCCCCTCGGCGGTCATCGGCGGCGGCTGCTTGGCGCCCGAGACCTCACCACGCCCCTCATCGACAGTAGCGATGAGCGCACCCAGACACCAGGCGCGACGCTCGAGCGCCCCCTCCCCCGCCCCAAGCGCCTCCACGACACACAACCGCCCCAAACCAGGCTCCTCCTCGAGAAACGTAAGCAACGCGGCGAGTCCCGCACGCACACGCTCACGCCAACCCGCCCCGAAATCGGGGCGCCCCCCACCCCGATAGGCGGGCACCACAGTCGCGGCGGCCTGCCCAATCGCTTCCTCGAGCGCCGCGAGCAGGCACGCCTCGCGGTCCTCGAAGATCTCGTAGAACGTCCGGCGCGAGATCCCCGCGCGGGCCACGATGTGCGCGACGGTGACGTTCGCCGCCCCCTTCTCGGCCGCGACCTCCGCCATCGCCCCGATGATCCGCTGGCGCTGGATCTCGGCGACGCGGTTGGGAGCGACCGGCTCCTGGCCGGAGCGCTTGCGCGCCCCGGCCGGCCTGTTGGGTGCAGACATAGCGGTGCTCGCGCCCACCGGCCCTACTTCTTCGCCTTCTTGCTCTTGCCGTGCGCCCCCCGGGTGGCCTTCTTCTTGACCTTGGGGCAGCCGCTGACGGCGATCTTGGTGTTCTGCTTGACCTGCGCGCCGTTCTGCCCGGTGATCGTGGTCGGCATCGTCAGGCTCGTGCCGCAGAGGTTCCCCTTGGCCTTCGCGGGGACGACAGCGGCGAGCCCGGAGTGCGGCCCCTCGGGGAGATTCAGCTCGAAGGAGCTGATCGGCGCGTCGGGCACGCTGTTGAACGCACTGCTGGTGACGCCCTTCTTGATGTCGATGCTCCCCACGAGATCGAGCGTGACGCCTTCGCCCTGGAGGATGATGACGAGATCGGGGAACGCCGCGCCACCATGAGACACCAGATAAGCCGGCCCCACGAGAGGGTTGGCAAACACAGGTGTATTCGCTGTGGCTGTCCCGATGTTCGACCCCGCCGGACACGACGCAGGGTTCGCGTTGAACACGGCTTCGGGGCAGGCCTGCTGGATCGTCGTCAGCCTGGAGGGCAGCTGCTTGGGGAGCGTCACGGCGACCTTCCCAATGTTCGCCTGCCCCGCACCCGAACCGACCTTCACATCGAGGCTCGCTCCGTTCTTCTTGCTCGTCTTGGCCTGCGTGGAGACCGTGAACGAGGGGTGGAACCCAAGCGCGGCGCAACCCCCGGCCTGGAAACGACTCGACACCTGCGCAGTCGCGCCCTGCGCGGCGGTGAGCGTCCCACCGACCGACAGGGGATCGCAGCTGGTCGGGTTGAACGTGAACCCGGCCCTGTCGATGCTCACGTTCACACTCTTGGTCTGCAGCGGCACACCGTCGAGCATCCTTGGCAACGGATCGCTGGCGACAGTGATCTGTGCGCTGTGGGGGTCAACGTTGATCGCCGCGCGGACGATGACGTTCCCGAGGTTGAACGGCCCGGCGACGGCGGGCACCACGATGCTCAATCCGAAGGGTGCGCCCTTGTAGGGGCCGGTCAGGAACACCTGGCCACCGGTCACCGTGAACGGATGGCTACCCGGTCCCGCATTCGCACTGACATGCCCGATGAGGCTCCCAGCGGCACACGCACCCTGGCTGGCCTGTGGTTCGGGGCAACGTTCCACGCCCTTAAGGATCCCCAGCAACCCCGGCGGTGGCGTGACCGTGACACCACCCAATTCCTGATCCCCGTCGGTACGCGAGAACGACACGCTGAACGGCGAGAATGCTCCCGCCTGCGGGCTGGTCGTGCCGGCCACGAACGACGGGGCGAACATCCCAGGATTCCCACAACCCGTCGTTTCGAATGCGGACGATGGTGTCCCGTTCCCGGTGAACGGCGCGCTCCACGGTTCCAACTCGCTCGTCGTGGTGAACACCCCACATCCACGGGGATTCGCCAGCGGCGCGCGGGGACCGCCCTTGAACTGCAACTGGATATCGCTCACCGGCTGCTGGATCAACCCAGCGAACGTCGCCGTCAACCGCCCCGTCGCCGGATCCACCGACACCGTCCCCGGGAACTTCAGGCTCGCCCCGGGAATCTGCACCTGCAGGAACAACCGCAGCAACCGGCCTTCCTGAGCATCCCCCGTGGTACACGGGCCGCAGTCCGGCGAGCCGACGAACACCTGGCCCACCACCGGTTCAGCCAGCACCGGTGTCCTCGCCGTGACCGTCGCGACCTGCGAAGCCAACGGACACCCCGCCGGCCCGTTCGAACCTACATCGAACTGCGCATCGCTGCAAGCCTGCAACCCGTCAGCCGCCGACGGCGAGACCACGACGCCTGCGGGCAACGCGACCGTCGCGCGCTTCAACGGAGGCGTCGCCATCCCGAGCGGTTCCTCGAACTGCGGGATACCCACATCAAACGTGTAGCCCGAGGGGACACCCGCCTGCGCGGATTCCGGCAACACGCCGATCGAAGGGTCGAAATGCAACGCCCCGCACCCTTCCACGGGCGGCACCGACACCGCATGACCCTTCCAGTTCGGGTCACTGAAATCAGGTTCGCCGTTCACTTCACGCCCAGGGTGCTCCCAGGAATCGACGTGCACCACGACGCTACCCGGTTCCCCCGAGCAGCGCGAAGAGTTCGAGAAGAACGCCAACGGCGAAAGCGGACTGTGATCCTTCGCCGCGGGGTTCCCCCAGAACGTCGTCGAAGCCCCGGTCTGTTCGATCACCTCCGGCAACCTCTGGCTGGTGATACGCACCCCGTAGTCCGGACCAGGACGAATGCTCGCGTACAGGACCACGGGAACCCCCGTCAGCTGTTCAAATATGCCGAACTCCGCTGGATAGCCGTGCTCGGGCACCAGGTTGTACACAGCCAGCGTATTCACGCCTTCCGGGCTCTTGAACACGTGCACCACCCCGACCTGTGTCCCCGGCGGGCACGCGCCAAAGCTCCACAGAACGTTCAACGGACACAGCGGCGTGGCCTGCGTATCGCCGACGATTCCCGGCGGTAGATCCACGACTACCCGCCGCACCCGCTCGACCGGCAGCGGTAATATATTCGCCATGGTGCTTTCGGCGGCCCTGCTCGCGGTGGGGTAGGCAAAGCTCGTCGTGAACCCGCTGGGATGATCGCCGGCCTGGACGTCGGTCGCTCCCGCGGCGTCGAGCGGACCGGCGCTGAGGTCGAGCAAGTCGAATGCCGGTTCCTGTGCGCCGACGAGCGTCGTGCTGCTCACCGATGCACACGCCGGCTGGCCCGCGCCGCCGCATTCAGGCGCACCGCCGCCCGACACCCGCACGACGTTCTCGCCCAACGTGCCCGCCGGGGTTCCCGGCGCGACTTTCACCCGTATCGCGATCGCGTGCGCCGGCGTCAACGCCCGCACCGACACACCCGGCGCCGACGTGCACGTCACGACGCTGTTCCCCGCGCCCTGGGTGCATTGCCACCACGGGAAGCCTTCGCTTTCGCTGCCACCACCGCTGCGCGCTAATTCTCCCTTGATTTCTGGTGTGCCTGACGTCGTCACCCCCGCCGGCAGCGTGTCGACCAGCGTGATCGTGCCAGCGGAATCCTGGCCGCCGACGTTCGACGGCGAAACGGTGTACGAGTCGTCGCTATCGGAGGGCTGAAAGCTCGTGGGCTGCGCGAGCGATTCAAGCGCCCACGCCACACCCGGCGCCGCCGACGCACGCGCGGCCCCCGTGGCAAGCGTCGCGCCGAGCACGGCAACCACGCACAGAACAGTCCACACCCGTGCTGCCCGCGAGCAGTCGCGGCCCACGGCAAGAGCACTGGTCAATCCCATCCTGTTGCTCCTCATCGTGCTCACCGTCCCTTTCCGGTCGTGCGACGGGCCTTCGCGTGGCGCTTCGCGCGCCGCCGGCCTGCCCTGGGCTTTCTCTTTGCATGGTGCTTGCTCACGCTCTTCTTCTTCGCCGCGGCCGGGACGGGCACGGGGTTCCCCGGACCCGTGAACGAGACGCTCCCCGGAACCTGCCCCGAGGGCGCCACCGAGAGGCCACCCTGACACGCTTCGCCCTGACACGACACCGCGGCCGGCGGCGCCGGGAACCCGCCTCCGATCCGCGCGTCGTAGTAATCCGGCAGCGTGTCGGTGTCCTGCGCCACCAGCTGATCGGCGGTGGCGAAGAACACGTCGCTGCCCGACGGACTCGCCCCCTGTAGGTGCGTCGCCACTCCACCACGAAGCCCCTTCGTGTCGCGCCCATCGGAGATCAGATACACGTGGCCTTCGTGATACTCATACACATTCTCCAGGTATTCTTCGAAGTATTCTTCGGCGCCCTGCCCGGTCGGCACTTTCACCAGCACGTCGTTGAGCGCGTTCTCCGTCAACGCTGCCGGACTCTGGAAGAACACATAGGAGCCGTCGTCAGAGATCGAGACCCACCTCGGTTCAGCGCGGGCTCTTTCACGGCCTGTAGCACTGATTTGCGCAAAGGGGATCTGGGTTCCGTTCCCGTCAAACCCGTTCTCGCCGATCGAGATGCGCACCAGCAGACTTGTCTGCGCGTCATAGCGGTACAGCTCTTCGCCGGAGCAAACCGCGCAATCGGGAGTCAGACCGCTTGCGCTCGTGAGCAGGAGGAAGCGGCCGTCGGGTGTCACCTCTGTTTGACCGCCACTCCACTGCGCGATGAACGCCGTCTTGAATTGACCCGGATGCGCGGGATCGGGCTCATACACATACAGGTTGCTTTCGCCCTGCACCGCATGCTCACCGGACGCATTCGCGGTCCCCGTCAGGACACCCCGCGCGAGGAAGTAGACATGCGACCCGTCTTCGGAGATGCGCACAACACGTTCCACGTTCGCCCCCGCCGGGTCACCGCTGGACACCCGCACGACCCGCTGGCCGGCTGGGGCAGTGAAATCGTAGACATACAGATTCTGGGTGGAGTCCCCGTCGAGCAACGGCTGGCTCGTCAGGAAGAAGACCCGCGAGCCATCCCGCGAAGCACCCTGAAAGATCGCTTTAGCCGCCCGCCCGGGCGAGGTGTCGCACGCCGCGCAATCCCCCACCGAGGGCTCGGAGATCGCGGTCGTCT